>NZ_LUTR01000030.1 GCF_001597725.1 Neptuniibacter marinus
AGGAGCGGGCGGCTTCCCCAGAAACGATTACCAATGATAAATAATCGTTGAGGTTAAACATACAAGGAGCTCACCCTTTATGCCCGGAACGGGTGCCAGAGCGAAGAGTTACGCTAGAAACTACAACCCTTCGGCCAGGGGCTGGCCTCCTACAGATGCACTTGTAGGCGCTCACCTTTATGCCCGGAACGGGTGCTAGCGCGAAGCATCGTGCCACAACCACATCTTGTAGGCGCTCACCAGAACGAAGAATTACGCTTCACCCTTAAAATATTCTATGCTCCAAAAAATAAGGGTTTACCTTGTCTTCACAATTACAAACAACGCATAACGTCACAAGGATGTGGACATGCAAAAAGCCAATGCTCAATCATTGCGGGTCGGGCGCTATTCGCAACCAAATCAGATTTACCACCTCACATTAACTTGCGCTAATCGGCGTCCAGTTTTCTCTGACCCCTATCTTGCAAAACACGCGGTACACTCCATTAAACGTTTAACACCAGAGGCAACCACCATCGCCTTTGTTATCATGCCAGACCATATCCATTGGCTAATGCAATTAAACGACCGGAAAAATTTATCTGACACCGTGCGCCTTTTAAAAGTTTTTATAACCCATAAAGCGGGTACAATTTGGCAAAAAGGCTTTTATGATCATGCGCTGCGAAAGGAAGAAGATATAAAAAATATCGCTAGATATATCATTCTCAATCCCGCGAGGGCCGGTATCGTAAAGACCATAAGAGAATATCCATGGTGGGATTGCATCTACTTGTAGGCGCGCCGGGAATGGGTGCCAAAGCGAAGAATTACTCGCCATACCCAACCAAAACCACAAATCCCGTGTAGGAGCTCACCCTGTGAGCGAAGAATTACGCGGGGAACCAAATCAAATCCCAAACCCCTTCGGCCAGAGGCTGGCCTCCTACATGGCCTTTGGGCCAATGAATTACTCGCCATACCCAGCCAAAACCACAAATCCCGTGTAGGAGCTCACCCTGTGAGCGAAGAACTACGCGCGAAACTCAATTCAAACCACAACTTGTTCGGCCAGACACCCGTTCCGGGCATAAAGGTTGGCCTCCTACCTGGGCCCCGAGCGAATGCATTACGCTTCCTGCCCCATAAAACACCAGACGCTTCAATCAGAGGTTTATCTCCATAGGAGCGCTTATCGCTGTCATATAAGCGCAATGATTTTGAAATAATTATTTCACTCATTCTAGGTATACATATGGGGTAATTGATGAAGATGGAAGAGTGATAGATGAAGGTTACGGTTTTTGGGGTAGGTTATGTTGGTTTGGTTCAGGCTGCGGTTTTGGCTGATTTTGGTCATGATGTGGTATGTGTCGATGTTGATCAACATAAAATAGATAATCTAAAAAATGGAATCATTCCAATTTACGAGCCGGGTTTAACAGCCATTGTCGAAAGGAATTATGCTGAAGGTCGTTTGTGCTTTACAACAGATGCGGTGGAAGGGATTAATCATGCTGAGATTCAATTTATTGCTGTAGGAACTCCGCCAGATGAAGATGGAGCCGCGGATCTCCAATATGTTTTATCGGTTGCCGAAACTATAGCAGCACATATGACTTCGAAAAAAATTATTGTTGATAAGTCCACTGTGCCTGTTGGAACGGCAGATAAGGTATCTGCTCAAGTAGCCGAGGTCTTGGCTGCACGTGGAGAGGTGATAGAGCATCATGTTGTATCAAATCCAGAATTTCTGAAAGAAGGAGCTGCGGTTAATGATTGCATGCGTCCTGATCGTATAATTATTGGTACTGCAAGTGAGCATGTAAAAACTGAGATGAGAGAGCTATACGCTCCCTGTAACCGTAACCATGACCGCATACTTTTTATGGATGTTCGCAGCGCAGAGTTAACCAAATATGCGGCTAATTGTATGCTAGCAACCAAAATTAGTTTCATGAACGAGATATCCCGCCTTGCTGAATACCTTGGTGCTGATATAGAAAATGTGCGTCGAGGAATTGGATCGGATGAGCGAATTGGCTATCATTTTATCTATGCTGGGTGTGGATATGGAGGTTCATGTTTCCCGAAAGATGTACAGGCGTTAGTGCATACTGCTGATAGTATTAATTACGATGCTCAGCTTCTAAAATCAGTCGAAGCGGTAAACTATCGTCAGAAAGAGGTCTTGTTTGATCGAATTGATCGTTATTTTGCGGGCGATTTGTCAGGTAAAACAATAGCGCTTTGGGGGTTGTCTTTTAAGCCTAAGACCGATGATATGCGGGAAGCTACAAGCCGCGTTCTTATGAAATCGCTGTGGGATAAAGGGGCAAAAGTTCGTGCGTATGATCCTGAAGCGATGGAGGAAGCTCAGCGAATTTATGGATGCAGAGAAGATCTAGAATTAGTGGGAACTAAAGAAAGTGCACTACAAGGCGCAGATGTTCTTGTTATTTGTACTGAATGGAAAGCTTTTTGGGCTCCAGATTTTGAGTTAATTAAAGAAACTTTGCGTCAGCCAGTTATTTTTGATGGACGAAACCTTTACGACCCGCAGCAAGTGGAACGTTATGGACTAGCCTATTACGGTATTGGTCGAGGGCGGAGTGTTCTTGCGAAGTAAGATTTTTTCGATTTTTGTGGAGATTAAACTTTTGTGCCTTATAGAACATCAGAGCGAAAAATAACGCCCTGGCCAGTACTTTCCTAACAGGTGCTGGTCTTCTGTATTTTACAAAAAGGTGTCTTTAAACCAACTCCATACGCCGAATGAAAAACCTGGAATAAGATCTATTCCTGCCGCGGACTTTACTAAATAAAGCACCAGTAAGCCTAATATGGTTGAAAAAATTAAGAATAAAAATATAAAAAAGGTTTTTATAATTAAAGAAACTCGCCTTTCACTACGGCTGAGCGAACGTTGGTTACGGCCCATTAAAAACACAAAATAATAGCGCCATGACCAAAGATTGACGGTGCCGCGTAGATCTATTGGATGTTTTCCCCATTTGCGCGCACCAAAAGCAACTTTCAGAGCAGCAATCTGTTCATCGGTGAAGCTATTTTGCATTTCGCTAGGGAGGCGTTGCATTAAGCCATTTTCAAACCAATCTTTCTTTTTTGGTTCTGTATCCATAATACATCGTCCTGAAAAGTCCAAATAAACCACAACCCCTTTCGGCCAAAGGTTGGCCTCCTACATGCACGTCCTGTGTAGGAGCTCACCTGTAGGAGCCCGGCCTTTATGCCCGGAACGGGTGCCCCGGGCGAATGAAATACGCACCAAACCCAATTCAAACCACAAACCCTTTCGGCCAAAGGCTGGCCTCCTACATTTTTCGTTTGTTCTTTTTAAATACGGATATCCATGTAAAAGCTAATATCACCATAAAGGTTAAAGCGTTGGCAGGCATCTGGAGATTGAAATCAACGGTAGCGTGAATCAGCATAGCAATAATCGACATAGATGAGCCAAAAGCAATACCTCTGAGCAGCTTGTCCCGTCGTTTATATTGCGCATAGAGCCCAGCACCTAAGCTAATTAATAGTACCAAACCTAAGGGAAGCGTACCTAATAAACCAAACTCGGAGCTAAACTCAAGGTAATCATTATGTGTATTTACATAAAATCCCCGTCCAACGTCTTCGGTTCTATGTTCGGGAAAAGCTGTATAGAATGTTCCAGCTCCTGTGCCTGTTAATAGTTGGGGTTGCATGAGATCAATCGTGGCTTTAGCGACTTCATCGCGTGACTCTTTTTCTATACTTGTATTTTGAAGTCTATCGGCAACTTCTTGTACACCAAAGAAAGTGCCTACAACAAAAATGTCTAAAATAAGTAAGCTGCTTAGTAAAATCACCATGCTTCGAGTAGCTTTGCGGCGCAGAATTAAACCTAGTACTCCCATAATCATTAAACTAGCAAAAAATGATGTGTTCCCCATTCGGGAGTGAGTCATTACTAACCCAGAAACAATTATTAATAAAGCGACCCTTAAAATTATTTTTTTACTTAATAATGCGGTGAGCCAGCGACGGCTACGTTCTCGCCAGTTATATGATCCTTCATCTTTTAATGTAGATATCATCAAGCCGATGCCCAGAGATACGCACATGACTAAGTAACCGGCTTGGCTATTACGGTTAATAAAAGTACCCGTGGAAACCCCTTGATAACTCTCTTTAGGAATAAGAAACGAAAATTCAAAGCCAGTAAAGGTCATTAAACTGCCATAAACGGCTTGAAAGAGTGCTGATCCCACTAATATATAGCCGGTGAGCAAAATCCTAGAACGGCTTCGAACAAACTGTAAGGTCAAACAAAACATCGCCACTAGGCACCAACCCCAAACAGCATCATGCAAGCTGTCTGTGGGTGATATAGAGAGATTAAGTGCAGGAACTGCTTGCAAACTTATCCACATAACTCCCATAGAAAGGAGGCCAATAATAGGGAGTGATTTTTTTAACGGTGTCGATGGGATTGAGTAGCCCTTTAACTGCTGATAAAGGGTGGAAATAGACAATAACAGCACTAAGCCGCACAACAGGGATAGGGACCACAGTCGGTTACTGGCTAAAGGTAAAGGTGCCCAGATTAAAATACCTAAAAAGAAATAAAACAACGTGCGATCAGATGATCTATCCATAAATCAAAAGCCAACATATAAATTTCTGAGAATAAGAGGCGCGTTTACCCAATAGGTATTGCAGTAAAAAATGCTAAGTTTTTTGTAATTCTCAATAAAAAAGCGCCCAGAAGGCGCTTCTTTGTCGAATGAATACTTAGGTTGGGCTTGGGTTTCCGCCGCCGCCACTACCCGCATTATTTCCAAATGGGGGAGGTGATACAGTTGTACCTGTTTGGCCTGGAATAGCGTTCGGGCCTGTAGCTGTTGGTCCGCCAGCAGCTGTTGCAGCTGCAACATCTGTAGGATCTGCGCCCGCTAAAATGGCAGCCTGAGTAACAGCTTCAGGATTGGCACCGGCTTTAATAGCAGCTTCGACAACTGTTATAGCATCTAAGCCGCTTTCTATCCCAGCCGTGACAAAGCTATCTAATAGCTCTACATCGATCGCAGCGACATCAAACATCAGTGCTTCTATATCTATTACTGTGCAGTTGCCAGCGTCTGGAGTAATGCAGTGGCTCAGAGCGTTCGATAAGACATCTACTGTAGATAAATTTGAAGATAAATCCTCAGATATATTTGCATGCGCGTTGGTAAAAGCGAACATCCCAGCGCATGTTAATGCTAATAGTGTGCGGCGCATCATAACACTCCGTGTTTGTTTGACGAATATAGTCTGATTATATCACTGGGCTTTCATATAGACAAACTATGAATGCGATCTATTACACGCACTAAATATGCGTCTTTTTCCAGGGGGCCGAGCTTCAAATATATTTGAAAAACAGTTAATTAAAACGAATAATTCAAAAAAATATCATAATCTAAGACTAAAATATCATTTTATTTTGCATTGCAGCAAAATTGCGTTGCTGAATGGATAGGGAATACATAGAATAGTAAATTGCTGTGGGTGTGGGGAATGGTAGATGATAAGGAATTTTAGATGACCGTTAGTAATTTAGATACGGGTACACAGACCGCTATTCGTCGGCAAAAGCGGTTGTTAAAAAATCACGAGTCACTTACTTCGTTATTTCAGTTGGCTGCAGATGTATTTGTTGCAGCTACGCTTTTATTTCTGCTTACCTGGATTAAATTAGAAAGTTTCCCACCTGCATATCGAGTCTTAACGGTAATAGCCGCATTTAGTTTATGGTTTATTTATAGCTCTAGAGGCGTATACCGTCAGTCATCAAGTTGTCTGCGAGGCTGTATTCGGTTATCTGGAGCATGGGGCATATTAATGCTTCTATTATTATTAATTGGTTTTGTTACAAAAACCTCTGAGATTTTTTCTCGTGAGATTCTTTTAATATGGGCTGTGTCCGTTTTAATATTTCAAAATATCTCCTTCTGCATCGTTAGCTATTTATCAAAAAAGTATAAAGAAAGCTTTGGGCATCACCTCCCTGTAATTATTGTTGGTACAGGTTCGGTTGCCCAGCATCTAGTAAGTAGCCTTAATAAAAATCGCTGGTTGCCTGATAAAGTTATAGGGTGCGTTAGAAGCTTAGACAATGATGACACCGTGTCAGTTGCTAATGTGGATGTACTCGGTGGCTTGGAAAGTATAAGAGAGCTGATCAAAAAACATGATATTCGTCGGATTTATATAGCCCTGCCGATGAGAGCTTCGGAGCAAATCGAAGGCGTAAATATCGATCTACTCGATGAGAATGTCGATGTTATTTGGGCTCCCGATATTTTTGCACTTAATCTTTTAAATCATTCTGTTAGAGAAGTAGCCGGTGTGCCGTTGATCTCTCTGAATGAAAGTCCTCTAACATCGTCAAAAGCATCAATGGTTCTGAAAGATGTCATGGACCGTACAATTGCAGCTGTTGCGCTGTGCATGCTGGCTCCACTAATGCTATGGGTTGCTTACAAAGTTAAGCGTTCTTCCCCAGGGCCTGTGTTTTTCAAACAGGATCGTCATGGTTGGGATGGGAAAGTCATAAAGGTTTGGAAGTTTCGTAGTATGAAACTGCATGATGAGGCTCATGGCGAAGTTCAGCAAGCCACCAAAGAAGACCCCCGTATCACCGATATTGGCCGTCTAATTCGTCGTACTTCTATAGATGAGCTTCCACAGCTTATAAATGTATTACAGGGCAGTATGTCGCTTGTCGGGCCAAGGCCACATGCCGTAGCTCATAATAATTACTACTCAGACAAAATTAACGCTTACCTTGCACGGCATCGAATTAAGCCTGGTATGACTGGGCTCGCTCAGATTAATGGGTACCGAGGTGAGACAGAAACTATCGATAAAATGGAAAAACGTGTTGAGTATGATTTGTCGTACATTAATAACTGGTCACTATTTTTAGATGTAAAAATATTGATTAAAACTCCTATCTCTCTATTTTCTAAAGAAATTTATTAAAATGAAAAATATTAATAGCGTTATTGTCTTTGGTGGATCTGGTTTTATAGGTACCCATCTAATTAGGGAATTGGTCCGACATAACATTAATGTTTTGTCTATAGATCTTAAGGAACCTAGAGAAAGGTTGGAAAATGTTGAGTATCGAATAGGTGATGTTCGGAACCTTAAAGAGCTTAATGTGACTGCCAGTTATGATGTTATATATAACTTTGCGGCTATTCATACAACTCCGGGCCATGAAGATATTGAATATTTTGATACTAATGTATTTGGTGCACTTGAAGTCACGAATTTAGCTAGACGCCTTAATTGTCAGGAGATCGTTTTCACAAGTTCGATCTCGCCTTATGGCCCTGGCGAAGATGAAAAGTCAGAAGGGACAGTTCCTGCGCCAACTTCCGCTTATGGTTATTCTAAGCTGCAAGCTGAAGAGGTTCATCGTCAATGGTATCAAGAAAACCCCCAACGTAAGCTAACAATTGTCAGGCCTGCTGTTGTATTTGGTCCAGGGGAAGGGGGTAACTTTACTCGGTTAGCAACGATGTTGCGGAAAGGCTTTTTTGTATATCCAGGCCGTAAGGACACTATTAAAGGAGCTATTTACGTAAAAGAGCTGCTTAATGCGATAGAGTTTGCCCGTAATCATGATAGCCATTATGTATTATTTAATGGTTGTTTTTCAGAAAAATACACAATTGAAAATATAGTGAATGTTTTTATTGAGGATCACTTTCCACAAGCTAAAGTGTTTATGGTGCCAAGATGGTGCTTAATGTCTATAGCAAAACTATGTCGCATTTTTAACTTCTTAAATATAGGTATTGATCCTCAGCGTGTGTTGAAATTAGTACAATCTACGAATATCAAGCCCGCATGGCTTGAAGAGAATAGATACCAATATAAATATGACTTAAAAAAAGCACTTGCTGATTGGGCTTCTGAGTCAGATTTTAGATAAAGATTAGGGTTTATATGAGTAACGGAATATCATATCGCCCTGATATAGACGGGCTAAGGGCAGTCTCTGTACTTGCAGTTATCTTTTATCACTTAGGTTTCGGCTTTGTCGCCGGAGGCTATCTTGGTGTAGATGTCTTTTTTGTTATATCTGGCTACGTTATAACTCTAAGCGTCATGAGTATGCTGGAAAAGGGTCAGTTTTCGATTTTAGAGTTTTATAACAGAAGGATTAAAAGGATTTTTCCTGCGTTAGCCTTTATGTTGTTACTAACGTGGGTCGGTGCTTATTTTATATTGCTGCCAGACTCTTTTGTTGATTACTCAAAAAGTTTAGCTTCAGCCTCAGCTTTTGCCTCTAATATCTACTTCTGGCAATCAATAAATTACTTTAATGCCGCTTCGGATATGAAGCCTCTTCTGCATACATGGTCATTATCAGTAGAAGAACAGTATTATATTTTTATGCCTGTATTTCTGTTGATTATGTATCGTTTTTTTAGCAGTAAATTCTTGCCTGTTCTAGCTGTTCTTATCACGCTGAGTTTTGTGCTGAGTTGTATATCCTTAACAAAAGCGCCTACAGCAAATTTTTATCTACTGCCAACAAGAGCTTGGGAGCTTTTGCTAGGTGCATTTGTGGCTTTTATACCTCAAAAACAGTTTTTAAAATCCTTTGTGCTTAAGTTGCTTGGCATAATAGGTGCGATGCTAATTGTTGTGCCTATCCTATTTTATAACCATAATTTAGCATTTCCGGCTTATGGTGCATTAGCGCCTTGTGTAGGAGCTGCGCTAATTATCTGGGTAGGCAGTCAGCATAATTTAGGGATTACAAGAGGGGTTAATCATCTTCTCGGTGCCAAACCGTTGGTGTTTATTGGTTTAATATCCTTTTCGCTGTACTTGATGCATTGGCCATTGATTGTGTTTTTTAAATACTATCGGCTTGATGTTCTGACGACGACTGATATAGCAATTATTTTAGTATCTACATTCATATTATCGCTTTTCTCTTGGCAGTTTATCGAAAAACCATTTCGTTATAGTAAAAAGATCACACGTACAGGGGTGATTAGTGGAGGTGTTCTTTGCTTTGTCTTTGTTGGGGCTATTGGTCTCTTTGGGGTTTATAGCAAAGGGTTTGAACAAAGGTTTCTAGATTATACTGTCGAAACAAAATTTACTGAGAAGTCATCCCGTGTAGGTAACTGCTTTTTCCTTAATGCTAAAAACTATACAAAATGGAATGCTGATAACTGTAAAGTGGCAGAGGAAAGTGGAGATAATAAGAACAAAGTTTTACTTTGGGGAGACT
The DNA here is from genome assembly GCF_001597725.1 of Neptuniibacter marinus. GTDB lineage: Bacteria > Pseudomonadota > Gammaproteobacteria > Pseudomonadales > Balneatricaceae > Neptuniibacter > Neptuniibacter marinus. The sequence continues at coordinate 9,287 of NZ_LUTR01000030.1, forward strand.
CATTTGCCAATCATTACGTTCCAGGCTTTATTGAGCATAAAGATGCATTGATGTTCGATCTGTATCAGTACACATCTGCGGGTTGTCCGCCCATACTCTCTTTCACTTCTATGGCTTTACCCCAATGTGATGAATTCAATAAGAATGCTATTGAGGTTATTAAAAAGCTCGATATCAATTTTGTGATTATTTCTGCGAAATGGACTGACTATAAAAGCAGAGGATTATCTGGAATATTAAGTACGATCAAAGTATTGGATGAGCTTAATGTTTCTTACCTAGTTATTGGGCAATCCCCCCAATATGTTATTGATGTTAATGCATTGAGCTATTTTAAACATCGTGGTGAGGCCGAAGGGCGTTGGCCTATAGCTTTTGATCGAATAATCAATGATGAGCTAAGTTCCTATATTCCTGAAAAACGTTTTATTGATCCACTGAATCAGCTTTGTATTGAAGGTAAATGCTTATATAAAAATAATGGCCGGCTTATGCATTCGGATTATGGGCATTTTTCTCAGTATGGTTCAGCCTTTATTATTCAGTCACTGATTGAACGATTGAATTCAATTGTTCCTAATAATTAAGGTGCTGATATGATAGATAAAGCAACGTTAAGGCAAAAAAAACAGACTGATAAAGTTGACTATATTTTTGTCTTTACCCTCTTTGTTTTTTTGACTGGGGCTGGTCTATTCGGTTTTTTTTCTACCTTGATGTTTCTTATTGTAGGTGGGTTTTATGTGGTTTTAAATTTCAAATATGCATTGGCTGCTTATAAAAATAACTGGTTTATTTTTATGTTTGGTTTAGTAGGTGTATTATCGGTTTTTTGGGCAGAGTATCCTCTAGCCGCTTTGCGAACAGCTATCCAGTACTTACTTACCGTGGGTATATTTCTTGTCATTATTTACTGTGTAAATATTGATGTGCTCTTTAAGGCCATTAGTACTGCAATGCTATTAGTAATGGTTTTTAATGTTTTTTCATCTCAAACTGTAGAGATCGCGTTTACAGGTGAGGTTGTAAAAGTAGGCTATTTTGGTAGTAAAAATAACATGGCCTTGGTAGCGGGTTTTGCCGCTTTATCTGGGCTTGGTGTATTCATGTTTAGAGCATCAATGATCGCCCGCATACTCGCAGGGACTTGTGTTTTTTTATCGTTGATTACCTTTTTTCAAGCACGCTCTTTAGGGAGTAGTCTTTCTTTAGCTTTAGTTATTATTTTATCGATTACGCTCTTTATGTATTCTCGTGCAGGATTATTGAATGCAGTTAAATCCAATATTAATTTTTTTTGTTTTTTAGCGTTTATTTTTCTTGTTTTTTTTATAGTGCTCTTATTTGATTATTCTGTATATGAGTCTTTTATGTATGGTCTAGGTAAAGATCCAACAATTACAGGGCGTACTAATATTTGGGCAATCGGTTTTGAGTCAATAGGAGCTCATCCAATTTTAGGTGTGGGGCAATCTTCATATTGGAATTTAAAAAATATCGGAGCACTAGAAATATGGGAAATGACGCATCGAGAAGAAGGCTCGCCTTTTGGCTTCCATAATCAGTATATACATACTTATGTAGAGCTTGGTTTGTTTGGGTTTTTAGCGGTCTCTTTAGTCTTTATAAAATTATTTATTGCTATAAATACACTTATTTTAAAAGAAATGAGAGCTATTGATATCGTTGTTATGAGCTTTTTTTTAGTTATTTTCTTAAAGTCATTTTTCGAAACAGTGGGTTTTTCTCCCTTTTCGTTGTCTACTTTTTTCTTGTGTTTATCTTGGGTGCATATGAGGCGATCGTCTTTCTATGATAAGCCCGCTTGCATCAAATTAAGGTTAAACTAGATTAATATGAAAATTTTGTATTTTGTACATGATCTATATGATGCAGCAGTCAAGAAGCGAGTGTTGATGCTTCAATCGGGTGGTGCCGATGTTGTACTGGTCGGGTTTTATCGTGGCTCTGTCGCGCCTACCCATATAGGTTCCGCTCAAGTTATACCTCTTGCAAGAACGTACGATGCTTCATTTTTACACCGCTTAAAAAGTGTCTTTTATGCTCTTTTTTTCTCATCTCACTATATGCCTTACACCTATGATGCTGATGTTATTATTTGTCGTAATTTAGAAATGTTGATGTTAGGTAGAAAGGTTAAAAGAAAGCTAAAGGCTATCCCTTTAGTTTATGAATCATTAGATATTCATCGCCTGTTATTAGGTACAGGAAGGCTCAACAATATTTTACGTTTAGTTGAGCGCTGGGCAGTGAAAAAAAGTAGTTTACTGATCACAAGCTCGCCTGGATTTATTAAGAATTATTTCAAAAAAATTAATAAGGTTAATAAGCCTATTTTGTTATTGGAGAATAAATTCTTTGATACAGAAATGAGTGTAGCTACAACAAAGCCCACGAAAAAACATCAACCAGATAAAGATTCATATGTGATTGGTTGGTTTGGTGCGATTCGATGCTGCAAGTCACTGGCTCTGTTAAGTGCAATTACCCATAAGCTCGAAGGTAAAGTACGGGTTGTGATAAGGGGCAGGCCTGCTTATACGGAGTTCGAGGATTTTTTAGGCTCAATCGAGCGTGAACCTTATATAGAATTCCAAGGTGAATACGAATTCCCCACTGATTTAGCGAAAATCTATAGTGAAGTGGACTTTTGCTGGGCTATAGACTTTTTTGAGGAGGGCGGAAATTCTGAGTGGTTACTACCCAATCGAATCTATGAGGGAGGCACGTTCAATTCGGTCCCTATTTTTATTAAAGATACTGAAATTGCCAATAAGTTAGAGAGGCTCAATGTAGGTGTTGGCTGTCACAGAAATAACCTTAACTTAGGGTTAGATCTCTTTTTTAATACGCTCGATCATAGTCAATATGAGAATCTAGCCAAAAAATCCCAGCAAGTTCCCACCGGATGCTGGAAGGTAGATAAGTCTCAATGCGAAAAGCTCGTTCGTTTTCTGGATCAGTTAAATATAGATGATAGTGATCTATTGGACGGGGTTTATGAATTATAGGTTTTCCAACTGTGGATAAAAAAAAGGTAGCAAAAGGTGTGGCATGGGGTGGGGTAGGTTCTATTGCTTCACTTGGATTGAAGTTTATGACAATCCCTGTCCTAGCACGTCTTTTATCACCTGAAGATTTTGGTGTTGTTGCTATTGCATTAGCGATTATGGGATTTATTGTTATGGCGATAGGAAAAGGGGGGATGGGAGCAGCGATTATCTATTATGAAAATCGAGATCCTGGGAAATATATCCATACCGCTTTCTGGTCCAATCTTTTTGTAGGTATAACTTTAGGTATCGCTTGTTATTACAGTGCTGAGATATTATCTGTTTTTTTTGGCGTGCCGGCGGCGAAGCCTTTTATTGAAGCCGTTAGTTTTTTGATTCCTCTCTTGTTAGTAGAGCAGGTGGGGCGCTCTTTATTATTATTAAAAATGCAGTATAAAAAGCTTGCAGGCATTATGTTTTTTGCGTCAATGCTAGGTGGTGTTGTGTCTTTAATCATGGCCTTTTTAGGTAAGGGGGCTTGGAGTTTAATTTGGCAGCAGGTGCTCTATAGCGCTTTTTTGATGGGCGGATGTCTTTATTTAGCAAACTATACTCCAAAGCTTGAGTTTAGAAAGGAGCGGTTTATTGAAATAATGCCTTATGCGCTCAGAAATACCGCATCTGATATTTTAATGTGGCTTTCCACTCAGGGTGTCACTCTATTTATAGGCCGCTTTTTTGGCGCTTCGACGGTGGGTGGTTATCAAGTAAATAACCGCCTATCTAAGTTACCCCGTGAGATTGTCGGTAATGCTTTAGATCAAGCTGTTTTTTCTGGAATAGCGAGTACGCAGAGTAGTTTAGATAAAAATAGACCGTTAAAGGTTAAATTAGAACGTGTCTGGGATGATCTAATTTTGGTTACTAAACTCAATATTTTTTTTCTTGGGGGCTGTTATTTATTTTTAGCTATTTATGCAGAATCTGTTGTTCTTTTGGTTTTAGGTGAATCTTTTATAGAGTTTTGGCCTATTTTTAGAGCGTTGTCTTTAGTGTGTTTATTTGGCGCTACGCTGAGTGTTTTATATCCTTTTTTAAAAGGTGTAGGCGAAGATAAGTTAGTTCTTCATCTGTCTTGTCTTCGCACTGTGCTAACGGTGACTTGTTTATCCATGTCAATTATGTTGAGTCAAGATGTTATTTATATTGCTTACTCTTTAGTGCTAGTTCAGATTATTATGCTAGTAGTTGTTTTAGTGGGTGTTTTTAATAAAACTGACTATTCTTTCAGGTTGATTGTTAATCAGTTTAAAGGGATTGTTTTTGTCTTTTTAGGTGTTTTATTACTTAGTTGGCCGGTTAGTCTTGTTGTCGAAATGCAGTTCGATTCTATTGTTTTAAAGGGGGTGGTTTCAGGTTGTGTTTTATTAATAGTTACAGCGCTGCTGACTCCCTTGTTAGCGCGTAAGGACTGGTTGCAGGCTAGACATTGGTTAGAAATTAAATTGAGGAAATAGATGTTATCAGTTGTTTCTTTATGGAGGGCTAAATGGACTTAAGTAATAAAAACCTACAATGTAAATTATGGTTTATTCTTGACCTTATGTTGCAGTCTCGAGTTTCTAAATCGCCCATTATTCTGTCAGGGTTCTGGAGGAGTGGAACAACTTGGATACAACAGGTTATTGCTGAATCGGTTTGTGCAAAAACTCAATTTGAACCACTTGAACCGAATGCATTATTACCTTTGCATGGCGGGGCGAATTTTGACCTAATACAAGGTGCGTATATTCCTTTAACTTGGGATGTTTTTTCTGAAAAAGACTGCCGTTTCCTTGATTTAGCCTTTAAAGGGGTCAGCCCTAAGCGTTCCGGCTTTAATTACCTTGCAAGAACTTCATTTAAAGAGTGTTTTGCTGATCGGGTGGTGGTTAAGTTTGTGAGGGCACAATTTATATTGCCAGTGTTAATGCAACGTTATGGTGCTCAAGGCGTTATTCATATTAGCCGTCACCCTATGGCTGTTATACAGAGTTTAATGAATGCTAAATGGGAGTGGGATTTTGCTGATATAGATTTATCAGACTTGTATTGGCGAGAAAATGAATTGTCGATATGTCCATTGTGGGAAGAATTGAAAGTTTATAAAAATGCATCAAAAGAAGAAAAAATTGCGGCCCTTTGGGCGCTTTCTGAAAGAGAAGTGCGGAAATCTGAAAATATTTTTTTTGTAAAATATGAAGAGTTATTAAAAGAACCTGATATAGGGTTTGCTAATCTATTAAAAACGCTAGGGCTACAGGTTCATAAAGAAGTAGATTATTCAAAAGATAGTCCAGTGACTGCATTGAATAGAGTTGGGGCTAGTTTAGAAGAACGTTTGAACTCTTGGCGTACAAATATGCCACATGATACTCAAATAAAGGTTCGAGCTGTGTTACGCAACCTTTGGCCTGAAGTGGATAATGAATGGGAACTAGGTTGAAGCAGTGCTTACTGTGCATGGAGTGTGATTTTGTCTGATTATATTATTGTTGTACCTTGTTTGAACGAGCAGCCTTATATCGCTAATTTATTAGATTATCTAATAGATGATTTAAAGCTTACGCCCACGTCTCATCAACCTCTAATCATTGTGGCAGATGGGGGAAGTACGGACGGAACTAAAGAGATAATTCAGACCTATGCTAATCAGTACAGTTGTATAAAGTACTTATATAATGAGCGACGTTTACAAAGTAGTGCGGTCAATCGGGCAGTTGAAGAATATGGAGATGATGTTAAATACCTTATTCGGTTAGATGTTCATGCAGACTATCCATCCAACTATGTCGCGTTTTTGCTTAAGGAAGCTGAAGAGTTGGGGGCTGACTCGGTTGTCGTCTCTATGGATACTCAAGCTCAAGGGGGAATGCAGTCGGCTATTGCTGCGGCGCAAAGTTCTGTATTGGGGAATGGAGGTTCAGGTCACCGTAATAGCCTTACAGAAGGGCAATGGATCGATCATGGACATCATGCACTCATTAGTATCCATGGGTTTAGGCAGATTAATGGCTACGATGAAAGTTTTAGTCATAATGAGGATGCGGAGTTTGATTATCGATTTGGACAAGCTGGATTTAAGATCTGGCTAACCGCCAAAACTAATCTAGTTTATTACCCACGAGAAACATTAGGCGCACTCTTTCGCCAGTATAAAGGTTATGGTCGAGGTCGGGCGAAAAATATTATTAAACATGGTGTTATCCCAAAAATTCGCCAATTAATACCTATGTCTATTTTCCCTCTGTTTTTGTTCTCTTTATTTGCGCTTATTTGGTGGCCTTTAATGCTGCCATTCCTTACATGGTTTATGGCTTGTTTTTTTGTCGGTGTGATTATTGGTAATAAAACTATGAAGGGGCAGGGTTTTTATCGTTATCTAGTTGGAATAGCGGCTATTGTTATGCACTTTGCTTGGTCGTTAGGTTTTTGCTCTTTTGTTGTTAGGACGTGTGTAAAGGGAGATGTGGGTAATGGATAGCAATCAACCTAAAATTAGTATCGTTATCACATGCTATAACTATGAGAAGTATATTAAGACCTCTATAGAGAGCGTGTTAAATCAAGATTATGTTAATAAAGAGCTTATTGTTGTTGATGATGTTTCTTCTGATTCATCAAGAGATATTATTAGTAGATATGATGACCATCTTGTTACTGTTTTTCATGAGGAAAATAAAGGTCATGGTGGCGCCTTTAATAGTGGCTTTGCTGCAAGTTCGGGTGAGCTCGTTATTTTTTTAGACGCGGATGACTACCTGCAGCCTGGAGCCCTAGATATAGCGGCAGCTAATTTGAGTACTAACTGCGCTATCTATATGTACCATATGGATTTAGTCGATGCTGAAGGGAAGGCTTATGATGTCTTTCCTAAATATGAAGCACCGTTTGATACAGCAAAAGCAAAAGATAAGTTGTTACACTGCGGAAGGTATCAATCAACTGTCACATCAGGTTTGGTTTTTTCTCGCTCGTTCTTGAATCAAGTGATGCCGATGGATGAACATGCTTTCAGGCAGGGAGGGGATGGCTATCTTGTAACGCTCGCTCCTTTGTATGGTTCTGTCCATGGTTTTGATGACAAACTATCGGCGTATCGACAGCATGGAGATAATCATTCTGGCTTCAACCAGTTGTTATTAAAACGGGCTGAATGGTGTATTGAGCATGATAAGCAGCGATATCTGGCTTTAGTTTTCCATGCGGAGAAAATGGGACATCTTTTATCTATTGATAAGATAGCTCAAAATGATCTATTGCATTTAGAGCAGAGGATGTGCCAATTATTATTCTCAGATAATACTGATAATAGACCAACGCTACGCACGTTTATTGCTAATAATGCAATTAAGGCTATGAACCACACTAATTTATCACCGGCTAATATAGTGCTTATAAAAGCATGGTGGTTTTTGTTAAAGATGCTTCCTAAGCTGTATGCAAAAAAGATATTCGCATGGAGAATGCTTCCTTCATCACGCCCTTTGCTTCTTAAGAAATTAGCTAAATTACTTAGACGGATATAATGATGGTGAATTTTAAAAAACTTTTTCAGCTGGTAACTCATCCAATCGTGACTACCAAAAAGTATGAAAAAATAATTTTATTAAGTCATATGAGAAGCCGTTCCTCCGTCCTTTCCCATGTTTTAGGAAGTAATAGTGAAATTTCAGGTTATTATGAACAGCATCAAAGACATGCGGACCCACTTTTTGACATAAAAGTAAAAGCCAATTTACTTCTAGATAATAACTTGTCATCTCAGCATCGTTATCTTTATGACAAAGTTTTACATGGACGTTTTGATCCAAAAAATCTACAAGGTTATAAAGTTATTGTTTTAATACGAAAGCCGAACTCTGCTTTAAAAAGTATTATGTCTATGGGAAATCTTACTAAGAGCCTGTGGGGAAAGGATCCTTATCGTGCTTTTGCTTATTATTGTCAACGCCTGCAAAGCATTATAGATATTATTGAAAAAAATAATATTGATGTTTGTTTTGTTGAAGCTGATGACTTAGTTGAAAAAACAGATCATGTTCTTAATGAAATAAGTACTTTTTTAGAATTAGATTCTCCATTATCTAGCCATTACAGGTCGTTTGATAAAACTGGTGAAGCTATTTATGGTGATCCATCGGATAATATTAAATCAGGCTCTATAGTTAAAACTGAAAATAATACGGCGGCAGTCGTTTCAGATGAACTTTTAGCTGTAGCTCAGCATTACTATGATAGGTGTCAACAGCTATGTATAAAAAATTAACCTCGTTATTTTTATTGTTAGTGCCTTCTTTATATATTAGCTACTCGCATGGGGAGACGCTGGTTTGGTATGATGAGTTTAATTACCAAGGTTTACCTGACCCTGCTAAGTGGGGATTTGAAGAGGCCTATGTACGCAACAAAGAGGTACAGTATTATCGTGCAAAGAATATAGAGAATACATTTGTAGATGGTGAACATCTTATTTTAAGGGCTTTAAAGCATGATGGAGGAATAGAAGGGGATAAAGATAACCCTAAATATACTTCTGGCAGTCTCAGTACAAAGAATATGCACCAGTGGAAATTTGGTCGAATTGAAGTTAGAGCGAAATTTCCTTTAGGTGATGGGGTGTGGCCAGCTATATGGACCTTAGGTGCTAATATAACAGAGGTGGGTTGGCCAAAATCGGGTGAAATTGACATTGTCGAGTATGTGGGGCGCTTTCCTGAGAAAGCCCATGTTGGTATCCATTTTTTTGATTATGAAAAGACTCAGCGTAAAAGAAGAATGGCAACACAGACATACCTAAATGATCCAGGTGAATTTCATGTTTATAGTATTGAGTGGACAGAAACTGCGTTAGATTTTTTTATTGATGAACGACGCATAAGGCGCATCCGAATGGATAAAGTTGGAGAGCAATCTAAGTATGCTTTTCTTCAGCCTCACTATTTGATTATAAATTTAGCGTTAGGTGGTGACTGGGCTGGGGAGCCTGAGGACTCGATTTTTCCAGCTGAATTTATTATAGATTATGTGCGTATTTATCAGTAACAGTAGTTACTCAATTCTTTCTTGAATAAAGATGTTTTTTTACTTTATACCAGATATAAAAAGATGGATTCCAAAACAAATCAAGCATTGTGTTTACTAGGGCTAATCTTTTAGTATTTAGAATTTCGTAGCCTAATGCTTTATGGCTTTCTCCAGCTATCCAGTTATATCTTGAGTGCTTGAAATTAGACCATTTTTCCCAGCGGCTGTTAGGTTGAAATGAATCTGTCTTTTTTGTAGGGTTCCAGTGAAGCTCTCCTTTTTTTGCTAGATCGGATGAGCCAATGATCGGTGCATTATCTATTGCGGAATAATTATAGCTTTTCTCATCTAAGTCCAAAAAATTAATTATTCTTCTTAATTCTTTTTCTGTTTCTTTGTGTAAGTTTTCATATTTTACAATAAGTAATTTTTTTGTTTTTAGGTCTGAATTTATTATATTGATTGTTTTCTCTGCGTATAAATTCCATTCTTTCATCGCTATTGTTTGAGGTTTATTGAAGGATTTAGATGCAGATTCTGTTACTGACCTTCCGTCTCTAGTAATAACAATTAAATATTCGTTAGGGAAGTATTCGAAAAAAGAGTCAATACTTTCTGTACTGGGGGTTTTTGTAATAAGAACGTGGTCCGAATTGATCCCTTTTTTCTGTGCTTCGGGTGTTTTTAATTGAGAGCGAAGGAAACGAATTAGGCCTGTCCCTAGTGCTTTTTTCATTGATTTTTGAGTATGTAGTTGCTCTTCTACTTTCCAGTTTGGGTTCCAGCGATTACTGGTATAATGTACATAATTATCGAGTTGATCTATGTGCTCTAGGAGAAAGTCTTCCCATATAGGGCCAGGGCTGAAACAGTCTTCATGAATGCAAAGCATATTCTTTAAAAAGTTTGTGCCGCTCCGCTTTGCAGTACCTAAAATAAAAACATTCTTTCTTTCTGGTATGTGTGTTTGAGATGTATTCATTTTATTGTACTCTAAGCTGGACTAGATTTATGATTCTAGCAATTTATGATTTTTTTTTAAATATAATAAGTTATTTTCTGAAATTAATTGTTATGTAAGGTTTTTGTATGCGTGTTGATAGCTTGCAACTAATTAGAGCCGTTGCCGCACTGGGCGTGGTTATTTTTCATGCTCATGCTTATTTTATTACTATTAAATTATTTCCTGATGAGCCTATTTCTAATTTTTTTAATATGGGGTTTGCCGGGGTAGAGCTTTTCTTCGTTTTAAGTGGTTTTATTATGGTTTTTATCCATTGGAAAGATATGGGTAGGCGAGATAAATTTTTGATATTTTTCTTAAAAAGAATCACTAGAATTATTCCATTGTATTGGTTTTTCCTTGTCTTCTTAATGGCTATCTATTTTTCTATTCCGCAACTATCCCCTGAAAATCTCCAAAATATCGTCTATGTGCTGAAATCATTCTTTTTGATTCCAAGTGATGAAGGGTTTATTTTAGAGGTTGCTTGGACACTCACTTATGAATTTGTTTTTTATGCTTTTTTTTCCTTTTTAATTATTCATAAGCTGTGGGGAGTTGCGTTTTTTTTGGGATGGCAACTTGCTGTGTTTATAAATATTTTTTTGGGGTTTAGCGAGCTGTTAGTTTTTTCAGCATATAACCTGCTATTTTTCTTTGGAGGGCTTTCTGCTCTTTCCTACAGGTATGTCTCCTGCTTTGTGTCGGTAGTTTTTTTGTTGGCAGGAGGAATCGGTTTTAGCGTTGTCGGATACCTTGGTGTAGAGGGATATTGGGAAGGAATTACTGATTACCGAACGCTAGCATATGGTATTTTTGCTGCTTTACTAATGTTGGGTATTGTTAGATTGGAAGATCTTGGTAAGCTACATATACATACTATATTCAAAGTGTTGGGCGATGCTTCATTCTCAATTTATTTGTCCCACGGCCTCTCGTTGTCTGTCGCCTCTTTTATTTTTTCTTATTTAGGATTGCTGGCTGTTTTACCTAAAGGCGTTATCTTCTTGTTATTAGTATCGAGCGGCGTGATCGGCGGGCTCTTTCTTTACTATATTGTAGAAAGGCGATTGATGCATTGGTCGAAGCATTTTATTGCTAGTCGCTATCCCTAAAGGCTTTGTTCATAGAGCTATAAATTGGGCTTAAAAGGTAATCTAATACGGTTCGTTCACCTAGTAGTATAATGACCTCTGCTGGCATACCTGGGTAGAGTTCTATTTCGGTATTCTGGCTGATTGAGCTTTCATCTAGATCTACTTTAATAGAATAAGCAGGTGTCTGATTATCAGTGTCATTTACTCTATCGGCTGATATATTAGTAATAATTCCATGGACTGGTAAGGTTCTTCTGCGGTTATAGGCGGTGAGAGTGACCTCTACACCAAGCCCTTCCCGTACGACGTCAATATCTTCTGTTTTTAGAAGCGCTTCAACTATTAATTTATCATTAATAGGTACGATCTCCATCAGTACTTCGCCAGGAGATATAACGCCGGAGATAGTATGGACACCAAGGCCAACAACTTTACCATTTATTGGGCTATATATAGAGGTGCGCTTTAATGTGTCGTTAGCCTCTTTTAGTTGTTCATTTAGCTCAATCGAGAGTGCTTTAACTTTATCTAGTTCTCTGTTTTTTTCGTGTATATAGGAGAGCTGTATGTTGTGGTATTCTTGTTTCGCTTCGGTTATTTCTAAGTCAAATTTACTGATTTTAGCGTTGTAATCACTGAGTCTTCTTTCAATCTCAAGCTTATCTTTCTGTAATTCCAAGTGTTGATTTTTAGAAGCAAAGCCTTTAGCTAAGAGCTTTGTGGACATAGCTAGTTGTTTATCTATTACGGCGATGGATTTTCGGTCGAGTGCGCTGGTTGATATATAGGCATTTTTTGCTTCTTTGATTTGTTGTTGCTTAGTCAAGGATCTTTCTAGTTCGCCTTTAATTACTTTTTTCTGGTTATCGAACAGTAATATTTGGTTATTTTTTGCTTGTAGATAGATCTCGTCATCATTATTGTTAATTGCTTCGGAAAAATGGATAGCAGCTTGGTTATTTATTTCTGCGTTAAGTCGGTCTAGGGTGGCTATAGTGTTTACATATTGTGACTTGAGCTGAAGGTAGCGTGTATAAGGCTTAGTTTTCTTTAGCTCTATTAGCAGCTGATTCTCTTTTACTTCCTGGCCTTCCGTTACATGTATCTTTTCGATCAATCCGCCTTCGAGGTGTTGAACTTTTTTTCTATAGCCTTCTACCGTGATGATACCTGGAGCAATTGCCGCACTTTGAAGAGGGGCTGTGCAGAGCCATAGGATGGTGCCGCCAAAGCCAATGACCAGAATCGTTAAGCCAATTTTTATCCAGTGGTTATTCTGAGTCATGCTGTTCCTTGTGGAGCTTTTTCGATTTTATTTTTCTTAGCTTTGTCTTGTAGTTGTTTAGGATCGTGTTGTTGGATAATACGGCCTTTTTCCATCACGATTAGCTTGTTGGGGATATTGAGTAATTCAGAGCGATTGGTTGTGAAAACGGTAGTTAGCCCTGAATCTTTCCGTTCTTGTAATAGCAAGGCTAGTTTTTTGAGGCCATTTGGGTCGAGAAAACTGTCCACCTCATCTAAGAATAAAAGAGCTGGTTTATTGTATATAGCTCTGGCTAAAAGCAGGCGTTGGATTTCGCTTTGACTCGGTTGTAGGCCTTTGTGTATATCGGTGTCGTAACCCATTGGCCAACCTAATATAGTAGAGTGCATATCTACACATTCGCAGGCCTCGATGATGCTGCTATCTTTACTGTCTTTTTGAAACCGGGAGACATTCTCTTTTACAGTGCCTGGATAAAAATGGGCATTCGAGTCGTAGTATCCAGTACTTAATCCTAATGCTTCTGTGTCCCATTGCGAATGGGTGGCGCCGTCTATTCTAACGGTACCTAAATTAGGTGTTTTTAATCCGCATAACAGCTGTAATAGTGTTGTTTTTCCGCTACCGGAGCTTCCTATGATAGCTATGCTGGAACCTTCGGTAATATTTAAATTGATTCCCGAAAGAAATGGCTTTTGGCTATTTGGGTATAAATACATGAGACCGGTAGCGGAGATATTTCCTTTAGGTGTAGGCAGTTTGGTAGATGGCGCAAGGTGCGCTATAAGCTGTTTGCTCTCAGTATTTAGCTGTTTCCATGCTTTAATCGCTTTGAGCCATCCACTAAAATTGAGGACTAGGCTTTCATAAGGAGCAAGGGCTCGTCCTGATATCATGCTGGCTGCGATCATAGCACCGGCTGTTAATTCGCTTTTAAGTACAAGTGATGCCCCTATTCCAATGATAGCAATTTGGGCGACCAGCTTAGTGCCTTTTGTGAACGCTGAAATATTGGTGTATTTTTCATTTTTTTCATACTGCTTCTCAGTATGTACAGCGTTTACTGTATGAAGTTTATCTGTGATTGTTTTTTCCATCCCCAATGTTGTTATAGCGGGAGCTTGATTTAAAATATTTAAATCGGGGGCTGGTGGTTGCGTTGTGTCTTTGCTTTTGTGGTAGTGGATAGCGCCAATTATAATTAGGCTGGATATAGCACAGAGGCTAATGATGCCATAAATGGGGTGTAATAATGTCAGTATGATTACAAATAAGGGTGTCCAAGGTATATCTAATGCGGTAATTAAATTGGAACTTAGTGCGCTTTTAATATTTGTGACCAATTGAATCAGGTGGCTATCTCTAGTAGAGACCTCTTTGCTGAGGGAGATGCTGTTATAAATTATAGATTTTGATATTTTGTCTTGCCATAAATTGGCGCTATTTGAGATAAGCCTTGCTCTAGCCCAGTCAAGGGTTAGATATAGAAAGATCATCCAAAAAATAAGTACTGTTAATAGTACAAGTGTGTCTAAACTTTGAGATGAAAGGACTCTATCAAAAACTTGCAATGAGTATATGGGAACCGCTAAGAGGAATAGATTAATAAATAGTGAAAAGATAAACGCCCAGATCACTGATTTTTTTAATTGTGCGTTGGCAGAGGAGATTAGATCAGAAAGGTTTAAGTTGCTTTTTTCTTGTGCATCTTTTTTCATTATAAGATTCTTAACCTTCTTCATTATAGGGAATATTATAATTTATAGGTGCATAAAAGAATATAAAACCCTTAGGGTTTGAGCCCTAAGGGTTTATTTATTGATAGGTTTATAAAATTAAACTACATCAATAGCAGTGTCTAAATCTTCGCCACTATTGCTATCAAATATTTCATCTAGGCCAAGATCTGTGATGATCTCTACAGAATCACCATTAGCTTTAGTAAATGTGTAAGCATAAAGGTCAACCGCTTGAGTAATACCTAGCATTTCTAGGTATTCAGCTTCTTCTGTAGCATCTAGATCTACAGTTGTTGTAGTGATTTCGCCGCTATCACGCCATTGAGCATTAGCTTCAAGAATAAGGGAGTCTATGCCTACAGCAATAAATGTATTGTCAGTATCCGGTGTTTCGGAATCGTCATCATCTTGTGATTGCGCAAGGATATTGCCTAGGTTAAGTGTTGCATTAACCTCATCTCCACGGCCTTGGCCATCACCTACAATTGCTTCTATACCGCGAATGCTACCGTCGGTGAAGTCTACATCTACAATATCATCACCATCAGTATCTTTAACGGTTAGAGTGTCGAAGCCTCTGCCGCCACCGATGAAAACATCATCTTCATCCGCAAGGAATGTATCATTACCTTTGCCGCCAACTAAAGTATCAGCGCCTTGACCGCCGGTAATGCTATCATCACCAGCGCCACCTAGGACTGTATCATCATTATACCGGCCGTTAAGGTCATCATCACCTGCGCCACCTAAAACCGTATCTGCGCCACCGCCGCCTTCAATAGTGTCGTTACCAGCGCCGCCAGCAATCATATCGTCGCCATTGCCACCATGAATATAGTCATCGCCAGCCAAACCGGCAACTGCTTCATCAATGGTTGTGCTTGTGTAAGTGTCGTTACCTGACGTAAGTACTGTTTGCGTTGTAGTCATGATTTCATCCTAAAATAATTTAATAAGTTATAGCTAAGCTTTAACTGATTACTACAAGTTTGCTGTTTAATACTTTGAAAATTAAGTATTAAGTTTGACATCCTTTTATTCGGTCTCATCGCTTAACTTCAGTAAGCCCTATTATATAGATAAAATTTTATCTATCTATCTTTTTGTGTGATTTTTATTCAATTAAATTGAGTTATTTTTTATTTTTATTTAAACGGTCGTTTGTTTTTATTTTTTATTTTTTTGAATAAATATTTGTTTAGCTAAGGTTAAGGTTTGTTTTTAAATGGTTTTTTTCTTGGGATGTTTTTTCTTATTTCGCAAAATATTCCTTTTGTTTTATGAGGTTTTTATTTAGATGAACCTTCATTTAAAGTTCATGTTTTTAGTTGTGTACGTGATTTGTTTATATGAAATGTATAAGGGGTTGGTTTGGAGAATATGCTTATAGGTGAGTTGTATGTGGGGGCTAGCCTTTATGCCCAGAACGGGTACTTGGTCGAAAGCGTTGAGGTTTGAATTAGGTTTGGTGCGTAATCCTTCGCTCTGGCACCCGTCCCGAGCATAAAGGTGAGCTCCTACAGGTGTGTGTAGGAGGTCAGCCTTTGTTTAGTGGTCGCTTAGGCCCAGAATTTACTGACTGCTGGGCAGGCAATGAAGTGCGGGTTTAGCAGTGTGTCTTTGCGACTGTTGTAGATGAGTGGTTTCATATCTTCTGCGCTAAGGACTTGCCCGCCAGCGGCTAGAACAACTGCATGGGCGGCAGCTGTATCCCACTCGCTGGTTAAACCAAGACGCGGATATAGATCAGCTTTGCCTTCTGCGACTAAGCATAGTTTAAGGGAGCTGCCCATTGCGATGATATCTGCTTCGGGTAGTTTTTCCATAAACTGTTTAAACTCTTCGGATTGGTGTGAACGACTACCAACAACTTTCCAGCCGGTGTTAACGGTTGGAACTTCAGCAACGCTGATTGGTGTTGGGGTTTGGTTGCCTTCTTGTTTGAATGCGCCTTCGCCTTTTGCGCCCCAGTAAAGTACATCTATGGCAGGGGCGTAAACAACACCGAAAACGGGTTCGCCATTTTCGATTAGGGCCACGTTGATGGTGAATTCACCGTTTTTCTTAATGAACTCTTTAGTGCCATCTAAAGGATCGATAAGCCAGTAAGTTGTCCAACTGAAGCGATTCTGCTTTTCTTCCTCGTTTGATTCTTCAGATAAGACGGGAATATTCGGTGTTAAGGCGTTTAGGCCTTTAACAAGGAGGGTGTGGGCCGCTAAGTCTGCTTCAGTTAATGGGCTGCTATCGGATTTATCGTATATAGCAAAATCTTTATCGTAAATTTCCATTACCGCTTGGCCCGCTTTACGGGATAATTCGTTGATCGGTTGGGAATAAGTCTCTAGGTTGTTCATAGCTCTTCCTTGTTAAAAATGCCAAATAAGAGGGATTAAGCTGATCGAGCAGGCGGCAGTAATTAGGCTCATAGGCAGCCCAATCTTCATATAGTCTCGACTGTGGTACCCGCCGGGGCCCATCACCATTAAATTAGTTTGGTAGCCTAAGGGGGTAATAAAACTGGCGGATGCTGCAAACATTACGGCAATGACAAAAGGTAGGTAGTTGACGTCCATTTTATCGGCAACCGCGATAGCAATAGGGAACATTAAAATTGCTGCTGCATTATTAGTGATCATTTCTGTGAATGCGACAGTCAGTAGGTAAACAATAGCGAGCATGATCCAAGGGGATTGGTTTGCGCTTAAAAATAACTGGTTGGCAATAGCCTCGGCCGCTCCGGTTTTGGTCATGGCTGTACCTAATGAGAAAGAAGCGGCGATGACTGTTATAACTGTGAGGTCTACATTACGGCGCGCTTTGGCAACAGAAATGCAACGTGTCGCTAACATTGCGCCTGCAGCTAGCAGTGCTGATTCCAGTATGGTTAATAAGCTGGTAGCGCTGAGCATTATCATCGCAAATAGAATCATTAATGCGGTAGGTGCTTTGTCGAATGCGGGTGGTGTTGAATCATTAATTGCGCTGACCAGTAAAAAGTCGCGTCTAGATCTATATTGGCCTACAAAGTCTTGGCTTGTTTCGAGCAGGAGAGTGTCACCCACTTGTAAACGGATATCACCAATTTTACCCACAATACGTTGCCCGTTTCGAGAGACTGAGATGATCGCTGCTTGGAAGCGGGTTCTGAAGCGGGAGTTCTTTATTGATTGATCAAGTCCTGTAAATTCTGGGCCAATTACGGCTTCGACTAAGCAGCGTTCGTGGTGAGTTATTTGTAGTTTTTCTATATCTTTGCTGGCGGGCGTTAGGCCGCGGATCAGTCTAATTTCTCGTGCGCATTCTGGCGAGCCAACAAAGATAAGTCTGTCGTTAGCAACCAGTTCCCTGTCGGGTGATGCTGCGGTGATCATGCGTGATTGGCGATGAATCTCAATTAAATAGCCGTGGCTCAGATTACGTAGGCCTGCTTCTTCTATTGTTTTTCCGACTAAAGGGCCATTTTCATCAACAATGACATCAACGCTGTACTCGCGTGCTAAATCAAGCTGCTCTACCGCCCCTTGGCGGTTAGGGAGGAGCTTGTCGCCAAAGAAGTAGAGAAACATACCGCCAATAATAACTAAAGGTAGACCTAGCCAAATCAAAGAGAACATGCTCAGCGACAGGCCTTGTGTTGATTGTAGTAGACCGTCGACTACAAGGTTGGTGCTGGTGCCTATTAAGGTGCAGGTGCCGCCGAGAATTGCTGCATAGCTTAGGGGTAGTAGTAGTTTAGAGGCCGGAATTTTTGTCCGTTTAGACCACTCTTGAATGGAGGGGATAAACATCGCAACAACAGCTGTGTTGTTCATAAAAGCACTAAGGAAGGATGAAGGCAAAAATACTTTAAAGGTGGCTTGCTGTGTTGTTTTGGGGTTGCCTAATAGTTGCCCTGCTATCCACTGAATCGCTCCAGTTTCTTTTAGTCCTGCGGAAACTACGTAAAGGGTGGCGATTGTCATTACGCCGGGGTTGGCAAATCCGTATAGCCCTTCTGATGGTGTCAGAATTCCTGAGATTACTAAAAACCCCAATGCCCCCATCAATATGACATCGGAAGCAATTTTTGTCGTTAGTAGTGTTAGGAGTACGGAAACGACGGTGGCAATGGTGAGATAGGCTTCATAATCCATTATGTACAGCTCAAATTATCCTACTGCGGATGTTAAAAAATAAATCAAGACAAATATTATTTAATAGTGTCTTGATAGCGTAACCTTTAAACCGTAGTATTACAACTGATTAAATGTTGAACTGATGTTATGACCAATCAAAAATCTAAACAGGGCACTGCTGATCAGCTTCGAACGAAGGCGGTTGTTATGCGACTGCATAAAAAAACGTTGGAGCAGATTCGTGAAGTCACTGGGTTGAGTCATCCTACTATTATTTCGGCTTATAAAAAGTTCATGAAAGGTGGTTGGAAGGCGTTAGTTTCTAAAAGCAGTGGCCGCCCTGCAGGGGCTAAAGGGTTAAAGCTACACAGTGCGGAAGAGGCGTTTACTCGGTTACTAAGTATAGAGTCGCCCTGTGAATTGTTTGAAGATGGTGTGTTTTGGACTCCTGAGCATGTGCAGCGCTGGTTGGAGGTTGAGTTAGGTGAAGTGCTCTCGATTAAATCTGTGCAGCGCTATTTACAAGAATTAGGCTTGATTGATTCAGAAAAGTTTGAGGTGGCACGAGAAGAGGTGCTTAGTCAGTCGAAGCTGTCTAAATTACCTACAATTTATGTTTCAGGCTTAAGAGATATATCCTTTGCAGGGCAACGGTTTTATCAGTTCTATTTGACGGATTTGAGGAATAGCTCTCGTTGGATTCATTATAAAGAAAAGCCAACAATTTTAGAGCTGCTTAAATTTCTGGATTTGGTAATTGAAACAAGTTCGAACCCCGTGGTTTTGATATCACGTTATCCGCTGGTGGAACGATATTCAGAGTTTCAAAATTGGTGTGCTTTGCATGCTAAAAAGATTGAATTTATCGCTTATGAACAGGTGGTTCATCAGGCGAAAGGTAAAGATTTACAAATTACTACTGAGCAGAAGACTTCGTCTTCAAATAGGAAGGTATCTTCGGGAGATAATATGCCATTAACACATTTACAACGTCTGGAAGCGGAAAGTATCCAGATAATGAGGGAGGTTGTCGCAGAGACTGAAAATCCTGTGATGTTGTATTCCATCGGGAAGGATAGTGCGGTAATGCTGCATATTGCAATGAAGGCATTTTACCCTTCGTTACCCCCTTTTCCTCTACTGCATGTTGATACGCGGTGGAAGTTTCAAGAGATGTACGCTTTTAGGGATAAAATGGTTGAAGATCTAGGTCTTAAACTTATTACCCATATTAACCCTGAAGGAATTGAAAAGGGTATTAACCCTTTTACTCATGGTTCTGCTATTCATACAGATATCATGAAAACGGAAGGCTTAAAGCAGGCATTGAATGAATATGGTTTTGATGCTGCTTTTGGTGGTGCCCGCCGAGATGAAGAAAAATCGCGCGCTAAAGAGCGTATTTTCTCTTTC
Source organism: Neptuniibacter marinus (assembly GCF_001597725.1). GTDB lineage: Bacteria > Pseudomonadota > Gammaproteobacteria > Pseudomonadales > Balneatricaceae > Neptuniibacter > Neptuniibacter marinus. The sequence continues at coordinate 29,004 of NZ_LUTR01000030.1, forward strand.
CGTAGTGCTGATCATCGCTGGGACCCTAAAAATCAGCGCCCAGAGCTTTGGAAGCAGTATAACGCTAGGAAGCATAAGGGTGAGTCGATCCGTGTCTTTCCGATCTCTAACTGGACCGAGCTAGATATTTGGCAGTATATCCATTTGGAGGGCATTCCTATTGTGCCGCTTTATTACTCCGCAGAGCGTCCTGTCGTTGAGCGTGATGGTTCTTTGATTATGGTTGATGATGATCGTATGCCTTTGAAAGAGGGTGAGATTCCAATGATGAAGCATGTTCGTTTTAGAACCTTAGGTTGTTATCCATTGACAGGTGCTGTGGAATCTAAGGCGACAACCTTGCCTGATATTATTCAGGAAATGCTTCTGACTAAAACGTCGGAGCGACAAGGCCGTGTAATCGATCACGATTCAGCCGCATCTATGGAGAAGAAGAAGCAGGAGGGGTACTTCTAATGGCTCATGTATCTGATTTAATTGAAAGTGATATCGCTCAGTATCTTAAAGACCATGAGCATAAAAGTTTATTACGTTTCATTACTTGCGGTAGCGTTGATGATGGCAAAAGTACGCTGATTGGACGTTTGTTGTTCGAATCAAAAATGCTCTTTGAAGATCAGTTAGCTGCTGTAGAGTCTGATTCTAAGAAGTTTGGTACTCAAGGTGAATCGATAGATTTTGCGTTGCTGGTGGATGGTTTAGCTGCTGAACGTGAGCAAGGTATTACCATTGATGTTGCTTATCGTTTCTTCTCGACTGACCGCCGTAAATTTATCGTCGCGGATACACCGGGTCATGAGCAGTACACTCGTAATATGGTGACGGGAGCGTCAACAGCAGATGTTGCTATTTTGATGGTTGATGCGCGTAAAGGTATTTTGACGCAAACCCGTCGCCATAGCTTTTTGGTCTCTTTGATTGGTATTCGCCATATTGTTGTAGCCATCAATAAGATGGATTTGGTTGATTACTCTGAAGGTGTTTTTAATAACATCGTTGAAGAGTATCAGGCATTTGCCGCTGAAGTGGGGATCGAAAAAATAACCTTTATCCCTATGTCTGCTTTTAAAGGCGACAACGTCACTGAGTGCAGTGAAAGAATGCCATGGTATCGCGGCACTACGCTGATGGGCTATCTTGAAACCGTTGAGGTAGATGATGAGCGAGTGCAACGTTTGCCGTTCCGTATGGCTGTGCAGTGGGTCAATCGTCCAAACTTAGATTTTCGTGGATTCTCTGGTCTATTGGCTGGAGGTAAGATCCATCCTGGTGATAAAGTGCGAGTTTTACCTTCAGGTAAAGAAAGCACCGTTGCGCGTATAGTTACTATGGACGGTGATTTAGATGAGGCAGTGGCTGGTCAGTCGGTTACGTTGACGCTGGCTGATGAGATTGATGTGTCCCGTGGCGATCTGTTAGTTGAATCTGCTCAGCCTGCATCGGTTGCGAAACAGTTTGAAACGACTGTTGTGTGGATGCATGAAGAGTCGCTTTTACCGGGCCGTACTTATCTTATGAAAGTGGGTACACAGACGGTTTCTGCAACAATTACTGATATTAAATATCAAGTAAATGTGAATACGCTTGAGCATACAGCGGCTAAAAGTTTAGAGCTTAATGGTATTGGTATCTGCTCGTTGAGTCTTGACCGCGATATTGCTTTTGATCCTTATAAAGAGAATCAGGACACAGGTAATTTCATTTTAATCGACAGGCTAACAAATAGTACTGTGGGTGCCGGCATGATCAACTTTGCGCTACGTCGTAGCCACAATATTACTATCCAGCATGTGGATGTTAATAAAGAGGGTCGTGGTAGTGCTAAGCATCAGAAGCCGTGTATTATTTGGTTAACTGGATTGTCAGGTGCCGGTAAGTCAACTATTGCAAACCTAGTTGAACAGAAACTGTTTGCGATGGGGCGTCATACTTACCTACTAGATGGTGATAATGTTCGTCATGGTTTAAACAAGGACTTGGGCTTTACTGATGGTGATCGTGTAGAAAATATTCGCCGCATTGCTGAGGTTGGAAAACTGATGCTGGATGCGGGTCTGATTGTTATCTCTGCGTTTATCTCGCCATTCCGTTCAGAGCGCCGTATGGCACGCGAGCTAGTGGAAGAGGGTGAATTTGTCGAAGTTTTTGTCAATACGCCCTTGGATGTTGCGGAAGATAGAGACGTGAAAGGTCTTTATAAGAAAGCTAGACGGGGTGAATTGAAGAACTTTACAGGTGTTGATTCACCTTATGAAGCACCAGAAAATCCAGAGTGTGACCTGCGCACAGCCGGTTATAGTGCTGATGAGTGTGCAGAGCAAGTTGTAGAGTACCTTCAGAAAAATGGCTACTTAGGTTAAGCCGCTTCGGATGTGTTTTGCCTCTCTCTTTAATGCGCGATGCTTATTGAGAGAGGTTTTAATGCTTGGTTTAAGGAAGGGGATTTTGATAATGCATTACAGTAAGGCGATGTTTTAGCCTTATTGGGTCGATTAAAGGGACGTTTAAGTGCTTTCTAAAACGATATTAGTGACAGGTGGAGCTGGTTATATAGGTTCTCATGCCACTGTCCAGCTTTTGTCAGTAGGTTCAAACGTTGTGGTTTTGGACAACCTTTGTAACAGTAGTGATGAAGTGTTTAATCGTATCGAAACTATCACAGGTGTGCGCCCTGAGTTTATTGAGGGTGATATTAGAGATAGATCTTGTCTAGATAGGATTTTCTCAGAGTATGCAATTAGTGCCGTTATTCACTTTGCTGGCTTGAAAGCTGTAGGTGAAAGCACTCAAATCCCATTGGATTATTACCAGAATAATGTTTGTGGCACCTTAGTTCTTTGTGAGGCAATGGCCGCCGCGGGTGTGAAACAGCTTGTTTTTAGCTCATCGGCTACGGTTTATGGTGAAGATGCGCCTATCCCTTATGTTGAAACTATGCCGAGAGGTAAGACATCCAATCCTTATGGTACGTCTAAGGCGATGGTTGAGCAGATGTTAACTGATCTGTGCAAGTCAGATGAGGAATGGTCTGTTGCTTTGCTACGTTACTTTAACCCTATAGGTGCTCATCCTTCTGGATTGATTGGTGAAGATCCTAAAGGTATTCCTAATAATCTAATGCCATTTATTAGTCAGGTTGCTGTTGGTAAGCGGAAAGAGCTTTCCATCTTTGGCAGTGACTATCCTACGAATGATGGAACCTGTGAAAGGGATTATCTGCATGTGATGGATCTTGCTGATGGGCATTTAGCTGCCTTGAGTTGCTTAGATTCAACGGGCGTGCATATTTTTAATCTAGGTACAGGTAAAGGTTTGTCTGTATTAGATATGGTTAATTCATTTGTGGATGTGACCGGTGTTGATATTCCTTATGTTTTTGCTGATAGGCGTGAAGGTGATTTACCTGCCTTTTGGGCGGATGCCAGTAAAGTAGAAAGCGAACTGGGTTGGAAGGCTGACCGTACATTAGATCAGATGATGGAAGATACCTGGCGTTGGCAGTCCAATAATCCGGATGGGTATTTGTAGCCTCATGATCGTATGAAATTTAGGTTTTGCGAAACATATTTTTCTTCATTAGTAAGCAATGAGATTTTATTGTATGTCTAAGAATATTATTTTTGTATCAGGGATTCAGGTTTACCCTCCGCAATCAGGAGGCCAGTTACGCAGTTATAATTTGTGTAAAGCTTTAGCTAAAAAAGGACATAATGTTTCTATATATTCTTTTACGGGAAGGAAAAAGGGTTACCTTCAAGGAGAAAAAAGTTTTGTAAATGATGTAGATGATGTACCTGAATATGTAAATATGAGCAGGATTTATGGTTTCTTACAGTTTTTTAGCTATAGATTAGGCCTTCCCCCTTTATGGTTGGCTTTTATTACTAGGTTTTATATTCCTAAGAAATTGAAAAATTTAATTAAGCAATCAGATATGCTGATTGTGGATTTTCCATATCTATCAAATGTTTTTAAAATAAGTAATGGAACCAATGTGTTAAATACACATAATGCAGAGTTTGAGCTTTTTTCATCTTCCTTTATTTCTAGTGTAGTTCGAAAATTAGAAATTAAAGCAATGAAGGCGGCCGATTTAACCGTGTTTTGTTGTCAGAACGATATGGATAAATTTTGTGGCTTTCCTGCTAAGGCTTGTATAGTCCCTAATGGTTTAGATTTGGGTTGTTTTGATCGTTCGGATATTGATTCTTTTGCTATTAGGGCTGAGTTAAATATTCCTAAACATAAAAAGATTGTTCTATTCACTGGAAGTAGTTATGCCCCAAATAAAATAGGGTTCGAGGATCTTTTAGGGTGGTGCAAGCTTAATACAAAGTTTATCCAAGATAATAACCTCGTTTTTTTGGTCGTGGGTTCTGTTAGCGAGCCCTATGAGTACTCAGATGTTTTTAAGGCATTGGGACGAGTGGATAGTGTTTATAAATATTTGCTTTCGGCAGATCTTGCGATTAACCCAGTTGCGTCTGGTAGTGGAGCAAACGTCAAGGTTGCTGAGTATATTGCTGCAAAGTTACCTGTAATATCTACAGAATTCGGGGTTAGAGGGTTTGAGCTAGATTCTGACAATTGTTTTATTTTTGATTTTTCTAATCTTAAAGAATGCTTGCAGTTGGTGTTGAATGAAAATGATCTGAAAGGACGCTCTTCTAGGGCTTATCAAGATAATCTGCAGAGTATCTGTATGTATTCGGGCGTTTGTAAAATCGATGATTTGTGATGCTTCTGACTTTTTGGAAGTTAGTCGTTTAATTTTTAATTTCATTATTTAGGTTGCATATGATTTTTCCTGTGATTCTTTCTGGTGGTTCTGGTACACGTTTGTGGCCTTTGTCTAGGACTCAATATCCTAAACAGTTTTTGCCGCTTAATAATGATATTTCAATGCTGCAAGAAACTGTTGCTCGGTTAGGTTCGGTTGAGCATGTAAACTTGATATGCAATGAAGAGCATCGATTTTTAGCGGCTGAGCAGATGCGAGTGATCAATCAATCGTGTTCGATATTTTTAGAGCCTGTAGGTCGAAATACAGCCCCAGCTATTGCGCTGGCTGCATTGGATGCGGTGAATAAAGGAAAAGGGTCAGAATGCTTGTTAATTCTGGCGGCGGATCATGTTATTGAGAATGAGGCTGCATTTCAAACAGCTATTCGAAAAGCTGAGCCACTAGCTAGCGCAGGGATGCTGGTGACTTTTGGCATAGTGCCTCAGCATCCAGAAACCGGTTATGGTTATATTCAGGCGAGTAGTGAGTATGAAACATCATCCGCTTTTAATATTAAGCAATTTGTAGAAAAGCCTGATCTAGGTACGGCTAAAAGCTATTTGGAGTCAGGTGATTTTTACTGGAATAGCGGCATGTTTATGTTTAGGGCGGATCGTTATATCGAAGAGTTAGGGAAATATCGCCCTGATATTTTACAAGCATGTGAAAAGGCGATCTCTACTACAGCGCAAGATATGGATTTTATTAGGGTGAATGCTGAGGCGTTTAGTTTATGTCCTGATGAATCAGTCGATTATGCTGTTATGGAGAAGACTGAATCGGCTGTTGTAATCCCCCTTGATGCAGGCTGGAGTGATGTCGGTAGTTGGTCAGCGTTGTGGGATCTTAAAGATAAAGATTCTGAAGGTAATATTAGTGAAGGTGATGTTATCGCTTTGGAGACTAAAGATTCTCTAATTATGTCTAAAGATCGTCTGGTAACTACATTGGGTGTAAGCGATCTTATTGTTATCGACACTCCTGATGCGTTGTTAGTTGCGGATAAAAAACGTATTCAAAATGTAAAGAAAATTGTTACTCAACTCAAAGATGCTGGTCGAAAGGAAGCGTTCCAGCATCGTGAAGTCTATCGCCCTTGGGGTAAGTATGATTCCATCGATATGGGCGCTCGATATCAGGTTAAGCGTATTACGGTTAAACCGGGGGCTAAGCTTTCATTGCAGAAGCATCATCATCGTGCAGAGCATTGGATTGTTGTTGAAGGGACCGCACGTGTCACTAAGGGAGATGAAGTCTTTTTGGTTACTGAAAACCAATCAACCTATATTCCTTTAGGTGAAGTACATTGTTTGGAAAATCCAGGGAAAGTTGATTTAGAATTAATAGAGATCCAATCGGGGTCTTATCTTGGGGAGGATGATATTGTCCGCCTTGAAGATCGCTACGGAAGGGTTTAGGCGGGGTTTATCGTGTCTTCATTCGTTCCGAGCATAAAGGTGGTACGTAGGTTGTAGGAGGCCAGTCTCTGGCCGAAGGGGTTGGGGTTTTGATCGGGTTGGGAGCGTAATTCATTCGCTCACGGGGTGAGCTCCTTGTATGTTTAACCTCAACGATTATTTATCATTGGTAATCGTTTCTGGGGAAGCCGCCCGCTCCTT
>NZ_LUTR01000031.1 GCF_001597725.1 Neptuniibacter marinus
TTAATCAGGCATTATCCAATGCTTACTTAAAATCTCAGGGGCTTTATGAATTGCGCGATGGATGGATCAAGCTTCACCATTCTCAGTGAAACGCCCTGTGCGGATCCGCATGCAGGGTGTTGTGGGGGCTGAGGGTTAGAGACCCTCGGCTACCCGATTATACGTTTCCTGATTGTTCAAAGATATAACTGTAAGCTTCGTTCAACTTTGGATACTCTGTTGACTCTAGTAATGCATGCTCTTTCTCTAAAAAGTGTACCTTTCCAAGTTTTTTCATTTTAGAAAGCTTGTCTGAGTCCATGCCGCATAGAAATATCTGTGAGGATTTTGGTGTATTGTTTAATATTAGTGAGACTATGCTTTCATAGTGATCAGCGGCTTGTTCATGCTGATTTGGTGTATCAATGACTAGTGGGCTTAAGGCTTCTTCGCTGTACAAGCTTATAAGGTTGTATAAGCTTAAATAGTAAGCCAACATAGCCCTTGTGCTTTCTGCAGCACCTCCACTTTTTGCAACTTTTGCATGAGTTTCTGGAGATTTAATATTAGAAGTATTTACACCAAATGCTTTAAGTTTAGAAATGTAACTTGGAAAAAGTTCAAGGAATTTTTCTTTAACAATTTTTCTACTCTCTTTAGCTGCATCATTTCTTTCTTTGCCAAATTTCTTCTCATCAGTTTCCAAAGAATAGAACTGCTCAAGCTTTATGTTTTTACTGCTATTTACTTTATGTGTTACTGAATGAGCGGCGACTGAGTCGAGGATGTTTTGAAAAGTTATAGGCTCTTCATTGTTTTCTTTTTTGTAGTATTTTTCATTTAATACTTCTATTTGATCTCTTATATCTTTTAATTCTTTCTCTTTAGTTGCAACCAATTGTTCGGATTTTTTCAATGATCTCGCAAGTCGTTTGGTAACTTGCTCTGCTTGTTCCTTATCCTTTAGGAGAGAAAATCTATTAACTAGTGTATTGTCGTGGATCACTCCACAGGTTGGACACTCGATTTCGTCATCGTTTTCTTCTGCATATTCATAGTCTCTTTCCAGCTCGCTGACCGCTTCATTTGCAATGGCAAGCTGACTTTGAAGATGAGCTTTATCAGCTCTAAGCTCTGCGAATTCTTCAAAAACAAGTTCTTGCTTGTTATGTAAATCAAGAATTTTATATTTTAGCTCTTCTTCAATTTCATCAAATTCTTCTATGTTAACTGTAGTTTCAATACTCGGAACGAAATCACTAACAATAGAAATTGCTGTTTCATACTCATCGATTTTATTTTTAACTATTGCTTTTTCTCTTTTCTTTTCATAAATGTCCTCAGTTAAATCAAAATAATCTTTCTTGATCATTCCTGAATGATATTGAATTATATGTTTTTTCCAATCTGAAAACTGACCAAGCTTATCAAACGAAGCCCATGCATTTGACCAGCTTTGCTTCTGGTCAATATAAAATGGTAAAAAGTAAAATGCTGGAGGAGGGATTATTACTTCATCATTACTTCTTGCTGGTAATAAGGCATTGAAATTAACAATTTCTGATATTCTTTTCGAGAACTCTCCCGAAACACCAACATAACTTTGATAATTTCTCCCATCTTCAGAAATGAAAAAACGTTTGTCATCTCTTGCTATCCAGTACGGTTTATCATCAACATCGAATTCAACAATGGTTTTGCAGCACAGTCCATTCCACTTGTCATCAAATCGTGGGTCACACCCGAAGCACCAAAAAAGATTTTTAACTACAGATGATTTTCCTACGCTATTCTCATCCTCGGCTAGAATCAGATTGTATTTGTCTGAGAATTCTAATTGTTTCGCTTTCTTTTCTAGATTGCTTATTATTGTTAGTTTTTTGAATTTCAAGGTTCTCATGTGACTTATTCCTTAAATTCCTGATAAGCTTTTTGTATGTATATGTTTCATTATTTTGTTTCATGAGATCAGCTCATATAAAAAAGCACCAGAGAAATCTTCTCTACTCGGGAAATAGCTTTCCATTAGTTCTTTATGTTTATTTAAGATATGTTCTTCTAATTCTTTAGCAGTTAGAAAAGCATCAATATTATTTTCGATTTCTTTCTTTATCGTTGAAGAGATCTTATGTAACTCAGTATCACGACTGCTGAGTTTAGCGGTATAATATCGATCAAAAGCACTTACTACTTTTCTCCGTTTGAGAGAACTCAAGTCATATTCGCTCTTTAGTATGTCTATGAGTTCAGTGGTAAGGTTTTCATCTGGCTTTATTTTTACATGTTGATTGATTATCTTATCTACCTGCTGACTTGTAACTGCTTTTTTCTTTAAAGACGTTTCCCACTCAAGATAATCAAAGCTATTTTCTCCTTTTCTATGCAAATCTCTTATTATGCAGTCATATATTGAACTAGAGTTATAAGTGCAGCCTGGGCTATGTTTATTTATTAGCTGGCTAATTTTCCCTTCGACAACAAGATCAAACCCTTTCTCAGGAAGATCAGGAATAATAAATGCTAACTTATTTTCTAGAATATTATCTTTGTCGATATCAGAAATATTCGCCAGAACCTTATCTCTTTCATCTTCCGTAAGTAAACCGACGTCTATAACTTCAAAAGATAAACCATTTTTATGAAGGTCAAAACTAAAACCACCTGTTGAAACAAAATTAACAGTTGATATTTTATCTGAAAACTGTTTATTGCAAACGCTACCTGCAAGCTTTTTCAAAGGTGATACTGAGTCTTTTTTATCTTTTGAAAGTGAATTGATAGTTGATTTGGCTGATATTTCTTTAATTTGATTGAATTCAAATAACGCTGATTTACTATCCAAACTGTTTGCTAGCGTTACATCTTCGTGCTCTTCAACAAAAATTGCATATTCTTTTCCTTCACTATGCTCATCAAGCATTCTGCAGAATGCCCAATGATACTGGTAATTATACTTTCTGAAGGTTTCACTTCCGGCCTTTTCTCTCTTCGCATCTAACCCCAAAGGATTTAATTGATTATTAGATTCCTTTTCCGTCATAGCTTTTCCTTTGGAAATTAATTTTATGAAAATGTATAGGTATATTAAAAACGTATAACATTTGTATATACGGGGGTCCGTGTATCTGCCCACTCCGTTATTCATGAAAGATAGATGTAATTATTTGAAAAGGAAGGGAAAATTAGAGAATGAAACTGTACTCTTCCATGACAAAGCGAGCATGCGTATTAATAATTGATATACCTTAGCCTATTAAAAACGGCTCCGTATATCTATCCATGCCGGAGATCCATCTATCTGATTTATAACTATTTTTAACTTAAGTATGGATGTAACACAAGCATCATTTTGGATAAGAAACGCTGTAAAGCAACATATATACTGTCGCGTAGGCCGTTTAGAAAGCTAATGAACCGGTTTCCGTGCGCGCCTATAGGGGGGGGTTGTAGGAGGCCAGCCTTTATGCTCGGAACGAGTGTCTGGCCGAAGGGTTATGTTTTATCGGGTTAAGTGCGTAATTTATTCAGGTGCTTTTTGTGGATTTTTACACGTAATTCTTTCGCTCACAGGGTGAGCTCCTACACCTAACGTGCGTGTAGGAGGCCAACCTTTATGCCCGGAACGGGTGTCTGGCCGAATGGGCTTGAGCGCGCGTTATGCGCTGACTTGGAACACACTGACCAACTGATTGAGCTTGGTGGCGGTATTTTTCACTGAGGTGGAGCGTTCTTGTAGCGTGCTAATCGAACCATTCATCTGTTCTGCGGAGACGCCTACCCGTCGGGCGGCATCACCGTGACGCTGGCTGTTATCATTTAGCTGTTTGATGGCTAAAAACATATGTTCCACAAGATTGTGTAAGGATGTGTTTTCATTCGAGGCTTGTTCAGTTTTTCTTAAATTACGATCAACCTCTTGAACCCCGGATTCCATAAAGTCCACGGCGCTTTGAGTTTCTTGCTGAATCCCTTCGATCATCTGCTGAATCTCATTCGCTGAATCGGCGGTGCGATGGGCCAAGCCGCGAACTTCTTCCGCAACAACGGAAAAGCCTCGGCCATGTTCACCTGCTCGGGCTGCTTCAATGGCGGCATTAAGAGCCAATAAATTGGTTTGGTTGGTGATGTCGCTAATAACACCAATGATCTTACCAACTTCAACGGTACGGCTATTGAGAGAGGTAACCTGTTTCGCCGATGTTTCAACGATGTTGCGAATATCTTCCGTTCCGGAGCGTACCGATTCAAATTGTTGACGGGCTTCTGACACTACTGCATCCATTGCTTTTTTGAGGGATTCAGCGGTGTTAGAGGCTTGACCAATTTCAGTCAGTTGTTCTTCGAGCAGTACCAATATTTCCTGAATTGCATCGCTGACCTCAGCCGACACTTGATACGCCTCTTTATTAGTATCGAGCATCGCTTGGTTGGTCTGTTTAACGTCGCTACTGGAGGTAATGACTTGGCCAACAATACCATCAAGGCTATCAATAAAACTATTGATCCAGCGGGCCATATCACCTGTTTCATCGGCGACCAGTTGGTGGGCTTCTATTCGTTGTCGTAGGTTACCTTCACCTTCGGCAATGGTGCGAATCACCTTGGTCATATCATCAAGCCGGGATGCTAATTTGTTGGTGCTGAGTTTAGGGAACAGCAGGGTAGTAACCAGTAACAGTAGTAGCGATACGGCATCAATCGCATATTGCGGTAGCTCAGTGAAGGTATGCAGGGCGCTGTTAATGCCTAGAATCGCCGCGGCGGTGAAGCCAAAGCCTTTCATTAAACTTAGATTGATCGAGCGGCGACGATAGACCTCTTCTAAATCACTTTCGCACATCATACCCCAGCGGTCGGGGGAGCCTTTTAGTTGAAAGGTTACTCCCTTGCCGATTACCGGAATGTGACGATAATCAGAATAACCTGGGTAGGTGATAAATAGATTTTCACCGTTACGAATGGTCTCGCGCACGCCGGGATGGAGTTGGCCGGTGGCTGGATCGGTAAACCGTAGCTCTAGTTCGGTATGGCGTCGAACACTGACTGTACCCCAGCCGGTGTGGATGCCACTTTTTAAGTTTTCACCGTGGGAGAACGTGTTATCTTCAAACCGAGAGCGCGATAACGCTGTACCCGGCTCGATATTCCGGTCGAAATGAGAATCGACCATAAAAATATAGTTATCGCCAGATTCAGGATAAATATGGCCTGCTTCCCGTTGGATCAGGTCACCGAGAACATCGTTTGGTACACGACCACAAATGGCCCCGACTGGCTCACCATTTTGCTCAAGGGGCTGGTAGAACATCAGCGTAACTTCATCGTGGAAGTTAGAACTTGAGGCACCAATATCTAGGGTGAGAGAATCGGTGTAAGGGCCATGTAAAAACTGTTTTTTTACGCCTTGAGTCCATGCAGCGTTGGCAAGATCGGATGCGCCTATATGATTGTGATGGGTCGAACTGATGACGGTACCTTGAAGGTCGATAACAAACAGCTCAGAAAAATCACGGTTCGCTTCTAGACGTTGGTTGAGCCACGACTGATCAATATTGTCAAAGCTAGGGCCAAGGTGTTCAGCGAGAAAGGCGAGCTGATCCCATTGGTTTTCCACCCACTGATTAAGAATTTTTACTCGAGTGGCAGCAATACCTTCAAAGGTTTGTTCCACTGATGAATAGGTATGGCGGTTTAGAAAGCAGGATTTATACATCGCAAACTTGCCTGTGCTGCCAAACCAGTTAAGCCACTTTCGCTCCTTCGGGCTGAGGTCCATTGAACTACTTTTAAGTTGAGTCATGACTGCGACTACCCTCAAACAGTGTAAATAGATATAATTAATTATACCAAAGCAAATAATATGCCATTGAATTGAATGGTGATAAATTCAAAAGAGAAACTCCCTGGAAGAGCCCATTTTTCGCGAGCTTCGTGGCATATGGAGCATTTTTTTGGTGCGTGCCGTAAGAACGGTTAAATTATTCGTGCGCTAAATTGGTGCGGCGTGATATATGTGTGGGAGGCCTGCTTTTATGTCCGACGGGTACTGGCCGAAGGGTTGTATTTTTGTTGGGTAGGATGTGAAATTTATTCAGGTGCTTTTGTGGATTTTTACACGTAATTCTTTCGCTCACAGGGCAGGCTCCTACACTGGGCGTGCATGTAGGAGGCCAGCCTTTATGCTCGGAACGAGTGTCTGGCCGAAGGGTTGTGCGTTGATCGGGTTAAGTGCGTAATTTATTCAGGTACTTTTTCGGATTTCTGCACGTAATTCTTTCGCTCACAGGGTGAGCTCCTACACCGGACGTGCATGTAGGAGGCCAGCCTTTATGCTCGGAACGAGTGTCTGGCCGAAGGGTTATGTGTTATCGGGTTAAGTGCGTAATTTATTCAGGTGCTTTTTGTGGATTTTTACACGTAATTCTTTCGCTCACAGGGCAGGCTCCTACACTGGGCGTGCATGTAGGAGGCCAGCAGCCTTTATGCTCGGAACGAGTGTCTGGCCGAAGGGGGTTGTGTGTTGATTGGGTTAAGTGCGTAATTTATTCAGATGCTTTTTGTGGATTTTTACACGTAATTCTTTCGCTTGTTATCCGTTCCGAGCATAAAGAGCTGAGCCTCTACGAAGGGATTAATCCCACCAAAAATACCAGCTGTCGTGGTTGATTAGCATAGATGCGAGTTTAGCGACGCTTTCGACGCCTTGGTCTACGATGTCGTTGCAGTAAGCGTATTGCTGCCAAGCGAGTGCCATCGCGTCTTCTTCGGTTGTGGGTGGGTTGCTAATATGGGCTTCGATCAGGTCATTGCTGACGGCAACGATCTGTGCGCCGTACGCTTGCTGCCAGTGTTTCCATATAGCGCAGTGGATCTCTGGGGTAGGGCATTGGTTCCAGCCGCCAAAATTGAAGTAAGCAGGTATTTTCCAGTTACGGTCTGTCTTTATTTTTGCGCCGATTAAGTCGTTGATCGGCTCGTCCGTCATAATGTCTTGGGCTAGGCTGAAGCTTTGCTTCTCTTTTGATTCGCCTTGCCAGGTGCCGGTAATTACGGGGAGGTCAATTTCGCCTTTTAGTGTATTGAGCTGTTCTGTTAGCCAGATATTGGGGTTGATCAATGTTGAGGCTTTGATGATCTCTTTTGGGCTGTTCTGGCGGGATTCTATGGCGTCTTCGATGTAGGTTAGATCTTCTTGGGTACCGCAGACGATAACCTTGGTGTCTTTGCCGCAGGATTTAATTGCTTTGTTATAAGCGGTTGTGGCGTCAAGGTTAATAAATTTCATAAGATGACTCTAGGTTTTAATGTTGTTTGATGCATGAAATCTAAAAAGCCGCAGTGACTTTATCATATAGGTTCACTGCTTATTGGGCTTTTTATTGTATGTTCAGTTATTAAGTCGATTCTTTTCTTTAATACTTATCATAACAATCTCTGTGGTGCATGCGTTTTGTCATGTGGTAATGCCGCTGAAAGCAGGTCAGACCGATGCATTGTACGTAAGAATTACGCGTAACTAAATATCTTAGGTGGATGTACATCCGTTTTAATTTTTCTTTTAAGGGGTGAATATAAATTCCACTAGAAAGGCATCCACGTTATCGAAGAAGAGTGGATTATAAAGAAGAGTAGTGGGGGTATCTGTCGAAATTACGTGGGTATAATAAGGTGCTTTCTCGTGTGTAATGGCGCTTATTTAAGGGTAAAAAATCACTACCAAAGGCTTATGCAATACCGTACTATTCTATAAATAATAATCATTTGCATTTAAGCTATAGTATTGTTTTAAGTTGGAGGAACAATTAATGATAAAAATGCTAGGTGTGTTGAGTTTTGCGGTATTGACGAGTGTAACTGCGCAAGCAAGTTGTGATTACACCCCCAATAAAGATGAGTTTGCATTTAGTTTTACGGCTTATGGTGCAAAAGATAAGTCATATGCTGTGACCAATAATACGTTTACGAAGTATGAGCTTTCTTCTGAAAGCGGTAAATTATTGAATGCTGCAATTGATATTGATGCGACGTCTTTAGATACGTCTAGTGATTTAAACAATGGGCAAGGTGGCTTGTGGCCAGAGAGCATGGCGTCTGTTCGTAATAATAATGTAGTGACAGGTTTATTTAATAACTTTGTAAATCCTGGCAAAGTCATGGCTAAAATTGGTGCGCTGGATGCTAGTGTTGTGGGTCTTGATGTCACTATGAATGGTGAAACAAATAGAGTCCCAATGACCTATAGCGTGGCGGATGGTGTATTGTCGGCAGAAGGTACCTTGGATATTTTGGATTATAATGGCGTTGATGCATTTAAGCAGTTTTCACGTATTTGCCGTGCATGGCATAAAGGTAAATCTTGGTCTGATATTGTCATTAAGTTTAGCGTACCTGTTACGGAGTCAGGTTGTTAACTGTTTAGATCGTTAACATGTCATGTTCGAAGCGATAGTAACGCGTCGATATGCTGGCCTTTTTTTGTGGAGGGGATGATTTTTCTATTGTTATAAAAAAGCCCGATGATCTCTCATCGGGCTTTTTGTTGTGCGTTAAGTAATTAGATTACTTAGCTGCGTTCTTTTCTTTAACGTCAGCAATGACAGCTTCAGCAACACTTGATGGGCAAGCGCTGTAGTGAGAGAACTCCATAGAGAACTGACCACGGCCGGATGTCATTGTACGTAAGTGTCCGATATAACCGAACATTTCAGATAGAGGTACGTCAGCTTTAATACGAACGCCTGAACCTGCAGTTTCCTGACCAGAGATCATGCCGCGACGACGGTTAAGGTCACCGATTACATCACCTACGTGATCTTCTGGCGTGAACACGTCAACTTTCATGACAGGTTCAAGAAGCTGTGCGCCAGCTTTAGGTATAGACTGACGGAATGCGCCTTTTGCAGCGATTTCGAAGGCTACAGCAGAGGAGTCAACCGCGTGGAAACCACCGTCGAAAAGCTCTACTTCAACGTCTAGTACTGGGAAGCCCGCTAGAACACCTTGTTCCATCATGCTGCTAAAGCCTTTTTCCACTGCTGGGAAGAATTCTTTAGGTACGTTACCGCCCACAACTGTTGAAGTAAACGTGAAGCCAGAATTTGGCTCACCTGGTTTGATACGGTAATCGATTTTACCGAACTGACCAGAACCACCAGACTGTTTCTTATGGGTATAAGAATCTTCAATCTCTTTAGTGATTGTTTCGCGGTAAGCTACTTGTGGCTCACCAACAATTAGGTCAACGCCGTAAGTACGTTTAAGGATATCTACTTTGATATCTAGGTGAAGCTCGCCCATACCACGTAGGATGGTCTGGCCGCTGTCTTCATCTGTGTGTACTAGGAATGTTGGATCTTCTGCAACCATTTTACCAATGGCGATACCCATTTTCTCTGCGCCTGCTTTATCTTTAGGCTCAACAGCGATAGAGATTACTGGCTCAGGGAATACCATAGCTTCAAGCGTACATTCATGCTTAGGATCACAAAGAGTGTGACCTGTTTGTACGTTTTTCATAC
Organism: Neptuniibacter marinus; assembly: GCF_001597725.1. GTDB lineage: Bacteria > Pseudomonadota > Gammaproteobacteria > Pseudomonadales > Balneatricaceae > Neptuniibacter > Neptuniibacter marinus. The sequence continues at coordinate 9,498 of NZ_LUTR01000031.1, forward strand.
CTACGATAGCGATAATGTCGCCCGCTTGAGCGGAATCAAGCTCTTTACGCTCATCGGCTTCCATTTCACACATACGACCTACACGCTCAGTTTTACCTGTGAACGAGTTAAGAATAGTGTCGCCTTTCTTCAATTTACCGGAGTAAATGCGGATAAAGGTAAGGGCACCGAAACGGTCATCCATGATTTTGAATGCAAGAGCACGGAATGGCTCATCAACAGATACAGTTGCTACTTCACCTGTTGGCTCACCTAGTTCATCGGTTAGATCCTGTGGAACAACTTCTGTAGGTCCTGGTAGGTAGTCAACAACGGCATCAAGGATTAGTTGGATGCCTTTGTTTTTAAATGCAGAACCACAGTAAGTAGGGAAGAACGCTAGCTCAAGTGTACCTTTACGGATGCAACGTTTGATCTCTTCAGTAGAAGGAACTTCGCCTTCCATGTAAGCCATCATTAGGTCGTCATCTTGCTCAACCGCTGTTTCGATAAGTTGATCGTGATACATATCAACGTCATCTACCATGTCGGCAGGCACGTCTTCAACTTTGAAGTTTTCAGGAAGACCTGTGTCATCCCAAACGTAAGCTTTCTTACTTAGAACATCAACAACACCAACGAAGTCATCTTCACGACCGATAGGTAGAGTCATAACAAGTGGTTTAGCCGCAAGTACGTTCTCTATCTGGTCAACAACTTTAAAGAAGTCAGCACCCAAACGGTCTAGTTTGTTAACAAAGATGATACGGGAAACACCGGATTCATCAGCATAACGCCAGTTAGTTTCTGATTGTGGTTCAACACCACCAGAACCACAGAATACGCCGATGCCGCCATCAAGTACTTTTAGAGAACGGTATACTTCAACAGTGAAGTCAACGTGTCCCGGAGTATCGATTACGTTCATACGGTGATCTTTCCAGAAAGTGGTGATCGCCGCTGATTGAATAGTAATACCACGCTCAGCTTCCTGCTCCATGAAGTCAGTAGTTGACTCGCCTTCATGAGTTTCGCCTAGCTTATGGATTTTACCCGTAAGCTTTAGGATACGTTCTGTTGTAGTGGTTTTACCCGCATCTACGTGCGCGAAAATACCGATGTTTCTGTACTTGGATAGGTCTGTCATCTCTTTACTCGACTATGTGAGGTCCTAAAATTGCGCGTCAGTATACAGTCTTTTTTATTACTTTTCGAAGAAAAATTACAAGTAAATTGAGCTTTTGATTAGTTTTTTTTATCTGAAAAGTTTATTACTAAGTTGATGCGAGGAACTGTGGCGTTTTTAGCGCATTACAAAGGAGAAAGAGGGGGTATGGAGGAGTCGGTTTTTAGTCTAGAAAATAGGCTGGTTTTTATAGTACTGTTCTTTACCTGTTTGCTAAGCCTATACGTGAAGAACACTGAGTTTAGTCAATTTATTTATGATTTGAGCTTTTTCTCTGTTGGTTGAATGGTGCATGAGTATTCATGGGCCGCTATAATGCGCCCTCATTTTAGTTTGTATAGTAGTGAGTCAATATAGATGGATGCTCTTGATGAGATCAAAGAATTTTTAGCTTGTGAAACTCCTGATTTATGGATTCAGGCGGCACTGGCCAATCAGGATATTTTATTGATCGACCATGCGCACTGTGAGAAAAAAGCGGCTTCTACTGCAATGCGTTTGATGTTTCGTTATGTTGACCGTATTGATCTGCTTAATAAAATGTCCCGTTTGGCGCGAGAGGAGTTGATCCACTTTGAGCAGGTTCTGGCGATTATGCAGGATCGCGGTATTGTTTATGAGCATATGTCATCGGCTCGTTATGCGGGAGGTATGCTTAAAAAGGTGCGTACGTATGAGCCTGGGCATTTGATCGATTTACTTATCGTTGGGGCTTTTATTGAAGCGCGTTCTTGTGAGCGTTTTGCCAAGCTTGCCCCGCATTTAGATGATGAGCTAGCTAAGTTTTATCGTTCTTTGCTTAAATCGGAAGGACGTCATTATCAAGATTATCTTGGTTTAGCTGAAGAGTATGCGGGTGAGCCTATTGAGGACCGCATTCAAGTCTTTAGAGAGGTGGAACAGAACTTAGTTGAAAGTGATGACGATGAGTTTCGTTTTCACAGTGGTAAGCCTACTTTTATGTAGTTATTTATGTAGTTATTTATGTATTTACTTATATCGCTATTTATATAGTCATTTGATTGGCGGATGATGAGGTCAGTAATCAACCGCTGCTCGTTGGCCTGTGTTTAGATAACGTCGGCAATCTTAAAGCTTATAAGATCGTATTTATCAGGGTCAACTTTTAGATACCAGCCCAACGCTTCCCAATCGCCTAAGACAATTCTTGTCGCTTCATTACCTTCTATTGTTAGCTTATGTATAGCTGGTCGATGGGTATGCCCGTGAATCATGAGCTTAACATGGGCTTCATTGAGCTGTTTATTGACTTCATCTGCATTAACATCGGTAATGTACTCATCTTTTTCGGCAGTGCGCTCTTTGCTTGTGGCACGCAGTTGCTTAGCCAATGCGATGCGCTCCGCGATCGGTTTGCTGAGGATCTCATGTTGCCATGCGGGGTTGCGCACCATTGCGCGGAACTGCATATACTCTTGATCATCAGTACAGAGTTGATCGCCATGAAGGATAAGCGCATTGCCAATAGGTAGCGAGTGAACTATCTGTTCAGGCAAAAGCTCGGCGCCGATACTATTAGTAAATACTTTGCCGACTAAAAAGTCACGATTGCCATGCTGAAAGTAAATTTTGCAGCCGGAATCGCTAAGTTGTTTTAGTTGAGAAACTAAAGGCTCAATGCCGGGCACGGGAGCATCGTCACCGATCCAAGCATCAAAGATATCACCTAAAAGATAGAGTGCATCCGCGCCTTGGGCTATGTGTGATAAAAAATATGAAAACGCCCGAGAGAGATCCGGGCGTTCGGGTTTCAGATGTATATCTGAGATAAAATAAACAGACATGCTTACTCTTCGGTGCTTTCTGCTTCTGTTTTAGTCTCAGCGTTTTCATCTACGAGTTCGGCTGATTCTATAATGATGTCTTCTACAGGGACATCTTGATGGCCAGCGCGAATTGTCGTTGCTGCTGTTTTTAGTTTGTTAACAACATCCATCCCATCTACAACTTTACCGAAGACCGTATAACCCCAGCCTTCTGTTGTTTTAGCTGAGTGATCAAGAAACGTATTGTCTGATACGTTGATAAAGAATTGTGCAGATGCGCTGTGTGGATCCATTGTCCGCGCCATTGCAACAGTGCCTGTTGAATTAGAGAGCCCGTTATCGGCTTCATTTTCAATTGTTTCGCGGGTTACTTTTTGAACCATGCCAGGTTCAAATCCACCACCCTGAAGCATAAAACCGTTAATTACGCGGTGAAAAATTACACCATCGTAAAAACCATCGGTTACATATTGTTCAAAGTTTTCTGCTGTTTTTGGGGCTTTTTCGTAATCAAGCTCTAAGGATATGTCACCAAAATTGGTATGGAGAATTATCATCGTTATAGTGTCCACTTCTTCGCCTTTAACCGGGCCATTATACTCAAGTCGAAAAGAAACGCATCTTTGTTTGTTCTTTAGGAGTAACTCTAAAGGCAATAGTTGCTTCTGTATAAGGGAAGAAACCAAATAATCTAAAAATTGATTAATTTGTTTGTTTGTTCTCTGCCATTTGTATAGAGCATCCGTTTATAATGGGGCAACTTTTTACTCGCCTTTAGGTTTATTCGTATATCAGGGCGATACAGAATTCATGCTATTCCAGGATTAAGACGCTACCTATGAGCACAACAGAAAGCAGCAAACCAACGAACTTCATCCATCAAGTGATAGAACAGGATCTGGAGCAAGGTAAAAACGACGGTAAAGTGGTTACCCGTTTTCCTCCAGAACCCAATGGTTACTTGCATATTGGTCATGCTAAATCTATCTGTCTGAATTTTGGAACAGCCGAAAAATATAAAGGCGGCTGTAATCTGCGTTTTGATGATACAAATCCAGAGAAAGAGAGCCAAGAGTATATCGACTCTATTATTGAAGATGTGACTTGGCTTGGTTTTAAGTGGCAGGGTGATATCTGCTACACCTCTAATTACTTCGATCAACTTTATACGTGGGCTGTTTATCTTATTAAAGAAGGTAAAGCTTATGTCTGTGATTTGGGGCCGGATGAAGCGCGTGAGTATCGTGGTAACTTCACTACACCGGGTAAAGATAGCCCTTATCGTAACCGTAGCGTTGAAGAGAATTTGGCGCTGTTTGAAAAGATGAAAAACGGTGAGTTTGCCGAAGGTGCGTGTTCTCTACGCGCTAAAATAGATATGCAATCGCCTAATATGAATCTACGTGATCCGATGATCTACCGTATTATTCATACCAGCCATCATCAAACTGGGGATAAATGGTGTATCTATCCTATTTATGATTTTGCCCATGGCCAGTCTGATGCGATTGAAGGTGTGACACACTCTATCTGTACCTTAGAGTTTGAAGACCATCGTCCACTTTACGAATGGTTTTTAGAGAACTTACCGGTCCCTGTTGTTCCTAAGCAGTATGAATTTTCTCGTTTAGAGCTTAACTATACGATTACCAGTAAACGTAAGCTTAAACAGCTGGTGGATGATAATAAGGTGACTGGTTGGAATGATCCACGTATGCCGACTATTTCAGGCTTGCGTCGTCGTGGTTATACCCCCGAATCTTTGCGCAACTTCTGCGATATGGTCGGTGTTACGCGCTCTAATGGTGTGGTTGATATGGGCATGCTTGAAGCTGCAGTGCGCGAGGATCTAGATAAAAATGCACCTCGGGCTATGTGTGTTGTGCGTCCATTAAAAGTCACGATCACTAATTATGATGAGGCGTTGGAGGAGTGGTTTGAGCTACCTAAACATCCTAAAGATGAAACTATGGGTATGCGCAAAGTTCCATTTACACGTAATTTGCTGATAGAGCAGGATGACTTTGCCGAAGTGCCACCACGTAAGTGGAAACGTTTAACTCAAGGTGTAGCCGTTCGTTTACGTGGTGCATACGTAATCACTTGTGATGAAGTGATTAAAGACGCAGAGGGTAATGTAGTCGAGCTGAAATGCTCATACGATCCTGCGACTAAGGGCGCTAATCCTGAAGGTTATAAACCTAAAGGGGTTATCCATTGGGTGTCAGCTGATAACTCTGTCCCATGTGAAGTACGCGAATATGATCGTTTGTTTACCGTGGAAAATCCAGAAGCTGATAAAGAGCGTGACTTTAATGAATTTATCAATCCAGAGTCACTTGTGGTCGTAACCGACGGGCGCTGCGAGAGTGGCTTAGCGGATGCGGCGGCTGAAAGTCGCTACCAATTTGAACGGACCGGTTATTTCTGTGTTGATGCTGATTCGACCGCCGACAAATTAGTCTTTAACCGCACTGTGACCTTACGAGATTCTTGGGGTAAGTAAAACACTTGCTCTAAGGTTGGGTACACGATAAAAAACGGTCTCTTTAAGAGGCCGTTTTTTTATGCACCTATCAGGCTAGCTCCGATTGAACAGTTAAGCATTAACGCCCTCACGGCAGGCAGTGAGCAGGCGTTCGGCAAAATCATCCTCGTTAACTGCACGTGCAATGGCTAAGCCTCCAATCATCAGTACCGCTTTTTTCATCGCTTCTTTTTCGCTCAGGGCTTTTTCCGCGTTATTCAATTCATGAATGTTATTAATAAAACCTTTCAGCACGCGGGTATAGGTCGACCGTACGTTGTCATCACGTTGATGGATATCGGTGGTTAAAAACGCAAGGGGACAGGAGAACTCGCCTTGTCGATGTTTATCGCTTAAATAGGTTTGAATAATATCAGCTAGCTTAAAGCCTGATTGCTCTAAAGTGTAACTTTTAGCAAGTTTGGCAGCCGTTAAAATAGCTTCGGCATAGAGCTCACTTTTAGACGTAAAGTGGTTGTAAAATGCGCCTCGCGTGAGGCCCGCATGTTTCATCACATCGTTAATGGCCACGTTATCAAAACCATTTTTGGTAAAAAGTTGTGCAGCGCTGTTAATGATCTTTTCGCGGCTTGTGTTTTTTTGTTCTGTTGTCCAACCCATTAGCTATCCCTCCTCGCTTGCGTTAAATGAGTATGGCATAGGTTTAAAATATGTTCTTGAACATATTGTGCTAGTTACTACAGTGGTACCTCATTATTCATAAAACTGGAGTACAGTTATGACTGCACCTATTAAAATTTACGGCCCCTCTTTTAGCACATTTGTACGTAGTGTCATGATGGCATGCGAATTTAAAGGACTCGCTTATGAAGTTACGACAGAGGTTAATGGTGAAGAGGTTGGCTTTCATACCGCGGGTCATAAAGCGATTCACCCTTACACTAAATTTCCTGTTTTATTAACGGAACAAGGCCCAATTGCTGAGACTGTCGCGATTTTGCATTACTTAGAGAATGCATACGGTGGTACACCCCTTTATCCAACAGATGCTTTTGCCCAAGCACAGGTTGAGCAGTGGAGTGGTATTAGTGGTATTTATGTGGATTTTTATATTGTTCGTAAAGTGCTTGTGGAGTTTATTTTTCCTAAAGGTGAAAATGGTTCAGTCCGTATGGATAAAGTAGAAGCGGCACTGCCTAAGGTTGAAAGCGCTTTGGCGATTGTTGCTGAACAGTTAGCCGAGCAGCCTTATCTTTGTGGTGATGATCTAACGGCAGCCGATTTGATTTTGATTCCAATTATCGACTATATCGAAAAAGCGGATGTAGGTAAGCCCCGTGTAGCTGAGCATGCAAATCTATTAGCCTATATTAATAGAATACGTAAAGAAGCATTCGCTAAAGATATTCTTAGCTAGAATATTCTCTTGTAGAAGGCCTGCCACTGGGCGAAGAACGGTGTTTTGATTGGGGTTGGAGGTGTAATTTATTCGGGTGCTTTTTTCTTATTCCTGCATGTAATTCATTCGCCCACAGGGTGGGCTCCTATATGGGATTATTTTTTTGTGGGATGGCTGCGTAATTCTTTCGCTCACAGGGTGAGCTCCTACACTGGGCGAGCATGTAGGAGGCCAGCCTTTATGCTCGGAACGAGTGTCTGGCCGAAGGGTTATGTGGTATCGGGTTAAGTGCGTAATTTATTCAGGTGCTTTTTGTGGATTTCTGCACGTATTTCTTTCGCTCACAGGGTGGGCTCCTACACTGGACGTGCATGTAGGAGGCCAGCCTTTATGCTCGGAACGAGTGTCTGGCCGAAAAAATCTTCCATAGATAGTATGTGCGCTTCCTTTACGAATGCTTTAAAATCCGCTTTCTGAGTCATTTTCTCGGTATTCAGGTAGGTTTTCCTACATCTCGTTTGCTACGTGGCCCGAAGGGCTGCCTCTATTTTGCGTTGGGATTACGCCCCAATTAGCGGAGTTTATATGTCTAATCAAGATCAGCAGGGCAACAATATTGTTGTTTGTGCGTTGTATAAGTTTGTCACCCTAGAAAATTATGAATCTTTACGTCAGCCCCTGCATGATTGCATGCTCGAGGCGGACGTAAAGGGTACCTTGCTACTCGCCGCCGAAGGTATTAATGGTACGATTGCCGGTACTCGTCAGGGAATTGACCAAGTACTTAATTGGTTACGCCAAGATGAGCGCTTATCGGATGTAGGGTATAAAGAATCATTTGATACCACTAACCCGTTTATGCGGACCAAGGTTAAGTTAAAGAAAGAGATTGTAACCATGGGGGTTGAAGGTATCGACCCTAAGCGTGTGGTAGGTACCTATGTGAAGCCGAAAGATTGGAATGCGTTAATCTCTGATCCTGATGTTGTATTAGTTGATACACGTAATGATTACGAAGTGGCGATTGGCACTTTTGAAAACGCTTTAGATCCTGAGACAAAAACCTTCCGTGAGTTTCCTGAGTATGTTTCTAATAATTTAGATCCTGAAAAGAATAAAAAGGTGGCGATGTTTTGCACGGGTGGTATCCGTTGTGAAAAGTCCACAGCCTACTTAAAAGAACAGGGCTTTGATGAGGTTTACCATCTTGAAGGGGGGATTTTAAAATACCTTGAAGAGGTGCCTGAAGCGGAATCTATGTGGAAAGGGGACTGCTTTGTTTTTGATGGACGAGTTTCTGTTAAGCATGGTCTTGAAGTTGGAGATTATGATCAGTGTCACGCGTGCCGGATGCCGATTACTGAGGAAGAAAAGCAGTTAGATAGTTACGAACGTGGTGTCAGCTGTCTTCATTGTATAGAAACCATGACTGATGAGCAGAAAAGCCGTTTCAGGGAGCGTGAACACCAAGTTCAGTTAGCGAATGCCCGTGGCGAAGCCCATTTAGGGGGGGAAGTTCAGGATGCGGTTAAAGCCCACCGAGAAGCTAAAGAAGCTTACCGTGAAGCACAGAAAAATCGCTCTAATAGCTAATTATCTAGCGCATAAAAAACCACGCAATTGCGTGGTTTTTTATTGTCTTAGGTTCGAGCCGTTAGAGCTTTTTTAGTTTTCGCAGCAAGGTTCTGCAATGACCTCAATTTTGTCGCCTTTGACGGCATGATAAAAACAGTTTGGACGTTCAGTATGGCAGGCCGGTCCTGACTGATCGACTAGACAAAGTAAGGTATCGCCATCACAATCAATGCGCATCTCAACTAGGTTTTGTACGTTTCCAGAACTTTCACCTTTACGCCAGAATGCTTGACGTGAACGTGACCAGTAGCATACATGGCCTGTCTTTAGTGTTTCTTCAATGGATGCGCGGTTCATCCACGCCATCATTAAGACTTCACCTGTTTCATTTTGCTGAGCGATAGCTGGAATTAAGCCGTCCTCATTAAAACGTAAATTATCTAAGGCTGAGGTTAGATCTGTTTGAGCGCCTATTTTTAAGGACTCTAAATCGTAGTAAAAGTTGTTTTTCATAATCTCTTTCATCTATGCAAGCTGATCTTGTGCGCATCATATCACAAGGTGCTTTTTAGCTAAGGAATAAAGATTGAATTTTTACCTCATCTTGTACTCAAAGGATAAGATAGCCAGTGGATATGAATATGCGTATTAGTTTGTTAGTGTTTATTGTAACGGTGTTGATAACTTTATTTTTCGGGCGCTACTGTTCATCGTTTATGGATGGTCAAGCTGATCTGCAAGATATCCTATCAACACAATCGATCTATGCGGATAATGGAAAAGCGAGTGAGCGAGGGGGAGATTGTTCTTCATAGCCTTACTTAGTGAATTCCACTAAGCAAAAGTTTATAAAAGGAGGAGACTTACCCTTTTATAAACATCCGCAGAGACGATTTGTTAGTATTTAGAGTTTTTTTAAGCGTCCTCAAGCGCCATAGAAGCCATCTTCATTGCACTTTCAAATGATTTTGCACCAGCAACAAATAGTCCATTATGACAAAACATAGCATCATCAATACCGGTTACATCTTGAAGTGCCTTGTCAGATAAGCCCGCCCAAGGTTTAGGGAGTGACTTTCTATCTTCAAATGAACCTAGTTCAGCAGGGACAGTTTGAATTCTCCATTGACCAGAATCTGATGGATAGACCATATATAACGCCTCTTTAGATAAGGCGTGTACTGTTCTTTTCCATGGTGTGTATTTTTCTAATACGATCACTCTTGGATCTTCTGCATTCTTAATCGCTTCAGCGACAATGGATTTAGCGCTAATGCCACCGTTAGTCGATGCAATAAAGCGTGTTAAAACACGTGATGCAAAATTAACCGCTTCATCAAAGCAGCTATCAAAGTGGCTGTCCTCTTGCCATGTAGGGTTAAACATAGAGATTGTTTGGCTAAGGCTAATACCTGTCGCAACGCCCTCTACATGGCCGCAATCGATCGCGTCAATAGTTGATACTAAACCTGCATCGACAGAGTCAGCAACTTCTTGGTTCCCTTTACATATCTCTAAACCATATTTCTGCCAAATCAACCCAAATGAAGAGTAGGGAATACCATTATCACGAGCACCTGCGCCGCCTCGCTGATGATGATCAAAACGGCCTGTGTTTGGGTCATATTCACCCCCCACATCAATCGCAAGGTCAGCTTGAGCGATCAACGCCAAATCCCGTGTGCGTATCAGTGTTAACGACGGGAAAATGTGCTTAAGGGCAGCGATACTGAAAACGTCATCTGCATGAAAGTTACCGCTGTGTGTTGCTACCGTTATATCAGTCATTAGTTTTTATCTTATAAAAAAAGAATAGAGGGTGATTAAGCTTACTGAATGGCAGTCCCATTTTGAGGGCATTTAATCAGTAAAATCATAGGGGCGATCCTATAGGAAGATCGCCAGTAAAAATAGTGGGGTATAGACTAGCTCTGCTTAAAAAAGTGGCTGTTAGTGCCAGTAGCATTAAGAAATGTCTAGTTTAGCTATTCCCTAATAGGTGAAGTAATAATGGCAGTTTTGGGCCGTACAGGGTAGAAAAAACGGCCATTATTACGACGTCATATCAAGCTCATTGTTAGGCTTTTACATGATGACTAAATGGAAACCTATACCCGCAATGCCTGCACCTAGGTATCTTAAGAGCTGCGCTCCATTTGCAAGCTTTACTGCAATGGTACCTATTAATACACCTATAACATGAATACTCGCTGTACCCACAATAAAGCCAAGCGCATAGTAGATCGGACTTGCTAAGTTAGGCATCTCAATGCCGTGTGCGTAGCCATGAAAAATGGCAAAAAAACCAACAAAACACATGGCTAAAATAGGTGCGATTTTTTTCTCAATTGTAAGTGATATACCTAAAACAAGCACGGAAATTGAGATGCCTGTTTCAACAGAAATTAAGGCAAAACCATTTAATCCTAGGATACCGCCCACTAACATTATGGATACAAAAGTTGTGGGTACTAACCATAGGGCTCGTCCGCCCATTTGGGCGCTCAGGATACCTACACTTAGCATAGCTAGTAGATGATCAAACCCAAGGACAGGGTGAGATAACCCCGCTAAAAAGCCTCCACCACTTGCTTGGTGTGCATAAGCGACGCTGGGAAGAAGCACAGAAAGGATGATGGCAGAGAGTGTTAATAGTTTTTTCATAATGAGTCCTTGTTTTTTCTTGTCTTTACCTAAACCAGTTGATTAGGTTCCTTTTTACTTCAAAAAGTTGAGGAGCATCTCCCAGATGCTCGGCTTGGCTTTTTTGTGGTACTCCGTACGTAACTGATCGACAGTGCTGAGTTGCTGTTGCAATGCATTTAGATTATCCGTTGTAGCGGGTGGAATTGCATCAACAAACCGTTCGACTTTATTTAAACCTTCCAGCGAAATATCTTTGCGTTCAGGTGAAAAATCATAGGTTTGCGCACTTTTGAGATATTTTTTGAACTCGCCAATATTTTGATTAAAAATCAGGGCAGAATCAGCATCCAGTGCATTTTTATAATGCAGCCGCATCTGCTTCATGGTCTTCTTTAAATTGATTGGCTCACCAGCGCTGCTATATCCAGAAAAAGCGACTAATAAGGTAAGCGACAAAGCGCTAAGGAATAGTTTTACAGCTGAGCGTTGCATAAACAAAATAGACCTTCACAGTGATTAGCGGGTATTTGCAAGGCAATATACCAGATCTGTGTTGTGAGCACCCTATAGATGAGTGTCACTCGCCATCACCGTCTGTAAATGGAGTGGCGAGCGGGCCTATTGGTTATGTTTAAAAAGCCATGTTTGAAAGGCCATGTTTGAAAGGTTAAGCCATAACGCCGATTATTGAGAGGGAATCACGACCGCTTGTTGACCAACAGGGATAGGTTGGCCACCTTGTTCCGCCGCGTATGTTTTGGCTTCCGGCAAGGATGAGAACCAGATATTGGGATAACCAGCATGCTTTAATGCAAGGTTATAATTAAGCGACTGTTTTTCGGGTTGGGCTTTGATTTTCTTCTTGTATTCAGACCAATTAAGGCTTCCCGCCTCTAGGGCTAACATCTGCAATATATGCTTGCGCTGGATGGTCTCTCGTCGGCGGTATAGTTCAGGTAATGAAATTTGACGAAAGGTTTCGCTGGAAATCAATCTTCGTAACACGGGGAGAGAGTGTGGACGTGAATCAGATCTCGCCGCACGGTGTAAGGATTTTGCCACGCGTAATATCGATTTGAGTATTTCGTTTTCGGGTGTGTTGAGACCACAGATAGGATGAGTCATATGCATATCGCCTACTTAAACCGGTCTACTCGCTATGAACCTGAGATGATATGCAAGCGGCTGCTTGCGGAATATATATGATTGGTACTGTCGCTTTTGCGAGGCAGGCGTCCAATAAGCCTGAGCACATTATCTTCTGACTAGGCTGTAGCTGTCAATATGGGATCTGTAAAAACGATCCGGTTTGCTGTATTAGCTCATCATGAACAATAAGATCATCTATTCGAATCAGTCTAATAGGCATAACCCTTACCTGTTGATATTTTCGCATACCCATAAGTATGAATTAAATTCAATAAAATCTGAATATAAAGCATTTTTATTCATTATAAATAGCAGGTATAAAATACATTCAGCGACTAAGCCTAGGCACGAGTGCTGTTGACCTTAATAAGAGCGCACAGATCAACATGATGGTGACGACTAACAGGGGGAAATGGAACTTCAACTAAGGCGGTTTAGCCATAGCAAGGAATAAATTCAAATTTTATATCAGGAAGTAGGGTGCGATTAGGATGAATACAGACTTTACCTTTACGATTAAGCGCGTTGGCTTCGATAAAAACTATTGTCCGTCAGACAATACGCGCATTACGACTAACTTTGCGAATCTGGCCAGAGGCGAGCATCGTCAAGAGAACTTATGTAATACCCTAGAGATGATTAATAACCGTTTTAACGCTATGGCGCATTGGGATAACCCTAACGGAGATCGTTATTCTGTCGAATTAGACATTATTTCTGTTGATCTCGATGTCGAGGGTAATGGTCAAACCTTCCCCGCTATTGAAGTATTAAAAACAAACATTGTTGATCATAAAACCGGTGAGCGCATTGACGGCATTGTAGGCAATAATTTTTCTTCTTATGTGCGGGATTATGATTTTAGTGTATTGCTTCTGGATCATAATAAGCATCAGCCTAAATTCAGTATCCCAGATAACTTTGGGGAGCTGCACGGTAAGCTTTTTAAATATTTTGTTAATTCAAAGGCTTATCAACAGCATTTTAAAAAACCGCCGGTTATTTGCCTCAGTGTGTCTGATAGTAAAACTTACTACCGAAAAGAGAATCAGCATCCCGTTTTAGGGTTTGAGTATCAACCTAATGAGCCATCCTTGACTGAGCAATACTTTGAAAAGATGGGCTTACAGGTTCGTTACTTTATGCCGCCCAATAGCGTTGCTCCATTGGCTTTTTATTTCCTTGGCGATTTACTGAATGATTACACCAACCTCGAACTGATTAGCACAATTAGTACGATGGAGACCTTTCAGAAAATATATCGGCCTGAAATTTATAATGCCAATGCTGTGGCAGGCCAGTGTTATCAGCCTAAGCTGAAAAACCAAGATCACTCCGTCACCCAAATTATTTATGACCGAGAAGAGCGCAACCAGTTAGCTAATGAACAAGGGAAGTTTGCTGAAAAAAATTTCATCAAACCCTACCAAACCCTGCTTGAACAGTGGTCAGCTCATTACGCTTAATCTCTAGGTCCAATTATTCATCTAAATAGACGGCATTATTTATTATGAAAACATTATTACCCACTTCAACTGCAGGCAGCTTACCTAAACCCTCGTGGCTTGCAGAACCTGAGACGCTTTGGTCACCTTGGAAGTTGCAAGGAGAGGCGTTAATTGACGGCAAACAGGATGCGCTACGTGTGTCATTACACGAACAGCAACATGCCGGTATTGATATTGTCAGTGATGGTGAGCAAACGCGGCAACATTTTGTGACGACTTTTATTGAACACCTCGATGGTGTTGATTTTGAGAAACGTAAGACCGTTAAAATTCGTGATCGCTATGACGCGAGCGTCCCCACAGTTGTCGGCCACGTTTCCCGCCAGAAACCTGTGTTTGTTGACGATGCTAAATTTCTACGCCAACAAACCAAACAACCGATTAAATGGGCGCTACCAGGCCCCATGACGATGATCGACACGCTCTATGATGATCATTATAAGAGCCGTGAAAAGCTCGCGTGGGAGTTTGCCAAAATTCTCAATCAAGAAGCGAAAGAGTTAGAAGCGGCGGGCGTTGATATCATCCAATTTGATGAACCGGCATTTAATGTTTTTTTTGATGATGTAAATGACTGGGGGATTGCGTGCTTAGAGCGAGCGACTGAAGGGCTTAACTGTCAAACCGCTGTACATATCTGCTATGGCTACGGCATTAAAGCCAATACTGATTGGAAAAAGACATTAGGACCCGAGTGGCGACAATATGAAGCCGTGTTCCCTAAACTGCAAAAATCGAATATCGATATTATCTCATTAGAATGTCACAACTCCCATGTACCTATGGAGTTGCTTGAATTGATTCGCGGTAAAAAAGTCATGGTCGGGGCGATTGACGTAGCAACCGACAAAATTGAGACAGCCGAGGAGGTCGCCCATACCTTGAGAAAGGCACTTGAATTTGTTGATGCTGATAAGCTCTATCCATGTACCAACTGCGGTATGGCACCTTTATCTCGTCAAGTTGCCAGTGCCAAACTCGAAGCGTTAAAAGCAGGTACAGAGATTATTAGGCGAGAGCTTTTAGCCTAAAAATAACGGGCTCAGAAAGACTTTTTAGTGAGAGGGTTTCACTACTGAAAATCGCTTTCAGCAAGGAATCTGAGCCGGTTATTCCTATTGATGCTTATGCTTGAATCCATGTTTTTTTATTTTTAGATACACGGTGAATCACTGGCGAATAACTAACCTCAACATAATCGCCTATCTCCTTCATCGTGTAATGGCCACTTTTATAAGCCTTCAGCATGAACAGATGCTGTGCTCGTTTAACGCGCTGTTAGAGCGAAACCCTATGATGCTGAAACTTTCCCTTTTTCAGGAAGATTTTTACTTGTTGAATCACCGCATCATCTCGCATAAGAAAGGGGTGAGAAACGGACATAATGATGTGGTCAGTCATCCCTTCTACTTTTGTGCTTTCGACAGACACTTTGCCATCGTCAGGGTTTGGAAGCATTTGAGAAAGTATTGGATTAATAGTTGAACTGCCCGCTATTACGCCGACTTGATAGGTCACTGCTCCAAGTGAATTTGGAACACTTGTTTTATCTGTGCCTAATTCTAAGCCTGCAGGGCCATTAATAAATTCAAATCCAGGAACGTTTTTTAATTTATCAACAACCTCACTTCCTTTATTCGGTGGACCTAGCATTACTACACGACCTAAGCGGTCTAATTTGTTATCACTTAAATATTGACGTAAAACAATCCCACCCAAAGAGTGAGTAACAAAATTTATGGTTAGGTTAGGTTTACATTGAGCGACAGCATTAGGAATATAATTTTTCGCTATACTCTCAATATCATGTTTGGTTGAAGGGTAGTCAAAGTTCACTACGGCATAGCCAGACTTTTCAAGTTCTGCTTCCATTTTATTCATAGAGCTATCGGAACGAGCCATCCCATGAAGTAAGACAACACATTCCTCCGCCATTGAAAAAGTACTCCATAAACACAAAATTAAACTGAATAATCTTATTCTCATAGGATACTCTCGATAGTGCGCTTTAGTGGACAAAGCGCGCTTGATCTTGCCCCGATAAAACGGACAGGTTCTCCTTAGTCGCAGCGGTACATTCCACAAATTTTATGACCATCGAGATCCAAGAAATAGCACAGGTGCTTTTTGCCAGTAGAATTATCACGTAAGCCTGGAGGAGCTTCAATGCTAGTAGCGCCGTTTGCTATGGCAACAGAATGAAATTCTTTTACTTGCTCTGGTGAGTCACAAGCAAAGCCAAGAGTTGAACCATTAGCTGCACATGCGGGGTCACCATTTATAGGCTCAGTAACACAAAACACTGACCCATTATGAACATAGAACAGTCGTTTCTGGCCAGTGTCATTTACATTATGTACTGGCTCGTTGATACCTAGCACAGCTAATACAGAGTTATAAAAACGTTCTGAACCTTCTATATCATCGGTTCCGATCATAACATGGCTAAACATTTCGATATCCTTTTAACAACTCAATGACAATTCATTTATTGAGATTTAATTGATGAAAGCAGCGTAAAGGCATAGGAGCTTAACGCCTAGCTTAGTGGGAGGAGCGTAGCGACGATCTACTACAGTTACTTGTGAAATAGCTTTTTATGCCAACCATTGGTACAAACCTATGCCACCAAAAGCAGGCATAATGACCAAGAGAGCCAACATGCCAAGGCAACCACCGCCCTTACCATGCATCGAGCCATGATCTTGTCGCGGGTTGTCCTTTAGCCACTGAAGGTGACAAGCGTTACAGTAAAGTTTTACAAATCCATTGTTCCAAGCTTGGATTGTTCGTGAGTCATACTCCGCTACCTTTCGGCAACGCGAACATTGAAACGATTTTTCTTTCGGCTTTTTTTGACGATTCAGAATTAAAAAAGCAATAACCGCAGGAACAATAAAAGGCCAACTGCTCTCTATTGAATTTGAACGGTAAAACTCAAACCCGCTGGCAGAAAGCGACAATAAGACAACCAGAATTGAAAAGTAATCAAGCACGGTTTTTTTTGGTGGTTCGATTCTATATGGACGTTTTCCTGCAGGCATACGTGAACTTTTTTGGATGCCTTCGATTACGACCCCTTTGGCTTTTAGTCTTTGCTGAGAGTCACGTATTGTTTCGTAGAGCACTTGATCGCCGATTTGAGGCCTACGTGCATTAGTCTTGACGCTAGACACATGGAAAAATAATTTTTCAGAACCGTCATCGGGCTGTATGAACCCGAAACCCTTATCATCTTTCCACTGGGTAACTTTACCTTTCATAAACTTTAACTATTCCTTATTAGACTGAAGCCATTTAACGCTTTGTTAAGCGGCAATAAAATTAGCGAGGAACGAGCAAAAGCCAGCTGTTTTTGTCCGTTTAAGCAACTTGTATGGTGGTTGCTTCACCAGCCACAGCATTACTTTTGGCCTTTGATGCAACCACTATGAACAATTCGATAACTACTATAAGTTGAGCAAACATTTCATATTGAGTGAGATCATAAGAAAACTCACCGTCAGCAATAATAAACCAATGTAAAAAAGGAATTGGGCCAATAAATCCTTGATACATCCAAACATTCCACCACAAAAATGATAATAAAAAAGAACCAACTATCAATACTACGATTTTTGATACTAATGGTAGCGACATACTCATGACCTTTTGCAACACCTAACGCCCGCACTTGCGGCTGGTTTGGAGCGCAGCGGAAAACCAGTCCGACAACATGCGCTTGTGTACGCCCAGCATGGGCATGAACTAATGAGGTGAAAGTCCTCTGTAGGAAGGTCACCATCCATAGCGATTTAT
>NZ_LUTR01000032.1 GCF_001597725.1 Neptuniibacter marinus
GCGGACGTGGTGGAATTGGTAGACACGCCAGATTTAGGTTCTGGTGCCGCAAGGTGTGAGAGTTCGAGTCTCTCCGTCCGCACCATTTACAATACTTTATGCATAATTAGTTTTAGAGAAAAATTTGCTGTATAAACAGTGATACACAGTGCGCGGACGTGGTGGAATTGGTAGACACGCCAGATTTAGGTTCTGGTGCCGCAAGGTGTGAGAGTTCGAGTCTCTCCGTCCGCACCATTTTTCTCAACCTTCCTGAAATACCCCTTTATTCTACGATTTACATCTGTTTCTGATTTAGAAATCCATCCTTTGTTTAGGGGGGATGAATAAATGATTTTTACTTTCTTTAAATTATTTTGCTATCAAACTTGACTAATTAGCCTCGTTGCCGGAAAATTTCGCGCTTTGATTTCACTCGGGGTCGCCGAGTACTGTGCAGATTAAGCGGCGTTATGAATGATTCGTCGGTCTGTTGAAGATTATTGATAAAAGCATTTTTTATTTGTGAGGCATTACATGCAAGTTTCCGTTGAAACGACTTCTGGCCTAGAGCGTCTGATGACGATTTCCGTCCCAGCAGAGCGCATCGATCAGGATGTTACTAAACGCATCCAACAGACAGCACGTACAGTAAAAATCGATGGCTTCCGTCCAGGCAAAGTACCTGTCAAAGTTGTTAAGCAGCGTTATGGTAAAGGTATTCGTGAAGAGGTTTTAGGTCAGGTGGTTCAAGAGAGCTTCTACCAGGCCCTTCAACAGGAAGAGATTAACCCAGCTGGCACTCCATCAATTGATTTCACAAAAGATGTTGAAGGTGAGAACTTAGAGTACACGGCTAAGTTTGAAGTTTATCCATCTATTGAACTAGCGGATTTCTCTTCAGTTGAAATTGAAAAGAAAAGTGCTGAAGTAAAAGATGCTGATCTAGATCAGATGATCGAAACTTTACGCAAACAGCAAGCTGATTGGGTAGAAGTTGAGCGTGAAGCTGCGATGGATGACCGTCTGCGTATCGACTTTGAAGGTTTCATTGATGGTGAAGCTTTTGATGGTGGTCAAGGCGAAGGCATGGATCTAGTACTAGGTTCTAACACAATGATTCCTGGATTCGAAACAGGTTTGGTTGGTGCAAAAGCGGGCGACGAAGTTGAAATTAAGGTTACGTTCCCTGAGTCTTACCAAGCAGAAAACTTGCAAGGTAAAGATGCTGTATTCAAGGTGAAGGTTGCAAGCGTATCTGAACAGGTGCTAGCTGAACTTAACGAAGAGTTCTTCTCAAAGTTTGGTCTTGAAGACAAAACTGAAGAAGCGTTCCGTGCTGAAGTTGGTAAAAACATGGCACGTGAACTTAAACAAGCGCTTAAGATGAAGCTGAAAGATCAAGTTTTCAGCAAATTACTAGAGATCAACGCAATTGACGTACCATCTGCGTTAGTTGATGGTGAAATTGATAATCTGCGTCGTCAGGCAGTTATGCAGTTTGCAGGCCCTGATTCAGATATGGATCCAAATGCTCTGCCTAAAGAGATGTTTACAGATCAAGCGGATCGCCGCGTTAAAATTGGTTTGTTGATGCAGGAAGTCATTAAAGTTAACGAACTTGAAGCGGAAGAAGCGCGTGTTCGTGAAACACTTGAAGAGATGGCTGAAACATATCAGGACCCTCAGCAAGTTATTGACTGGTACATGGGTAATGAAGAGATGCTAGGCCAGATTAAAGGGCTAGTTCTTGAAGAGCAGGTTGTTGATAAACTGCTTGCAACAGCTAAAGTGTCTGAAGTATCTGTAAGCTATGAAGATGCTATCAAGCCGGAACAGCCTGCTGCTCCAGAAGCTGAAGAGACTGAATAATCTCTATTTAAGCTAGATTGATTTTAAAACGACAGTTCGTTTGTGCGGCTGTCGTTTTTTTATTTATGCTGAACTAATTCCTCTAAGTGCTTTGATTTTTCGGTTTTATTTATTCGTTTGAACTTTAATCTGTTACCGCATATAGATAAAAGTAGTTAATTTCATTTATATGATCGGTTTCTTAGGCCGAATTAACGTAGTATTATCGAGTGCTTGGTTTTAAAAATGTTTCCGTTTAAGGAGTGATAGATGACGGATTTTGGAAAGGGTGGTACTGATATCCTAAGCAGTCTTGTTCCTATGGTTGTTGAACAATCTGCACGTGGTGAACGAGCCTATGATATCTATTCCCGTCTCTTAAAAGAGCGTGTGATCTTTTTGGTCGGTCCTGTAGAAGATCATATGGCAAATCTAGTAGTAGCTCAGTTGCTATTTCTAGAAGCGGAAAACCCAGATAAAGATATCCATCTGTATATTAATTCACCGGGCGGTTCCGTTACTGCGGGTATGTCTATTTACGACACTATGCAGTTCATCAAACCGGATGTAAGTACGATGTGTATGGGGCAGGCAGCAAGTATGGGTGCCTTTCTATTGACCGGTGGTGCTAAAGGCAAGCGTTTTGCTTTGCCAAACTCGCGTGTGATGATTCATCAGCCTTTAGGTGGTTATCAAGGGCAAGCGACAGATATTGAGATTCATACAAAAGAGATTCTGAGTATTCGTAATAAGTTAAATACTTTATTAGCTGAACATTCCGGGCAGGATCTTGAAACCATTGCTCGGGATACTGACCGCGATAACTTTATGGATCCATACGCGGCTAAAGAATATGGTTTGATTGATGACGTGTTAGATCGTCGAAATACGGACTGATAAATAGGTATTAAGATTTTTATTATATTCTAGTCAGTAGCGAGATGCTTTTAAGATCAAAATTGAAAGTGTCTGCTTCTTGACTATAGTGAATATAAGTCCGAACTAGAATAAACGAGGAAGTCGAATGACCGACGAAATCAAAGGTAAAGACGGTGATGATGACGGCAAACTGCTGTACTGTTCATTTTGTGGCAAAAGCCAAGATGAAGTACGCAAGCTAATTGCTGGGCCTTCTGTTTTTATCTGTGACGAATGTGTAGATTTATGTAATGACATTATTCGTGAAGAGATTCAGGATGTGGAGCCGCAAGAAGAGAGCGATCATCTACCTACGCCAGCTGAATTAAGCGCTGCGCTGGACGAGTATGTTATTGGTCAAGATCGTGCTAAAAAAGTATTAGCTGTCGCGGTTTATAATCACTATAAGCGCCTGCGTTTCCAAAAGAGCAGCAAATCAGACGTTGAACTGAGTAAAAGTAATATACTTCTTATTGGTCCTACTGGGAGTGGTAAAACACTGCTGGCTCAAACATTAGCACGTCTTTTGAATGTGCCGTTCACTATGGCTGATGCAACAACCTTGACTGAAGCTGGCTATGTAGGTGAGGATGTTGAGAATATTATTCAGAAGCTACTGCAAAAATGTGACTATGATGTTGAGAAAGCTCAGTTAGGCATCGTATATATTGATGAGATTGATAAAATTTCACGCAAATCTGATAACCCATCAATTACACGTGATGTATCAGGTGAAGGTGTTCAGCAAGCGTTACTGAAGCTGATTGAAGGGACTGTTGCTTCTGTTCCTCCTCAAGGTGGACGTAAACACCCACAGCAAGAATTTTTGCAGGTTGATACCTCAAATATTCTATTTATCTGTGGTGGTGCATTCGCGGGTCTTGAAAACATTATCCGTGATCGTTCTGAGAAAGGTTCTATTGGCTTTAATGCTATTGTTAAAGGCAAGGATGAGGAGAAAACGGTTTCCGATAGCTTGCTTGAGCTTGAAGCTGAAGACTTAGTTAAATACGGTTTGATCCCTGAGTTTGTTGGTCGTCTACCGATGATTGCTACCTTGGCTGAGCTTGATGAGTCAGCGCTGATTCAAATTTTGACTGAGCCGAAAAACAGTCTGACTAAGCAGTATGCTGCTTTGTTTGATATGGAAGGTGCGGAAGTTGATTTCCGTGATTCTGCACTTGATGCAATTGCTAAGAAAGCTTTAGAGCGTAAAACAGGTGCACGTGGCTTGCGGTCTATTATGGAAGCGACCTTACTTGATATTATGTACCAGCTGCCTTCTATGGAAAATGTAAGCAAAGTTGTGATCGATGAGGGGGTTATTGAAGGCGATAACGACCCTATCTTGATTTATGAAAACACAGATCAAGCTAAGGCGATACCTGACGATTGATTTTGCTTTTATGTTTCTTTTAAAAGGATAGCTTTGCTATCCTTTTTTTATGCCTTCTTTTCACAACTTGTTTGGTATCTAATCATTGTGACTAATATCGCTGAGTTTAACCGTCTTGATTTAGAACTTAAGAGAGAGTTCTACACTAGTTTCAAAGAGGCTATGGAGGAGCTGGAGCGCTGCTTTAGTCGTTTAGATTCTAAATATGATCAAGAGACCATTAATGAGATGTTTCGTGCCGTTCATTCGGTTAAAGGAAACTCACATATGGTTTTTTTGGATTCTGTTGCAGAGGTCTGTCATAAATTAGAAGATATAGCCGATCAAATTAGGCAGGGTGATTATTTGTATACACCGGCACAAGGTGAATTTATGACCTTTGTGTTTGCGCGTCTCGAACAGTTAATTGCTGAGGCGATCTCGCTAGGTTCTATTCCTGATATTCATGTGGAAATTCTCCTGAAAGGAGTGTCCCATGTTTATGATGCTTCTCTCTCTACACGTGATTCTGTTATTCAGACAACCTTGGAAAGCTTCTCTGGGATTTTAACGAACAGTGAAGACGAAAGTGAGCAAGTACTCAAGCGTTTAGCGCAGCAAGGGAGCGGCGCTGTGCAGGCGTCGGTTCCTGAGCTTAACCAAAGTTTTGATGGCTTAGCGTTTATGGCATCGGTTGCTCAGCGAGTGAGTAGTCAATCTATACAACAGCCGGGGGATCAAGAGAAGTTATTAAGTTTGTGTCTTTGGCTGAATGATAGATTGGGCTCAGTGGTTGATGAGGATCAGTTAAGAGCGGCCTTTTATTTTCAAGTATTAGGTGCGCGTTTTGTCTCTTCTCCAGTATTTGATATAGCTTTACGGTCTGCCAGTTGGGAAAAGAAAAAGGCATTGGAACAGTTGGAATTATCAGCTGGTTTTTTAAAATTATCGAACCAGTGGGATGAGGCTGCAAAGATCGTTTTACAGAGTTATGAACGTTATGATGGGTTAGGTCCTTTAGAGTTGAAAGGGGATGAAATTAATCAAGGCAGCATGATCATAGCGTTGATACGTTACTATCAGCAGTGTTATTTTAAGCTGAAAAAAGATCACAAAATAAAAATTGCTGTGTCTAAATCCTTAAGTCGGATTAACAGTGAAAAGAATTACCGATTTTCACCTGAGATTGTTCTATTATTTAATCAAATGGTGCATAGCGATGTGCTGGGTGTAAGTCTATAGAATGAGCCTCAGATTGGGAGTGTTCTAACAGCGAGACATAAAAAATGCGCATCAGTAAACTGTATGCGCATTTTTTTGCAATGTGCTGCTTATCGGTTAGGTAAAACCTTAGTTAGCTTCTCATGCATACCTAATAAGCATTTTTCTGTGCTATCCCAATCAATACAGCCATCGGTAACAGATACGCCGTAAACAAGATCGTCTAGGTTGTCGGGAATCGCCTGATTGCCCCAGCCAATATTACTTTCAATCATCAAGCCAACAATAGATTTGTTACCCTCAAGAATCTGGTTTGCAGCGTTTTCAGCGACAAGAGGCTGAAGAGCCGGGTCTTTGCTGGAATTTTCGTGGCTACAGTCGATCATAATATTGCTGGCAAGACCTGCTTTCTCCAGTGCTTGCTCACAAACAGAGACATTGACTGAATCATAGTTAGGTTTGCCACCGCCGCCACGTAGTACAACATGACCATATTGATTGCCTTTAGTATGGACAATTGATACTTGGCCTTCAGAGTTGATACCTAAGAAGCGGTGAGGGGCGCTCACTGATTTAAGAGCATTAGTCGCTACGCTTAAACCACCGTCTGTGCCATTTTTGAAGCCTACCGCACAAGATAGTCCAGACGACATCTCACGGTGTGTCTGAGACTCTGTTGTACGAGCTCCAATAGCAGACCAGGCGATAAGGTCTTGTATGTATTGTGGTGAAATAGGATCTAGGGCCTCAGTGGCTAAAGGCAGCCCCATTTCAGAAAGGTCGATAAGCAACTTGCGCGCAATATGTAGACCTTCTTCGATCTCGAAAGAATCGTTTAGGTGAGGGTCATTAATTAGGCCTTTCCAGCCAACGGTTGTACGGGGTTTCTCAAAATAAACGCGCATAACCAAATACAGAGAGTCTTTAACCTGTTCTTGAAGTGCGACGAGTTTTCTGCCGTATTCAAGTGCTGCTTCGGTATCATGTATAGAGCAAGGGCCCACTACAATAAATAGGCGAGGATCTTTACGATCAAGAATGTCACGAATAACAGAGCGGCCCGTTAAAACAGCAGAAGCCGCTTTTTCTGAAATAGGCATCTCTGCTTTTAAAACGTCCGGAGAGATTAGGACGGTATTTGATTGGATATTTAAATCGTCAACGCGTATATCAGTCATTATCACTTTTCCTGCTATAGAGAGCCTAATATCCATAATAAAGTGTCGGAATGGTTGGCTGTCTAAACTCTTTGTAAATGTGTCGCCTTTTTTACCATAAACACACTACGGTTATAAGTGTGCATAAGGTCAAATATGCATCTAAATGCATAACAATTGACTATTTAGGGGCTAACCAGCGAGTGTGTCGTTGTAATTAGGCGTGATACACTGCGGTTCTAATTTTTTGCGTAATTTATTTATTCTTTAATATCGTATTTTAGAACTGAATTAAATAAAAGCGGTCAACATAGCTATAGAATTTTATCGGAATTGTAGGCATTAGATGGTTACCTCAGTATTTCACTTATTTAAACGCAGCGTTTTCAATCCTCTTCTCTTTATCTTGTTGCTTTTTTGTACTCAGCAAGCTAACGCTGGATTATTTGATAACAACCCTTTTTCAGAGAAGGGGCCATTAGAGGTTGAAAAGGCGTTTGTCTTTGGGCATATCCAAGAAGGTAATCAGCTTAGCCTTTATTGGGATATACCTAATGATTATTACCTCTATCGTGATCGAATAGAATTAAAAAGCGGTGCAAACACCAAAATACTTAATCGTTTGAACAGTCCCGCAGAGCAGAAAGATGACCCGCTTTTTGGTCAAGTCTGGGTTTATCACAACAGGGCTGAGGTCACTATTGATTTAGCAAGTGCTAATAATCAAATAGTTGATGATAAACTTATAGTCACTTATCAAGGCTGTTGGGAGGGAGGAATCTGTTACCCACCAGTAACTAAAGAGATCTCTGTTATAAGTGTTAAGCCTGTTTCTGATAAAACGGCAATGGCCGCTGTAGGCGATGCACAAAAAATACGAGCGGATACAGCTACAGTAACGTCGGAAACGGCTGTAGTGCTAAGTGAGCAAGATCAATTTGCTCAGATGCTTAATCAGGGAAATCTATTTGTTACTTTAGGTGCCTTTTTTATCGCCGGTTTAGCCTTGTCATTTACCCCTTGTGTGTTTCCTATGATCCCAATTCTATCCAGCATTATTGCCGGTCAGGGGAAGAAAGTTACAGCAGCTAAAGGCTTAACACTGTCTATTGTGTATGTATTGGCTGTATCGGTGACATACACTTTGGCAGGCATTTTTGCCGGTTTATTTGGTGAAAACCTGCAAGCATTATTTCAAAACCCGTGGATTATAAGTGTCTTCAGTTTTATTTTTGTTCTGTTGTCTTTATCTATGTTTGGTTTTTATGAATTACAGCTACCTAATGGTATACAGAGTAAGTTGAGCCAAGCAAGTAATAGCCAAGAGGGTGGGACGATTGCAGGTGTCGCCGTTATGGGCTTGTTATCAGCGCTGATTGTTGGTCCTTGTATGGCAGCGCCTTTGGCAGGTGCTTTGATCTATATTGGACAGACGGGGGATCCCGTATTAGGTGGGAGCGCACTGTTTAGTATGAGTCTTGGGATGGGTGTACCTTTGATTCTCGTGGGTACTTCGGCGGGTAAGTTATTGCCCCATGCCGGACTTTGGATGGATAAGGTCAAGGCTGTATTCGGTGTTTTACTCTTATTGCTCGCTATTTGGATGCTGGATCGTATTGTGCCAACCGTTGTGACTATGTGGTTAACGGCTTTGGTTTTAATTGTATCCGCGGTTTATATGGGCGTGTTGTCCCATGCTAAAAAGGACACCGCTAGGCTGCAACTGGCTAAAGGTTTAGGCATTGTTATTTTGCTTTACGCTATAGCGTTGATGGCTGGCGCATTAGCTGGCGGCAATAGCTTGATCTATCCTCTTAAGGCTTTTGCCGGATCGAATGCACAAACAACTAACAAACTAGCATTTATTAAAGTTTACACCCCTGAGCAGTTAGTTCTTGAGCTAGAGGATGCTAAAAAGAAACAGCAGCCCGTTATGTTAGATTTTTATGCTGATTGGTGTGTCGCTTGTGTTGAATTGGACGTGGTTACTTTTTCAGATCTATCTGTTCAGCAGGCTTTAACATCATTTAAGGTGATTAAGGTTGATGTCACTAAGAATGACCAGCCCGCAAAAGCATTAAACAAAGCCTACAATATTATAGGCCCTCCTGCTTTAGTGTTTTATGATCGATCAGGAGAGATTGTCCAGAATAAGACTTTAATAGGGGTTGTCGAACCTAATGAGTTTATAGATCATATCAGGGAGATCTAATTTAGTTCTCTCTTTCCTCTATGGACGGCGCTTTTGCTAAAGGGGGAGGGTATAGTTTACTCAAAACAATAATTACAAATGTGTAAAGGAGGTTTATATGTCGAACGAGTCGAAAAGAATACTCCCGCTCCCTGCCTTACTTGCAACTGTCGTTCTAGCTCTCTCTCCTAGTCTAGTGAGCGCTGGTGATGCCGCTAATGGTGAAGTGCTTTACCATGAGGTCGAAATCGAGAAAACAATCCATGGTGAGGCTCATACCGATGCTAATTGTGAAACCTGTCATGATTCGTCGCTCTATATGAGTGAGCAACGTAAAGTGACAACATTTGCAAAATTAGAAGCATTTGTTGAAGGCTGCAATACAAACTTAGATGTCGGCTGGTTTCCTGAGGATGTTGCGGACGTCGCGAGCTATCTAAATAAAGAATATTATAAGTTTGAAGAATAATTTCTTTATAGAAAACTTATAGATCTTTTTATCAAGCCGCTTTTAGCGGCTTTGTGTTTTTATCCCTTCTGTTTTTACCTTCACTCTAAATAACCTGAGTAAAGATCAATGATCCCTATCGCCTTTAAAAACGGCCCACTTTTTGCTGTACCTCATATTACTTATTTTTAATGATTCTCGTATCTGCTTTTTGAAATAAACAAAATGAACAGCCTTAGTGCGCTTTAACGTGTTTCTTTCCGGTTGGGCTATTGTTTTATAAAGCGAGCGTTTACGAGGGCTGTAGCCGTATGAGGTGTGCCTATTGTTGTGTTTTTACTGATCGTTTAGGTTGTTGACCTAATAATCACTTATGGAAATTTGCGCTTAGTTATTGGGCTAAGGGCTGTCGTTTTTTGCCGTAAGCCGCTCGGCGGTTCTATCTGCATTAGGCAATTATTTTCCGCTAAGTCAGTATCAAAAAATTAAATTTTTGCTGATGCAAGAATAGGTTTTTTGCGCCTTAAATAAAAGTATTTAGTCACTATCAATGATTAGTGTCTGAGGTTTTTTACGTCAAATAAAAGAGGAATGAACTATAGACAGGTCTTACTGGTTTTCTATTCAAACTTGTGGAGAGAATAATGATTATTCAGACGAGTACAGTGCACATGAGTGCAGAGCATGAGAAGACAGAATCTATTGAGTTAACAAAAACAATGGATTTCGATGCGCTATCTGCGGGCTTTTTCAGAGAATTTGAAAACGCTCAATCGTTGATTGGTGAGGAGAGTGAAACACAAACTAACTCAATACTTGTATTGACTGAACAAGGTATGCAGTTCAGAACAGCGAGTGATAAGAATGAAGTAGAACAGCGGCATGAACTCATGCGCTCTAAGTTATTTGATAGCCTGATAAAAGCGATTAATCCAAAATATGGGGATGCAGATATAAGCAATAATATAGAACTGCCTGCGACATCGTCTTATAGCGAAGATGTGGGGAGTACAGATACCGCTATTCCTCAGCAGATGCAGCCTGTACGTTTGCAGATGTCCTTTAAGGTTTCAGAAACTATAGAGGAGTACGAATGCTCGAGTTTCTCCAGTTGTGGGAAAGTAACAACGGCTGATGGGAAAGAGATAGAATTTGATTTAAGCCTAGAGATGGAGCGAAGCTACTCTGTTAGCCGAGAATTTGAGGTGACAAAAAGCGTCGAATTTACTGACCCGCTTATTGTTAATTTTGAGGGCAACTATGCGGACTTATCGGACGAAAAGTTTGAGTTTGATTTAGACGCAGATGGGGATATGGAGTTAATCAGTTATCTATCAGGCAGTGGTGGTATGTTAGCCATCGATAATAACGAAGACGGTATTATTAATGATGGCACTGAGCTATTTGGTGCGTTAAGTGGTAATGGCTTTGCTGATTTAGCGCAATATGATGAAGACGGGAACAGCTATATAGATGAAGCCGACTCTATTTATGATGATTTGATGCTTTGGACAAAAACTGAAGAAGTTGATTCCTTAGTATCCATTGCCGATCATGGTATTGGGGCGATTTATTTAGGTTCAACTGAAACGCCGTTTGATATCAAAGGGGAGAATAATCAACAAAATGGACGAGTGACCTCCAGCGGTTTTTATATTAATGAGACAGGAGAGGTCGGCACCATTCAACAGATCGACATGGCTGTCTAGGTAGATAATATAGATCAATCATAAGGGGGATGAGTCCCTTATGATTGATTAAGGTATAATGCCATTTTGTTTAGGCTCTGTGATCACTTTTATGCAACTCACTTCGCAGCGTGAAGTAAACCTATTACGCTTCTTGCTCTTGTTAACCGTCGTACTTCTATTAACGGGGCTTTTATCCCCCATGCTGACCATGAGTCAGTTTTACTTCTTTGAAAGCTCTTTTTCTGTCGTTGGCGGCCTAGTGAGTTTATTTGAAGAGGGGCAGTATTTTATCGCTATCGTTATTTTAATTTTTAGTGTGCTCGCACCTATAGCAAAAGTATTATTTCTTTTTCATATACTTAAGGCGGGCGTAGAGTGTTCGGTTAAGCAGAAACACTATCTTTCATTGATACATGATTATGGACGTTGGGCGATGCTTGATGTTTTTGTCGTGGCTGTTTTGATTATGACGGTCAAACTCGGGGCAATTGTATCGATTGAAATTCATTGGGGGCTGTATGTATTTGCCGGCGCGGTTATTTTGATTATGTACCTCACCCATAAAGTGGTTAAATTATTTCATGTCGATTCCTGAATCCTTTTATTCAAATTTAGCGAAAAGAAAGAACAGCCTCAAAGTTTATAACCCTTATCGTGATAGTTATAAACTGGAAAACCTAAAACGGTATTTTGATGCGATGTTTGCATTGGCCGGGCCGCGGGTCATGTTAGTGGGCGAGGCGCCGGGCTATAAAGGGTGTCGCTTAACTGGGATCCCTTTTTCGAGCGGTAAGCTATTCGAGGAAGTAGAGCATCCCTTCTTGCAAAGTTTAGGGCCGCAATTAACCTTAGATCAGGATAGTCTCGTAGCTGAAAATACAGCATCAGTGGTATGGCGCTATCTGATTGATCAACCTATAGTGCCCCTGTTTTGGAACTCATTTCCATTTCACCCTCACCCCTCACGTATTCAGAAAAAGAATAGGGCACCTTCAGCCGCAGAGATTAAAGAGGGAGCTTTCTACTTGAACGAGCTGGTTGAGGTTTTTCAGCCTGATATAGTGGCTGGATTAGGGAGGGCGGGAACATCTTGTGCTCAGGCGGTCTTATCGGAAAAAGATATCTGTTATATCCGTCATCCATCTTACGGCGGGAAACGAGATTTTGTGACAGGGATGAATCAGATTTTGAATATATAATCAGATTTAAGTGTTCGGTTTATATTTAACTTATTAAAATACAATGAAATTTTAACAGGATGTAGTAAGTTCCATCTAGAGGGGTTAGATTATTTAGGCTTCGTTATCGCGAAGCCTTATGCTCAGGTTTCTTCGAGTAGCGTTTAGGGTTAGCTTTTTTATCTGTACGCTTATACCGGTTATGTTTATCTGTTCTGCTTCCAACTTTTATCTGAGTTTCTGTTTCGATAAATTCTCCCGGTTGTAGCTGGGCCAAAGTATGTGAACCAATGGCATAACGTATTAAACGTAATGTGGGAAAGCCTACCGCGGCTGTCATTCTTCTTACTTGACGATTTTTGCCTTCAGTTATCTTGAGTTCGACCCAGCTTGTCGGAATGTTTTTACGCTCTCTAATAGGAGGAACTCTATCCCATAGATGATTAGGTTCTGCAATTTTTTGCGCTATAGCGGGGCGGGTGCATCCATCTTTAAGTGTTACGCCGTTTGATAATTGCTTAATCGCCTCATCAGTAATATCGCCTTCAACTTGTGCCCAGTAGGTTTTTTCTAATTTGAATTTAGGGTTAGCAAGTTGGTGTTGCAGCTGCCCATTGTCGGTAAGTATAAGCAAGCCCTCTGAGTCATAATCCAATCGACCCGCCGCGTAAAAGCCCGGTTTATTGATATAAGCCGCTAAGGTTTCTTTACCGTCATCGCTCGTGAATTGGGTCAGAACTTGAAATGGTTTGTTAAATAAGAGGATCTTGGTCATTCAATAATCTATAAAGTTTAGAAGTTAGTTTGATCTACAGCGCAGTGCTAGTGCAGAAGAACAAGTTCTTCAATCGCTCGTCGGTGCTATTCTACAGAAGCAAAAAGATTGAAGGGTATTTTTTATGGCTTATCGACCTATTTTTTTGTCGGTTGGAGATGAAATCAGTAACGTATTGAATGATACGTTTAATGTTAAGGCTTGCCGGTTGCTCCTTTTTCCTTTTCCTTGGCGGATGGTATAGGCTGCAAGATATTTAGCTTTGATAAAAAAGGGATTGTTCTACAGCTAAAAGCGGTGACTTATCATGTTCGGCATGAGTGCAAGTGTTGCTTTATAGGAGCTGCGTTTGATACTTCTTTGTTTGGTAGGCTGTAAAAAATGAAACCATTTAGTCGGTATTAATAATAAAAACCAGCACAAGGCTGGTTTTTATTGATTAAAAGGTAATATACCTTTTGTTAACTACTGCGTTTCAAGCGGTTTAATTTGAACGGCATGCGTTCCTTTGGGCCCTGGTTGTGTGTCGAACTCAACTTTCTGTCCAGCTTTGAGGCTTTTATATCCATCTACTTCAATAGCAGAATAATGGGCAAAGAGATCCTCATTATGTTCGTCGGATAAAATAAATCCGTACCCCTTCGAATTATTGAACCACTTTACTTTCCCTGTCTGCATAACTAACTCCCGTATCCAATGCTACATTTGGATTGTTAACCTGAACGTACGACTTTATAGCTGCTAAAATACTCATCAAAGCTATAATAGTAGCTAAAGAGTGTTTCCTAATGCTTGCAGGTACAACGAGGATATGACCTAATCCTGCTATAGTGAAGTATAGCACCCCTCAGAGAATGTGTGACAGGTGTACGATCACTGTTCAGTAGTTAATTATAGTGGAAAATTAGAAGATATATAGATGCATACAAAAATTGAACAAAATATGCCACGAATGTCTAACGACGAGTATGGACCCGATCAGGATCATAGGGATGATTCAGGTTTAGCGACGCAAGAAGCTAAGCCCGAAGTTAAAAAACCATCTATGTATCGAGTCGTGCTAATGAATGATGACTATACGCCGATGGATTTTGTCGTAGCTGTTTTAATAATGTTTTTTAATATGGACCAAGAAAAAGCTACACAAGTAATGTTATCGGTGCATACTGAAGGTA
This sequence comes from Neptuniibacter marinus, assembly GCF_001597725.1. GTDB lineage: Bacteria > Pseudomonadota > Gammaproteobacteria > Pseudomonadales > Balneatricaceae > Neptuniibacter > Neptuniibacter marinus. Next base: position 13,960 of record NZ_LUTR01000032.1, read on the forward strand.
AGGGTGTATGTGGTATCTTTACAAAAGATATAGCTGATACAAAAGCAGCTATAGTTAATCAGTATGCAAGAGACAATAGTCACCCACTACTTTGTGAAGTCGAGAAAGTCTGAAGAGGAACCGTTATGTTAAACCGAGAACTCGAAGACACGCTCAGTGCAGCTTTCCAGGCAGCAAAAGAGAAGCGACATGAATTTATTACGGTCGAGCATCTTTTATTAGCGTTGTTGGAAAATTATGAAGCCCACCAAGTACTAGCCGCTTGTGGTGCTAATTTCGATGGTATTCGTAAAAATCTTGCTGATTTTATCGAAGAAACGACGCCTTTATTATCAGATACGTTACCGGATCTGGATACTCAGCCGACATTGGGTTTTCAGCGAGTACTTCAGCGGGCTGTATTTCATGTTCAGTCTTCAGGTAAAAATGAAGTCACTGGTGCAAATGTTCTTGTTGCAATCTTTAGCGAACAGGAGAGCCAAGCGGTCTATATCCTTCAGCAGCATGGGATTGAGCGTATTGACACGGTTAATTACATTGCCCATGGCATATCCAAAATGTCTGAGCATGAGCATGATAATTCTGAAACACCACTCGAAGGGGACTCTACTGATAATAAAGAGGACAGCCCATTAAGAAAATATGCTGTCAATCTCAATGTAGAGGCAGAAAAAGGCTTAATTGATCCTTTAGTTGGCCGAGACTCTGAAGTTGAGCGTGTCGTCCAAATATTGTCACGTCGCCGTAAAAATAATCCATTGCTGGTGGGCGAGGCCGGTGTAGGTAAAACGGCAATAGCAGAAGGCTTAGCTAAGCTCATTGTCGAAAGTAAAGTACCTGATGTTATCAAAGAGTCGGTCGTTTATTCGTTGGATCTTGGTGCGCTATTGGCAGGTACCAAGTATCGCGGTGACTTTGAGAAGCGTTTAAAAGGTCTCTTGAACGAGATCAAAGAGCTGCCTAAAGCCATATTATTTATTGATGAAATCCATACGATTATTGGTGCTGGTGCTGCGTCAGGTGGTTCTATGGATGCATCTAACCTTTTGAAACCATTGTTGAGTTCCGGCCAGATACGCTGTATCGGCTCTACAACTTTCCAAGAGTTTCGAGGGATTTTTGAAAAAGATCGTGCATTAGCTCGACGTTTTCAAAAAGTGGATGTACTTGAACCAAGCATTGATGATACCTACGCAATATTACGTGGCTTAAAACAGCGTTTTGAAGAGCACCATGAGCTTACCTATAGCGATGAGGCTCTAAAGGCGGCTGCAGAACTGGCAGGGCGTTACATTAATGACAAACATATGCCAGACAAAGCGATTGATGTTATTGATGAGGCGGGTGCTTATCAGCGCCTTCTGCCCGAAGAGTTACGTAAAAAAGTTATCGACGTTGAAGATGTTGAAGCTATTGTCGCCAAAATCGCGCGCATCCCACCAAAAAGTGTTTCGGCTTCAGATAAAAGCCAACTGGCTAAACTGGATACGAACCTCAAAATGGTGGTACTGGGGCAGGATGAAGCGATTGATACACTGTCTTCTGCAATTAAACTATCCCGTGCTGGATTAAAAGAGCCGAATAAACCTGTAGGTTGTTTCCTTTTTGCTGGCCCAACAGGGGTTGGTAAAACAGAAGTGACTCAGCAACTTGCACGAGTTATGGGGATTGAGTTAGTTCGTTTCGATATGTCTGAGTATATGGAGCGACATACCGTATCACGCTTGATCGGTGCGCCTCCTGGATACGTGGGTTACGATCAAGGCGGGCTGCTTACTGAAGCGGTTACTAAGTCTCCTCACTGCGTATTGTTGCTTGATGAAATAGAGAAAGCACATCCCGAAGTGTTTAACTTACTGCTTCAAGTGATGGATAACGGCACATTAACTGATAATAATGGCCGTAAAGCCGACTTCCGTAATGTGATTTTAGTGATGACAACCAATGCCGGTGCTCAAGATATGAGTCGTGCTTCTATTGGTTTCACTAAGCAGAATCATGCAACAGATGGCATTGAAGCGATTAAGAAAATGTTTACCCCTGAATTCCGTAACCGTTTGGATGGGATTATTCAGTTTAAACCTCTGGATCCTAGCATTATCAAGGGTGTAGTAGACAAGTTCTTTGCTGAGCTTCAAGTTCAATTGGATGAGAAGCATGTAGTTCTTCATCTAACGGATGCTGCCCGCACATGGTTTGCCGAAAAAGGCTACGATGAGCAGATGGGTGCGCGGCCTATGAAGCGCTTGATTCAGGAAAAACTGAAAAAGCCATTGGCTGAAATGATCCTATTTGGTGAATTAGCTGAAGAGGGTGGAGAGGTTGAGATCGGTGTAGACGCTGAAGGTGAAATTAGCGTTGAAGTGACTAGTTGTGTTTAACTGTTGATATCCAATCCATAGAAATAAAAATGGCAGCCAATTGGCTGCCATTTTTTATGCTTACCTGGGCTAACTTATCCCATATGTTAGATAAGATTCGCCAGGAAGACGCAAAGATTAACGTGCGCGATAAACGATACGGCCTTTGCTTAGGTCGTAAGGTGTTAATTCTACTTTAACTTTATCGCCAGTCAGGATACGGATGTAGTTTTTACGCATTTTTCCTGAGATGTGTGCCGTTACAACGTGACCGTTTTCCAGCTCAACACGGAACATAGTGTTCGGTAGCGTGTCGACCACGGTGCCTTCCATTTCAATGCTATCTTCTTTAGCCATTAATTTTTTACCTTGTTGAGAGAGGCTCCAGATATCTGGACCTAATAATTGCGCGATATTGTGCCTGAAAATCACTTTTATATCAAAGGGAAATCGGAATATATGTTATTTAAACTAGACTTTGACCGCGTTAATCGGGCTGAACTAATACCCATTGGTCCTCTAAAAGGAGCTCAAAGGGTCTAAATGAGATTTTATAGCTCATTTTTCGGCAGTTTTTTACCCAATAGCCTAGGTAGAGGTAATTAAGGTTATTTTGTTGGCAAAATTGTAATTGCCATAAAATACAAAAGGTTCCTAAGCTACGTTTAGGTAAGGATGGATCAAAAAAAGTGTAGATCGCTGAGAGCCCCTTTTCGAGTGTATCAATAACGCTAACGGCAACTAGCGTATCTGTGGCGTCTCTGAACTCAATAAACTGAGTATGTTCCGCACCCTCAACAAGGAAGGAGGTAAACTGCTCTGAACTTGGCGGAAACATATCACCATCTTGATGGCGCTTATTAATATAGCGAGAATATAGGGAGTAATACTCCTCAGTAAAGGAGGGGGCGTGGGTTGTTGCATATATATCTTTGTTTTTGGCAAGAATACGCTTCTGGCTTTTACTAAAGCTATAGACCGCAAGGGGGATTCTGACGGATATACAAGCCCTGCAATCATCACAGTGGGGGCGATAAACATGTTTACCACTTCGTCTAAAGCCGAGATCTGAAAGTTGGCTGTAGGTTGACTGATCAAGTTCTACTTGTGGATCGACAAAGAGAGTTTTAGCTATTTTATTCTCTAAATAGCTACAATCATGCTCAGGGGTCGCGTAAAAATGTAATGTCCTGAGGTTGCTCAAGGTTTACTCCATTTGATCTGCTGGCAGGCCAAACTGCCAATGCGTTTGGCCAATCTCATCAAGATATTGATCAAGGTATAACTGAAATTCACGCCGGTTTATCTCAGTTGCACCTAATGAAAATAGATGATCATTGCTTACTTGGCAATCAACTAAAGCATAGCCCCATTTTTCTAGTTGTTCGACCATTTTAATAAAGGCGATCTTAGATGCGTCCTTTACTTTGCTAAACATGGATTCGCCAAAAAAGAGTTTACCTATAGCCAAGCCGTAAAGCCCTCCGACGAGTTCATCGTCAATATAAACTTCAACCGAGTGGGCTAAACCCTTTTTGTGAAGGTTACAGTAAGCGTCTTTCATTTCGTTAGTGATCCATGTGCCATCTTCTCCCCGTCGAGGAGCTGAACAGGCATCGATAACCTGAGCGAAATTACGATTAAATACGACCGTATAATCCTTTTTCTTTAAACGCTTACGCATGCTTCTTGATATATGGATTTGATCGGGGATGAGTACGCAGCGGGGATCAGGGCTCCACCAGAGAATCGGTTCGCCAGGGCTGTACCAAGGAAAAATACCTGCACGATATGCGCTAATAAGTCGCTCGGGGCTTAAATCGCCCCCCGCAGCTAATAAACCATTAGGGTCATCAAGCGCCTGCTCTATGGGAGGAAAACTATCTGAAGGGTTTTGTAGCCATGGGATCATAGTATTCGTTACAAAAGGGCGGAGCTTGCACTCCGCCGGAGTCTACTTACTTGATTAGATCATCAAGATAACGTTCAGCATCTAATGCGGCCATACAACCAAAACCTGCTGAGGTAATCGCTTGGCGATAGATATGGTCACAGACATCACCGGCTGCAAAAACACCCTCAACACTGGTTTGTGTTGCTTTACCTTCAAGCCCTGACTGTATCTTTAGGTAACCATCTTTCATCTCAAGCTGGCCTTCAAAAATATCAGTATTAGGTTTGTGGCCAATTGCTATAAATACGCCAGCAACATCGAGCTCTGTAGCTTTGTCGTTCTCGGTACTTTTAATACGTAGGCCGGTTACACCAGAATCATCACCGAGGACTTCCTCTAAGGTGTGATTCCAGATGATGTTGATATTGCCATTTTCGGCGCGTTCAAGCAGCTTATCTTGTAAGATCTTTTCTGAACGTAAGCTATCGCGACGGTGAATTAAGGTAACTTCCTCGGCGATATTCGAAAGATAAAGGGCTTCTTCTACCGCGGTATTCCCGCCACCAATAACCGCTACTTTTTGGCCTTTATAGAAAAAGCCATCACAGGTTGCACAAGCGGATACGCCGCGTCCAGCAAAGGCTTCTTCAGAAGGAAGACCCAAATATTGAGCCGAAGCGCCCGTACAGATTATAAGCGCGTCGCAAGTGTACTCACCCATATCGCCTTTTAAGCGGAAGGGGCGGTTTTGCAGGTCAGTCTCATTAATATGATCAAAAAGGATCTCTGTATCAAAGCGCTCGGCGTGCTGCTGCATACGTTGCATTAGCTCAGGTCCTTGAACGCCATCGACATCGCCGGGCCAGTTATCGACATCGGTAGTTGTAGTCAGCTGACCGCCTGCTTGCATGCCTGTTATGACAATAGGTTTAAGGTTAGCGCGTGCGGCATATACAGCGGCAGTGTAGCCTGCTGGGCCACTACCGAGAATGATTAGGTTGTGGTGTTGTACTTCGCTCATGGTAATAAGAAACAGATCCGTTAGTGAAATAGATTATAAAACAATGGGGGAGGTTGAATAGAAATTCAACCCGCACCCTTAAGTTTACGCCGGCCTGATCAAAAAGCTTAGGCCGAATCAGGTTAAACAAAATAGTAACATGAAATTTTCACCCCATGTGCGTTATGTGTCCGTTTTAAATGTTTTCATTGGCCCAGTGCAAGGACCCAGTGCAAGGAATTGTATTAATCGATCTTAGCAATGAATTACTAAATATTAGCCAATAATATGCCTATGCAGTGTAGGCGACAATATTCGTTGTACGGATACCTAATAGATGATCTTCATTTATGGATAAGGGAGATATGCCATTGTTGGGTGTGAAAGGCTTGTAGAAAAATCAATTGAGTAGGTGATTAGCTTAAAAGGAATCAAAAAAGTTACGCGTATCAAGCGTTAGTCATGCCCCAATTTATGTTATTGTTAGCCCTCGTTTTTCTACAGATATTATGGAGCTTTACCCTTGAGCGCGACCGACAACGGACAACGTTTAAGTTTTACTGCCTTGTTAGCAAGAATTAGCCGTGAATCCAGTCTGATTATTATTATTGCGATCAGCATCTTTTTACTGATCTCTTTGATTGGCTTTGACCCAAGAGATTCGGGGTGGTCACATCTTGGCTACCAGCCAGAAGTAAGAAACTTTACCGGACCTGCTGGGGCGTGGTTAGCCGACCTTTTTCTATCCGGCTTTGGTTTGAGTGCATTTTTTATTCCGGTGTTGATGATCTATTCCGCTGTACGGTTTATGTCACGTAAAGATCAAAACCTTATGGATACCGTACCATTTTTTATACTAAGAGCGACAGGTGCGGTTTTATTAGTCGCTTCGTTTAGTGCTTTATGCGCTACACATCTAGCGAATAATGGACTTGAATACCCATTTAGTTCCGGCGGTGTTTTAGGCGAAGCCTTATCAGATTGGTCCGTCTTCTGGTTAAGTGTTGTTGGTAGTTCTGTCGTTCTATTTACAATATTCCTATTTGGCCTAACGCTTCTATTGGAGATGGGCTGGGGCGCTATGCTTGAGTCGATCGGTCAGAAATTGGTTGATCGAGGGCATAAAGTCTTGCCCGAAAAAATCGCAGAAAGAATGGGCAGGTCCACGGAGGAGCAGCCGAAAGACAAGAGTGCTTTCAGTCAGCGCTTTCGCCGTGAATCATCAGAATCGACTGATGCAGCGCCCCTTATCACCGAACGGGTTGAACCGACCTACGCTAGGTTTAATGGCTCAGACCTAGATCAACAGCAAGAACCTGTTGCACCAGCAATAGATGATATCCCGATTGTACGGCCCATTAGCGTGCCGGAGAAAGATGAGAAGATTGACAATTATATAGATAAAGCAGTGAACCCAGCCTTAGATTCGCAAAACAAAACGAGAGAGTTATCGCCGGAGCAGACAAATACTAGGCCTCAAACTTCTGCACCTGAGCCGATCAAGTCACACGTCAAGGTTGTGCCTCTGTCTGAAACCCATAAACCTATGCAAGATGATGAGTTAGGTTTAGAGCATGCGGTAGAATCTAAACGTAAGGCAAAGCGGAAAATACCGCCGCTAGAGCTACTTGATCCCCCTGAATTGAACACTAATACCGGTTATTCCCTAGATGAGATCGAGCAGATGTCTCGTATGCTAGAGAGTAAATTAAAGGATTTTGGGGTTATTGCCGAGGTGGTAGAAGTTAATCCCGGCCCAGTAATTACCCGTTTTGAAATTCAGCCAGCGCCTGGGGTAAAAGCCAGTAAGATTACCAACCTAGCGAAAGACCTAGCACGTTCAATGGCGGTTAGTAGTGTACGTGTAGTGGAAGTGATTCCCGGTAAATCTGTGGTGGGCATAGAGATTCCTAACGAATCCCGTTTAACTGTTCATTTGAGTGAGGTGTTAAGTTCTAAACCTTACTCATCGGCCTCATCAAAAGTTACGATTGGCTTAGGTAATGATATTGCCGGTAATCCTGTGGTGGCTAACCTCGCCAAAATGCCCCATCTATTAGTTGCAGGGACCACCGGCTCAGGTAAATCGGTGGGTGTAAACGCCATGATCCTCTCGTTGCTGTTTAAGGCAACGCCGGAGGAGGTTAGGTTGATTCTGGTCGACCCTAAAATGTTGGAGCTTTCTATTTATGAAGGTATCCCACACCTTTTAACACCGGTTATCACCGATATGAAAGATGCCGCATCAGGTTTACGTTGGTGTGTGGGCGAGATGGAACGCCGTTATCGGGTGATGGCCAAGATGGGCGTGCGTAATTTAGCTGGCTTTAACGATAAAATTGAAGAAGCGCGAAAGCAGGGCAAACCTTTACTGGACCCGCTATGGAATGCTGAAGAAAATGGCGAACCTTTTGGTACCCCTGCACCGGAGTTAGAAACACTTCCTTACATCGTTGTCGTGATCGACGAATTTGCTGACATGATGATGATTGTTGGTAAAAAAGTGGAAGAACTTATTGCACGTATCGCACAAAAAGCACGTGCGGCGGGTATTCACCTCATTTTGGCAACCCAGCGACCCTCAGTTGATGTTATTACCGGTTTAATTAAAGCGAACATCCCTACGCGAATCGCTTTCCAAGTATCCTCGCGTATAGATTCACGCACTATTCTCGATCAGTCGGGCGCAGAACATCTATTAGGCTGGGGTGATATGCTTTATCTTCCCGCCGGTACCAGTTTGCCTAACCGTGTGCATGGTGCTTTTGTGAGTGATGATGAAGTTCACCGCGTTGTAGAAGCATGGAAAAAGCTAGGCCAACCGGATTACATTACAGAAATAACCCAAGGGGATAGTACGTCAGACGGCGGAGGTTCAGGTTCATTATTCGATGATGAACAAGATCCGCTTTATGATGAGGCGGTCGCATTTGTATTAGAAACCCGTAAAGCTTCTATCTCTAGTGTGCAGCGGCGATTGAAAATTGGCTATAACCGCGCCGCACGTATGGTCGAAGCAATGGAAGCAGCAGGTGTTGTGAGTACAGCGGGTAGCAATGGTCAGCGCGAAGTGCTGGCACCATCACCTAATGGTGAGATGTAAAATCACCATTATTACTTATTAAGGTTGGTTATGGGTTTTAAAGCATTAACAAAAAGAATCTTAGTTAGCACAGTATTAAGTACCAGTTTATTGTGCTCATCGGTCGCTTCAGCTATTTCCGGATCAGAAAAGTTAACCAAGTTACTGACAGGCTATGAGAGCTTTTCTGCTCAGTTTCAGCAAGTGACTATCTCTGATAATGGTCGCGAAGCACAAAAAACAGAGGGGAGTGTTCTGCTGTCTAAACCCAATCGTTTTCGTTGGGAAACGCTTCAGCCTTTTCCACAAGAGATCGTTTCGGATGGGCAATATATCTGGATCTATGATCCTGATTTAGAACAGGTAACTCAACGCTCCGCAGATACACAGCAAGAAAGTGCCCCAGCCTTGATCCTTAATGGGCAAATTGGGCAGCTACAAAAAACTTATAAGATCCGTATGATGGAAGATACCGGTGCTGAGCAATTATTTGATCTAACGCCTGTTTCTGAGCAATATAGTTTTAGCCGAATTCGCTTAGCCTTTTCTGATAATTTGATTTCAGAAATCATGTTAGAAGATTCCTTAGGTCAGCGCACATCGGTTGTTTTCTCTAAACAGCAGATTAATCCTGAATTTGAAGCTGAAAGCTTCTTCTTTCGTATACCTAAAGACACTGATGTTATCGTAGATATAGAGGAATAGAGTGGATCTTTTTTCCCAAACACCTGCTTATGAACCGCTTGCCGCTAAAATTCGGCCAAAAACCTTAGCTGAATATTATGGCCAGAAACACTTGTTGGGGCAGGGTAAGCCTTTACGAACGGCGTTAGAGCAAGGGTCGGCCCATTCAATGATATTTTGGGGGCCACCGGGTGTAGGGAAAACAACTTTAGCTAAACTAATTGCCCATCATGTTGATGCTCATTTTATCACCCTCTCAGCCGTGCTATCCGGTGTTAAGGATATACGAGTTGCTGTTGAGCAAGCTAAACAGCATTCAGCGCAAACGGGGCGTAAAACAATCCTGTTTGTGGATGAGGTGCACCGTTTTAATAAATCCCAACAAGATGCGTTTCTTCCTTATATAGAAGATGGGACGATCATCTTTGTTGGCGCTACGACAGAAAATCCCTCGTTTGAACTAAATAATGCACTGCTATCCCGTGCCCGTGTTTATCTTCTGCGCTCCCTTGAAGAGAGTGACATTCTTGAAGTGATTCAGCGCGGAATAACGGATAAAGAGCAGGGCTTAGGTAAGCGTAATCTACAGATCTCTGAAGAGATGATCAATCGACTTGCTCAGGCCGCAGATGGTGATGCTCGACGTTCGCTAAATCTACTGGAAATTGCCGCTGATCTTGCGGTAAAACAAGACGACGGCACAGAATTAATTGATGAGCAGGTGTTAGAGGAGGTGCTTCGCTCTTCGGGTCGCCGCTATGATAAACAAGGCGATCTGTTTTACGACATGATCTCCGCTTTCCATAAGTCGGTACGCGGCTCCTCTCCCGATGGTGCGCTTTATTGGTATTGTCGTATGTTGGATGGTGGCTGTGACCCGCTGTATATCGCCCGTCGCTTAGTTGCCATTGCCTCAGAAGATATAGGCAATGCAGACCCAAGAGCGATGCAAGTTGCTTTATCGGCCTGGGACGCTTTTGAACGGGTAGGGCCTGCCGAAGGGGAAAGGGCGATCGCCCAAGCCGCTGTGTATTGCGCCTCGGCACCGAAAAGTAATGCGATCTACCAAGCATTTAATCAATGCTTGATGGATGTAAAATCACAACCTAGTTATGAAGTACCGGTTCATCTGCGTAATGCACCCACCAGTTTAATGAAAGATATGGGCTATGGGGCTGAATATCGTTATGCTCATAACGAGCCGGATGCTTATGCGGCGGGTGAAAATTACCTACCGCCAGAAATTGCCGGTCAACAATGGTACTATCCAGAAGCACGTGGTTTAGAAGTGAAAATTGGTGAAAAACTACGTCATCTGAAAAACCTAGATCAACAGAGCCCTCAGCAGCGATACGCTGAGGAGAGTAAGTAGGAGCGTTTCATATGCAGCATCTCTTCGCAATTGCGATAGGTGGGGCGGTGGGTGCCTTAGGGCGTTATTGGGTGAGTGGTATTCTTAATAATGCCGAGCATCGAATTCCCTATGGGACACTTACCTGTAATGTTGTGGGTTCATTTTTAATGGGTATCTTATTTGTACTCATATTGGAAAAAGCCAAACTTAGTGCCGAGCTTCGACCTCTGTTAATGGTCGGATTTATGGGTGCGTTTACGACTTTTTCTACTTTTTCACTGGAAACAGTCGCAATGCTGCAGGAAGGGCATGTTATCTCTGCGGTGATTTATATATTATTAAGCGTTCTATTGTGTCTGGTTGCTTTATATGGCGGCCTGTCCTTAACTCGCTTGTTTTAATCGTTCTTAAAAGGTGTTTTAGAAGCTCATGCTTGACGCAAAATATGTCCGTGCAAACCCCGAAGAAGTTGCACAGTTATTAAAGAAAAAGGGTTACGAATTCCCAGTCGATCAGTTTGTTGAACTGGAGAACCAGCGTAAGCAATTGCAGGTGGATACAGAAAACCTGCAAAACGAGCGAAATACCCGATCCAAAGGGATTGGTAAAGCTAAAGCCGCGGGCGAAGATATTCAGCCGCTATTAGCTGAAGTAGCCGATCTAGGGCAAAAGCTTGATGCCGCTAAAGCGGAGCTAAACGAGGTTCAAGCGAAGTTAGATGATCTACTGTACGGCGTACCCAATATTCCTTGCGATAAAGTGCCAGAAGGTGCTGATGAAGATGATAACGTCGAGATTCGTCGTTGGGGCACACCGCGAGAGTTTGATTTTGAACCCCAAGATCATGTTGCTTTAGGTGAAAAAAGCGGCGAACTAGATTTTGAAGTTGCCGCTAAACTAACTGGCTCACGCTTTTCGGTTATGACTGGCAAGCTCGCACGTCTACATCGTGCACTGATCCAGTTTATGCTGGATACACAAACTGAAGATCACGGTTATACCGAAGCGTACGTTCCCTATATGGTTAATGCGGACAGCCTTCGCGGCACAGGCCAGCTACCAAAGTTTGGTGAAGACCTATTTAAAGTACCCTTCGGCGAGCGTGAATATTACCTTATTCCTACCGCCGAAGTACCTGTGACTAACCTTGTGCGTGATGAGATTGTTGAAGCGGACCAGCTTCCCCTTCGCTTTACCGCACATACACCATGCTTCCGTTCAGAAGCGGGCGCATCAGGTAAAGATACGCGCGGTTTGATCCGTCAGCATCAGTTTGAAAAAGTCGAAATGGTGCAAATTGTAGAGCCGTCTAAATCATGGGAAACCCTTGATCAGATGACCGGTCATGCGGAAGCGATTCTACAAAAACTTAACCTGCCATACCGTGTTGTAACCCTTTGTGGTGGTGATCTAGGCTTTAGCGCTGCGCAAACCAACGATATTGAAGTCTGGTTGCCAGGGCAGGGTAAATACCGTGAGATCTCATCCATCTCTAATATGACAGACTTCCAATCACGCCGACTACAGGCGCGCTGGAGAAACCCAGAAACAGGTAAACCAGAACTGGTTCATACCTTAAATGGTTCCGGTTTAGCGGTAGGGCGTACACTTTTAGCTGTGATGGAAAACTACCAAACAGCAGACGGCAATATCGCTATACCTGAGGCCCTACAGTCCTATATGGGCGGTAAAACAGAGATCTAATACTCTACTCAGGATAAATAAAAAACACGCCCAAGGGCATTGCTGTCCCATAGTTTTGGATGGTAAATGAAAAAGCCTGAGATCCACTGGTAAACTGTTGTTACCACACACC
>NZ_LUTR01000033.1 GCF_001597725.1 Neptuniibacter marinus
CTGGGATACGTATCCTACAACTATGCTGCAGGCTCCAGACAAACGATATAACTGTTTACAAAAAAATTGAGGAGTTTACCGGTAAGCCCTGAGCTGTTCTGAAGAGTCGTCGTGGACAGTCATTTATTGGGATGCGCATCCAACTGCTATGCCGCAGGCTCCAAACAAACGATATAACTATTTACAAAAAAATTGAGGAGTTTGCCGGTAAGCCGGGTTCTGTCGTGGACAGTCATTCATCTGGGATACGCATCACTACGCACCTCAAGCAACCTACCCGGTTCCAGCGCGGGTCACGCCTATAGGAACCCTATTTGGTCTTGCTCCGAGTGGGGTTTACCATGCCATGGAATGTTGCCACCCACGCGGTGCGCTCTTACCGCACCATTTCAACCTTACCGTTATACCGAAGTATACTTAGGCGGTATATTTTCTGCTGCACTTTCCGTCGACTCGCGCCGCCCAGACGTTATCTGGCACTCTACCCTTTGGAGCCCGGACTTTCCTCCATCCTTTTACAAGGACAGCGACTGCCTGGCAAACTCCTCGGCGCGGATTCTAACAGAGAGATTCAGCTTTAGCGATGCTTAACGACTTAAAGCTGCTTGATAAAGCACCTTTTTCTTTAGACCTGTAATTTTAGCCGCCAAAGACGCCGCCTGACTCGCAGGTAACTCTGCCAAAAGAATATCTAGCACCTCTAAGGCTTTAGCATCCAGCAAGACTTCGCCTTTAGTTTCAACCCCATGCACGAGCACAACAAACTCCCCTCGCTGCTGATTTGTATCGGCCTCCATCCATGCAATTAATGACGATAGTTGATCCACATGAATGGTTTCATAAGTTTTTGTAAGCTCCCTGGCAACCGCCACAACTCGCTCAACCCCAAACACCTCCTGCATATCTTTCAATGAAGCCAATATACGATGAGGAGATTCATAAAAAATTAATGTTCTCGATTCACCCACCAAGCCTTTCAATTGCTGTTTACGACCACTCGATTTATGCGGCAAAAAACCTTCGAAAGCAAAACGATCCGTCGGCAAACCAGCAGCCGACAACGCTGTAATAAAAGCAACGCAGCCCGGTATAGGCACCACTCTAAATCCAGCTTCCCTTACCCCCTTAACAACCACATACCCAGGGTCAGAAATTAATGGCGTTCCAGCATCAGAAATAAGCGCAACACTGGCACCAGATTGCAACTGGTGTACAATCGTCTCAATTCGCTGGCGTTCGTTATGCTCATGAACGGAAACAAGGCGGGTATCGATTCCACAATGCGCCATTAAACGGGCACTATGACGCGTGTCCTCCGCAGCAATCAACTCAACCTGCTGCAATACTTCAATTGCGCGAGGAGTCATATCCTGCAAATTTCCAATCGGTGTTGCTACAACATACAGTGCCGGTTCTAACATTACAGATACCATCCTCAAACTTGGGTTGTGAAGTATATGAAATTTCAGTGGCGCCTGCCTCTTTTAGCTATACTCCTTGGAACGATTATTTCGGGCTGTTCGGTACAATCACCTTCAAAACCACCGATCAGTGCAACTGAGCAGAGCAGAAATAGCGCAACAGAACTTCTCGAAAAGGCACAGAAAGCAAAACCGATCAAAGCTGCTGAACTACGTGCAGAAGCCGCCAAAATACTGCTTTCTATCAACCAAAAAGAAAATGCATTTCAGGTGCTGAATGATATTGATATCAGTCTACTACCTCCCACTATGCGTTTTGATATTGCAAAACTCAAAACCGAAGCAGCCATTGAAGAAAACCAGCCTGAAAAAGCATTAGACAACTTAACTCAACTTAAAGCGCTTAGCCAAACAGGCCTTCCGAAAGAGCAAGAGATTCAATTTTTACATTTAGAAGCACAAGCATTTAATCAACAAAGTGCTTTATTTTCAGAAGCGCAGTCACTTATAAAGTTAAGCCTTCTACTCGACAATGATGAAGAAAAACAACAGATACATGACGAAATCTGGAATCGCCTTATACAGCTTGACGACACTACACGCTCCTCTTTATTAAGAAGCGGTAGCAATAGCTATTACGAACAAGGCTGGCTAGAACTGATTAACGAACTATCAAACAACAAACAGCTCGACACTCAATATCAAGCCATCAACAATTGGTCAACACTCTGGGAAGGTCATCCTGCTAAACGCTTACCACCCAGCTCATTGAGTGGATTAAGCACACAAACACTAAGCGCTAGAAAAATTGCCATTTTATTGCCGCTCGAAGGAAAATTAGCTAAACCCGCCGCAGCAATAAAAGAAGGCATTCTGATGGCCCACTTCCGCCAACAGCAACCCAACACCCCGTCACCTGAATTACTGTTTCTTGATTCTGAAAAAATCAACACGCCGATTCAGCTCTCTGCAATATTAGAACAGGAAGAGGTTGATCTAGTTATTGGCCCTCTATCTAAAGAGTATGTCAACGACATGGCTAGCGATACACATATCAACACACCTATCCTAGCACTCAACCATACCGACAATATAAGCAGAGAAGGGCTTTACCAATTTGGCCTTTCAACCGATGATGAAGCACAACAAATCGCTGAAGCCGCATGGAATGACGGCATAAGAACCGCTGCTATTCTCATTCCAAACCAAGTTTGGGGCGAACGCATAGCAACATCATTCACAGAATATTTCACTGCTCTCGGCGGCAAAGTAGTCAGCATGAAAGCTTTTGGAGAAACGAGCGACTTCTCCGCCAACATTGCCTCCTTTCTTAGCACAGATAAAAGTACCGCACGCTATAAAAAAGTCAGGCAAGCGATCTACACTCGAAAAATAGAATTTGAAGAGCACCGCAGACAGGATATAGATGCAATCATATTAACCGCACTACCTAATGATGCGCGCCAGCTAACGCCTATACTTGCATTCCATTTCGCTGGAGATCTGCCGATTTATGCAACATCACATATTTACAGCGGCAATAGCGACCCAATACAAGATCAAGATCTAAATAAAATTAAATTCTTAGATATTCCTTGGAGCCTCAACCCTCCCTCGCAGAATAAAGTACTCATTGCACAAGAGCGCGCTGATACAAATACCCGTTTTGGACGATTATACGCACTAGGTCTCGATGCTTATCGCATATTCCCCTACCTTCAACAGCTAAGCGCCCTTCCCGGTACAGAGATCGAAGGCGAAACCGGCAAGTTAAGCATTAGCCACGACGGCATCATTAAACGTAACCTTGTATGGGCAGAATATAGGGAAGGCACTCCATCAATTATTGAGTAACAGACTCTATGGATAGAAATAAAACCGGCAAGGACGCCGAAAAACAGGCTGAAAAATTTTTACAGACTCAAAGACTAAAACTGCTTAGTCGCAATTTCAGCTGCCGATTTGGCGAGATTGATCTAATAATGCAAGATGGTCAAACCATCGTTTTTATCGAAGTTCGCTACAGAAACACAAAAAAGTATGGAGGGGCCGCCGCTTCGGTTACTCCAACCAAACAAGCAAAGATAGTCAAAGCAGCACAACTTTATTTAAGCCAACAACCAAGGCTAGCTAATAAAGAGTGTCGTTTTGATGTGATCGCTTTTGAATATGATGCAGCACCTTCCCACCCTCTGTGGTATAAAGATGCATTTAGAATTTAAGGCATAATTAAGGACAGCATGGAACTCGAAGACCGCATTGTCAGCCAGTTTCACAATTCAATGGAAATCAATGCGATTACCATTGAACAATATACTCCGTTAATAGCCCATGCTGGTGAACTTTTACTTCACTGCCTTGTCAGTGAGAATAAGATTCTCTGCTGTGCAAATGGAGCTTCATCATCATTAGGGCAGCATTTCACGACGTTGCTGATGAACCGCTTTAGACATGAAAGGCCTGGGTTGCCCGCGATCAACCTAAATTCTGACGGATCGACACTCAGTGCTATCTGCGAAGATACCAGCTTCATGGATGCGCAAGCGAAACAGATTCATGCTCTAGGGCAACCTGGCGATATACTATTACTCGTTACTCCCCATGGACGATCGAGCAATCTAGTTCAAGCCATTCAGGCTGCACATGACCGTGATATGACCGTTATTGTATTAAACGGTGCTGATGGCGGTGACATTACCGCACTATTAAGCCCAGAAGAGATTGAAATCTGTGTACCTAGCGATGACAGTGCTTTAGTTCATCATGCACAATTGCTAGTTTTACATGCACTATGTGACTTAATTGACTATCAACTATTTGGAAGTGACGAGTGATGATTAATAGCAAAACTCTTGTACTAATTACAGGCCTCAGCCTATCAGTAATTATTAGCGGTTGTTCTGACGTTATAAGTGTTGCCCGCGAAGAACCGATCCAAGAAGATCCGGGGCACCGAACCGTTGGCTCTTACCTTGATGACGAAGTGATTGAAACGCTCTCAATGGTCAATCTAGCCAAAGGTTCAGAGCAGATGAAAGCCACCAATATCAGTGTAACCAGCTACAATGGCGTAGTACTTCTCACAGGCCAAGCACCGAGTGAAGCCGCGCGCAGCGAAGCCGAGCAGATTGTCAGCCAAGTACGCAAAGTAAGAAAAATCCACAATGAGATTAAACTCTCAGGCATTTCATCTGCACTAGCAAGAACAAACGATACCTGGCTAACAACCAAAGTCAAAGCGGAGTTATTAACAAATGAAAATATTGAAGGCTCTCGTATAAAAGTAGTCACCGATAGCAGTACAGTTTACCTAATGGGACTTGTCGGCCAGCAAGAAGCCGATACCGCAATTAGCATTGTACGCAGTATTCCAGGCGTGGAAAAAATCGTAAAAGTATTCGAATACGTTAACCGTTAAGAGATAGACATGCGCCGCAGCCATTTGTTTGCGGCGCTTTTTTTCAAAAATTATTTGACTACTTTTAAACTAGGACGCTTCGGCTTCTCTTTATCAGCTTCAACCTCACTTCTCTCCGGCTGCTTTCTATCAGCTACCTGATCCTGCATATAAACCTCGACCCCAGGCTCACCACCAAATCCCATACCCTGACCATTTTCACGAGCATAAATAGCTAATACAGCCCGTACTGGAATATAAACATCCATCGGCTGCCCTGAAAATCGTGCATTAAAAGAAATAGCCTCCTCATCCATATAAAAATCACGCACGGCAGAAGGAGTAATATTCATCACAATCTGACCCTCTTCTACAAACTGCGTCGGAACAGTAACATTCTCTTGAGTCGCATCAACTAAAAGATGGGGCGTCAAATCACTATCTAGCAGCCAATCGTACAACGCTTTCAATATATAAGGACGACTTGGTTTCATTTTCAATACTCACAATCAGTTAAACAGACATAAAAAAAGGGATGAAACATCATCCCTTTTTATAGACTAAGCGTAAAGGCTAGTCGCGCATTTCGCGCTCAGCTTCAGATAAGCTAACCTGAAACGATTCACGCTCAAACAAACGCTCCATATACTTCACTAATGGCTTACACTGATCTTCAGGAATATCGATTCCCAATAGAGGTAAGCGCCACAATAGCGGAGCAAGGCAGCAATCAACCAACGTAAAATCTTCGCTCATAAAGAAAGGCTTATCATCAAAAATTGGTGATGTTGTTACTAAACTATCACGCAACTCTTTACGAACAGATTCTGCAGTCTCTTCATCATCAGCTAAAGATGCTTCAATAATTTGATCTGCAAGATCACACCAATCACGCTGAATGCGGTACATATAAAGACGGCTTTCAGCACGAGCTACCGGATATACAGGCAACAGAGGTGGATGAGGGAAACGCTCATCTAAATATTCCATCATTACGTTTGGCTCATACAAAACCAAATCGCGATCCAACAATGTTGGCAAGCTATTGTAAGGATTCATCGAAGTTAAATCTTCTGGAAGATTATCTTCATCACAATCATGAATCTCTACAGCCACACCCTTTTCAGCCAAAACAATACGAACACGATGACTATACTGGTTTTCACCATTAGAGTAGAACGACATGGAAGAACGTTTTGCCACGACACCCATTAACTATTCCCCTTTTCAGAAACAGACACGCGGCCCCAAAATGGAGCCGCGCATGAAACGATGTGATTATACCACAACGCTATTAGTGTATATCTCTCCAGAACTCTTTCTTCAACGCATATGCTAAGAAGAAGAACAAGAACAAGAAGATTAATACGTAGGTACCAATGCGATGAGAATCCAATTTAGAAGGCTCACCCATATACACCATGAAATTCACAAGATCATAAACAACCTTATCAAATTCTTGAGGAGACAACTCACCGGTACCGTCAACAACACTTGCACAACTATTCAAAGGCGTATTAGTTAGAGGGTCAATACCATGACCTGCCAAACCATGGGCATTCATCTCATCCCAAGAACAGTTTGCCTTAACAATACCCTGTAGAGAGCCTAACACATTCGGCATACCTACATCTTTAAACACTGCATTATTTACGCCCCATGGACGCGAATCATCAGCATAAAAACTACGCAGATAAGTGTATAACCAATCACCACCACGTAAACGCGCTTCAAGCGTCAAATCCGGTGGAGGATTACCAAACCACTTACCAGCGTCTTCTTTAGACATTGATATCTTCATTTGCTCGCCAACCTTCAGATCACCAAAGATCAGATGCTCAGCAACCACTTCTGGATTCATACCCAAATCAATAGCAGCGCGCTCATAACGCTGATATTCAGCAGAGTGACAACCCATGCAGTAGTTAACAAATGTTTTCATGCCGCGCTGCAATGACGCTTGATTATGCAGATCAACATCCATGTGGTCCAGGTGACCAGAACCACCAGCGGCATTAGCTGTAAGAGGCAGCACCGCCATTACTAATGTGATTAGAAACTTTTTCATTAGCCTGTAACCCTTTCTGGAACCGGTTTAGTACTTTCCATTTTGGTGTAGAACGGCATCAGGAAGAAGTACGCGAAGTAAAGCGCTGTACATACCTGAGCAACAATGGTGCGTCCCGGAGTAGAAGCTACAACACCAAGATAACCCAAAATCACAAAGCTAATGCAGAAGATTACTAACATAATCTTACTAGGCATGCCTTTGTAACGAATAGATTTAACCGGGCTACGATCAAGCCATGGAAGAACAAACAGAATAGCTATAGCACCACCCATCACCACAACCCCAGGGAACTGAGATCCAAATAGAGGCGGAATAGCACGCAACATTGCATAAAATGGCGTGAAGTACCATACAGGCGCAATATGCGGTGGTGTTTTCAGCGGGTTAGCTGGCTCAAAGTTTGGCGCTTCGATCAGGTAACCGCCACCTTCTGGGAAGAAGAAGACAACCGCACAGAAAACAAACAAGAACACAACCACACCCACAATATCTTTTACAGAGTAATAAGGGTGGAATGGAATACCATCTAATGGCACACCGTTCTCATCTTTCTTTTCTTTAATCTCAATACCATCTGGGTTATTAGAACCCACTTCATGCAACGCAATAATATGCAATACAACAAGGGCAAGAAGAACGATAGGTAAAGCAACAACATGCAATGAGAAGAAACGGTTCAGAGTAATACCTGAAATCAGGTAATCACCACGGATCCACTCAGCAAGATCAGGACCTATAAAAGGTACAGCTTGGAAAAGCGATACAATTACCTGTGCACCCCAATATGACATCTGACCCCATGGCAATAGATAGCCCATGAACGCTTCAGCCATTAATGCAAGATAGATAGTCATACCAAACAACCAAACCAACTCGCGAGGCTTGCGGTAAGAACCATACATCATGCCGCGAAGCATATGCAGATACACAACAACAAAGAATGCAGAAGCACCAGTAGAATGCATATAACGCAGCAGCCAACCATATTCCACATCACGCATGATGTATTCGATGGACGCAAACGCACCTTCCGCAGAAGGGTTATATGACATAGTCAACCAAATGCCTGTCAATAACTGGTTAACAAGCACCAGTAGCGCCAAAGAACCAAAGAAATACCAAAAGTTAAAATTCTTTGGTGCGTAGTATTTTGAAAGATGATCTTCCCACATCGCTGTCGCAGGGAAACGATCGTCAATCCAACCCATGATACCTGGGTTACCTTTATTACGTGAACCAGCCATTATGCGTTCTCCTGATCTACACCAACAATGATCACATTATCACTTTCATAGTGATGAGGTGGGATCACAAGGTTAGTAGGCGCCGGGGAGCCATTCATTACACGACCAGATAGGTCAAAGCGAGAACCATGACATGGGCAGTAATAACCACCAACCCAATCAGCCCCTAAATCAGCAGGCGCAATTTCTGGACGGTATGTCGGTGAACAACCCAAGTGCGTACAAATACCAACCAGCACTGCAATATCCTCACGGATAGCACGCGCGGGTGTCGTTGGCACATAAGCAGGCTGCTGCGGAGCTTCAGAATTTGGATCCTGTAAGTTATCCAACTTTGCTAAATTTGCCAATGCCTCCTCGTTGCGACGAACGATCCACACAGGCTTACCACGCCACTTGGCAACCATCTGCTGTCCAAACTCAAGTTTGCTTATGTCCACCTTAACAGGCGCACCAGCAGTTCGAGCTTTAGCACTTGGATTCCAGGAAGCTACGAATGGGACAGCGGCTCCTACAGCACCAACCGCACCAACTGCGGATGTAGCACCGATCAGGAGACGGCGCCGACCCTTATTCACGCCATCATTGCTCATTAAGACTATCTCCCCTCAATCGACCTTATTTTGCATATCTACAGGTGTAGAAACGCCCTGGCCGCTAAGAATTATAAAACTACGGAAACATGTATCTGTAAAATGGCCCAAATAGTAATGAAAACACCCCATTTTTACAAGGTGAATTACTGCTTTTCGCTCTAGATTAGGCCAAAGTATTGACTTGGTGCAGCGCAAAAAAAACGCCCATCCCAAAAATGAGAGAGGCGCTTTTTCTGAATTCGAAAAACTCCGCAGAGAAATCGAATTAACGTTTTGAGAACTGTGGTTTCTTACGTGCTTTACGTAGACCAACTTTCTTACGTTCAACCATACGCGCATCACGAGTAACATAACCCGCTTCACGAAGTGCCGGACGTAGGGTTTCATCAAAAGCTAACAACGCACGAGTAATACCGTGACGAATTGCACCAGCTTGACCAAAACCACCACCGCCTTTAACGGTAACAACAGCATCGAAAGATTCAGTGTTGCCAGTCAATTCTAGAGGCTGACGCACGATCATACGAGCAGTTTCACGACCGAAGTAATCTTCGATAGTGCGATTATTAATAGTGATAACACCTGTACCTGGACGTAGGAAAACACGTGCAGTAGACGTTTTACGACGACCTGTACCGTAATACTGTGTAGTAGACATAATCTTCCTTCCCCTTAGATGTTCAGTTCTTTAGGCTGCTGAGCCTGATGCGGATGTTCTGCACCAGCATATACTTTCAGCTTAGTGTACATAGCGCGACCCAATGGGCCTTTTGGTAGCATGCCTTTAACAGCAAGCTCAATAGTACGCTCAGGGAAAGTTTCTACCATTTTATCGAAAGATGCTTCTTTCAAACCACCTGGAAAACCAGTGTGATGGTAGTACATTTTATCTTTACGCTTGTTACCAGTAACGCCTACTTTTTCAGCGTTAATAACTACAATGTAGTCACCAGTATCAGCATGCGGAGTGTAAACTGGCTTATGCTTGCCACGTAAACGACGTGCAATTTCAGTAGCCAGACGACCCAGAGTTTTACCTTCTGCGTCAACAACGTACCAGTCGCGTTTTACTTCGGCTGGCTTAGCGACGAATGTTTTCATCTGTATAGCCTTTCAACTTTACTCAAGCCTCGTATTTCTAACAAAACATCGTTAGAGAATACCGACCTGACTTATAATTATTTGTTGCCTAACCTACAGTTAGGCAACTCTCTTTTGCCCAAAATTCAAGCAACACCTAAACTTGGGAGCGCGCATTATAAAGATGGACCAAGCCTATCGCAAGGTAAATCTACAATAAACTTAGAACCAGCCCTGAAAACCCAACAATCTCTCTTCAGCCTCCAACTAACGGTGTAAGGGCTCACTCTTTATGCCCGGAACGGGTGCCAGAGCGAATGAATTACGTTCCAATTCAAACCCACCCTTCGGCCAGAGGGCTGGCCTCCTACACAAAAAAGCACCCGAAGGTGCTTCTGTGTAACCAAATCTGTAAAATCAAAAACTAAGCCGTAGCCCTATGAGCACGTGCTAAATATTCATGAGACTGCATCTCTAATAGGCGACTTTGAGTACGTTGAATCTCAAACTCTAGCCGCCCCTCAGAATAGATCTCATGAATAGGCTTTTCCGCACTCAAAATTAATTTAACACCGCTATCATAAAACTCATCGACCATATTAATAAACCGACGAGCCGCATCATCATTAGTTCGACCCAACTGTGGCACATTACCCACCATTACCGCATGGAATAACTTAGCCAGCTCTATATAGTCATTTTGTGAGCGAGGTCCCTCGCAAATATCTGGAAAATCAAACCAAATCACATCTTCACAACAACGACGGGCTTTCATTTCACGGCCGTTAATTTCAATGACTTCGCCCTCAACAACCTCATCAAGGTCAGGCACTATACTCTCAAAGCTTCGATTTAGACTTTCATCAGCTTTTTCATCCAAAGGACTGTGATAAAGTTCCGCCTGCTCCAAGGCACGTAGACGGTAATCCACACCACCATCAACGTTAATAACATCGGTAAAGCGATTTAACATATCAATCGCTGGCAAAAAGCGCGCACGCTGCAAACCGTCTTTATATAAGCCATCCGGCACTATATTAGAGGTCGCAACCAAAGCTACACCATTATTAAACAGCTCCTGAAGCAAGCTACTTAAAATCATGGCATCTGTAATATCTGTAACAAAAAACTCATCAAAACAGATAATACGCGCTTCTTTTGCATATTTTTTACCAATGACCACCAGCGGGTTCGCAGTACCATCTAACTGTTTAAGCTCTTTATGAACTCGCTGCATAAAGCGGTGAAAATGCGTACGCATTTTCTCTTCAAACGGCAAACTATCGTAAAACGTATCCATAAGATAAGTCTTACCTCGACCGACACCACCCCAAAAATAAAGCCCCTTTATAGGCTCTTCAACCTCAGGCTTAGAAAACTTACCCTTCAAACGCCCCATCAAACCAACTTTAGGAGTTTCTTTCGTCGCCAACAGATCATCATACAAGCGCTGCAGGTTTTCTACGGCAAGCTCCTGTGCAGGATCATACGAGAAATCATCACGCTTAAGGTCAAGTTTATATCGTTCTAATGGAGTCATATCTAGCTGCCAATCTGAATGGGTTCTAACTTGCGCGAACTTTACCGAGGAATGCATCATTTAGCAAATGCAACATAAGGAGTACATCTCTCTCAACAAACACTAAAAAGAGAAGCGACCTAAACGATTTATCACCTAAACAATCACTTACAAACCAATAATTGGAATCAAAACGGGCAAAAAAAATGCGGTGAAAGCACCCGTCATCCCCATCGCCAATCCCCCAAAAGCCCCAGCAACCATGCCGTATTCAAAAGCAAACGCTGTCCCCATGGCATGCGCACCAACACCTAAAACAAACCCTTTCACTGATTCATCTTCAATTTTAAGCAACTTATAAACAGCCGGAGCAATGACACATCCCATCGCCCCTGTAATAAGTACCAAACCTGCCGCAAGAGAGGGAAAACCACCAACTTTTTCCGCAATTGCGATAGCGATAGGGGATGTCACTGATTTAGGGGCTAGTGTAAGCAATAACTGATCATTTAAGCCAAACCACATACCTAGCATTATTGCCGAAACCGACGCCACAATTGCTCCAGATACACAACCCACCAACAGCGGAACCAACAACCTCTTTACTGTTGCCAAATTGTCATACAAAGGAATAGCTAGCGCCACAACTGCAGGGCCTAACAATAGATGAATATACTGCCCACCTAACATATAAGTATCGTAGTCAGTCTCTGTAGCCAAAAGGACAAGAATAATAATGGTCAGGGATACCAACACCGGATGCAGGAATGGTGTTTTCCCCATCCGAACATTAAACCAAGATGCAACTAAAAACACCGCTAAGGTAACCACCAGCCAAAGCACCGGCAGTGTCTGAAAATGAGACCACAACACCATTAATGCCCTTCCTCATGCTTTTCTTTAGACATGAGTCGAAGCAAAGTAGCGACCACAAACATAGTAACCAACGTACTCACAAACAGAATAATCAAAAGCTGATACCAATACGCCGATAGCACACCAAAATACCTCATCAATCCAACACCAGCAGGCACCAACAAAAGAGGTAATATCTTCAACAACCCTTCACTTGTACTCCGAAGGCCGTCAGGGACTTTTTTAATCACAATTAAACCGACAAGCAACAGCATCATACCTACAACTGACCCTGGGATTGATACACTCAAAAGCGTTACTAAGCACTCACCCAAAAGCTGACAAAACAGCAAAATAAGAAACCCTTGAACCATATAAACCACCGCTATCTTATTAACTGATACAACTGAAAAAATGCAATCCCTGCAAACAACATAAACAACACACCTGCACCTCGATGTATCAATGCTATAGGCAACCTTTTAAGCAGCACACGACCAAACCACACCCCAAGCAGCGTCGTCAGCATTAAAGCTACGGTACCCGCCACCCAAACAACCCAAGCCTGCTCAACCGCTGCCAAACCCGCGATCGCCAGCTGTGTTTTATCACCAAGTTCAGCTAAAAAAATCAGTATAAATACGGAGCCAACAAGATGTTTACCTATTTTTATATCGCCTTCTTCCTCCTCTTCATCATCCATAAATAATTGAATAGCAAAGATAAAAAACAGAATACCAACAACACAAAAAATTAATTCTTGCGGCACATAAATACTTAAAGCAGCCCCAAAAATAGCCGCCAAGACATTCAAAACAGAGAAAGCCAACACGCTACCGATTAAAACTGGAGTCGCTCTATACCGAGCTGACAACGTCATACATACCAGCTGACTTTTATCCCCAAACTCCGCCAGAAAAACCAACAGGAATACTTTTACAAAAGCTTCAATCAAATCCATGGAATACAGCCAATAAAAAAGGAAAGAGGAAGGCTACCAGAAAAACAACATAAAACTTAAGCAGAACAGAGCTTATTTTGTATAGGATCACGCTTCAAATAAGCACAAATAGAGGATTTTCTATTATACACTGACAAAATAGAGCGAATCTCTGGCATATTACGGACTATGCCTCGCTCAATATTTTTCGCAAATAAACGCTTCTGCTCTAAAGACAAAGCCCGCCAAGAAAGGGCAGCAGCATGGGATAAGGTTAAATGAACCGACTTTTCCCAAGGACCAAATTTAAGGGAATTGATCAACGCTTGGTGGTACTCCTCATCAAACTCTTTCAAATAAGACTTCATCAACACTAAATTAGCCCAACTGTATGGCCAACGCGGTCTTAACTCTAACGCTTGCTGATGAAGAGTCTTAGCACGAGAAATATCTACAAGCCCCTGATCATCTAACCCCAAAGCAAGCGCGCGATAATAGAGAACACGCCCCTTCAACTCTACATACTCAGGATTACGGGCCTCCCAACTTAGCGCTCTATTGGAATCGGCCAAAACATCAGAAACCTCTTGCAGTTGTGGCAATACTGACGTGTCTTGCCAACGCTCTAGTGCATAACGTACTTTATAACCATACAGGTCACCCATAGCCCAGGAAAAAACACTATAAACACCCACCAAACAAACAAGAATCAGAGAGGATAAAAACAACTTCATAACAAAAGGGCGACCAATAAAACGGGATGCGATAGATGTTTCATTTGGCTGATTTACCGAACCATCAATCATTTAATATGCCCCTATAATTTTTGCTGGGTTACCCCAAACTAATCGTCTAGCCTCAGCATCACCTATGATTTCAGCCGCGGCACTAACCCCAGCAGAAAGTGCAGGCGGCCGACGGTCACAGTTATGACCATCGGAAGCAATAACGGACACCCAACCACTTGACAACATCTGATCAGACAATCGTTTAGCTTCTGCACCAAACCCACCTGAGACAGACATAGCTGTTAACTGAAACAAACAGCCGAGTTCAACAAAGGGAGTCAATTTCGTAATATCAGCCATAAGGCCTTTATTCCGCTCTGGGTGCGCGATCATGGGCAATACACCACGATCCAGCAACCATTTAACTAACTTATCGCTTCCCGGTGGCACATGACTGTGTGGAAGCTCAAGAAGCATTACTTTTTTACCATCCCACTCACCCAAAAAGGGCAATTGGTCGGCAGCAAACATCGTTAGCACCTCAACAGATAAACGAACCTCTCCTGCCGCCTTCACTCTAAGGTTTATATCATTTTCAGTCAAAGCAGTTTGAAATCGTTCAAAGACTGGCCTAATTGACTGTACATTATTGTTATAGCGTCCAGGGTGGACATGCGGCGTGACCACCATATGAGTAATCCCATCATCAGCAGCTATACGCGCAAGCGAAAGAGCCTCTTCCATAGAAGAGGCTCCGTCATCAATGCCTGGCAATAAGTGGCAATGTAGATCAATCATGCAAGATTCTTACTATCCTCGGTATAACCATAAGTATCATAGTAGCCACCGTAGTCGTCCCCATCATACTTGGATGCTTTTTTAGTATTCACCTGATTCAATACAACACCAATCAACGGCGCGTGTACATCTTTAAGGCGTTTAATGCCGGCTTTAGCTTGCTGATAAGTCGTAGAATCAGCTTTAACAACATAGATCAGCCCACCTACTAACGGAGAAATCACCATAGCATCACTCACTGATTGAGAAGGGGCTGTATCAATAACAATGCGATCATATCTTTCTTCAAGCAGCTGTAGTGCTTTAGCAAAGCGTTTAGAGGAGAGTAACTCTAGTGGATTTGGAGGGATGGTACCCGCTGGCAACACATCAATACCGCCTTTTTCATAACGCTGTATACACTCTTCTAGTTTCGCAGTACCCGCCACAAAATTAGACAAGCCAATAGCATGCCGATCAATCCCCAACGCTTTATTAAACGCTGGACGACGCATATCGGCACCAATCAATAAAACCTTCTCCATTTGACCAAGCGCAAAAGCTATATTCACCGCAACCGAGGTTTTACCTTCATCTGGCATTGTGGATGTCACTGCCAGTACCTTATGGGGGTTATCTAAAGCAGAGAGCACGATTCCCGTGCGAATCGTTCGAACAGATTCAGCAAATGACGAATGATTATTCTCAAAAAACTCACTATAAGACGGATTAGGATTATTTTTATTTTGCTTTAATAAAGGCAAAATACCCAACAAGGTCGCCGCCAGTTTACTTTCCACATCTCTTGCGGTCTGTATAGTATTATTTAATGCCTCAAGCAAGAAGGCAAAAACGACACCAAACATCAAACTTGCGACAAACACTGCGATAACAATTAGCTTCTTTTTAGGCTTGGCTGGTTGGGCAGGAATAACAGCGGGATCAATAACACGAGCATTAGCCGAGTTCAAATCACCCGTTGCGTTTGTCTCATTAAAGCGCTGCAAAAAAGTATCGTAGACCGCTCGTTTAGATTCAGCCTCATTTTCTAATTCTTTGCGCTTATACTCTTTACGTCCTAAATCCTGTAAACCTACACGCGTTTTAGTTAAGGCATCCTCAAGGGATTTCTCACTCGCCAAGGCAGCGCTATAATCACTTTTAATCCCATTAATTACACTGCGAATCTGACTATTAAGCGAGTTTCGCGCATTATCCACTTCGGACTGCACAGCCTGCATACTCGGATGTTTAGCTCCATAACGTTTTGCCAACTCCGAGCGTTTCAGCTCAACATCCAATAACTTGCGTTTAAACTCTTGAACAGTCCTATCCTGTAGAACACCCGGTATCAGTTCATATTTCCTTATAGACCCATTAGCAGCTTGGATTTGCTTATAGCGACTCTCTAAATTTAACCGATCGCGCTTAGCCTCAATATGCTTAGAGGAAATAAGCTCAAGTTCTTTGTTGGCAATCGTTGTTCCACCTTTCTCACCAACCAAGTTTTCAGCATCCAAAAACTCTTGGAGTTTCTTTTCTGCCGCCTTAACATCAGCCTTAAGCCCACCCAAGCGCTCGCTCAACCAAGATGAGGCTTGCATAGTAACTTCCAACTTCGCTTCTAAGTTACCCTCTATGTAAGCCTGACCTATAGCATTAGCCACTTGAGCTGCTAATTGAGGGTCACTTGCCTCAAAAGTAATCGTCACTAACTGAGTTTTACGAATCGGCGTGATAGTCAAACGTGAACTAAAGCCATTAATAAATTTATTCAACGCAGCACGCTTAGCAGCCTCTTCAGAAACTACAACATCACCACTTTTATTAGGAAGTTCAAAAGGCAACATCTCACGCCAATTGAAAGTAAATAGAGGCTCTTGATTAAATTCGGGATGCGTTTGCAAAGATAGCTTATTAACCACCTTTTCCGACAAACGCCTCGACTTAATAATTTCAAACTGAGTTAACAAATACTCGTTATTACTTTTATCCAACCCATAAACTTCTTCAATGGATACTACATTTGCTTGCTGACTTTCAATCAGCAAGGTCGCCGTAGCCCGGTAAACTGGCTTCATGGAAAAAACAAGTAATACAGCCAAGACCGTAATAATTACAGAAAAACCGAAGATTCCCCATTTATAGCGCATCAAGGTTCGCCAATACTGCCTAAGATCTATAACCTCTTCGCTCATCAAACGTTCCACTTGAAAAGGTTGATTATCATTCGTCATGCAGCAAATCCATTTGAAATAATAAGATTAAAAGAAACTTTCTTCGATATTAATAATATCGCCAGGATAAATCGTAGTTTGCAAATTAGCAGCTTCACTTTCACGCTGACTCGCACCATCTCGAACAATAAAGAACTTGCTTGAAGATGCTCTTTCAGTAAAACCTTCAGCTAAAGCAACAGCCTTTTGCAGCGTCAATCCTGGCTGATAAGGATAACCGCCAGGCTTTACTACCTGCCCATGGATAAAAAACTGACGATATTCTAAAACAGTAATATTCACATTGGGGTTCACAAGATACCCATCTGACAGCTGCTCTCGAATAACTTCGCCAAGCTCGCCAGTAGTCAGCCCTTTAACTTTCAGCTCACCTAAAAATGGATAAGAAATCGTACCTGCATCACTCAATCGAAGCTCAACACTCAGCTCATCTTCACCAAAAACCTGAATACTCAACAAATCACCCGATCCTAAAGGATAATCCGACAGGCCCGTTACAGACTCAGCCGATGAAACAGCAGAGCCTAGTAAGCAAAACATCAAGCTTAGTATCTTTAAAATCGACAATAGTTTTCGTTCAATCATTGCATGTATCCACTACTCAAAGAATTACCTTTATGTAATAAATACCTCATATGTATTTATTACATAATTCACATGCTACAAGGAGCCTTGAACTGTCAGAAAAATTGTATTTCTTTCATAATCCAAATTAGCCTGATTCGAATCACGTTCAGAGTAAACATAATCAAGACCAAAATTCAGCCAACGGCGAACATCATAGTCAACACCAAGGCCGTAAGAGATCAGATCGTCCTCTCTAGCAGAGGAAACATAATCACTATTAGACGCACCGTAATACACTCGAGAACGCCATAAATCAGTCCATGCATGAGTCCACTGAAGATCTAGGCTTGTCATATCAATGTAGTTACCCGTACCATCGGTCTCTTCAGCTTTTTTATCTGTGGATATATCCAAAACAGAATAGCTTTTAGGCGACCATCGCATAGACAATTCCCAGCTAACGCCATCATCATCTTCACGAAGAGCACTATCGAAATCTTTTTCAGCATAGCCAAATTTAACCGTACCTGATGTCTTCGCTGTTGCGTCCCATGTGGCACCTAAGAGATATTTTAGCTCGCTACTATCCAGAGAAACCGTCGAAAGATCATAATCGATATCTTTATTGCGCACCTCAAACAAAAGAGACGTTTTCGGCATCACTCGATAATAAAAAGTTACACTTGTATTAACGGTCTGACGGTCTTTAACTTCTGTCTGCGTACGAAAATTATCGTATTCACGGTCCTGAATACCCGCAACTAACCTAATACGCCCTTTGGCGTCTTTACCGCCAAATTCATAAGCGCCTTGCATGCTATTAACATGGTACTCAATAGGTACATCGTTGATTGTTGCATTCAGCCCTTGGTTTAATCCACTACCACGGTCTTCATGGGTATCAAGGTAACCCGCGAGCAACTCAAGGCGGTTACGAATATTAAAATCAAAAAATGCTCGACCACTGAGCTGATGATCAGTGTAGTTATCCGCACTACTATCTTGGTACGTACCCTGTGTTATCGCGTAATTAACACTATATTCATTAAGTCCCTGCTCCGCCTTTAACTGCACAGAAGGGCTAACTATCACTTTAGTAGAGCTTTTCTCATTAGATTCAGATGCAAAGATATTGTCATCATACCCTACACGAGCAGATACCTGAGGAATCACCTGCAAAGGGCCATCAGTGTATGACATCGGCTCTAACGCATTAGCAGCAGCAGTAAAAAAGAATGCTGGAACAAGCACTGAAGCATTAAACAGGTTGTTTTTTTCCATAAAAGCCATAGTTTTTCATCCCTAATATCAAATTAGCGCGACCATTCCTATCCAACAAAGGATAATTTAATCCATTCTACCACAATATTTTTCTATAAATACCCTTTACGCAAGCGCAATATTATTTAGGAATCCATCCCTATTTACGACTTAAATACTGTAACACAAGCATGCTACTATCTGTTTACAGTGAGTTTTATACATAGGGATTTTAAAGATGACAGTTACAGTAACTAAAGCAGTAATACCCGTAGCAGGATTAGGCACGCGAGTTCTACCTGCCAGCAAAGCAATTCCAAAAGAGATGATGCCAGTTGTTGATAAGCCCGTTATCCAATACGTTATAGAAGAAGCTATTGCAGCTGGCATTACTGACATTGTATTGGTTACTCGCTCTGGAAAGTCATCTATTGAAGATCACTTTGACTGCCATTATGAATTAGAAGCTGAACTAGAAAGAAAAGGTAAAGACGCTATTCTAGCCTCAGTTCGCGATATAATCCCCCCAAGCGTCTCCATTACCGCAGTGCGACAAAATAAAGCACTAGGACTAGGTCATGCCGTACTATGCGCAGCCCCAATTATTGGTAATTCCGACTTTGCTGTACTATTACCCGACATGCTTATTAATTGCTATGGACAGGATAAAACCGATCTCCAAACAATGGTTAAAGCCTATGAAAAAAGCCAGCATGGTCAAATTATGGTTGAGCCTGTTCCAATGGAGCATGTAGAGCGCTACGGCGTCGTCGACTGCTCAGGCGTCACTGTGCTACCAGGGGAAGCAGCTGATATCGTCAAGATGGTAGAAAAACCACCCCGGGCAGAAGCACCATCAAATCTCACGATTAACGGTCGCTATATCTTACCCGCTAGAATCATGGAAATCTTGAAAGACACAAAACCTGGCGCTGGCGGTGAGATACAGCTAACTGATGCGATGGCTGACTTCTTACATGAAGGCACCCTACAGGCTTTCCACATGCAAGGAAAAACCTATGACTGTGGCAATAAAGCCGGTTATCTACAAGCTAATGTAACCTATGGACTACAAAACGCAGAAACAGCAGATAGTTTAAAAAGCTTTATTAAAGAATTAGCACTTTAACGTACTAATTCAACTCAGCGTTAAACCATAGGCAATACTTTTAAAGGATAATGATTAATAGTCACTCCTTCTGGCAAATACAGAGTGAGCTGCATTATTCAGGAATACTTTACCTGTAGGGTATAATCGACAGATAAAGCTTTGAATAAGTACCAAGCATAAAAAAGGAACCTATATGTCACCAAAAGAGACGACAGCTTGGGTGGACCTACAGTCCCACGCTTACTACATGTCACAGTCGCATATCAGCGCCTTATTTAGTGAATCACCTGATCGTTTTACTCAATTTGGCTTCACACAAGACAACCTGCTTCTGGACCTTTCAAAACAACGAATCACTGGCGAGACACTCAATTTATTAATTGAACTCGCAAAAGAGCGCAACCTGCCTAACTGGATCGAATCACTTTTCAAGGGTGATCACATCAATGATTCAGAAGATCGTCCCGCCTTACATACGGCCCTGCGCACACCTAAAGGCACAACCTTAGAGGTTGATGGCGTCGAAATAATCGAAGAAGTTCACCAAAACCTCGAACGAATGGAAGCCATTGTTGACAAAATCCATTCAGGTCAATGGCGAGGATTTACAGGACACTCCATAAACACTGTCGTTAATATAGGTGTTGGTGGTTCAGATTTAGGCCCTCTAATGGCCTGCAAAGCTCTAGCTGAGTATCAGCCAGAAGAAGCCCAAAATCTAAGTGTTCACTTTGTATCATCTATGGATGGCAGCCAACTTGCAGACTTACTTAGCCACTTAAATCCAGCCAGAACACTCTTTGTCATCTCCTCAAAATCATTTACAACAATCGATACATTGGCAAATGCAAACACCGCAAAAGAATGGCTTAAACAAGCAGGCAATACAGCCAGCGAAGAAGTTTTAGTCTCTCGACACTTTATTGGCGTATCTGCTAGCCCCGATAAAGCGCTCAGCTGGGGAATCCCTAAATCAAACCAGCTTGCCTTTTGGGACTGGACAGGAGGCCGTTACTCCATGTGGTCCACCATCGGGCTACCGATTGCATTAAAACTAGGTATGGAAGGGTTCAGAGAGGTACTTGCAGGTGCCCATAATATGGATACTCATTTCAGAGAGGTACCTTTAGAACAAAACCTCCCTGTACTTATTGCAATGGTGGGTATTTGGAACATTAACTTTTTGAACATTAATGCCCATGCAATACTCCCTTATGATGGACGACTAAATCACCTTCCTGCCTATTTAGAGCAGCTAGAGATGGAAAGTAACGGCAAATCAGTTACTCGAAAAGGCAAGACAACTAACTACAACACTTGCCCAATTTTATGGGGAGAAGTAGGTACAAATGCACAACATGCATTCTACCAACTACTGCACCAAGGCACAGAATCAGTCATGTGTGATTTTATTGTCGCAGCCAAACGCTATCACGACACTGACAACTCAGAATTAATGCATCAGCACCAACTAAATCTTGCCAACTGCCTAGCACAATCACGCATACTTGCCTTAGGCGATACAGTTATCAAGGGCGCAGAAAATGCACCTGCTTACAAACGCTACAAAGGCAATCAACCCTGCACAACGTTATTACTTGATGAGCTCACACCCCACACATTCGGACAAATCATTGCTATGTATGAGCATAAAGTGTTTGTTCAATCAGTAATTTGGGACATAAACCCTTTTGATCAGTGGGGCGTAGAGCTAGGAAAAAAAGTGGCCACAAATTTATTGGATGCTTTATCACCAAACGCGTCAATCGAGGATTTCGATTCATCGACACAAGGCCTCTTACAACATATCTCGATGAGGAATAAGTAATATGAAAATCACGATATGGGGTAATGAGCTGCCAGCATGGACTTCTGCGGCAGCTTTAGCAGAAAGCGGAAACCATGTAAAAATAGTTACTGGGTTAGACCAAGCAGGCAACAAAAACGAGATCGCCTTTAAAATCAGCAACGAACCGGGCCTTCAACATTGTATAGATGAAGCTATTTGTTCTGGACGTTTACAATCAGTAACAGCCGCCGACGGCCTCACGCCAGCAACACATATCATCTCTCTCAACCCTGATGAATATGAGATCGCTGCTCAATTAGCTAAAGATCTGGCCGCTAAACACCCAAGCAACTTATTAATCATCAACCAATCCCACTTTGGTGTCGGCAGCACGGACAAACTACAAGAGCTGCTATATGAGCCTTATAATCAAGCGCTTGCCTATCTACCTGATATGCTCGCTGAAGGCTCAGCTCTTAACAATTTCAAAAACCCTGAAACCATTATAGTCGGCTGTAGTAATGACTGGGCCTTGCTCAATATAAAAGCCCTTATGCGCCCATTTAGCCAATCACTAAAGCAATGGATGCTCATGACCCCTAAAGAGGCCGAATTTACTAAATTCGCCAATACAGGGATGCTCGCATTACGACTAAGTTACATTAATGAACTAGCCAACTTAGCAGATCATCTTGATGTTGATATTGAAGTCATCCGCGAAGGAATGATAAGCGATCCTCGCATAGGCCCACACTACTTACACCCAGGCTGTGGTTTTGGCGGACTGCACTTCCAACAGTATATCGAAGGCCTTTCTGAGTTAATGGAAGTCAACCGCAACTCTAAACTACTCGATACAGTACTCACAGAAAACGAGAAACAGAAAGAGCAGCCTTTCCGTAAGCTTTGGCGCCATTACGAATGTAATTTAAAAGATAAAACTGTGACCATCTGGGGTCTGTCATTTAAACCGGGCACCGCTAGTATTGATAATGCACCCAGCCTAAAAGTGATCGAGACTTTATTAGCCCAAGGCTGCAAAATTCAGGTTCACGATCCAGAAGCGGGTAGCAATATCGTCCAGTACTTTAATAACCACGAACAACTAAAAGTAGTCGATTGCTGTTACCAAGCTCTCCAAAACAGCGACGGCCTACTCTTACTGACAGAGTGGTCCGAATACTGGTCACCTGAATATGATGAAATGCTAAGCAAAATGCGCCACCCACTCATTATTGATGGGCGTAATATTTTTGACAAAGAGATCTTACAAAGCCTTGGTTTTACCTATTACGGCGTAGGACGGTAAACAGCTTAATGAAGACGCGGCTCAACCAGCCGCGCCTTTATGAAGCCTCAATAAAAACATCTCAATAGTATTGGATTTTTGACAACTACGTGGAAATTACAAACCCAACCTTATTAAACAAATACAAAACAGCCATCTGGATTATGTTTCTCTGCGCATTAACAGGCTTACTCTATGGCCTATTTCGGACAACACCACCGGATGATTTATTCGAGAACTCAGACAAGGTCAGTCATTTTGCTGCCTTCTGCGGTGTCTCATTTTTAGGCCGGCTAGCACTTCATAACAGCCCAGCGGTAGCTTATTGGGGAAGCTGGTTTTTGTTAGCAGGTCTATTAGAATACCTTCAAGGAGAGTGGAGACCTTTGAGACACTTTTCTGTAGAAGATGCTTACGCAAATGCTATTGGCGTTCTTATAGCACTAATCCTTACCTATACTCTCCACAAAGCCTTAAAAAATCAGCAATAAAACCTTATTGAAACGCCTATTTATACATAAAAAGGAGCGCTAAACTAAGTGCTACAAAGACTCAACCACTCGACAACGATGCCCCTCCAAGTTAACTTCTGTTAACTGATAAGAAAGATCCGCCTTCATTAAAATATTCATCGAAAAGCGTTCATCTGGCGAGCTAACAACATAGTCCAACGTCTGACTTACAGGTACAGGAATTAAATCCCCCTTCAATGTTTTCGCTACCAACTCAGCACTACAATTAACTTTAATGTTTTTTAATCCAACCCCTTTCACTAAAGCGTACTCAAGCTGAAGATCACACCCTTGAATAAACTCATTCCCTATCACTTTTTCACAACTCAACGCGGCACCTTTATCCGCAAGGATTAACTTCTCTTTTAAAGTACTATTTACAACACTGTTTTCTGGTGCCAAAAACTGACTGCTCATCCAGCCTTCCGTTCGCCCATTAACCTCCTCACGTCCAAGGAAATAAATTTTGCTCCACTCACCCTCCTCTCCCAGCTTAATAACAAGATGGCCCTTATTCAGCATAACCAAACTACGCCCTTGTAAATTAGGCTTATCACGAACACGCACATAATCATTAGTAACCATATAATAGTCAACCGCCGATGCATGACAGGAAACCACAAACAAAAAAGACCAAATCAATTTATTCACAACAACACCTTATTGAGCATCAGTAAAGCTAGGATGGTAGTAAGTTTTTTACTTCGGATACAAGCAATCAATTAAAAGAAAATAGTAAATACTTTTTATCAAAACACAACTAACGCCAGCTCCTAGTAAAAATAAATACCACCACTTAGCAGCTAAAAATCTCACTTGAAAACACGACTAAAAATTAGGAATTTTTCTTATATACCCAAATGGAAAATAAAATTACTCTAGCACCACAGAGTACATCAAGGATGATGTTTAGCCCTCAGGACGAGGGCCTCTGTACCTAAACATTAGGATGATGCAGAGTCGGCAAGGATGCCGATGTAGTTTTCAAGACTACACTCTCCAGAAAAACACAATTTCTACAGACGCTAGCCTCCTACATATAGCCCTTGTAAGAGCTCACCCCCTACCCATGGGGAATCCACACTTTGGCATTTGGCACAATCTCATTTAACTTAATCCGCAAGGCTTGCTTCGCTTCATCATCCCCATGAATAATCCTTATCTCAGAAGGCTTATGACGCATCCTTTTTACAAAATTAACTAAATCCTTTTGATCCGCATGGGCCGAATAGCCACTAATAGTATGCACCCCTGCACGAATATCGATCCTCTCCCCATCAAGGTAAACATAGCCACCCCTTGATCCATACGTTTGAATATCTCTCCCTGGGGTGCCTTGCGCCTGATAGCCTACAAACAAAACATCTGTCTTCTTATCGCCCAACAGCGCTTTAAGGTAATTCACAATACGCCCACCCGCACACATGCCACTTGCTGCAATCACTATAGCTGGCCTGACCGTCTGTTTAAGGTGATTAACCAAGCGTTGGTGATCCCCGTGACTATCAATCGTAATCAACTGCTCAAACGCCAAAGGATGTCGTCCATTCTGTACCTTTCGCCGCGCCTCTTTATCCCAAAGCTTCCGCAACGACCTATAGTGCTCAGTAAACTCCGCCGCTAACGGCGAATCCACTATCACATCTAAGACCGCCCAATCAGCGCCCGACTGATGGATAATCTCTTCAATCTCATAGAGTAACTCTTGAGTACGCCCGATACTAAATGCAGGAATCAACACCGTCCCCGCATCAGATAAACATCGCTCTAAAACCCGCTTCAACTCAGAACGCCTAGCTTTCCTACCCTCATGGTTTTTATCACCATAAGTACTCTCAATGACTAAACAATCCGCTTTATAAGGCGCTCTAGGTGCCGACAATAGAGGTGAATACGGTGCACCAAGATCACCAGAAAAAATGACCCGTTCATGATCTAATTCAAACTCCACATAGGCAGAGCCCAAAATATGCCCTGCCATACGAAAGCGACACTTAGCCGCCAAGTTCTCTGCTAATTTAAACCACTGATCATAAGGAAACGGCTTTAATAGCATACGAAGACGATCCAACACTTTATCAATTAGATTTCGATCACGGCTAATCCCCACCTTAATTGCATCTTCTATCACTAACGGCAATAACTGAGCAGTGGCCTCTGTTGCATAAATAGGTTTATCAAACCCTGCGGCCAGCAAATAAGGTATGCGCCCCACATGATCAATATGACAATGAGTCACAACCAACGCTTCAACAGTATTAAGAGGGAAATTAATCGCAAGAGAACCTTGCTCAAGCTGAGACGCTTCCGCACCTTGAAACATACCGCAATCGATAAGCACCGAATACGCGTCATCAATAAAAAGCTGATGGCAGGAGCCTGTTACACCCGACACTGCACCATGATGAATAATCTTCGCCATAAAACCTCCCTGTTCTATGTAATTTAACCTGTAGGGGCTCACCTTTATACTCGGAACGGGTGACAGAGCGAAGAATTACGCTCCCAACCCCAATCAAAACACAAACCTTTCTGTAGGAGCCCGGCCTTTTTGCCCGGAACGGGTGCCCGGGCGAATGAAATACACCCTAAACCTAATTCAAACCACAAACCCTTTTGTAGATACTCTGTTAATGCTCAAGCTTTTTTTCACTGAAATTGAATAATTTATCAGAATCAAAAGCTTCGCATTGA
>NZ_LUTR01000034.1 GCF_001597725.1 Neptuniibacter marinus
AGAATTTAGCCCAGATCTAAACTGACAGACACCAGATAAAAAACGGGTAACTGTCAGATCAAGTCTGAGCTACTACAAATAAATGAAGTTCAATTGGGGGTGGGAACTGAAGCTCATATCAAGAAAGACCTCAATAAATTCCTTACTAGAGAAAATTTTTCAATAGCCCTCGATTTGATGGATGATGAAGTTTACAAAGTAATGTCGACGTTTATTTGGATTACTGCTTTAAGGCCTAAAGAACTGCTACAGGTTCCTTATAAAGGTAAAGGGGAAAATTTAGGGTTAAAGCGATACAGGTATAATGAAGTAAAAAGTGACATTCCGTTCCATATGGCTTCTAAAGGTAAAAATAGGAGTATTGAGATTCCAGCATACTTCTGGCAGTGGATCTGTGACTACTGGATGCCTTTGCGTACTAAACGAGCGGAACTCTTTAAAAAGAAGAATGGTTATAGTCTATCCAATTCAGTTTTATTCTTATCGTCCGACGGACGCCCTGTAACCTATCGAATGCTTAACTATCAACTAGGTTTGGTTGGAAAGAATCCGAGCTTCCCGCAAGATAGTCTTATCCCAAAAATGTTCAGACACTCATTCGCGACTTACTTTGTTTTAGAAGCTTTGAAAGCTCGTAACATGCTCAATGCACCTTATGTTTTTGATGCGGTGATAGATAATGAGCTTCGTGAATGGATGTAGACATACTGATACGTCTACAACGTACAAATATTATG
Source organism: Neptuniibacter marinus (assembly GCF_001597725.1). Classification (GTDB taxonomy): domain Bacteria; phylum Pseudomonadota; class Gammaproteobacteria; order Pseudomonadales; family Balneatricaceae; genus Neptuniibacter; species Neptuniibacter marinus. Next base: position 738 of record NZ_LUTR01000034.1, read on the forward strand.
TACACTTAGTTCATCGTTACATAGGCGATGATCTCATAACGGATCTGCGGAAAGAGGAAAACCAAGCATTGCTTAACTCTTTGGTTGGCTTTTGAAATTTTCTTTCTGGGGGCGGAATATCTATTTTAATTGATGTATGAGGGTGTCAGGTTTTGCTAGATGGATAAACGGTATTCAGGGAAGCAAGGAATGTTGACGAGAGAGATTCTTGCGCGTTATAAATCGATCATAAATGAGCGGTTTAATGGCACTTTTGATGTTGGCGTTTTAGTCATGAACATATTAAGTCGAGCGTTTACCGATAGGAGTCAATATTATTGATAAAAATCGGAGTTCCTATTGTGGTAGGAATTTTTGTACAGGTGTTGGTAGAAGCTCTGAAAGTTCACACTCCAGAGTAGCTGATATTATATAGACCTTTTCTAAAGTGATATTTACCTCACCACGCTCAATTCTTCCCACGTAGCTTCGATCAATACCGGTCAAAAGAGCAAGCCTCTCTTGAGCTATTCCTTTAGCTTTTCTGGTTCTACGAACGTTTTTTCCAAATTGGGTTGCTAATTCATTCATTCTTCGTCTCACATGAAACGAGAACTATCCTTAGTTGATGCTTTATTAGCCACGGATTATAGTCCGTATTTTTGCGGTAATTGGTTTGATCTTTCCGCTTATGATTAAAGGTTGCCGTATTGATGTTAAAAGTAGGCTATAAAATTGATGAAAATTTGTTCAATGTGCTGAGCTCTATGCAGTGTGAACCGTTTACTGCTAGACAGCTCAAAGAAGCTTTTTGTCACGAGTTAGGCGTTTGTTGCGAACAGAAAAATAAAGACGTTCAGAAATGGATCTATCGTCAACTTGATAGGCTAGTTAAGTATGAGTTGTTGAAGCGGCAAAAGGAAAAGAATCCGCGAATGACTGTCTACACGAAGGTCTCTAATTTTGTAGATATTAGTTTCGAATTTTGTGATGGCCCTTTCCTAAAAATGACGCCTGAAGTGGTATCTGGTTTCGAAGTAGCTAGTACGATGGTTAGGTCTGATGGTTCAACGCAATCCTCTATAAGTGAATTGAAGAATCGAGCAAAGCAATGTCATGTTGACCTTTTGTCCTCGGTTGGTGAGTCCGAAGAATATAAAACGCTTTTTAAGGTATATCCGTCTCTTCGTGAAGCCTTACAGCCGCGATACCAAAGAGCGCTTGAGTCCAGCTCAAAGCTATTAGGTCAGTTACGGGCCATTGAAGCTGCGCTTGAGCATTATCAAGCTACGACTTCATGAATCTCCGGAGGTGGCAGGACGAGTGTATAAAGCGGGCGCTCCAAAGCTTTTATGAACAAAATCATTTTCTTTGTCTTGCGACTCCTGGGGCAGGAAAAACGATCATGTCAGCAGTTTTATCTCAACGCCTTTTAGAGCAAGGACGAATAGATTTTGTTTTGTGTTTTTCTCCGTCAGTGGTAACTTCGAAAGGCGTTAAGGCTACCTTCTCTCGAGTTCTTGACCGTTCCTTTGATGGGAGGATAGGAGCTGTAGGTGGTTCGTATACTTATCAGAGTATGTTGTTCTTTCATGAAGACTTCTGGAGTATTTTAGAACGCCATCGTGTTTTGGTTATTTTTGATGAGATCCATCATTGTTCAGGTACTGATGTCGGGAATGCTAATGCATGGGGAGAAGAAATTTTACGACAGGTCCGTGAGAAAGCAGAATTTACTCTAGCTTTGACAGGAACGCCCTGGCGCTCAGATAGTGCTCCTCTGGTTTTATCTCGCTATTTAGAGGGTAATACACAAATTCATTGCGACTTTGTGTATGGGTTGAAAGATGCTGTTGCTGAAGGTGTCTGCCGAATTCCGAAGGTTGTTCTTGTTGACAATGATGGAGTGGCTGTTTCCGGCCAGGACAGCCAAACAACATCTTATAACTCTCTAGGGGACATGCTGGAGAATGAAAAATTATTGTCATACAAGCATATCCTTTCGGATGAAGATGCCATAGATGATGTTCTTTCGCGTGGATGCAAGCGTCTTAATGAGGTACGTAGACATAACCCTAGAGCAGGAGGGCTAGTTGTTGCTTCTTGCACTGAGCATGCAGCCTATATCCATCGACTTCTTGTGAGTAGATTTAAGCAAACTTCGGTTTTGGTGACTTATAAAGAAGTAAATGCTTCGCAAAGAATTGAGCAATACACAGGATCTGACACCGCCTGGATAGTAAGTGTGGGAATGGTCAGTGAAGGTACCGATATTCCGAGACTACAGGTCTGCTGTCACCTTAGTAGAGTGAGAACTGAGCTCTATTTTCGCCAAGTTTTGGGGCGGATATTAAGAGTTGATGGAGAATCAAGCCAAGAATCATGGTTATATACTTTTGCTGAACCTAAGCTAGTTGAATTTGCGAATCGTCTTGATCAGGAGCTGCCAGATCAGCGGGTCGTAGTTAGAGCTATTGCAGATATTCCATCGGAGAGTCGAATTTGCCAGCAGGCGCCGGATAGTAATGATGTTCAATCTTCGCCAGTGGGTATGGAGTGGTCTGTGTCAGACGAGCAAGACGAAAGCTACACACTCTCTCAATATCTTGCTCAGGATGGAATTGAAGAGCTTCAGACCTTCTGTTTTCTAGGGTTATTTCGAGAGAGTATTGTTGATGCATTTGATCATGAACCTCCTACTTCAGTATCTTAACGGTGGAAAGCTCTAATTATGCGTGTAGCTAATGCGCCTCTATAACAATAGAGGCGGCTAAGCATACAGATTTGTATAATGACATACTGCAAGCTTATGCAAATATTTTAGCGCCGATACAACCACAGGTGGCCATTCCAATTCAGGTATGAGTAGTGATTTTCTCAGGTTTGACGGTTTCAATCTTGCAATTTTAGGGGGCTCACAATCACCTTTTTGATACTGATTTCTTTAACTATAGGGATGTTAAAGCAAAATTATATTAGGGGGGAATAGTAAATATCTGAGTATCAGTTTAAACCAGAGATGGCTGGTACTCTGCAATTCTGTTTGTTTTTATCTTTGATGTTGACCTTCCGGTAACTGGAAGGTTTAGACTATAGGAATACTTATGGGGGGGCGGTTTATATCACAATGTGTAGTGATAAAATTAAACTCGGTCACCATGCAGCTGACTAACTCAGTTACGAAAATTTCTATGCGAACTGCTCATTTTTACAGATATCAGAATGCCCGTCGTGCCAGCTATAGGAGAGCTGGTATTGCTATTCTGATTTTATTTGCCATAAGTTGGTTGAGTAGTATCAATATGGTCCAGTTATCTATAACCGCTGTTGGTCAAGGTGAAAACTTAAGACCTGTGGTTATGTCTGCCTCTATGATGTCTGAGCATTGTAATCATGAAGGGAGTTCTGATTCGTGTGATAGTGTTGCTGCAGATATGGATTGTTCTGCAGCGCATTGTAGTATCAGTGGAGTTTTAACGTCTTCAATAGAGCCACAAATTCATCGTTTGGGGTATGAAGGCTTCAAATACTTCAATCGTTATTATTATCTTGCGAGTTCTCCCCCTTATACCCCACCTATAACTCTGCCCGTTTAGCTTCAAGTGTGTGGGGGCATCGTTGCCCCGAGATATTGAATTACCCCTATTTGGGTAACTAAACGAGAGTTACTAGAGAATGAAAACCTCTGTTTGTATAGCGTTAGTTATGCTGCCTTTTTCCATGTCTGTAGTTGCAGTAACTAAAGAAAAGACAGATACACATCCTGTTACTTTGCCGCAAGCCATAGAGAGTGCCCTAGCTTTAGATCCTTGGTTGTTAGCAAATAGCTACCGACAAGAATCAGCTTTGGCCCGTAGTGTAGGAATAAAAAGTCTTCCAGATCCTAAGTTTAATGTTGGTATTAAGAATCTTCCCACAGATACCTTGGATTATGATCAGGAAGCAATGACCCAATTCAGTATTGGCGTAAGTCAAATGCTACCTAGAGGAGAAACACTGTCTCTTAAAGGTAAAAAATTAGAACAAAAAGCCGATCAACATCCACTCTTAAGGGAAGAGCGCAGGGCGGCAGTGATAAGAGATATTTCTATTCTTTGGCTGAGGGCTATCAAAGCTCAGAAGAGTATCGAACTTATTAACCAGAACTACCAAATATTTTTGCAATTGAATGATGTTGCTACCAGCAGTTATAGCGCTGCATTTGGACGCACCCGTCAGCAGGATTTAGTAAGAGCTGAATTAGAATTAGTGAACCTTGAAGATCGCCTGACCCAGCTTAAACAGCAACGAGATGTTGCTCTTCAGCAGTTAGAGCCTTGGCTTATTCCTGCGGGTGAAACAAGAACAGCAAGGTTAACAATTAAGGGTCAAATTCCGGAGCTTAAACTTAGGGACATTATGGCCCCTTTAGATCCAAAGTTAATATCACATTTAAGTAAGCACCCTCGTTTAGCTCTATTCGATATAAGCATTGGAATGGCGAGTACGGATCTTCTATTGGCTGAGCAGAAATACAAACCTGAATGGATTATCAATGCGAGCTATGGAATTCGTGGAAAAACAGCAGTAGGTGATGAGCGCTCTGACCTGTTCTCAATGGGAGTGACGATAGATATTCCTGTTTTCTCTACATCTAGACAAGATTCTGAAGTTAAGGCTGCGATAACTGATCGCGAAGCATTAAAAACGGAACGACTATTGTTGTTACGAGAACTTTATTCCCGTTATGGAGCATTACATTCTGATCTTGAAAAATTAGACAAACGCCAACGGCTGTATGAACAACAGTTATTACCCGGATTTTCAGAATCTGCTGAAGCCGCAATCAATGCTTATACCGTAGATGATGGTTCGTTTGCTGAAGTAGTGCGTGCTCGTATTAGCGAATTAGATGCCAAATTAACTTCGCTGGGCATTCATGTTGAAAGGCTGAAAACAATTACAGTCATGAATTATCTATTAACCCAAGTGGGCGATGTTGAGGTAACAGAACAATGAAAGTCGTAAATAGCGTAGTTATGTTAGCCATGGGTGCGGCTCTGGGGGTTGGAGTTATGTATGGAGTGAATCAGGCCTCCATGACTGAGTTTAACAGTGAGTCAGGGAACGCTACCGGTGAGGCTAAACCGCTATATTGGGTTGCTCCTATGGATCCAAATTATCGGCGTAATGAACCAGGGAAGTCGCCTATGGGAATGGAATTGGTACCGGTATATGCCGAGGGAAATGATGCTAAGGGTGGCGGACCTGGTGCTATCTCTATTTCACCAGAGGTAGTAAATAATCTAGGCGTGAGAACCGCTAAAGTGAAGAGAGAGCAGCTTTCTCCTGATGTGAGAACCGTAGGGTATTTACAGTATAACAAAGAAAGTATTACCCATATTCATCCGCGTGTAGAAGGTTGGATAGAGAAAAGTTTTATTAATACCACAGGTGATCCTGTTGAAAAGGGTCAAGCTCTTTATGATTTGTACTCTCCGGAGCTGGTTAATGCTCAGGAAGAACTGTTGTTCGGGTTGAAAAGAAAAGACGTCAGGCTCGCACAAGCCGCTGAGTACCGTCTTAAATCGCTACAAGTATCGGATAATTTTATTAAGAAATTAAAAAAGAGCCGTCAGGTCTCTCAGACCGTCAGGTTTTTCGCACCTGTTTCAGGTGTGGCTGATAGCGTAAGTATTCAGGACGGATATTTCGTTAAGCCAGGAATGACATTGTTGAGCATTAACAATTTAGATCAGATTTGGGTTGAAGCCGAAGTATTTGAACGGCAGGCCAGTCTCATCAAGGAAGGCTTGCCAGTTGAGGTGAAAATGGATTTTCTTCCCGGAAGGCCTCTATTAGGAACAGTGGATTATGTTTATCCCACTTTAGACTCTAAAACTCGAACACTCAGAGTAAGGGTAAGGCTTGCAAATCTTGATCATAAGCTTAAGCCAAATATGTTTGCTGAACTGAAAATAGTTGCTGTGGATGATCAGCAGCGCTTGTTGATTCCAAATGAAGCACTCATACGTGGATCGGAGCAGGATCGGGTCGTCTTAGCGTTAGGTGAAGGTCGTTATAAATCGATAGAGGTAAAAAAAGGACTACGTGATTCAAAGCATACAGAGATACTCGAAGGTCTTTATGAAGGGGAAGAAGTTGTTACTTCTGCACAATTTTTAATTGATTCTGAGTCTAGTAAAGCCTCTGATTTTAAACGTATGCACCAAGTTGGGGAAACGGAAAATAAGCCAAATCAGGTTTGGGTCGAGGTTGTATTTAACAGTGTAGATGCTGATGAAATGCAAGTGAATGTTGATCATGCTGCTATTGAAGATTGGCAGTGGCCACAAATGACGATGGACTTTCAGCTTAGCCCCTATCTTGAAATGGATGGCATTAAGGCTGGTGTTTTAGCTCATGCTCAAATAACCCATGATAAGCAAAATCAATACATTATCACCGAGATCCATATTTCTGATCAGGAAAATGAGGAGGACGATTCAAACACACCTAAAACGGCTACCAACCGTCAGAAAAATTCAAGTATGGAAAACTCAAAGTCAGAATCTAAACCAACTTCGAGCGTTTGGGTTAAAGCGACTGTGAATAGTGTGGATGCAGAAGCGGTGAAGCTCAATGTGAAACATGATGCCATTCCTGAATGGCAGTGGCCTCAAATGGTGATGGATTTTCAGATTAGTGAATGGGTTGTTCTTGATGAACTGCCTACAGGGAGTCCTCTTCACCTTGAAGTAAGCCGTAATGAACAAGGCGGCTATGAAATCACTGATTTTTACTTACCGGAAAGTGAATAAGGAACTGTCATGATTAAAGCTATTATTCGCTGGTCGATTTGTAATCGTTTTATGGTGTTGTTGGCCGCGGTTATTCTGATTGGTTTGGGTTTGTATTCCCTGAAAAAAACACCGGTAGATGCTATTCCTGATCTGTCAGATGTACAGGTTATTATAAAAACTAGCTACCCTGGTCAAGCTCCGCAAGTGGTTGAAGACCAAGTAACCTACCCTTTAACCACTGCAATGCTATCTGTTCCTGGTGCTGAAACAGTTCGGGGATACTCGTTCTTTGGTGACTCCTATGTATACGTTATCTTTAATGAGGAAACGGATATGTATTGGGCCAGAAGCCGAGTTTTGGAATATCTGAGCCAAGTAGCACCATCACTGCCAGCGAATGCGCGTCCTCAATTAGGGCCGGATGCAACGGGTGTCGGATGGGTATACCTCTATGCATTGATAGACCGGACAGGCCAGAATGACCTTGGGCAATTACGTTCATTGCAGGACTGGTTTTTGAAATATGAGCTACAGACTGTACCAGGTGTTTCTGAAGTAGCTCCTATTGGAGGTATGGTTAAGCAGTATCAAGTCAGAGTTAATCCTGAAAAGCTTCGCGCCTTGAACATGCCTCTTAGCCATGTTCAGAATGCAATTCGTAGGGGGAATCAGGAAGTTGGTGCTTCTGTTGTTGAAATGGCAGAAGCGGAGTACATGGTACGTGCGTCTGGTTATATTCAGGGTATTGAGGATCTTGAGACAATTCCTCTGGGGGTAAATAAAAACGGTACTCCTCTATTACTTAAGGATGTCGCAAATATCGGTACCGGTCCTCAGATGCGCCGAGGTATCGCTGAGCTTAATGGTGAAGGTGAAGTTGTCGGCGGTGTAGTGGTAATGCGTTTTGGAGAAAATGCGCAAAAAACTATTAACGGTGTTAAAGATAAATTAGAAAGCTTGAAAAGCAGTTTGCCGGAAGGAGTCGAGGTAGTAACCGTATATGACCGTTCAGGCCTTATTGATCGGGCGGTAGAAAACCTTTGGTATAAATTAATGGAGGAATTCTTAGTAGTCGCGTTGGTCTGTGTTGCTTTTCTTTTTCATGTTCGATCATCACTTGTTGCCATTATCAGCTTACCTGTTGGGATTCTTACGGCTTTTATTATCATGCATTTGCAAGGTATTAACGCCAATATTATGTCATTAGGTGGTATCGCTATTGCTATTGGGGCGATGATTGATGGTGCCATTGTCATGATAGAAAACATGCATAAACATATGGAACGAACGGAATTGACACCTGAAAATCGTTGGCAAGTGGTGGCTGACTCGGCCTCTGAAGTGGGACCAGCACTTTTTTTCAGTATGTTGATTATTACGGTGAGTTTTGTCCCCGTTTTTACCCTTGAAGCTCAAGAAGGCCGAATGTTTTCGCCATTAGCTTTTACGAAAACCTATGCAATGGCGGCATCTGCAGCTCTGGCAATTACTTTGGTTCCGGTATTAATGGGATATTTCATCCGAGGAAAAGTGTTATCTGAGGATAAAAACCCTCTTAATCGAGTATTGACTGCCAGTTATATGCCCGCACTGAAAGTGGTTTTATCTTTCCCTAAGGCTACGTTAATGGGAGCTGTGTTAGTACTGGCTGTAGGCTTATGGCCGCTTGATAAGCTAGGCAGTGAATTTATACCTGACCTTGATGAAGGCGATCTTATGTATATGCCTACTACTTATCCGGGTATATCCATTGGTAAAGCGCGCCAGTTGCTTCAGCAAACAGATAAGTTGATAGCTACCTTACCTGAGGTAGAGAGTGTATTTGGCAAGGTAGGGAGAGCTGATTCTGCTACTGATCCAGCACCGTTGACGATGATAGAAACCTTTATTCAGCTAAAACCCAAAAGCGAATGGCGAGAAGGGATGACGACAGAAAAGCTTAAAAAGGAGCTTGATCAACTTGTCAAAATTCCAGGGGTTACAAATGCCTGGGTGATGCCGATCAAAACCCGTATTGACATGCTAGCTACGGGAATTAAAACTCCTGTAGGTATCAAAATAGCGGGACCAGATCTTAATGTAATTCAGGATATTGGAGAGCAACTAGAAAGAATTCTTAAGGATGTTCCCGATACTGCTTCAGTCTACTCTGAACGTGTTGCAGGTGGACGATATATCAAAGTCGATATTCAGCGTGAGAAGGCAGCACGTTATGCCCTTAATATCGCAGATATTCAGCAGGTTATTTCTTCCGCTGTTGGCGGTATGAATGTGTCGAACACAATAGAAGGTTTAGAGCGATATCCTATTAATGTACGTTACCCGCAGGATTATCGAGATTCACCGGAGCAGTTGGCATTACTTCCTATAGTCACAGCAACTGGGCAACGTATTGCTTTAGGTGATGTAGCTAATATATATCTGGAAGATGGTCCGCCAGGACTGAAGAGTGAGAATGCCCGTTTAAATGGCTGGACCTTTGTTGATATTGCTGATGTAGATATAGGTAGTTATGTAAAAAATGCTCAGCAAGTGGTCTCTGAGAAGATAAATTTACCTGCCGGTTATTCTCTTAATTGGTCGGGGCAATATGAATATATGTTGAGGGCTAAAGAGAAGCTGACTTATGTGGTACCTCTGACTATTGTCATAATTATTGTGTTGTTATTTATAAATTTCCGAAATTTTGCAGAAGTTGCCATCATCATGGGGACTTTGCCCTTCGCTATGGTTGGAAGTATATGGCTGATGTATTGGCAAGGGTTTAATTTTTCAGTAGCGGTTGGTGTTGGCTTTATAGCATTGGCAGGGGTTGCTGTTGAAATTGGGGTCATTATGTTGGTTTATCTCAATCAATCTTGGCAGGAAACCATCGAACGCTGTAAAAGTAAGGGACTAGATCTTCGTGAAGAAACATTGCGTCATGCGGTTCTACATGGTGCTGGTTTACGTGTGCGTCCTGTGATGATGACTGCTGCTGCAATAATTCTCGGATTACTTCCAATTCTATACGGTACGGGTACTGGTTCTGAAGTAATGAGCAGGATTGCGGCGCCTATGGTTGGAGGAATGGTCAGTGCAGTAATTCTGACTCTTCTTGTGTTACCTGCTATCTATTTTTTATGGAAACGGCAATCGCTTCCTAAAACTAAATCATCTGAAATATAAAGGTAAATTAATATGAAAAATTTCAAAACGTTGCTAGCCATTGCTGCACTCACAGTATCTTCGTCGTTGTTTGCTCACGGTATGATGAACGGTAGCCATCCACAAGATGGAGCCATGATGATGGAGCCTACCGATAGAGTTGAAGTTAATTTTGCCAAACCAATGAAATTGGTCAGTCTCAAAGTTGTTGATTCTAGTGGCAAGCCAGTATCAATTGATTTTAAACGCTCTAAAGAAGCAGGAACTTCATTTAAAGCGATGATACCGAGTTTGAAACCAGATGCTTATAAAGTGCATTGGAAGGCCATGGGTGGTGACGGACATATGATGAAAGGATCGTTCGTTTTTATGCAGCATTAATCTCCAGTATCTGAAAATTAAGTTGAGGCTATGATGGAATTTACAGCATGGGAATTCTGGATTTTGATAACCCGTTGGATTATGTATCTAGGGATGGCTGCCGCTGTAGGTGGAGCCGCTAGCCTCCACTTGATGAGGATTCATGAGGAGCTTAAAAAACCGCTGGTACGCTATACACTGTTATTCTTATTGGTCGGAATAACAGCGGCTCTGGCTCATTTTTTCGTACGTGTAGGAGCATCTTTGGAGGAGGGTGTTACCGGTATGTTCGAACCGGATATGGTATCTATGATGTGGGAGTCCGCTGTTGGTGATGCCTTAATGACACGAATATTAGGTTTTTCACTGTTCATTGTGACGATTCTTATACATGTTTTCGTCAGACGATACCGGCCTGCTGAGGGCGCTAAGCTAAATGTGTTTGAAGTGTTAATGGCTTGTATCGCTATTGGATTAATTGCTTTTTCCTTTACTGAAGCGGGCCATGCTGTTGAACAACCATTTTTATTTCAGTTGGTGTTATCTGTTCATATTTTACTAACCGCTTGGTGGATGGGGTCATTGTATCCCTTGTGGTTGATCTGTCATCGATTGCAATATAACGATGCACATCAAGTGTTAGAACGATTTGGTCAACTAGCGGTTTTCGTAGTAGCTGTGCTCTTTAGTGGGGGGCTATTTTTAAGTTATGAATTAACTGGATGGAATAATTTATTCACAGATACTTATGGCAACCTGCTGCTTACTAAATTAGCGTTTGTGGGTGCTATCTTAATGTTAGCTGCGTTTCACAAGTTATATTTAGTCCCTCAATTACTTCATTCTCGGGATGCGGCAGGGCTGAAAAAATCTATTTTTCTAGAAAAAATCATAGGTGCTGGAATTTTTGGCATAACGACAGTGATGACTACCTTGGTTGGACCTGTTCATTAAGTAGGGGTGATAAAGTCACTAGTGATGGGCTAATCAGATTAATTACCTATCCGATTAGATTGTTCAGTTTCTATCACATTTATAAATATGAGTTCTGGGTTGCTTGCAGGCACTTCTTGGTTTCTGCAATAACTGCCATCTGTAGCTTTTAATATTTCATATAGGGGCATGCGCGTGCCCCGCTGATCAACAACAATAGAGTTTTTTGGTTGGCTGGTCGATTCACCTTTCTTTCCACTATTCCTTGATAAATTTATGAGCCTACTCCTCTTGACCTTACATTAAGAGGAAGGTCTATCCTGATCACAGAAATGCTTTTTTATGCCTCTAACTAGGGGCTTACAGTGTGTTACAGGTGAATAGGATGAGTTCTAACAATCCAAATAAAGAGATAACCCTTTTGATTGAGGGTGCTGGCTGTGCCAGCTGTGTCGGGAAGATAGAAGGCGCGTTATCAGAGGTATCTGGAGTTAAGACGGCTTCAATGAATTTCGCGCAAAGAACTGTGCTTGTTACAGGAAATGCGAATGAAGATGAATTGCTAGGTGCCATTGGGAGTATTGGCTATCAAGCGAGCCTCGTTAAGCAAAATGATACCGAACTGTTAGATGAGAAAGAAAAATCAGAGGCTGCTTACTATAAACGCTTAATGAAAGAGATGACGATTGCACTGGCATTAGGTATTCCCTTAATGCTCTATGGGCTCTTCATTGGCGAAATGACAGTCTCAACCAATCCTGAACGAATCTCTTGGTTAGTCGTCGGTCTTTTGACCTTAGGCATCATGTATTTCTCCGGGCGACATTTTTATATAGGTGCCTGGAAGTCTTTTCTAAATCACAGCGCGAATATGGACACCCTCATTGCGTTGGGTACGGGTACCGCTTGGATTTATTCCATGGTGGTTGTATTTGCGCCTGACGCTGTTCCTCTGATGGCCAGGCATGTTTATTTTGAAGCGACCGCCATGATTATCGGTTTGATAGATCTTGGTTTAGCGCTTGAAATCAAAGCAAGGGGCCGAACTTCAGAGGCAATCAAGCGTTTAATTGGTTTACAACCAAAAAATGCCCGTGTACTTCGTGATGGCGAAGAGCTTGATATCCCAATAGAGGATGTTGTGCTTGAAGACCTTCTTAGAATTCGTCCAGGTGAAAAAATCCCTGTTGATGGTGTTGTGGTTGAAGGAAATACGTCAGTCGATGAATCCATGTTGACGGGTGAGCCCATGCCAGTGAAGAAAATAAGTGGGGATGAGGTTGTCGCAGGATCCATTAATAAATCAGGGTCAGTAATATTCAAAGCGACACGTGTTGGTAAGGATACAGCTTTAGCTCAGATCATCGAGATGGTAAAGCGGGCGCAAAATTCGAAACCCTCTATAGGGCGTTTAGCCGATGTAATATCGGGCTACTTTGTCCCTGTTGTGATGATTATCGCAATTCTTAGTGCTTTGGCATGGTTGAACTTCGGTCCTGCACCAGCGCTTGCATTCGCTATCGTTTCCGCAACAACCGTTCTAATCATTGCATGTCCCTGTGCTCTTGGTTTGGCTACGCCAATGTCAGTGATGGTAGGCGTAGGTAAAGCGGCAGAAGCAGGCGTGTTGATACGTAACGGTGAAGCTTTGCAGACTGCTTCTAAGATCAGCGCAATGATTTTGGATAAAACAGGGACGATTACGGAAGGGAGCCCGAAAGTTACTGAGATTCAAGTGACAGGTGACTACAAGGAAGAAGAGATACTTTCTTTAGCTGCAAGCCTTGAATCTGGATCTGAACATCCTTTAGCTCTAGCAATCGTTGAGTCAGCTCAGGAGCGAGGGATTGTATTGTCTAAGGTTGCTAATTTTGAAGCTATTGCCGGACATGGTGTTGAAGGGAGTATTGATAGTAATTCGATTTTGTTTGGTAACGAAAAGCTGATGGATGAAAGATCAGTGTCAATTGAGCATTACATAGCGAGTGCACAGAGGGTTGCATCTGAAGCGAAAACGCCAATGTATTTGGCAATTAATGGAGAGCTTGCTGCAATTATTTCAGTATCTGATCCTATTAAAAATGACTCCGTTGAGGCGATAAAGCGTCTACAAGCCAATGGGATTCGTGTCGTTATGCTGACGGGGGATAATCGGGCCACAGCTCAAGCAGTAGCGGAGAAGGTTGGAATTAGTGAGTTCTTTGCAGAGGTCCTACCTGAAGATAAATCCATCAAAGTTGAAGAGTTACAAGCTCAGGGTGAAATAGTAGGTATGACAGGTGATGGTATTAATGATGCGCCTGCTTTAGCTCAAGCAAATGTCGGCTTTGCGATTGGTACAGGTACTGATGTTGCGATTGAAAGTGCAGATATCACGTTGATGCGTGGTTCCTTGCATGGATTGGCAGATGCCATAGCCATCAGTAAAGCTACGCTACGAAATATAAAACAAAACTTATTTGGTGCGTTTATCTACAACGTAGCAGGAGTCCCATTCGCAGCAGGTGTGTTGTACCCATTCTTTGGATTGCTTCTTAGTCCTGTTATCGCAGGTGCAGCCATGGCGTTCTCGTCATTAACTGTTGTGAGTAACGCAAATCGACTTCGCTTATTTAAAGCATCAGATCATTAATAGGAGGCTTATATCATGCTGGTAATCAATATTTTGGGCTTTGCTCTGATCTCTTTGATCGTTTGGTGGTTTTGGCTCTATAAGCCCAGAAACAGGATGGTCGTAAAAGGCACGGTACCCATTACTGTCAATAACGGAGTCTATACCCCTGCACAAGTTAGGGTCATGGCAGGAGAAAAGGTGACGCTCAGTTTTTTGAGGAAGGATAACTCACCATGCTCTTCAATTGTTCAATTTAATAATCTAGAAATCAGTGAAGAGTTGCCACTCAATAAAACCAAGGATATATCGCTTGAATCACTAGAACCTGGGACATATCCATTTTCATGCCAAATGCAGATGTACCGTGGCGAATTAATCGTAGAGGGTAAAGCTGATGAATAAGAAGTCTTCATTTTGGTGTTCAAAAAGTGGGGTTGCTGCATTATTAATGATTGCGGTGGCAGGTTACTTACTATTGGTGGAACATGGGGAGCATATCTTTCCCTATTTGCCTTTCATTATCTTACTAATGTGTCCACTAATGCATCTGTTTATGCATGGTAACCATAAGCATGGGGGGCACAAACATCATGAGAGTCCAATAGAGGAAATAAGTGTTTCTAAAGGGCTAGATTCTGAAAACTTTGCTGATCAAAGTAAGCAGAATGATGCATACCGTGAAGGTTATATTGAGGGGTTGAAAACAGCGAGAGAGGAAAACGCACAACAGGAGCAAAAGCATGAGCAATGATTATGGGTTATGGCCCCTTGTTATTATCAATTCAGCTGTGTTTATCTTTTTTGCGTTTAGCTTTATTAAACCTAAAAATAAAATGGACTGGCGTAGTTTAGGTGCATTTTCAGCCTTTATTATTGCGCTCTTTACAGAGATGTATGGCTTTCCTTTAAGTATTTATTTCCTTTCGGGATGGCTGAGTGAAATCTACCCTGAGGTAGACTTCTTGGCCCATGAAAATGGTCACTTGCTACATACATTACTTGGTTTTGAAGGCGATCCTCATTTTGATCCTCTGCATTTGGCTAGCAATGCGCTAGTTGTAATTGGATTTTTTATTTTGGCATCAGCTTGGAATGTATTGTACAGCGCTCAGAAACATCATCGTCTAGCTAAAGATGGGTGGTATGCGCGATGCAGACACCCTCAGTATGTAGCGTTTATTTTGATTATGTTTGGTTTCTTACTGCAATGGCCAACAATTCCGACGTTAGTCATGTTTCCGGTGTTAGTTATCGTTTATGTACGTTTAGCTCATTATGAAGAAGGAGTTGCTCAAACAGAGTTTGGTGATGAGTACGTGAAATACAAGGAAGTCACTCCAGGGTTTATTCCGAATTTTTCGAGGTCATAGTCATGAGTAAAGAGCATCGTTTAGGGGTGTCAGAAATAAATCTTGTTGAAAGGCATCTAAAAGTGCATAAGGCGACGGAGGAGAACATATGTGCTGCTGTGGAGGAGATTGATCAGCTTTATGGTATTGATGAGGTAAGTTTTGATCCAGAAAATCAGATGTTTCTCTTGGAGTATGATGCGAGCAGATTATGTATCGATAGTTTGGAGAAACTGATCTCTAAACATGACATAGAGATTAGTCAAGATTGGTGGTCAAGATTTAAAGAGAGCTATTATCGGTATGTAGATCAAAATGTACATGACAACCATACCCATACGCCCTGGAGCTGTCATAAAAAATAATAATGGTGAGAGTGATGCGTATTAATACTAAAAAACTTCAAGATTACCCTTTTTATCTTCGACCATTTTTTTGGAACCAGAGCCGTAAGTACGGGATGGTGCTTAAGCCAGCTCTTCTTTGGGCTAGAGTTCCACGTCTGTTCGCAGCAGTTGCCTTATTATTTGGGTCTTTAGATTATAAAAAATCTGCGATATCTCCTTCACTCAGATCAATGATTACGGTGAGAGTTTCTCAGATTAACTGGTGCGAATTTTGTGTTGATGTGAACTCATATATGTTTGCTAAGCGGGAAGGCGATATAACCAAGTGGAATGAAAGCACTTTATTTGATGAGCATGAACAAACGGTCCTTGAGTATGTAGATGCCATAACCTACAGCGATAGGCATGTGACAGACGTTTTGATGGATAAACTGCGTTTGTACTTCGATGATGATGGCATTGTTGAACTGACGGCTCTGATCGCGTTTCAAAATATGTCGAGCAAGTTTAATAGTGCGCTCGACGTACCCTCTCAAGGCTTTTGTAGGATGCCATCAAAAGAAAACTGATCTCCCTCTATATACAAGCTAAACCTTAGTTCCTATTGACCTTCCAGTAGCTGGAAGGTCTAAGTTTAAAGGCAAGGGTTATAGGCATAATTCGAATTAACGTAAGTCAGGGTTGTGAAAATTAGTGTTTAGAAAGCGCAATCTAGGTGCGTGTGATGAAACGTTTAATGGTAGGAATACTGAGTGTTTCTTTAGTGGGGGCAGGGTTTCCAGCTTACTCAAATCAAAAAGGGGCGGGTATACAAAATGGAGATGCCTGTGACTGATCCCAAATGATGCGCCAGATGATGGAACATTAATCTCAGCAAGATATGCATATGCATCATTAATGTTTGATATTTGAGTTGAAAATGAGGGAGATCACCTCATTTCTGTTTTTGACTCGGAAGGGTTGTGAGATTGAAAACGTTGCCCTTCTTGACAGATTTAAAAAATTTAATGAAGCATTAAAATTCAAGGAGCTTACGCTATGCAGATAGAACAGATTAAAGATATCCTTGATTGGATCGTAGACTTCCATCAGCAAATGACCCAATGTTACGAGCATTGTGCTGAGCAGGCTGAATCTCTTAGGCTAAAAATGTTACTGGAGTACCTTTCAGAACATGAAAAGCAGTTAACCCAAACAATATCTAGATACGAAGAAGAGGCTGATCCCAGAGATCTGAATACATGGTGCCTAGAATACATGGATAAGGCACCAGTCCTGACGCATACTCTATGCGAAGCTAATCTCAAAGAACTAGATACCGACCAAATTATTGCCCGCACGGTCAATACTCATAATCAACTGATTGAGCTTTATCAATACCTGGCAGGTCGGGCAGTAAATGAGCGTAGCAAAGAGTTGTTTGATAACCTTATATCGTTAGAAAAACACGAAACCATGTTAATGGTGCGAGGGTCTGCAAGCTTTGGAGATCTTTAAAGTCCAATATGTCCTGATAAAATGAGAGAAACTGTTTGTTCTGGTCAACAATTCCGGACACTTAAACTTGCTAAGTTTTCATATTGAATCGGCGATAAATCATCGTTAGATGAGTGAAGCCGGTCCAAATTGTAATATTTCATATAAGCCGCCACATCACGTTTCATATGGTTACGACTTGGTTGATGGGTTTTAAATATCCAGTCATGCTTCAAACTACCAAAAAAACGCTCAACGACCGCATTATCCCAGCATGCACCCACATCACCCATTGAAGCCCGGATGCCGTATCCCTGAAGTAGCGCACGATAGCGCTTACTGGTGTACTGCGACCCTCGGTCACTATGAAAGACAAGTCCTTTAGGCGGCCGCCTAACGTTGTATGCCTTGATCATTGCTCGGCTAATTAAACTGGTAGTCATTCGCTTATCTATGGCCCAGCCAACGATACGACGGGAGTGCAAGTCCATAACAACCGCTAAATATAACCATCCTTCTGCTGTTTTCAGATAGGTAATGTCCCCAGCCCATACTTGATTCTTATCGACAGGATTGAAATTCTGATTCAGAAAATTATCCGCTACAGCATCGCCGTGTTTACGTTTTGTAGTTACTTTGTAAGCTACCCTTTGCTTAACGGTCAGCTTGAGCTTTTGCATGATGTTCATCACTCGGTAGCGAGTAATAATAAAACCTTCAGCACGTAGCTTCTTAGCGAGCTCACGGCTGCCCACACTCTCACGACTCGCAGTAAATAAAACTTTAGTTCTGCGATATAGATGCAGCTCTTCTGCCGTAATTATTTGTGTAGAACGCGCCTTCCACGCATAGAAGGCCGACCTACTAACCCTCATTACCTGACATATTATCCGCACGGGATAGAGGCCGGAATTTTCCTGAATGAAGCGGTACTTCACTTCATTTCTTTGGCAAAGAAGGCACTGGCCTTTTTTAAAATCTCTTTCTCCATGCGCAGCTCTTTGTTTTCTTTGCGTAGGCGCTGCAGTTCAGATCGCTCATCCTCAGCTAGGTCTTCCCTTTGTCTTTGCTGCTCAACTTTATCTTTCCAGCGATACAAAACATTACTAGCGATTCCCAGTGATTTCGCGGCCTCTGGTACTGAATAGCCTTGTTCCTTAACGAGCGCAACAGCCTCTTCTTTAAATTCTTGTGGGTATTGCTTGTAACTGCGTTTCTGACCCATGACGACACTCCAATGATTGACGGTTATTGTCTCTTATTAAAGTGTCCGGTGTATTCAACCAGAACAGGGGCCTGAGTCCCTGCTAGATATGTAGAATCTTAGTTAGATGGGTGCTTTTCTCCTTTCATCATGTGACCTTGACCGGCATCACCGTCCTCCATCATGTAGTGTTTCCCTTTAGATTTTGCATGTTTGCCATCTCCATATTTATCAACATGCTCGGTAGAGGCGCCAGCTTTATGGTTTTTGCCTTCCATCATGTGTCCTTGTGGGCCGTCACCCGGATGTCCCATGTAATGTTTGTCACTAGAGGTCGCTTTCTTTGTTTCACTTTTAGTCACTACTGGATGACTATCGTCCATGCCAGCTTTATGGTTTTTACCTTCCATCATGTGTCCTTGTGGACCGTCACCCGGATGTCCCATGTAATGTTTTTCACCAGCGATTGATACATTACTAAATGCGATAGCGGAAGAAATAATTAATACGGAATATAGTTTATTCATGTTGAACACCTTTTTGTTAGTTGATGGAGTTAGTGTAGATATTCCCCTAACTGGAAGGTCAATATGTTTTTTCAAATTATTTTTCATATGGAAAAGTATTTGATTGGAATCAGTGATTAGGTAAATAGAGGTTGTTCATTCATAGGGGGTGAATGATAGGGTTCGCGTGGTTTTCCCCAGAACCACTATTGCTTATGGAATGGATCGGTAGGCGGACTTAAGCAAGATCAGAGGGCGAGCTCCGTGCCAAAAGCGAGCATTATTACTAGTTAACTTAGAGTCTTCCAAATAGCCAATGTGGCTACATAACTCAAGATCATTACCAGAATCCCTATGGAAAGGCTGACGTAAAACCCCATGCCTCGATCAAGCAAAATGGGTAACGCTATAAACAAAGTTAGCGAGGGAACAATCAGCCATAAAATATTGATTGTCACTTCTCGAATACGATTAATATCCTGCGTATCAATATAGAGCCAAATTAAGGCAAATACTGAAATCAACGGAACCGATGCCAGAATAGCGGCAAGCATTGAGTTTCGCTTTCCAATCTCAGAAATGAGCACGATCAGAATGCTGCTGATCAGCACTTTCACTATATAGTAAGCCATAATCTCTCCTTGCCAGAACAGGTGCAGAGATAACATAAGGGTCGCAATAACGACCCTCAGTCCAAACGTTATTATGTATCAAGGTTCAGAATGCGTCGCAGATAAAGTATTACCCATCTCATCCAAAACCACATAAAGCGACTTGCGATCAGCGTCACTTACTGAACTGGTTGTATACTGGATAATCCAAACTTTACCCTGTGCTTTCTCCTGCTGGCTTGCCTCAATAAGTTGAGCTTCCTTCCATGAACGATCCAATTTGTATTTTTTGATCAGACGGTTAATCACTAACTCTGCTTTTACTTCAGCCTGAGCCTGAGAGATTGGCTCTTTTGGCCCATGGCTCGAGTGCGCAACCGACACTGTAGAAATCAGAATGGAAATGATAAATGCGATTAATTGTTTTGAGGTATTCATTTTAAATCCTATGTGAAAACATGAACGTCAGTGCTACGGCATGTAGAGATCGCCATAGAAACCATTTGTGGTAAGCGTGATCGTTACAGGTGTTGCTCCTGTATTCTGCCAATACCAGCCATGGGTTCCTTCAAATGGAGCAGTAAAGTGACCACTTGCCTGTTGTTGATCTTTACCTATCCAATAACTGGTGAACTCATCCTTAGCTGGATTGGGTGGCTCGCCATGCATATCGAAATAAACTAAACCACCATCTGTTTTCCAGTTAAAGACGAAGTTATCACCTGCATCCATAGGTGATTTTATTTCGGCTCCCTGTCGGGGCAACAAAGTTAATGTCATTGTATTAGTACGAGGTGCTGCAACTCCTTTCCAAACTGGACTGTCAGCTCCTCCCAAAAGATTTACCGGTTGGCTTATAACAGGAGTAGTTTCTGCTTCGGACGCATTAGCCTGATTAAGAACATTCAAACCCAAAGCTTTACCCATTCCTGTCGGGTCTATACCGTATTCAGCTGGCAATATTGCGCTTACCAGAATTACTGCTGATGCAGCCATTGCAGCAACTGTTGCCTTTATCAGGCTTTTCGTTGACGGTAATCCGTCTTTATTAATATTTGATATATCGTTCATGGTGATAATTCCTATGCAGTAATCCAGTAGCCTGTTAATTGGTAACCAATGAGCATAAAGCCCAGTGCCATCAGGACTGCGTTTGTAAAGAATGCATGTTGATTAAACGAAGGTGACTTCCGCCAGAAGTTCATAGCAATCAGAATGCCTGCCAGAGCCATTAGCTGGCCAATTTCGACACCCACATTAAAAGCCAATATATTTGCTACAAGTCCATCTTCAGAAAGCGTGAAATCTTGTAGCTTTGTCGCCAGCCCGAACCCATGAAAGAATCCAAAAATCAGTACTGCTGCTTTTGTATTCGGTTGAAATCCGAACCAACGCTGGAAAGCGCCGAGATTATCGAGGGCCTTATAAACCACGGAAAAACCGATAATCGCGTCAACGATATATGGGTTAACATGTGTCCCGCTTAGAACCCCATACAGCAGAGTTACACTGTGTCCGACGGCAAATAATGTCACATAGATAGCAACATCCTTCATTCGGAAGAGAAAGAAGATTACGCCAAACAAAAACAAAAGATGGTCGTAACCAGTGACCATGTGTTTTGCGCCAAGGTAAATATAAGGAATTAATTGTGTGCCACTAGCTTGCTCAATAAAAAGAGCATCGCCTTCTGCCACGCCATGAGAAAATGCCGTAGGCACTACTCCGATCATTAATAGCATTAGTACAAACAAGCACAGGAATAGACGCTGTGCATACAGGGGAAAACTCCATCGAAAATATGATGATTTCAGATACACTCTGTAATCTCCGTTATAAAATCACGAACACCGTGAATCCCACGCAATACAGCGCATAAACTCACAATTGAGACAAAATTGAGTGGGTTAAACTATTGGAGGGCGAAACAGATTTGAGAGCGGTGGCTCTATCGGCATATTTGGAGAGAACAAAATCTCTGATGATCTAATAGATGTTGGAGCTGCTATGAACACTTGCACAGCCATTTGATTTTCAATCACGCCCATTGCATGAAGCAACAGGTGGTTCGCGTCAGATATTTCAGCATCTTCAGGATGGAAGTGACCTAACACTGGCTCATGGTAGTGTCCGTGTTCAATCGCCTGTATAGCTGGGTCAACACTTGGAACCGCCGAATGTGCACTTTGCTCTACGACCAAAACCCCACGGCAGAAAAAAACCGCTATCAACATTAGAGCGATTGCAGCCAAGGTGCGATTGGACATAAGCGAGGAACTGTAATTCATGAGAAATATACTATCATAATTTCTTTGGCCCCAGAATAACCATGTAAAATACATACCCTATATGTCTGCTTTGTATTTGGGGTTTGTTTTCATTTTACCTATTGAATATGCAGGATTACCGAGGGGAATGATGGGTAAGATAATTCTAGAGTCAACTATCACTTGTCCAAAATGTGGCTATGTCAAAACGGAAACAATGCCAGAAGATGCCTGCCAATGGTTCTATGAGTGTGTAAATTGCCATTACCTTCTTAAACCATTGAAAGGGGATTGCTGTGTTTTCTGTTCTTATAGCACTATTTCGTGCCCTCCTATTCAGTGCAGAGAAAACTGCTGAGTAACGGGAAATAGCTAAGTGGATTGGGTAAGCTAGAAAGAAACTCTAGCAAAGAGAGCGTGGTTCCTTGCTAGAGAAGTAAGAAATTCCTTAGTTAGCAGGATGCTTATCTCCCTTCATCATGTAGCCTGGGTCCACATCGCCACCTTCGTTCATCATATAGTGTTTCCCTTTGGGTTTAGTATGCTTACCATCTCCGTACTGCTCAACGTGTTCGGTAGATTTGCCTGTAGGGTGACTTTCGCCCTTCATAGTATGGCCTTGGGGACCATCTCCTGAATGAGGCATGTAGTGTTCCTTAGTGGAACCCGTTTTTTTTGTTTCACTTGTAGAAACTATTGGATGGCTATCGTCCATACCTGCTTTGTGATTTTTACCTTCCATCATGTGTCCTTGCGGACCATCGCCACCGTGCATCATATAATGCTTTTCTTCTGCTACCGCGGTATTACCAATTGAAAGGGCTGCAGTAATAATTATTGCTGAAGAAATCTTTTTCATGTTTTTTCCTTGTTTGATTTTGATAGGAATGAGTTTAAATATTCCCCTAACTGGAAGGTCAACATGTTTTTTAAAAAATAAGCCGCTTTTGTTTAAGCGGCTTATTTATAATTTTAAGAAGCATCGTCAAGCTCTACACCGTATATCGATTGATAGGTGTCATTTTGTGCTTCCTTATTTCCTGCTGCTGTAGGATTCGTTTCTATCTCTTTATTTATATTTTCCATAGTTTCCTTACTTTCTATGTCCTTTTCTTGTGACAGGGAGTACAACTCATGAGTGAACTTGTCTACTTCCCCATCATCAGCCATTAATAAAGCTGGAGATAGTAGCAAAGGTATTACAGCGATTTTAAGAATATTGTTCATGACTAAATCTCCTATTTAGTGATATATGTATCGACACCGCGTTGCGATCTGCAAGTACGGGCTTGGTACATATTTAAAGCCTAGGCCTTCTAGTCGCTGGAAGGTCAAATATGAATAGAATGGCTGCTGAGGTGTTTATATATCTTGCTCCGCTATATTCTTCATATCTACTGTAGATATTTGGGGTTTGTTTTAAACCACCTATCGAAAATGCAGTATTGCCGAGGGGAGAAGGATGGATAAGATAACTCTAGAATCGACTATCTGAATCGTCACCAGTTCTTTAGACACTCAGTACCGGTTTCTCATGTCGGTTTTCATATGCTATCGGTGATAGCTGTTGTGTACAGGAGCCCCAGTTTGGACTCCTGTAGCTACTAGAACTATTCGTAACCTTTGTGTGTTATATGTATCGCTTTGATCTTATTCACAGGGGAAGGAAGTGAAATTTCAAAGCTGGAGAATCGACTGTTATCACCATCATATAAATATTCAAGATCCCAGCGTTTCCGTTCAATAGTTTCTCCGTTATCACCCATAATATCTGCTTCAATGAAGCCTGGATCGATATCACGGCTAAGATAACTTCTTGTTAATCTGCCGTGAAGAATTGGGTTTAAAAGGTCTTTGTTTGTTTCTATATCTCTTATTTTTACTAAAGATGAGTTTTGGTGGGTTATGTCTATTTTGTGGTCGACCGTTTCTGTTTGCGCGAATGTCGTTCCTGATGTTAATAACAGACTTGCAATAAAGTATTTAAGAGCCTTCATGTTTGTCACCTTCTATATAGTTACCTGACAGCTAGGTAAAATGAATTCTGTCTGATCTAATTTATAGGGCTTACATCCACTGGAAGCTCAAGAAATATAAGGTGAAACTTTTGTTACAGTTTGCTCATATTATTTTTCAACAGGCTGTTACTTTCGGGTATAAAAAAGGGGTATCCAAAATAAGTCGTTGGAACTCTGTTCAGTTCCAAACCTTCCTAAATCTAATAATCTGGTTGGGAGAGTGATAGGTTTTTAGCATTGACTTAATGGAATTCTAATGAAGGGTAGGGAAGAATGTTCTTATAGAAATATGAATGGGGGGCACAGAGAGGTTAGCTACCGACACATTTTGGAAACTCTAACCTACTGCTGATGTTTGTTTCCCTCGTTAATTCCAGCAAGCACTCCACACGCCTTGATTTCTCGGTTATCGTTGCAATTCGCTCTAAGTGAAACTAGTTGTTTCTCCAGCGCATGCAGAGTGGTTATCTGTGACCGGACATGAGCAATGTGATCATCGAGCAAGGCGTTGACGGCGATACAAGATTGATGAGGGTCGTCTTGGTAACTCTGTAGTTCGTGAATCTCAGCTAGTGACAGGCCCAGAGTTCTGCAGCGACGGATGAAGGCTAGCCGCTCACCGTGCATCTTGGTATAGACACGATAACCGTTGTCCTGCCGATGCGTAGGTGGCAACAATCCCTGCTGTTCATAGAAGCGGATCGTTTGTGTTTCGACCCCTATCAATTGCGCCAACTGACCAATACGCATTAGCTTCCTCCCAACCGGATTCTTTGCTCTCTTGACCTTATAGTAGCTTTATGGTTTTAAATGTTAACACAATCTTGTTCAAGTGGAGTCGTATCATGAGCAAATTCTGTGGTGGCACCTGTGGCGGTGATGCAAGGTCATCAGCGGATACCGATATACAGGCCTCCTCCGAAGCATCGGGGCAATGGGTCAGCGTTTACGCCGTGCCGAAGATGGACTGTCCATCAGAAGAAAGAATGATTCGCCTAGCCCTGAACGGCTTTGAGGAAGTTCGTGCGCTATCCTTCGACTTGGTGAACCGACGGCTTAAGGTCGTGCATGACGGCGAAGTCGAGCCCATCACTTCAAAACTAAAGACCTTGGGACTAGGCGCCTCGCATCAGGAAACGGTTGCTGCTGACTTGGAGACGCTCAAGGTCGCTGGGGACTCGGTAGCCACTGCGGCGCAAGAGTCTAGCACCCTGCGTTGGTTACTCGGCATTAATGCACTCCTTTTTGTAGTAGAGATGACCGCCGGTCTAATCGCCCAGTCAGCCGGCCTCATTGCCGAGTCCTTGGACAATTTTGCTGATGCTGCAGTGTACGGACTTGCCCTTTATGCGGTTGGGCATAGCGTGAAAATGCAAGTACGTGCCGCGCATCTTGCTGGTGTACTACAGCTTATCTTGGCTGTGGGCGTGCTCGTAGAGGTGGTGAGACGCTTTGTATTCGGTAGTGAGCCTGAATCGCTGGTGATGAT
>NZ_LUTR01000035.1 GCF_001597725.1 Neptuniibacter marinus
AGAATTTAGCCCAGATCTAAACTGACAGACACCAGATAAAAAACGGGTAACTGTCAGATCAAGTCTGAGCTACTACAGCTCACGCACCACCCATTGAGGCCAACTTTGCACTGATATTGTGGCCACACCTATTGGAAAACTAATCATACGATTAAACAAACAAAGGGGAACCAGCATGATTACTGGTTCCCCTTCTTTATTATTCATTAGACTAAGCAATGGGCTCGCAACCCGTTCTTCGGCAGGTGGAACATAGGTTTCAAAACTACCCTCTCTGCATCAATTCCTGTACATCAACTTCAAACTTTTCTCTAACTTCATTGATAAATTCACTAGAAATATCTTCTACTTCGAGAAGGACTCCCGGCCCTAAGAACTGACTTACAAAATCTTGTTTTGCTTTTGATACCACTCCAGCGCCGTTAATGATGATAGAAACGATTGTATCCAGCTTATCATTCGGAACATCGCTTCTATCATTAATCGCCCCTTTAATCTTATCAAATACTAGAAGCAAACAAATTTCCTCAACCAACTCTGTAGATATAGCCGCATTCATCATGTCGTACACAAAGACAACATGTTCCGTATAGTCCGGATAGCGGTACATATAATCTATATCATTATGAATAATCGCTTGATTATCGTTATCTGCATCCAATTCATAATCCAACATGGACATAATAGGTCGAGAAATAGTCTCGAGAACTCGATCATACTCAATCGAGTTTTTAAGAATTGCAGCTGAAATCGGAATAATAAACTCATGTCTTGGCTCCCTCTGCTTCATTACATCATGAATAAGGTACCTGTGAGTCCTTCCGTTACCGTCCACTAATGGATGGATATACACCTCTCCAAACGAAATTACTGTCGCATGCATTAACGAAGGCAGGCTAGCGTCTAACATTAGTTTTTCATGCGTAGCAAACAAGCCATCCATCATACTAGATACATGTTTAGCCAACGGTCCGATGTAATGTACATCTTCATCTAATCCACCTAAACGCTGGATAGTTGCACCGACATAAATTTCATTCTGCCTATAGTCATCAGACTTTTTACTCTCTTCAACTATCTGGTTTTGAATATCAATCAACTTTTCTTTAGTTAACTCGAATAAGCCAGCATTTTTTATTGTATTTAAGAAACGCTTCATTTTCTGCTTAGTTGGCGTTTCTTTTTCAATTTCAGTAGATGACTTAGATTCTTTTGTATACAGGTAATTGATGGATCGTCCAATGACATCTGCCTTTAAGTCAGCTCCTATATTCTGCATTTCTGCATACGCTGTTTCATAAACATTCGTCTGTTCAATCTCAAGAATACGAGAAGTTTTCCTTATAGTCGGGCAAAACTCTCTTGTACCTAGGGCATTATTTATAACTCGTGTTCGTTTATCTTTTTCTCCATCTTGTAAAGTGTAGTAATAACGATCATCAAAGAGCTGAATATAATTCCCTGATCTAACATCATCAATGTCTAGTAGCTCACCTGTAAGCCACTCATACAAATACCAGATAACACGATTATAGATAGATGTAGGTTTACTTTTTATAAACAGTGCAAGTTCTGCTGTATTTACATGTTTAAATACAGCAGCAAAGTAATGTAAGCGGATTCCTTGGTGCTTTATTGCCAAAACCATATGCTCATATGGAGAATCGACAACCTTCCATGTGCCTGGAATTATTTTACGAACAGAGGCTCCGTACTGCTTGATACATTCTTTATCTGCTTTCAGGTCTTGATAGACCTCAGCCCCTAATTTTGGAAGTACTAGTTTGTAGTACAGATTGAGGTAGCTGTATCCTACTGCCTTCATTGAACTAATGACCTTTTGACATATCCATTTAAGTACTTATACTGTAGAACTCTTGTTACCCTTCCACTCTTTTACTAAAAAGCTTGAGCTAAAGGTACCGTTTACTAAGTCGATAGAGTCTATAGTCAGTCGGCTTATGCAGAATAGAATACTTCAAGCCGCTTTATAAATCTCTAAAAAGACTTAGAAATCCCAAGAAAGACTTAGAAATCCCAAGAAAGACTTAGAAATCCCAAGAAAGACTTAGAAATCCCAAGAAAGACTTAGAAATTCTAAGAAAGACTTAATATAATCAAGCACACTAAACTTGAATAGCTCTTTAAAAGCCATAGAATCAGAACAGTTTTTAAAACTACCTAAACACAAACCCCTATCACACTTGTCGCCCTTCGCCACTGAGAAGGGATCTAAAGACTCCCACACCGGCACTGTGACCAATACACAATTACGCCCAAAAAACGGTTCTTGAGTGCGCCTTTGGCTCGGATGGATAGCCAATAACTCAACAAAAACACACATAAAGAAAAAAGAGGGATTATTCGCTGCGCTCACCCTGCGGGCCGTCGCAAGCTCCGTTGTCTCGCTTCGCTCGGCTCGAACCCATCGGGGGTTCTCACCCTCCAGTTTGGTGCACTGAATTTCGGTGAGGAGGAAACTGAAAGATGTGAAGACATATAAAAAAAGTGGCGCGCCTGGAGGGATTCGAACCCCCGACCAACAGGATCGGAACCTGCTACTCTATCCAGCTGAGCTACAGGCGCACTCAAGAAGTGTTTGCGGGGCGTATTCTACCGGTGCGCTGCTTATTCGCCAAGGTTTTTTCAGTTCAATTTGCTTGTGCTTTGTTAGAGGAGCGACAATATAGGCTTTTTAGTTCTTCTTCGAGGTCCCCTTGCATAATGACCTCCCATTGTTTTTTGTCTTCTTTATACGCTAAAAACGCGTGGCAATTACAACATCTGTAGATTTTTTGATTAGGGATAGAGCTTAAAAGTGTTAGCTTGGCTGTTTGACTTGGTTCACCTTCCAACGTTCGGCAAACACAATTTTCATACATTCCGTTGCTGGTCATTCATCACACCGCTATTTATTTCTAGACCTTAGTATTAAAGTACTTGTACTCCTTTAGTTTAATAAAATCTATTTTTTTATCAATTCAGCCTTAAATTTCTGGTTTATTGCTTTTTAACTATAAAAAATTGCCCTAAATCAGCAGATTGCTGCGCTCTCCTGCCAAAGCCCCATTTCAGTTGTGTTTATTTATCGTTATAATCCGCAGCCGGTGAAACTTTGAGCAGTCGAGTCTGAATTCCCGCCCCAGAGCAACATTTGTTGCGGCTAGGCATCCTTACAGATCGCGCTGCCCATATTAATTTGTGATTTATTGAGAGGTCGTGACTGTGAAAAAAATCACTTCAGCATTGGTTGCTCTAGGTTTGGGGGTTGCATTAAGCACATCCGTACAAGCAACATCTAACAGCGATGAAGCTGTAGCAGAACGCATTAAAGCTGTCGGTTCTGTTTGTATAGAGGGCGATGATAGTTGTGGCGGCGCTGCAGCTGTAGCAGCACCTGTTGCTGCACGTAGTGGTGAAAAAGTGTACGCAACTAAGTGTGCAGCTTGCCATGATGCGGGCGTTGCAGGTGCACCGAAATTTGGAACTTCTGAGTGGGCAGACCGTGGTGCTAAAGGTATTGACGCTCTACTTGCTTCAGCGATTAATGGCTTAAATGCTATGCCACCACGTGGCTTGTGTGCTGATTGTTCTGATGATGAGCTAAAAGGTGCGATTCAGCATATGATGGATAGCGCTCAGTAATTAAGCGCCGTTCTGATATAAAAAAAGCCGCATAAGCGGCTTTTTTTATCTTTGTCTTATAACAAATCTAGTCAAACATATTTTTTAAACTATTCAGCGTAGCTTGGCCCCGTTTCTGATTTTGCACGGGGCACTTCTCTCCCGCTCCCTCTATCTCTAAATCTTCAGGCGGTAGTTCATCTAAAAAGCGACTTGGTAGGCAGTCCAACACTTCACCATATTGCTTACGTTGCTTCGCTAAGGTAATGGTCAAACAGCGTTTCGCCCGCGTAATACCTACGTAGGCTAAGCGTCGCTCCTCTTCGATATTATCGGTTTCTATACTGTTCCTATGGGGAAGTAGCTCCTCTTCCATACCCATAAGAAATACATGAGGAAATTCGAGTCCTTTAGACGCGTGCAGGGTCATTAACTGGACACGATTTGAATCATCTTCCTCCTCTTGCCGATCCAGCATGTCGATCAATATTAAGCGGTTAATCGCCTCCTGAATGCCCGCGTCAGGTTCATCTTCCTGCAATCGTTCCATTGTTGACTTGAGTGAGTCCATTAAGAAATGTACATTCTGCATTCGCTTTTCGGCCATGG
The DNA here is from genome assembly GCF_001597725.1 of Neptuniibacter marinus. Taxonomy (GTDB): domain Bacteria; phylum Pseudomonadota; class Gammaproteobacteria; order Pseudomonadales; family Balneatricaceae; genus Neptuniibacter; species Neptuniibacter marinus. Next base: position 4,234 of record NZ_LUTR01000035.1, read on the forward strand.
CATCACTTGAGCTGTTTTGCGCAATCCAGCCTTCGTAATCAATATCGCGCATCATTTCATAGATCGCGGCAATAGGGTCACCCTGATGGCATTGACGGTAGATATGTTTCATCCAGCTACAGAAACGGCGCAAGCGCTCTAAAGCATTGGCAGGCATCACTTGCTCTAAACCAAGCTCTTCGCAGGCGTTAAACATGCTGATTTGGCGTTCAACCGAGTACTGCCCTAGCTTTTGTAGCGTGCTCGGACCAATCTCTCGGCGCGGCAGATTGATAATACGTAGAAAAGCGTTGTCATCATCAGGATTAACCAGCACCTTTAGGTAGCTCATTAAATCTTTAATTTCTGCACGAGCAAAAAATGAGGTACCCCCGTTGAGTTTGTAGGGCACTTGATAATGCTGCAGCTTCATCTCCAATAACCGCGCTTGGAAATTACCGCGATAGAGAATAGCCATATCCTTAAACTGGATATTATTCCGCAGGTGCAGATCTAAGGTTTCTGTAGCGATCCGATCACATTCAGCATCTTCATTTCGGGTGTGTATCACCCTTATAGGATCTCCCATACCCATATCACTCCACAGTGTTTTTTCATACACGTGAGGGTTATTGGCGATCAATGTATTAGCGGCTTTAAGAATACGGCTAGTGGAACGGTAGTTTTGTTCAAGTTTAACGACTTTTAAACTTGGGTAATCTTTCTCAAGCTGCACTAAGTTCTCAGGCCGCGCGCCACGCCAAGCATAGATAGATTGGTCATCATCCCCTACAACCGTTAACGCTCCTCGATGCCCAACTAAGAGTTTTACTAAGCGATATTGAGAAAGGTTAGTATCTTGGTACTCATCCACCAGCAAATAACGTAACCGGTTTTGCCAACGTTCTAGGACTTTCGGGTGCTCTTCAAACAGGCGAACAGGAACAAGAATTAGATCATCAAAGTCTACTGCGTTATAAGCGCGCAAGTGTTGCTCGTATTGCTCATAGGCACGGGCACATAAAATATCTTGCGGTAATTGTGCTGATGCCAAGGCTTGAGCTGGCGTTAGCATCTCGTTCTTCCAACTGGATATCTGATTTCGGACTATATCAACCTGATCACTTTCTTCGTTGTTCTGTAGCATCAGATCTTTTAACAGGGCTTTTGTATCTTGATCATCAAAAATAGAGAAGCCCGACTTAAAACCAAGGTGCTTGTGCTCACGTTTAATAATCGTAAGACCTAAGTTATGAAAGGTAGCAACGGTTAATCCTTTACCTGCGGGATTCCCCTCTAATAATGCGTTAACACGCTCTTTCATCTCCCGTGATGCTTTATTAGTAAATGTAACTGCGGCAATATTTCGCCCAGCAATACCACAAGCATTGATCAAATAGGCGATCTTACGTGTGATTACACTGGTTTTACCGGAACCAGCACCTGCAAGTACCAATAATGGACCGCCAATATAGTCCACTGCTTCTTTCTGTCGTGGATTTAAACGAGACATTCTTTAAAAAACCTTCAAAAACAGCTAAAGCTTAAGAACACTCAGCCGAAACACAAAGGATGCGACTGGGGTAACACCAACTATAAAATTCAGATAACCCTTTGATATATAAAAATAAAACAAGTGTTTGAATAATTCTTGTAGAGTGTTAATCTGAGTAAAGTAATACTTAATGGTAATTATGACACGAAAATTTTACAGGGAGACATCTCTTTATAAAATTTGTGTCTTAAATAAAGTGTCACACTGGGAAGTTGGCGATGTGCTCAGCGCTACAGCAGTTACCCGATAAACATAAACAGATTTTACTGATCGATAGTCATCAGGAGAATCAAAGCAGGCTTAAGTCGATACTGGAGCAGCATCCACTGTATCAATTAACGCGCTGCAACGACCATGTGGAAGCGTTACTGATTCTGCAGCAGTCTTCTATTGATTTTATTTTACTCAGCTGTAACAACTCGCCCCTCCCTTGCTCAACTATAATTGCAGACCTGCATAAATTTCGTCCGAACACACCAATTATTGCTCTCAGCCCTCATATTACCGAAGAACAGGGGCAGAAACTCTTAACAGCTAATGCCACCGATTTTTTATCTTATGAGACGCTAAATACAGAGATACTTTTAAGAACATTACGCCACGCAGAGCTCACCATCAAACAAAGCACAGAGATACAGCTTTTACGTCATTCAGATACTTTAGCGCCTGTTGGCAACCGCCAATTCTTCTATTTAACCCTGTTATACAAACTCAACTCCCTAATACAACAAGGCCGCCAACTTGCCCTAATCACTGTTGATCTTGACCATTTCCGTAAATTTAATACCCGTTATGGTTTTTCAGCAGGTGATGAAGTTGTTTTAGAGTTAGGCAAACGTATACAAAGTAGCGTTAGTAACGATGCAATGGTCGCAAGAATAGGCAACGATGAATTCGCTATTATTTTAGACCTACCCGGTACAGCACCACTATTAGACACCGTAAAATCCCTACTGGGTAAGCTTATCAACACACTAAAGTCCTCCTATACTCACAGTCAGTCTCAGACCCAAATAGACTGTAGCATTGGCGCGGTATTGGCGCCTGAACATGGCAGTGAAGTTGATCTACTTACCAAGCGAGCCAGCATGGCTCGTATGCAAGCAAAACAGATTCATGGCTGTAGTTATTCAATCTATCGCCCTGGTATGGAATTAACGTCTGATAAAACCGTAGGTCTTGAATCGGAAATAATGACCGCCTTAAGAGCAGAACAGTTTGTGCTCTTTTACCAACCTCGTGTCGATCTCCATTCTGGCAAGATTGTCGGGGCTGAAGCGCTCATTCGCTGGCAACATCCAACCCGTGGAATGATAATGCCTAGCGATTTTATCCCTCTATGTGAGCAGAATGGTTTGATTGTCCCTATAGGGTACTGGACCATTAGGCAGGCAGGCTTACACCTTAAAGAATTAAAAGAAGCAGGCATCCATATTGATCGTCTGGGGGTCAACTTATCCTTCCGGCAGTTTAAGGATGATATGTTAGTCGATACCATCAAACGTATTATCAAACAGGAAGATATAGATACATCGGTTCTCGAATTTGAGTTAACAGAGTCAGCCATTTTTAATGATGAGAACCATGTTAGAGAGTGCCTCGATTCCTTGGCAGAAGAGGGGATTACTTTTTCATTAGATGATTTTGGAACCGGTTACTCCTCATTTTCATTACTGCATAAACTCCCCATCAATGCGTTAAAAATTGATCGCTCATTTGTAAGTCACCTCAATGAGTCTTCAGAAGCCGAGGAGATTGTGCGTTCTATTATTAGCCTTGCCCATAATATGAAATTAACAGTTGTCGCTGAGGGCGTTGAAACAAGGGAGCAGTTAGACTTTTTGATTCAAGATAACTGCGACCAGATCCAAGGCTACTTCTACAGCCCTCCCGTTAGCTTCAGTGATTTTAAGCGAATGCTTCCTAAACCTGAGTAGCAACAAAAAACCTCTTCGAGCTAATACAATATTACCGCTGCGCTATCAGCTTTATCTTAATAAAGCCCTAGCAGATACTCGATAGCTCAACGCTTCCAGTAGATGCTTACTCTCCACCTTTTCCGCACCAGCAAGATCCGCAATGGTTCGCGCCACCCTTAAAACACGATGATACGCACGAGCTGACAACTGTAGTTTCTCCAACGCCTTAGCCAACATATCTTTGTCTAAATCACTAATACAACAGATCTGTTCAAGCTGTTTACCCTCCAACATCTGGTTTGGGTAGCCTTGGCGTTCCATCTGTTCTGATCTTGCAAGAATAACGCGTTCTCTTACCTGCTCACTTGTTTCTTCAGAATCAGGGTAGGCCATGAGCTCTTTCTGTGACAAGGCTTGAACACTTAGCTGCAAGTCAATACGATCCAACAATGGGCCCGATACTCGGGACTGATAACGTCGTACTTGATCAGGACTACAACGGCAACGCTCAGTACCATCATTGTAGTAACCACATGGACAAGGATTCATTGCGGTAACTAATTGAAATCGAGCTGGGAATACAGATTGACGGGCAGCGCGAGAAATTAAGATCTCACCCGATTCAATAGGCTCACGCAGCACCTCTAAAACCTTACGACTAAACTCAGGCAGCTCATCTAAGAACAAAACCCCTTGGTGAGCGAGAGAGATCTCACCCGGCTTCGGATTTCCACCCCCACCCACCAAAGCAACAGAGGATGCGGTGTGATGTGGCGCACGAAAAGGCCGCTGACAGATAAGTCCTTCACCGCCACTACGTTGAACAATCGAGTGTATTGAAGCCACCTGTAAACGTTCAGACTCTGTCATTTCCGGAAGTAAACCCGGTAAACGATTCGCTAACATACTCTTACCACTACCAGGAGGTCCCACTAACAAAAGGTTATGCGAACCCGCCGCTGCAATCTCTAGAGCCCTTTTCGCTTGAAGCTGCCCCTTAACATCATTCAGGTCGGGATAGACTGCACTATATGTATGCGTTCTGGGATTAGCGACCGCACAGCTAATCAATTGCTCTGCTTTTAAATGGGCGCAAACATCCAACAGATGAGAAGCGGGATAAACACTCAGCCCTGAGGCAAGTGTTGCATCATCTCCATTAGAAGAAGGAAGAAACAAACCCCGACCAACCTCACGACAAGCAAGTGCTACAGGCAATACACCCGCAACAGGTCTGAGCTCACCAGAAAGAGCAAGTTCACCAATCAGCTCTAGGGACTTCAGGGGCTCCACCGGTAATTGGCCACTCGCAGCTAAAATACCAATGGCGACAGCAAGATCATAACGCCCACCCTCCTTAGGAAGATCTGCAGGCGCGAGATTTACTGTAATTCTACGTTGAGGAAAATCATATCCAGAATTTATTAAAGCACTGCGGACCCGTTCTCGACTCTCTTTCACCGCCGTTTCAGGCAGGCCCACTATTGAAAAACTAGGTAGCCCACCCGATAGGTGGACCTCAACGGTCACAAGTGGAGCATCAATCCCCACCTGCGCACGGGTATAAACAATCGCTAATGACATAAGCTTCCATCCTTGGAAGAATATTGAAGAATAAACTAAAGATAACCGCTAAACAGAAACTTGAAAAGGGCCCTTCTTATCCATGATTATTGGAGGGCCGATTAATGCTCAACCGCCAAATGTTCAAGAAGCTGCTGCAAAGTTAGTGGCATACCAAAATAACGCCCCTGCATTAGCATACAACCTTGCTCTGATAACTGTCCTCGTTGACCCTCAGTGCTAACACCATCGGCCAACACTTCAAGATCCAGCTTATCCGCAATTTTTAAAACGTTATCAATAATTTTATGGCGCCCCTCATCACTATTCATCATAGTGACTAGGCCTGCGTCGAGTTTAATAAAATCAGGATCTATATCACGTATTTTCTCCAGAACTGGCGCCTCACAAACAAACCCGCTTATGGATAAAAGAGCTTCACTAGTCAACAGATCAAACAGGGCGCCCTCTTTTTCCAGCGCGGTTTGAATATCCACGTCAATCATTACCCGCCCTATTTGCTGATATTGACTTAACTGATTAACCCAACGCTGAATGCTTTCTTTACTCGATAGCTGCTGAGATTCAATACGAAAAGAGATAAAACGAAGGCTAGGGAAACGTTGCCAAACCACATCTAAAGAGCGTAGTTCTGAATCGATCCAATGTTCAAATTGCTCGATGGAATCGGAATGCTCTAAAAGTGCTGAAAATTCAGAAAATGGCACTAAGCCTAACTCAGGATGAATCCAACTAGGCCTTGCATGTACAGCCACAACCCGATGACTATAAATACTGTAAATAGGCAGATAGGTCATCTGGATTTCATGGCTGACAAGCGCAGTCACCAGATCCTCCTCTCGGAGAATCTGAGGGCCTTTGCTTCTCTCCATCAATGCACTATAGGCTCTAAACGTGTTCCGCCCACCCTGCTTAGCTGCATACATCGCAACATCTGCTTTTTTAACCAGTTCTTTACCCCGCTCTGCATGTTCGGGATAGAGTGATATACCTACACTACCACTAATAAAAATCTCTCGATGGTCAACAAACACACCATGGGATAGCTGCTCAACAACCCTTTGTGCCACTTTAACAGCCGCATCCATACCATCAACAGCCGGTAGCATCATCACGAACTCATCACTACTTAAGCGTGCTAATGCATCTTCATCACGCACCACTGAGCCTAATCTACGTGCGACCTCCTGCAACAAATTGTCGCCAACATCGCGCCCTAAATTATCGTTAATCCATTTAAAACGGTCCAAATCAACCAGCATTACAGCCAGCTGTTCATTATCTGCTTTAGATTTTTCCAGTCGCTTATCCAGTATGCTTTGAAACATCTCCCAATTAAGTAGACGTGTAAGCTCATCATATTGAGGAATTTGTGACGGCGCTTCAGCGCTAGTTTTTAGCTGACTCATATTAAAAAATTGAGCAATATAACCAACAAACTCATTGTCGTTATTGGTTATCTTTATCACATTAAACCAAGCGGGATAAACAGAACCATTTTTATGCCTATTGAACAGTTCACCCTGCCATACATGAGTATCATTAAGATCAAGCCAAGCTTGCTCATAGTCAGTAGCTGATAGATTACCAGCACCTAAGACGCTCGGTTTCTGACCCACAACCTCATCAAAGCTATAACCGGAAATTTGTTGGAAGGCCGGGTTCACCCGAATAATATTATTATCCCTATCAGTCACAATCACAGCCTGAGGAGAACATAGAAACAACTGCTGCTCAAAATCTTTCATTATAAAAAACCAACCCCGTCTGGGTTAAATGTAAATGAGATAACATGTAAAACGGCTTAACTTTTCTATTTAAGACTACGGCTTTTTCTGTAAGGTTTCGTCTAACGCCTTTAACTGCAATTCTAATGCTTCAACTTTTTCTCTCGTTCGCAACAAAACCGCTTTTTGCGCATCAAACTCTTCTCTACTGACAATATCCAATCGATCAAACGTACCTTGTAGTAGGGATTTCACCTGCGCCTTAACGTTTTCTTGGTCTAGCACTTTCGCTTCACCAGAGAATAACTGAGAAAACTGTTCTGCTAAGCCTTCAATTAAATGTGGCTTGATCATTTTGTACCTCTAAAATCAGATAAAACACGACTCCAACTATAGCAATAAACCCATAACAAACCAGCCTTTCAAATATAGGCACCACCATGGTGCAGACCTGAAGGCAGCACTCAAACAACCGCCCTAAAATATTGCACAAAAACTAACCAAAGACAAAATAAACCAGTTAATCCATTGATATTAAAGAGATTTAAAAACATGGCACACCCTTCGCTTTAGTCAGAGCAAGAATCGGTAATTAACCATTTACTTAGCGATTTAAGTATTTGTATTGAATTTAGTATCTATGGGGGATAACAAAATGAAGATGGTCTCCGCTGTCATCAAACCATTCAAATTGGATGATGTCCGTGAAGCGCTTTCTGAAATCGGTGTTCAAGGTATCACCGTTACAGAAGTAAAAGGCTTTGGACGTCAAAAAGGTCACACTGAGCTATACCGTGGCGCCGAATACGTAGTCGATTTTCTACCGAAAGTACGTGTAGATGCCGCTGTATCTAGCGATATTGTAGATCAGGTCGTAGAAGCGATCAGTTCAGCCGCTCAAACCGGCAAAATAGGTGACGGTAAGATTTTCGTTACTTCTATTGAACAAGTAGTGCGTATCCGTACCGGCGAAACCGGCACTGAAGCGCTTTAAACATAGATTAGTGATTGCTTCTGGAGGAACCAACCAATGGAAGAACTATTAAATACAACAGCTGCTGATGTTACTCAGCTGAAATATGCCCTCGATACTTTCTACTTTTTAGTATGTGGCGCATTAGTAATGTGGATGGCGGCTGGCTTTGCCATGCTTGAGTCTGGCTTAGTTCGCGCTAAGAACACCACAGAAATTCTAACTAAAAACGTCGCGTTATACGCGGTGTCATGCATCATGTACTTAGTTTGCGGTTACGCAATCATGTACGGTGGTGACTACCTACTTTCTGGCATTACTGGTGATGGATTCACTGGTGCTGAAGAACCTGCTACTTATGCTCCATCAGCCGATTTCTTCTTCCAGGTAGTATTCGTAGCAACTGCAATGTCTATCGTTTCGGGTGCCGTTGCTGAGCGTATGAAGCTTTGGGCTTTCCTTACTTTCGCTATCGTAATGACTGGTTTCATCTATCCAATGGAAGGTTCTTGGACTTGGGGCGGCAATGCAGTGTTCGGCATGTACACGCTTGGCGATCTAGGTTTCTCTGACTTCGCAGGTTCTGGTATCGTTCACATGGCTGGTGCTGCTGCAGCTCTTGCTGGTGTTCTGGTTCTTGGTGCTCGTAAAGGCAAATACACTAAAGAAGGTGGCGTTAACGCTATCCCTGGTGCAAATCTTCCTCTGGCTACACTAGGTACATTTATCTTGTGGTTGGGTTGGTTCGGTTTCAACGGTGGTTCTGTACTTGCTACATCCGACGTTGAAAACTCAAACGCTGTTGCTGTTGTTTTCATGAACACTAACGCGGCGGCTGCCGGTGGTGTTGTTGCTGCGCTAATTGTTGCTCGCCTACTGTTTGGTAAAGCGGATCTAACAATGGCACTTAACGGTGCGCTAGCAGGCCTAGTTGCTATCACTGCTGAACCATCAACCCCTTCTGCACTACAAGCTACATTGTTTGGTGCGATAGGTGGTGTATTAGTAGTCTTCAGTATCCTAACACTTGATAAAATGAAGATTGATGACCCAGTCGGTGCGATCTCTGTACACGGTGTTGTAGGTCTTCTTGGTCTTCTACTAGTACCACTAACTAACGATGGCGCTGCATTCTCTGGCCAGATCATTGGTGCACTAACTATCTTCGGTTGGGTATTCGGAACAAGCTTGATTGCATGGTTTGTAATCAAAGCAGTGATCGGTGTACGTGTAAGCGAAGAAGAAGAGTACGAGGGTGTTGATATCTCTGAATGTGGTATGGAAGCATACCCAGAGTTCACATCTGCTAAATAATCTCACGTAGATTTAAAAAGGGTGCTTCGGCACCCTTTTTTTGTATTATTAACAAACGCTTTTGAGCCCCCTCCTGTAAATCTGATATACCACTCTGCATTTTTCTAGGTATACTTATCCTCATAGTTCACTGTAGTTAAAACTGCTAAGTGTTGAGCTAAACACTTAACGCAGGTACAAACTGAGGAATCGCATAATGAAACTGGTCACGGCGGTGATTAAACCATTTAAACTTGATGATGTACGTGAAGCTCTTTCTGATATTGGTATTCAAGGCGTTACCGTTACAGAAGTTAAAGGCTTTGGCCGTCAGAAAGGCCACACTGAACTCTATCGTGGCGCAGAGTACGTAGTAGACTTCTTACCAAAAGTTAAAATCGAAATTGCTGTTGATACAGATATGGTTGAACAAGTGATCGAATCTATTGCAAAAACAGCTAATACTGGAAAGATCGGGGACGGGAAAATATTTGTTGCCCCCCTTGAACAAGTGATACGAATACGTACAGGCGAAAGCGGGCCTGACGCCCTTTAAAAACAAAAAGCGCCTAACGGCGCTTTTTTTTACTAAAAGACAAAACGCTGAGCCAAATCAAACTATTTAAATGAAATAAAGCTCATTATCTAGTGATCTTCAGTAAATAATTAAAACAAAAATAATATAATGTCGAAACTATTGCTGTCTAAAAATAACATCAAAATGCTGATCGATTGGTTTAGCCAATCCAGTATCGGTATTTTGTTACTTGATCACTCACTGCAACCGGTGGCGAGTAATCCCTACGCGCTCGAACTCATTTGGGGATCCGCACAAACAGCCGAGTCAAAAAGTGAATTGCCTCAATTATTTAAACAAAAGATCAAGGCTCACTTAGACCACCTGAAAAATACTGATATTCAACATCACTCCGATTATCAGCTTATAGAGCAACCTAATTCATCCTCTATTCTACTCAAGATCGAATGCTCTCTAGTCGAAATAGACCAAACAGAACAAGGCTTTTTCATTACCCTTCGTAATGCGAGTAAAAATGCTCATCTAGCAAGAGAGCTCAAACTGTTTAGGAATGCTGTAGAAAACACAGGAAGCGCTGTAGTTATTACGAATGCTCAAGGTGAAATAGAGTACGCCAACACTCGTTTCAGCGATATTACCGGTTATAGCTTTCCTGAGATACAGGGTAAAAAAACCAGTATTTTACGCTCAGACACAACATCAAAGGGAGCCCATGACAACCTATGGGAAACCATTAGTCGTCACAAAAAGTGGCATGGAACACTTCTAAATAAACGGAAGGACGGCACTACATATTGGTCTTTACAAAATATATCGCCAATACATGATGAGCTAGGAAATATAACGAACTTTGTCTCAGTCAGTGAAGATATCTCTAAAATAAAAGAGCATGATCAGCAACTGGAAAAAATGGCTTATTTTGACCCGCTCACCAATTTAGGCAATCGTCGAAACTTCAGACGAACCCTTGATCAATATCTGCAAAGCCCAACCAATGAGGGTGCCCATGCACTTCTACTTCTGGATTTAGATCACTTTAAGCAGATAAACGACACTATGGGGCATGAAGCAGGCGACGCTTTACTCAACACCATCGCTAATAGGCTCTGCTATTGCGTGCCAGATCAGGCCTCTGTCTTTAGATTAGGCGGCGATGAATTTACCATCATATTCCATGCGCTGAATGATCCTGATTTAATTATCCATAATGTAAATGAGATTCTAAGACTGCTCTCACAGCCAGTACAAATAGGCTTCCATGATGTGAGAATCACCGTCAGCATAGGGATAACCTTAATTGGTGCCGATAGCCAAGATCCAAGTGACCTGTTAAGAAATGCAGATTTGGCTATGTATCATGCTAAGCAACTCGGACGAAACACCTTTGCTTTTTATGAAGCATATATGGATGAAAAAGCTCAACGAATACTAAGTATCGAGCACGATTTAAGAAACGCTCTCACAGGCAAGCAATTATCCTTGGCCTACCAACCTCAAGTTAATGGAAAGGATGGGCGAATTTCTGCAATAGAAGCCCTTTTACGCTGGGAACATCCGACCAAAGGGGCAATTCCACCCGATGAGTTTATTCCCCATGCAGAAGAAACGGGGGCGATTATTCCTATTGGCCGCTGGGTATTACTAGAAGCTTGCAAAGCAGCCCAACAGTTGCAAGATGAAGGCTTGCCGCCTTTAAAGGTCTGTGTAAATTTATCCGCCCGACAGTTCGATGATCCCGATCTAATTGAACATATTGAGGAAGCTATTTCTAAATCCGGCTTGGCCTCGGAATGGCTAGAATTAGAGATCACCGAAAGTATGCTAATGCGTGATATGCAGCATGCTATAGAGACACTTAAAAAAATAAAGATGATGGGTATCGGCTTAGCTATAGATGATTTTGGAACAGGCTATTCATCATTAAGTCATTTAAAGAAAATGCCCGTAGACCTATTAAAAGTAGACCGCTCTTTCCTACAAGATATCCCTGCCGATAAAGACAATATTGCTATTACATCAACCATTATCGCCATGGCAAAACAACTGGGCTTAAGTGTAGTAGCAGAAGGCGTAGAAACTAAAGAGCAGATGCTCTTTCTTCAAAAGATAGACTGCATGATGATGCAAGGATTCCTATTTAGCCGCCCCATCAGTTTTGAAGCATTCAAAACACTGTACCAGACCTGTCAGTTTCATTGCGGGGTATGTAAAGAATATGAAATATGCGCATTAAAACAGGATGCCGAAAAAGGTGCGTCTTTTCTCAATTAAAAACGACTAACCGGAAAGCAAAGCCCGGCCCTATTAGAATAAGAATCAACACTGTTCTCTGTCTATATATCGCGAGCATATATCCTATAAAAGTTCGTTTAATATTAGGCCACCATCCAACACTCTCTAAGTAGTGGTCTACAATGTTAAATAATATTAATAAATATAAAGAATTTTGAGCGTTTTATGGCTAAATTAGTTTTAGGTTATATATGGCTATTGCTCGCCTTCCCAGCACAGTCGCACACTGCACCACTTGAGTTTAAAACAACTCATTTACCTCCCTTTATGTCCACTAAAGATGGAAATGTAGAGGGGCCAGGCAAAGAGATTATTGCAGAAGTATGCAAAGCTGAGCAGTTAGAATGTCACTTTGAGATGCTCCCATGGCGACGTGCCCAGCAAGCAGTCAAGAGAGGTACGGCTGACGGTTTATTCCTAGTAGGGAAAAATAGCGATAGAGCAAAATGGTTGTACTTCAGTCCACCTATTTTAGAAACAGGTTACGGTTTTTTCTCCCATAGCAGTCTGAATGTCAACTACACCCGCTTAGAGAGCTTAACGGGTTTATGTGTCGCCGTAAATTCACCCTCTAACATGCAGAATCGTTTAAACGACATCAGAGAGGAGATGGTGTCTAGTAACATAGAACCGATTAAAATCATCACTACAACCAACTTCCCTACCGCCATCAAGATGGTCAATGGTGCCCGATGTGATTTGGTTTTCGGTAACGTAGATGTAGTAAAAGCAATTATCAAAGAACTACAGCTTGCATCTATACGCCCTGCAGGTTTCTATAAGCATGTTTTCTATTACGTAGGGCTATCGAAAAGCAGATTTTCTAAAGATCTAGTTGGTAGGTTCAATCAGCAATTGATACAACTCTATCGACAAGGGAAAATCCAAACGATCTTAAGGCGTTATGATTTAACGCCTGCAGATCTTACGGACACCGATTGGGATTAGTGAGAATCCGATAATTGTCTATAACAGTGTCCCGTTAAAAGTACCTAGTCTTAGGTAAATTATCTTTTACTGATTACGTGCACAAGGCAAGCGGATTATAGCTTCTAACCCCCCTTCAGGATGATTTTGCAAAACGAGCGTTCCGCCTAAGCGCTCTATCGCGCGCTGCGCAATACTTAAGCCTAAGCCATACCCTTCTGTTTGACTCTGCCCTCTATAGAAGGGGTTACATAACTGTGTCAATTGCGCTTCAGTAACACCCGGACCATGATCTCGAATACAAACAACACACTGATCTGCTTTATCCACCGTTAAATCAATTTGAGTGCCTTCAGGTGTGTGTTTACAAGCATTACCAAGAATATTATTGATCGCTCTCTCGAGTAATTTTACATTCACACCTACTTCACAATCCGATTTCATATTAAGGTGAAAGCTTCGCTTAGGATAAGCAAAATGTGCATCATCCACCCATTCCTGTAACAAAGGATAGAGCCATACATTTTCACCAAGCCCTTCCATCTGCTCAAGGCGAGACAAAGATAGAATTTCCCCGATCAATTGATCTAAACGCTGACATTCACGAATAATTCGCTGTACCGCTTTATCATCTTCTCCCATGCGCTGTTCAGCTATACCCGCAGCTGCCTGCAAACGGGCTAAAGGAGCACGAAGCTCATGGGAAACATCCTGCATTAAACGCTGATGCGATGTAATTGTCTGTTGTACATAATCAGCCATGCGATCAAAATCACGGGCTAGCTCACCTAATTCATCCCCTCTTTTACGCAGCTTTTTATCAGTACGACGCTCTAATTCTCCACGATAAATCGCCTGACTATGCTCTCGCAGCAAATTTAATGGCCGTGTGATGATCATCGAAACGAGCAACGCGCCGGCAGAAGCAATCAGAAGAATAAGTACCATTTGTACAGAGAGAATCGTCGCGAAAACGTGGGTAAATGGCGAAGCTTCCCAATTTAGATCAACTTCAACTTGATAAGCATTTCCACTATCCGAATTCATATTAAAAATATAAGTCGAGTCTCTGCCCCGCCGAAAGTGATTAAAACCGATTACTTTTTTCTTTTGCTTTAGATCAGTAATAAAAACGCGTTCGGAAATGTTTAACCAAACAGAACGTCGGAAATCATCCCGTTTTTCTTTCTTATGCTTATCATGCTCATACCTCCCCCTACTATCATCCGGCTTCGGTGGACGAGGTGGGCGAGGCAACAAGGTTTGAAACCCTTTTCGCTCATACTTCTCAACCATGACCTCTGCATATCCCTGTGCTTTAGCTGTCACGACCTCCTTAAACCGATCTTGCTCAGCAACAGCACCGACAAAGAAAATTGTTGCCAGCAGCACGATAAAGCTTACCGCCCAAATAGAGGCAAAAACTTTCCAGAATAAACGCTTATACCACTTCATTTCTCACCTTTAACAAATTGGTAACCCACGCCACGCACAGTCTTGATAAGCTCTTTACCTGATAGATGCTCTGCTAACTTTTGCCTAACCCTACTTACATGAACATCAATAGCTCTATCATAAGCAGCGAGTTTCCGATGAAGCACCAGTTCAGTAAGCTGCTCTTTCTCTAAAACAACGCCCGCATTAGCAATAAGATAAGCTAGTACATTAAATTCGGTGCCTGTAAGCTCAATTTCATTTCCATTCACTTTCACTTCACGGATACCTGGATCTAAACTAACACCGCTAACCGTGATCAAACCTTCAGGGAAGAGCGTTGCTCGCTGTTGTGGCTCAACGCGTCTAAGCACAGCTTTAATACGTGCAAGCAACTCACGGGGGTTACAGGGCTTACTCAGGTAATCATCTGCCCCCATTTCTAACCCAAGAATACGATCTATATCCTCACCCCGACCCGTTAACATAATGACGGGAAGCTGAACCTTAGGACGAATCTGCTGTAACAGCTCTAAGCCACTTTTACCCGGCATCATCACATCCAAAATCATCAGATCATAGCGATCGGCACGGGCCAACTGCTCACAGGCTTCATCAGCATTATGGGCGTATTCCATCAGATAGCCCTCATGTTCGAGGTAGTCACCTATCAACTCACATAGCTCTCTATCGTCATCGACCATCAGTAGTCGTTGTTTGTCACCCATGCTTATACTTCCCAACTATTAGTTATCAATACTGCCATTAAATAATAGAGCTTTTAACTTTAAAAAACCTTGCAAGTCTTCCGCATTTACCAAACTTTACAACGCCTATACCCAACTTTGCAGTGACATCACCCAAACTTCACTACATCGAAACAGACAACACCGGAGAGAAAAAAATGCGTAAACAACTTATTGTAGGTATATCTGCAGCGATCATCACTTTATCTAGCGCTGGTTTTACATTAGCCCATGCCGACGATGAAGAGCGTATGCAAAAACGTCACGAACACCGTATAGAGCATCGCATTGAGCACTTAACAAAAAAACTAAGCCTAACCACAGAACAGCAAGTTCAGCTAAAAGAGCAGATGTTAAGCCAACAGGACAAACGTAAAGATAAACAGAAATCCCGCAGAGATATCTTTAAACAGCTAGTACAACTGGACCCAAGCACAAACGATTATCAGGCCCAGCTAAATAGTCTAGTTTTACAAGCCCAAGATCAGACTAAATCTATAATTTTGGAAAAAGCGGAACAGAAAGAGAAACTGTTTGAGATCCTAACACCCGAACAGGAGAAACAGTTTATCGAATTAAAAAGTGAAATGGATAATAAAAAATCCAAACATCGTCCAGACCACAAAGATGGTCGTCACGGTGAAAAGAAATGCCGTTAATCGCATGTTCCTGTAAAGGGAATTAGCACTAACTTATTGTCATAAGCTCCTCTAGTCAGACTTTTGCCCGCCCCCCAAGCGGGCCTTTTTTTGCCCGACACTATCAACTTAGAAGGCATACCCATCATAACAACAGCAGTCGATTAATTCTTAGCAATTTAGAAGCGGCTTATCGATAGGTTCTAGTCTTTTTTCTCGATCGTTACTTCAAGGGTTTTACTCTCGCCGGCAAACCATTTCTGAACTGAATTAGCTCAGACTAGATCTGACACATCATCTTGAAAAAGAGAGAGTTACCCGTTTTGATAAAGGTGTCGAATCT
>NZ_LUTR01000036.1 GCF_001597725.1 Neptuniibacter marinus
TCAGTGAAACGCCCTGTGCGGATCCGCATGCAGGGTGTTGTGGGGGCTGAGGGTTAGAGACCCTCGGCTACCCGATTAAATGCTTTTGTTCGTTCCACACATTAAGCATTTTTGATATGGCCCGTAACGGCCGTCCTTGAATTCAGTAATACCGCCGCAGTTATGGCAGAACTCACTGGAGCCTTTATCCCAACGCCAAAGCCGGTAACCGCAATATACAGCCCATAAAACGCTGATAGAAAATAAAGCAATACTCAGTAGTGCCGTTCCTTTAACAAATAGATCAGAAATGCCACTAAAAAGCGTGCTATGTCCCAGTCCATCAAAACCGTTCATGGCTATGAATAGCAATACAAATGAACATAGAAAGAGAAAGATAGGTATACGAAAAAGTTTAAGTAACATCCAATTCATGATTCAACATCCATATTCAGAGCGCGGCCATTTAACATTTGTATATACGGGGGTCCGTGTATCTTCCTACATCGCTATTTGTTAAAAAAAACGGATTTAACTATTTGAAAATAAAGAAATGATTATAAAAAATCATACTCTTCCGTAACAAAACAAGCGTGCATATTAACAATTGATATACGGGGTCCGTATATCTACCCGCACCGCTATTGGTTAAAAACAGATGTAATTATTTGAAAAGGAAGGAGAAACTAAAGAATCGAAGCGCACTCTTCCGTGACAAAACGAGCATGCGCATTAACAATTGATATACACTGCCCGATTAAAAGGTGCCGCATATCTACCCATGCCAGACATCCACCTGTCTGATTTATAACTATTTTTAACCTAACAATGGTGGCAATACAAGCACACTTTTAGACAATAAACAGGGTAAACCCGTATAAACAGCATATCCATTTCTTACGAAAGTCCGTAACCATATAGGTCATCGTTATACGAATGTTATTGAGTGATTACATGGCCGGTATAGCAACAGGTACAGGCTGCTGGCGGTAGAACTGGCAGAGTAGCCTGTATACCTCAGGCATATGCTCCTTCATATTCGTTGGATCTTCAAAGAAGGTTTCGCTGCATACAGCGAAAAACTCAGCGGGGTCTGTTAAGGCATAATCGTCTAGAGGGAGCGGACGGTGTTTTTTATAATCATGCTGTAAACGATCCCATGCGGCGGTAAAAATGTCATGCCACTCTCCTGCTCGCATATTCGGATGCATGGGTGGAGCGCCATTAGCACCATCCCGCAGCATATCCAGTTTATGAGCTAACTCATGAATCACTACATTGCTTGCCTTAGTATGATTTACATGTGCACCGCTTTCACACACCGATTGCCAAGATAAGATAACAGGCCCTTTAGACCAAGCTTCGCCACTTAAGCCCGGACTTTTAGAATGAACCACCCCATTATCACTACGATAAGGACGGTTAGGGATAAAATCCCCCTCGTAAAGGATAAGGGTATACCAGTGATCGTACCAATCTAGGCCTAAGTGCAATATAGGCACACAAGCCATTGTGGCAACTTTTAAACACATTTCATTAGTAAACTGGAAATCACCACCCGATACAAAGTCCTTACGCACTAAAAAGCGGGATGCCATATCCCTTAACGCATCCCGTTCAGCACCTTGATAGCGTTCCATCACTGGCCAATCAGCGATGGCTGACTCCCACTCCTGCGTGGTAAAGCCCATTTTTTTAACGCGTCGGTTTTCCAACCAGTTATGGATTCGTTTAAACATGGTGAACTCGTTTACGGGCGGGCATCGTCATTTTCCGATAAATGGCGAATACACCGAGTGATATAAACGCCATAGTATAACGAAGCATTACGAAGAGGTAGCTAGGTTTATAGTGCCAGCTTCGCTTTTGCAGTGAGCTGCACCGCCTGATCACATGCATGTGCTAACTCAACACCCTTCTTTATAAAGTGGCGAGAGAAATAGTCGTTATGCTCATCATGCTCATGAAAGTGATGGGGCGTGAGTACTGCGGTTAAAACAGGCACTTCTGTTTCTAATTGAACTTGCATTAGCCCGCTACAGACCGCTTGTGCAACAAAGTCATGGCGATAAATACCGCCATCCACCACCAATCCGCTACAGGCAATCGCTGCGTACTGGCCACTTTTCGCCAGCAGTTTTGCTTGCAAGGGTATTTCAAACGCACCAGGTACAGCGATCACCTCGATCAGTGATACATCATACCCACGTGAAGTTAACTCTTTTTTAAATCCATCCAGACAATTGAGAACGATCTCTTCATGCCAAGTCGCATGTAGAAACGCAATTCGTTGTGTTGCAGGAGTGAAATTCGTTGAGCTCTGATTCATTACAAAATCCTATAAATAGAAAGTGAATCAGGGCGAACGGACAGGAAAATACGCCACATAGAGCGACACCACACCACTAAGATAAGCGGCGTAGTTTAATATTTTGTCTGACACGTTCCCTATCATCCGGACTATAACCGTCGGCTCTGGAATCACACCAGATCTGCTGACCCTAAAAGAAAGCTCTTAAAGGCG
This sequence comes from Neptuniibacter marinus, assembly GCF_001597725.1. Taxonomy (GTDB): domain Bacteria; phylum Pseudomonadota; class Gammaproteobacteria; order Pseudomonadales; family Balneatricaceae; genus Neptuniibacter; species Neptuniibacter marinus. Next base: position 2,504 of record NZ_LUTR01000036.1, read on the forward strand.
CTCGCGGGCTTAGAAATACTTCTTTACCGCCGGTGGGGAGTTTCACCCCGCCCCGAGAACGAAATCGAAATTATTCGACGGCGGCGAATATACTGCCTTTTACCGTGCATTGTCAAAATCAGATGCGCTCACGGGGTGAGCTCCTACAAACAAACATATTAACGCGCCCTTGTAGGAGGCCAACCTTTGGCCGAATAAAGCAGAACTCGCTCTGACCCTTTCGCTCACGGGGTGAGCGCATACAAAAAACATATTAACGCGCCTTTGTAGGAGGCCAACCTTTGGCCGAATAAAACAGAACTCGCTCTGAACCTTTCGCTCACGGGGTGAGCTCCTACAAAAAAAAACATATTAACGCGCCTTTGTAGGAGGCCAACCTTTGGCCGAAAAAAGCAGAACTCGCTCTGAACTTTTCGCTCACGGGGTGAGCGCATACAAAAAACATATTAACGCGCCTTTGTAGGAGGCCAACCTTTGGCCGAATAAAGCAGAACTCGCTCTGACCCTTTCGCTCACGGGGCACAACCCTTTATTGGTCATCGTCGTTTCTCTTCAATAGAGCCTGTGTGAAGCGTGGTTAAGGATCTTCTCGTTTTAAGCAACGACCTCTTGGCTCATCCCCTTCATGCAATACAACATCAGAATGCAGGAATTCTGCGGCCTCGGCAGACCCTTGGACTTTGATGCCACTACGCGCCAACATTTCCGCTTCAAACTCAGTTAGCACGCTTTCTCTCAGCCCTAGATTCCGCCATTGAGATAAAGGTCTACAGCCTTTTACGATTCCTCGCGCCAGCGCCAAAGCATCCAATAAGGCTTGATTAGCACCTTGACCTTTAAATGGGCTCATCGGATGAGCGGCATCGCCAATCAGTGTTGTCTGCCCCGCTTCCGCCAGCCGCTCGGGGGTTAGCAGTGCTCGGTCATACACGGGATAGCCCGAAACCAGAGATGGTTGGGTTGCAGCTAAAATCTGAGGTATAGGTTTATGCCACTGTGTTCTGCGGCATGCTTCATCTTTAAGCGCTTGTGCACCTTGTTCACTCAACGCTTTAGCCTCCGCTTCAGACATTGGGAAGCTAAGCTGCCACATCACTGACTCTGAATCATAGGGCATCATGTAGATTCGCTCATTACCATTAGCCGTTTGAAATACTGTAGCCCCATCAAGTAGCTCAGACTCAAGACCGTTTAAATCAGCTAAAGGGCAAATACCTAAAATGACAATACAGCCAAGGTAACGTAAAGGCGTAACCTCTTCATCCATGATTAACTGGCGTACGGCACTGCGAATACCATCCGCACCAACGACAAGGTCAGCTTGAACCTGTTTCATCGATCCACCGACGTTAAAACTCAGGTTAACCTTTTCATCCTCCAATGTTTGAATATCGGCTAGCTGATGCCCCCACTGCACCACATCGTGGCTACCGAGCTGATCCAGCAACGCTAAACGTAATGATTGTCGTGCAATATGAATATTGGTCCGTTTTGGCGATTTATGCGTAGTAAATTCCATCCACTTTCTTATCCCCCATTCACCTACCACTTTTCCTGTGGTCGTATGAACTAAGTGTCGTGTGGAAACTACACCCTCGTTTAAAGAAAACAGCCCTAGCCCTTCAATCGCTTTACTCGCTTGTTGCAAGGTAAGCCCATATCCCTGAGATCGAGCATCAAAGCAGTTATCACGTTCATAAAGGGTAAATGGAATCCCACGGTGTAGGCATGCTACAGCCAAAGCAACACCACCGATGCCGCCACCAATGATAGCAAGGTGCGGATAGTTTTCACTATCAACCGAGGGGGGATGAGCAGAAGGCAGAAGCCCTGAACCACCACAGTTTACACAGTCTTCAAGGTGGCCTTTAGGACGAACAGGTGCCATAGACGGTTCAGCGTTTGTTTTTTCAAACGCGTCCAACGCCCTTTGATAACTTAGCCGTACTTTTTTGCGCAGGCGTCGGTTTCGTCTACCGCGCCCCTGACATTCCTGACAAACAATCCAACTACTCTCTTGGTTTTTCACTGTGTAAACGTCTTATATAGTGAATGTGATGTTGACTGCTCGGTTATCAAAGATAAGAGGATGACTGACTATCCCTTTTTTGCATCAGCCTTTTTATCTTCTGCTTTTTTAACACGTATTCTATTGTGCCCAACCGTTTTGTTGTTCAAGTTACTCATTGCGGCTTTTGCTTCGCCCGGCTTTGGCATCTCCACAAAAGCAAAACCTTTAGATGTGCCTCCATCGCTATCGAGAACTAAATTACAGGATTGGACAGCACCGAATTCTTGGAACAAGCTTTTTAATTCATCTTCAGTGGTTAAACGGTCTAAGTTACGTATTAATAATTTCATATATCTTCCGGTCAAAGGTGTTCGTTAAAGACTGCGGTTTTTTCGATTTTTCACTAGCAGAACGCTATAGCTATGTCTAATGCTAAACAAACTCTCACAAAAATAGATAACATACTCAGCAGCCCTACTCAGCTTGACTCTTATGCCATTAAGTAGAGTATACACTTTTATTGAGTAGACCTCGTTTATTGCTCTACTCGTAGGCATGTTGCTGGCGCTCGTTATGGCGCGAAGACTTTGTGATTTTTATGCCCTGGACTTCACTAAAAGAGAGCTATAATGTCGTTGTACCTATTCGAAAAGCACTAGAAAACTCATCCATTACAATCGACAAGAACCAATTAATTAACTTTACCATTAGCGTGGGTGTTGCCGAAATAAACCTTGATAAACCCAATTTACAAAACACGATTTATCAAGCAGATAAAACGCTGTACAAAGCTAAAAATAATGGCCGCAATCAATCACTTGTATTTTCTGAATAAACTAAGGCCCGCAAGTAAGTCTATCTTGCCTGCCAAAGCAAAGAGCAAAGAGCAAAGAGCAAAGAGCAAAGAGCAAAGAGCAAAGCATATTAAGGATTATCCTGAATATGACTCAAAACACAGGCTTTACATATACATGCCTTGTGCCCATCTGTAGCGGAAACTTTATTTAATAAACTCTCCGGAAAAGTAACCCCACTCTCGGTACACCAACAAGGGGTATTATCCCTTAAAGACAAATGGCCGCACTGATTACTCTGGCCACATAATGGACAGTTTTCGGAATCATGGCTCGCCCCTTCATTCAAACTAAGCATAAAAAATAGTACCTATTTTATTCCGCAACAAAACGACTTCTTAACTTACCTATACTACCTATCAAGCACTTCGGATACGCGTTGCCGAAGTTTAGGAAGTAACTCAGCCTGAAACCATGGATTTCGGTTCAACCAAATATTATTACGTGGGCTAGGATGGGGAAGCGGAACAATCTTTGGCCAATAAGTTTTCCACGCGCGAACCGTTTCCGTCAGTGAAGATCGCTTATCATGCAAATGGTAGTTTTGTGCATATTGACCAATCACTAAGGTAAGCTCAATGTCCTGTAAATGGCTAAGCAGCTGATCACGCCAAGCCGGTGCGCATTCAGGTCGAGGTCGAAGGTCACCCGATTTTCCTGTACCTGGAAAACAAAACCCCATAGGTAAAATAGCTACGCATTTAGGATCATAAAACTGCTCTCGAGATATCCCCATCCACTCACGTAGCCGATCACCACTTGCATCGTCAAAAGGTATGCCTGCTTCATGGGCTTTTCTGCCTGGCGCTTGACCTACAATCAATATTTTCGCCTGAGGATCTATCTGCAAAATAGGCTTAGGCTCATAAGGCAGATTCTCTGTGCAGCGTGTGCAGGCATAAACCTCATCTAACAACGATGTAAATAAAGTCATACAGCCCATCCCTCCCAAATATAATACCTTACTACACTCAGTCTAGCACTCACCCCAGTTGGAACAGCGCGAAAGCAAACCTTTAAAAAAACCTGTGAGATATTATCTATTTAGAAAACAAAAAGCCCGACATATTAGCCGGGCTTTTAGCTTTTTAAGTAGCGTTTCTAGTAGCGCATACTTAAACATGTCTATTACGTCAGCCAGTCCTTTCTAAACAGCAGCCACCGCTAAACTGGCCGTTAGCAATACCTTCAGAAAAGCACTCATCCCTCCCCTTCATTGATAGCAGCTTCTGGACCACGAGCATTTTTACGGTTGCGGAACAGATCAAACACAGGTGGAACAATCAGTACAATCAACGCCACAGAGATAATCGCCAGTGTAAGCGGCCGCTCCCATAGGAATGCCAAACTACCATCAGAGATCATTAATGCTCGGCTTAGATTCGTTTCCATCAACCCACCTAGAATATAACCTAATAGCATAGGAGCCATCGGAAACTCTAGTAATTTAAGGAAGAGCGCAATAAGCGTAATAACCACCATCATATGAATATCGAAGGTATTAAAGCTGACCAGATAAACCCCTGTAATGGAGAAGAACAGGATCATTGGTATCAAAATTGGCCGAGGGATAATCAATAATTTAGAAATATACGGAATCAGCGGCAGGTTAAGAACCAACAAGACCAAATTACCGAAATACATTGAGATAATGACTGACCAGAAAACATCAGGGTTATCCAAAAACAACCGTGGTCCCGGCTGAATACCATAAGCGATCAACGCCCCCAGCATAATTGCGGTAGTGCCTGAACCAGGAATCCCTAACGTCAGCAACGGTACAAAAGAGCCCGTGGAAGCCGCATTATTAGCCGATTCTGGCGCTGCTACGCCCCGTAAAGAACCCTTACCAAACTTTAATTTTTCTTTTACCGAAGCTAAGTTACGCTCTAGGCCATAAGCTAAAAATGACGCTATGGTAGCACCCGCACCCGGTAAAACCCCGACCAGAAAACCAAATACGGATGAACGAGCAATTGTGGGAGCAACCTCTTTTATCTCCTCTTTACTGAGCTTCATACTGCCCAGCTTACTCATATCAACCTGCTCTTCTTCCTTCCGATGTTCGCCTTTTAAGACCGTCATGATTACTTCCGTCAACGCAAATGTCGCCATCGCTAACAATAAGAAGCTAATACCATCAATTAGATCAAGACTACCAAAAGTAAAACGGGTCGCGCCGGATGTTGTATCTGTACCTATAGTCGCGATCATCAAACCAAACACTGTCATTATCAGTGCTTTAATAACCTGCCCTTTACCTGAAAAAGCGGCGACAGCAGTAAGCCCTAAAATCATCAAGGCAAAATAGTCGGTCGATTGAAAACTAAGGGAAACTTTTGCTAACGCCGGTGCCGCAAAGAGTAGCGCAAGCGCCCCGATAGTCCCCCCGGAAAAAGAGGAATACGCCGCCAACGCCAACGCTTTACCTGCCTGATTTTTCTGTGCTAAAGGGTAACCATCAAATGCAGTCACTACCGTACTGGCACAACCCGGCGCGTTAATAAGTATAGAGGAGGTAGAACCACCGAATACCGCACCATAGTAGACCCCCGCCATCAGGATAATGCCCGAAGAAGGATCCAAACCATAGGTAATCGGGATCATTAAAGCCACAGCTGAGATAGGACCTAAGCCTGGCAGCATACCGATAAAGGTGCCCGCAAAACAGCCGACAACCACCATCATTAGATTAAAAGGCATAACCGCTGTGGATAGCCCGGTAAAAATTCCGTCTAACATCGCCTTAGCCTCCAAAAATTTGCATATACAACTGACCGGGTGCCAGATAGATATCCAGCAATTTGGCCAAGATAAACCAAATACTCACCGCAAATGGGACCGACACTAGCAACAACATTTTGATGCGCCGCTCACCCAACATCCAGAAGCCAGCTATCAAAAACAGCATGGTCGCCAACATAAAACCGGTCCACTCCAGTGCAAGACCAAAGCAAACAATCAACAGCAACAATTTGGCTACCAAAGCAAAGTCATAGCCATTAAGGCTCAAACGGTTTTCGACGGATCGTTTTGCCGTAAGTAACAATCCCACTGATAATACAGCGCCTAAGATCGCTAATGCATAAGGTACAGTGCGTGCCGTGAAGGGTTCAAACTCATCCCCCGGCAACATATGTATACTGCCGGCATAATAGCCGTAAAGGACCGATAGGCAGAGAAATACCAAACCACCAATATGATCTTTAGTTAACATCATAAAAGACTCCCGGACAGAGGCACTCTGTCGGATAAAACAAAAAGCTCCGGGCTTTCAACAATGATAATCTGCTACCCGTAGAGATTACCTGACCCGGAGAAGAGCTAAGAAATATTCCCTATAGCAGACACAAGCGCTGGTCTCACTTGGCCTGCTTATATGATCCAAGCTTTTAGGTTTTACTTAAGAAAACCTAATTCGCGCATCAGAGCACCCACCTCTTTTTCTTGCTGCTCTAAAAAAGTAACGAACTCATCATCAGGTTTAAAAAGCTCAACCCAACCATTACGGGCACGTACATTTTCCCAAGCATCAGTGTCATACATTTTTTTCAGAGTCGTCACAAACTCCGTTTTTTCTGTATCACTGATACCAGGCGCCGCAAAGAAACCACGCCAATTAACAAAGCTAGCGTCATAACCTAGCTCTTTAAGTGTCGGCACATCTGGAGCTGCTTCATTACGCTCTTCACCTGTCATTACCAAGATCCGAATTTCACCCGAATCGGCTAAGGTTAACGCTTCACTAAAACCGGTAGATAGAATAGATATTTCACCAGAAAGCAGACCGGCCATCGCCTTACCACCCGCATCATAAGCCACATAACGTACTTGGCGAGCATCACCACCAGATGCTTTAAAAGCCATAGCAGCAACTAAATGATCCATGCTGCCACGGGCTGAGCCACCCCCAATTTTCACGGAACGAGGCTTCTCGTTAAATTCAGCCACTACATCGTTAAAACTGTTGTATTTAGAATCCTTCCTGACAACAAAAGCACCAAAATCGCCTACGGTTGCAGCAATTGGTGTTAAGTCTCGGAATGATTGAGGAAACACCTTAGACAGTGAACGAATCACAATTGGAGTCGAGTTCACCATAAGTGTGTCATGCTTCTGTTTAGCTGTTTCAATAAGATGGGCAATCGCTTTACCGCCACCGCCACCTGACATATTTTCATAGGAGATGCTGTCGACTAAACCCGCTTTACTCAACGCCTCACCAACGCCTCGCGCGGTACCATCCCAACCACCCCCTGCGCCACCGGGTACCAAAAAGTGGATCGACTCCATAGCTGCTATATGAAAGGATGCGCCTGCAGTCAAACAGGTAGTTAACACCGCCGCTATTAAGGTTTTCTTATTCGCCGTTTTACCAAACATTGTGATTCCTCGCTCGTTAACGCTCATTTTTATAGTGCGATCCACAATAGTTTCCTGTTACTTTTTAATAAAGTTTATGGATTTAAAGGCTTTTTAAGACATAAAAAATATTTTGTTCATAATGTTCACGAGCCAAGCTAAAGCAGATTGATTACTATCTAAGGACGAGAAAACAAGAAAAGCTCCGACAACAGTTATTAAGTACGAGTGCGTACCATGAAGCTTCCGCAACTTAAATTGAAACAGCGAATGATCCTGATACTTGGGATTATGGCGCTCATACAGACCGGCTTTATTGGTCTATTTGCCCTTCACTATCTAGAGCGCTCGCTCGATGAACAGATTGCTCAACGCGCCTTAGATGTAGCTAAAACAATTGCGGTAATGCCCCATGTTGCTGAGGCGGTCGAACAGAAAAACAGCAACTATTTACAGCCTCTTAGCCTGTCTTTAGCCAAAACAACAGGAGCACGTTTTGTTGTCATCGGTGATAATAAAGGCATACGCCTAGCACACCCGATACCAGAGAAGATTGGCTATTCCATGTCTGACGATGATGGGGATAGTGGCTCCCAAGCTCTGATTCAAGGATATGGATATATAGCTAAAGCGGTGGGGTCACTCGGTTGGTCCATGCGTGGAAAAACCCCTATTATCAATCCAGAAGGCAATATTGTAGGCATTATCTCTGTTGGCTACGATCTTGACCGAGTTAATCAGATTATCAACCGTTATCGGCTCACACTTATCTTAGTCATTCTCTGCTCTTTTATGCTCAGCGCAGTCATTGCCGTCTGGTTCGCTAGCCATTTTAAAAGCGCTATATTTGGACTCGAACCCGAACAAATAGCCCGGTTGTTTGATGAACAACGCGCCACACTAGAATCTGTCCGAGAAGGTATTATTGCCATCAACAACGCCAGTGAAATCACCACCATCAATCAGGCTGCTATTGAAACCTTAGGACTCCCTAAAGACATCAACCTGATCGGCCGTAAAGTCGATGAGATCCTGCCAGACAGTTCAATGCTGAGCGTACTAAAAAGCGGTGAGCCTCAATTTGATAGCGAGGTCTGGCGAGGTGATCACTGTATTATTGCCAACCGTCTCCCCTTAAAACAGGGCGATACAATCATCGGTGCGGTATCCAGTTTTCGACGCAAAGATGAGCTGGATATGATCAGCCAAAAACTGACTAGGATTCAACAATATGCGGACACTTTACGCAGTCAGTCCCATGAGTATTCCAACAAACTACACACCATCGCCGGACTTATTCAAATTGGCGCAACCGATCAAGCTTTACAGCTAATAGGGCAAGAAACCCAAAGCCATCAAGCGTTAATCAAACTACTGATGAAAGCGGTACCCGATCCAGTATTAGCAGGATGCTTATTAGGCAAATATAATCGGGCACGGGAGATGGGGCTATCCTTAGTCATTGACCCTGAAAGTGAAATGACCAGTCTGCCCGATAAACTCCCCCGAGAGCAATTAGTCAGCATCCTCGGAAACCTGATCGATAATGCTCTAGAAGCGACTCTAAACTATCACGCTAGAGAAGGTATAGTACAGCTCTCGATGACCGATCTAGGGAACGATCTGATTTTTGAAATTGAAGATCAAGGCCCAGGTATCCCACTAGAACAGCAGGATAAAATTTTCGAAAAAGGCGTCAGCAGCAAAAGTAACGATGGCCACGGTTATGGACTACACTTGGTGAAAAACTTACTTGATAAGCTTAATGGAACAATCACCATCGAGAGCAGTTCTGATGGTGGCAGCCGCTTTACCGTCTATATCCCTAAAAATAAAAAATAGTACGGATTGAATAACTAATGATAAAAGTAATCATTGCCGAAGATGATCCACAAATTGCTGAAATTCAGCGGCGCTTTCTCGAACGAATTGAGGGGTTTGAACTGATCGGTATCGCCCATCGCCTAACCGATGCGGAAGATCTCATCGAGATCATGCAACCTGACCTTTTACTACTGGATATCCAATTCCCAACAGGCACAGGATTTGACCTTCTTCGCAAAATCCGTGCAGGCAACAATGCTATCGATGTAATCATGATCACCGCCGCAAAAGAGGTCGATACCCTTAGGGAAGCTCTCCATGGCGGTGTGTTTGATTATATTCTTAAACCGCTAGTCTTCGAACGGCTACAAGAAACGCTACACAACTACCAACAACACCTAGAAAAGCTACGCGCCCTAGAAACCTTAGCCCAATGCGATGTCGATCGAGTACTACCTCGCAGCAACACTCAAGATTCCACTACACAGGAAAGCATACGCTTACCTAAAGGAATTGATGCGATCACTCTAGATAATGTGTATAAGGTTTTTGCCGAACGAGACGGTACACTAAACGCCGAAGAGGTCGGTGAAATTATCGGGGCCAGCCGTACCACCGCCCGTCGTTATTTGGAATATATGGTTAGTTGTACCGAACTATCTGCAGAGGTCAGCTACGGCACAGTTGGACGTCCAGAGAGACGCTATCAAAGATGTCACTCTTAACCTCCATACCTTGACCTTAGAACACCGCTGCCTCAGATAAAATAAAAAATGCCCGCCCATAAACAAGGTAGGCACTTGATTAACTGAAGGGAATTGAGGGGCGGTGTCTATAAACAACTCTTACAGGTTACGGCCTGAGCTCTTAGGCACAAATAACAGATTCGGATTCGCATGCATATTGACTGTAGCAACCTGAGCGAGTTTATTATGGGCCAAGGCTGAAGGTGTAGAAGTAGTCACCAGGTTTAGATAACCATTCATATCGAATGGACCACCTTTGATGCTGATAGGCTCTTTTCTGGGCTGATCCGAACCGACAACCGCCGTCTTGTTCAAATAACCTGCCATATCATAAAAGCCACCTTTATATTGAGTAGAAACACCTTCAGAACCTGCGACAGCAGATAAAGAAAAAACCATCGCCGAGACAAAACCTATTCCTATTTTTAAATTCATAACACAGCCTGCTTATAGTTAATTATTCATTACCCTTTTTATAGGGCATTAAGCGTTCTGATATGAAATTGCAGAGACAGTGCCAATTAGATAAAAATAAAGACCGTTACACCTAATCACCATGTATAACGATTGAAATCAGTTAGTTACAAGTCAGTCCTTATAAAGTATTTTATTTCATCATAAAAAAATGATGCAGAGTCTGTTTCTCTTTCGCTACAACAGCCATAACAGCTGTTGCAATAAAGCTACGACCTAAGCTCCTACCATTACACTGAACCTTTCGCTCACGAGGTGCAAGCGACAAGAAAAAAGTCAGATAAGCACTAGGTAAGACGCACCCTAGCGCCCCACTCTCTATTTGCAGAGCTGGTGACTATCTAATGTGATCACACAACTATTAGGATTAAGCGCTTGCCAATAGACTTTATCAAGTATGGCATTACAGCCGGCATCTTCTATAAGGGCAATATCCTCATCGCACAATAGAAGCACCGCATTGTCACCTTGCACTTCAACTTTGATGATATATTCGGCAAAAGGGGCAACCTTATCCGGTTGCTCAATCGAAACACGTTCTAAGGCTTGATGACCATTTTCAATCGCAACCTCTCCAAATTTAATAGAACCATCAACCGTTTGAGACAGGTCTTTAAATTGTGACGCTAAGTCATACATTTTTTCATCGTTATAAGGGTTAGATGTGGAGCATCCAAGGATTAGCACAGATACAATGATAAAAAATAGCAGTTTCATATGTTATTCCAAGCAGTTAAATTTCCGTCTTCGCAGAGGCCGGTATCTAAATTCCAGTTTAAGAACATATCCACACTCCCCTCATCAAAAACAGCATTAGCCAAACAGCAAATGTATTCCCTAACGTTTTCAACAGCACGTTCGAAAATAAAATCGTAATCGGCGACTCCATCAGGTGTTTTTAAAGCTTTAATATAAGAAAGATCGATGGCGTCTTGACTGGGATAAACTAACCCTTGTTTCGCCGCAACATGCCGAGCAAAAGGAAAAAGCCGATAACCTTCGTCGGCGTTATCCACTATGAACTGAAAACCTTTATGCCAACCATTAATATCTGGCGGTGTAGCATTCGCTTTTTCAGGAAAGAGCTCCGTTAAACAGTCTCCCCATAACGTCGTGATGGTTTTATCTAAATCCGATGGATGATGAGCATCATTACAGGCACCAATATTATCTCTAACTCTATCGGCATAACCGATCTTACCTAAGTTCAGCGTTGGCCAGATATATGCATCTTGATTCATTTCACAGATCCGGTGCTCTTTTGCATTCTCCTTATAAGGCCCAACTCTCAGCTCAATCACAGGGTGAATTGTAATATCAGTTATAACATGGGCAACAAAACCACACAGCCAAGAAAACGCTTTCTCTTGCTCTTTACTAGGTAGCACTTTCACAAGCAGAATTGCTTTTTTTATTAAAAAGCCTACCTTTTCATAATGCATCTTATCTGCCCACGCTCTTTGAGCTGAGCTTATTAACATCAAATAGGGATAGTCAGGGCTGACACAACCCAACTCAATAAACTTTTGATTTCTACTTAGGATTAACTTTGCCCTCTTAGGCATATCTAGTTTGTTGAGGTTTGTATTACTGAGTGCGAAATTAACCGCTGTAATATGTGCAAATGCACCAGGCATAGTTAGACCTTATTATTAATCATCTATTCGTTACGTTGCTGTTAATGGCTTAACCTGGAGCAATACCGTGGAGGCCAATCCCATATGATCATTTTAAGAACTTAAGGGTCAGGTCTTGCAGAGTGCTCATGACCTATGGAAGTTAAGCGATGTAACGCACCTAAAAAGTCACTTCTTAGCGATCGTGACATAATTCACACGCCTTGTGAAAGTTTGTCAAAAATAACAATAAATCAACTTACAAAAATATGGACCTAGCTAAGTATTAGTAACCAATATACACGATGCAAGACCTGACCCTGTTGTGAGTGCTCAAGACCTATTATGAATAGCAGAAGTAAAACCCCGAAGGTTAACGTTTCTATAAAAAACTCTGCAGCCCTGTGCATCGGTGATATGCAATGCATCTGGAGGTGTCTGAGCATGGCCTATACCGTTAGTACGAAACGCTCCCTGCAGGGCGTTCTCGCAAAACTCATGCATAGGTGATATGGGATTCGGGTTCATTCTCGACACTTTCGAAACACTCTGAGCTGAGGATGTCGCACGTAATGTGTCGATCTCATGCATGCAATAATCGGTTATCTTAGAACGCCAGAACGCTTCATAGGCTTCCAATCGAGCCGGATCGGTTGGCGCAACATAGGTAGCATAGATTGTATTACGTCCGGTAGAAAGAGTACGCTTCCAACTTACAGAACGGATGAAATCTGCATTGGGTTGCCGGTCTTCAGTTTGAAAGAGCAACGATTGTACGGATTCGGGCCGATTCTGTTTTTTCTTCTTACTATCGTCACTATCAGCGGCTTTTTCGTAACCACCGCTTGCCAAAGCTAACTGAACCTCATCCTTCGGCATCGCTAGGTTCACGCCTTCAATATTCTTCCGCATAGATCGGCATAATCTTCTGCGACCGCTGACCCGCTGCTGAGAGCTAGCAGACCAAGTACACATGATACTGTTTTTAATTTCAGTATCGATGCATCCAATGCGGTTTGTAGGAATATTAGCTGACTCCTTTAATCCCAGCAATCAACATGCATGCTGCAAGACCTGACCTCTTCCTTTCTGTTTTTTTTTACGATTAATTGGCCTGCACTTATACAAAAGATATGTTTTCTGTAAGACCTCAGAAATACTAACGCTTAAAGCTGCCGCGCAGAATGCGTCGGCTGGCTTTTCTTGTTATGTAAATAATTGCTCAATATCTGCCGCCCTGGCCAAAAAGTAAAAGCCACAGACTAGAGAAGTATAAAACCATAAGACACTAAGATTACTTATGAGCGGAACTTCATGCCCAAACAAGCCAAGCAAACCAAAGCTAAGAGCGAATAACGATAATATTTTGAGAGCCATTTCATGTGTGAAAATATGCAGTAGTAATAGGAGATCGTGTATTCCCCAAGCACTAAAACCTATAGTGACCACTGATACACTAAAAACAGCAATGAACTGAAAGAGTTGAATTCCAATACTTTCTCCCTCCTGTACCGAAAGGCCAAAAATACTAAAACCTGACTGAGATAAATAAGCAGTAACGAATAACGGTATTATCAACACCTTACTCAATTCCCTTAACGTCTTTATATCTGCAATTTTAGGGACAACTTCCATCACTTATTAACACTCCCTGTTTACCAACGCTCAAAGCACGGGTGCGCAGCACCCCGTACCTTTTGCTTGTTAGATTATTGATAGCTAAACCAAGAGTCAGCTCTTGCATTGTGCGGTAGTTGCTATTCTTCGACTCACTGCAGAATAACTTATCTCAACATGCACGATGTAAGACCTAACTCCTTTAACTTATGTAGTCACCACTCTCAGCCCACGCTTTGTTAGTAAACTTAGGAGAATAATGTGATAGCGATAGCTTTGCCAAAATTAGCTCCTTTCTTTCTATAGCTGCTTAGCATTCAAAGTAGTCGCGAAGTATATGTCGGATGCCTTTTTTGTTATGCATATTTTTTGAGGAAATTCTCAAAGCTATATGATACTGGCGGAGATATTCCAAACTTTCCAAACCGTTGCTTTAGCTCACTCCATCTGCTTTTTAAATTCCCTCTATTTCTGGCAAACGGATGTAACCAAATCCAATCTAGGGTATAGCCATCATCTAAACCACCCCAAAAACAAGCACCACCTATAACTCGATTAGGATAGTGATCTAACTCCTCGACCAAATCCATAGCTCTTTCACAAAATAAAACACCGACACAATCATCAGGATGATCACTAATATGATAACCCGGAAAATCATACTTAAACTCTCTTCTAAAATACTGAGCCATACATGCCAATGACTTCTGATATCGACAATCAGACCTAGGATACACGTACAGAATATCTATATATTCATCAAGATCATCAAAAACTAGGAGTTCGATATCATATTGCATCTCGGCACATTCCTGTATAACAGCTAAATATATGACAGATTGTCGCGATTAAACACGACAAGTTCTCATATATCTCCAAGAAAGGATATTAAAAGAGTATTGTGATGTATTGAATTTCATTAGCGTTCCTTGCTCGAGGATATATCATCCATGGATGAGCATTACATCGTTGCCTTACTAGCCCTGCATAAAAGTCTAACCGATGGAATGTTCTCTATAAAAATAGCATAAGAGCATGCTATCGCTTTCCCCGCTTTACCGTCAATACGTGACCATTACACGCACACTATTAAACATAGCACTCCCGTAGAGAAAAAAGCGGCTCCAAATAAGCCCTCTTTCGCGCACGGGCTAAGCGCCAATAAGTTAAAAGCTTATTTTAAGCCCTTAAACAAAAAAACACTTTCATTTGAATTTAGTTCGCTCCTTACTAATTGCTCTAGCAAGCATTTTGTCAGGCGGAGGCAACATCCTTTGATACTCAAGTGCTTTGAGCACCCCATACATAAGCTGCGGATGAAGATAATTAACCTGATAGATACGACCTTTTTCTGCTTTTTTCTTAATCAGCCCTTTTTCGAGCATACCGCCAAGTAATCTTGATCTATATGCCGAGGCGAGCTCAAGGTCTGCGGTGTCACCAGTCTTGAAACTTTCCAAATGATATACACATTTCAAAATCTTATGATCATTCTGCTCAATTTTCCCGTGTTCATAGGCTCCATCGATTGCCGAGAGTAGGATCTTCTTTTTAACAAAGTCAAAGTCCATAAGATTAGTAACTTTTTTGAACTCCTTAACTATTCCACCCAGTACATATATAAGCCACTCCTCCTTGGAAATATTATTTGATAGGTCATCACAAGCAGACAAGCGAGCGTTGTATTCAGATCTATCTCCACAAAAGATAGACGATGGGGTAAGTAACCCTGCGACACTAAAATTAGCTTTGATCAACATAGCATGAGTAAGTAATCGCCCAACCCTACCATTTCCATTGTTGAACGGATGAATCCAAGCAAAATGTTGATGTGCCTGTCCTATCTTTATTGCATCATATTTCTTTCCATGATCTGTTTCGATAAATTCAAATAAACGTTGCATGTATTTTGCATTGTCTGGAAAAATAGGCGGATAGTGATATTTTCCTGTTGTTTCACTCCCTACACGTCTGACCCCTTCCTCCTTGATAAATGAATATTGACCTGGATGCATATCACCATCACCTCCAGCTTGTACAGGTGTCAGTCCATCCACAACAATTTCGTGAAGTGTACATATAAGATCTCCGTCTATGTCACCCTCGTTCTCGAGATGTCTCATAGTATGCGTTAAGGCCTTCTCGTAATTGGAAATCTCTTTAATCGGCTCCTTTACAAAATCACCACATTGCCTAGCTTGAGCGTACTCAACTATCTCTGTTGTATTGCCCTCAAGCCGAAGGGACATCAAACTTTCTGCAGAATGTAGAATGTCTTTGAGCTGGAAAAAAAGCCAGTCTGGTGTAGTCCCGTGAGGCCTGTAAGCCCTAAGTTCCTCAAGCTCGAAGCCTAGATCAACAACTGGACTATCGTAAGAAATTGGCCAAAGACTAAAGGAATTGATATCAAGACTCACAAATAACTCCCATTAAGTGACATTAGTAGAATATTAAAAATGACATGAAAGTTCTTCAAAGGCAACAAATACAAGGATTTAAAGCAATATCATTCAAGTGAATTATATGCCATAAAAATATCATAGTCTTACCTAGTTATATGACATCGGCCGCGAGAACTAATTGATATTGAGTGGGTCTTCTGTCAGGAAACAGTATCACTTCTAGAAATAAGTATAGAATTACATTATATGTAAGACACGCTCTAAAGGAATGTAACGCTCGCATTTGCGGCTGGTTTTGAACGGAAAACCAGTCCGGCAACATGCGCTGTTAGAATTATTCAACGCTCGGAACAAGATGATTGATAGCTGATAACACATCTTCCAAACCATCATTGTAACTATTACGAAAGTCAGCGTATTTTTTTGTTTTCAATAATTCTGGTATTTCACAATCTCTATATAGAACTGGAAGAACATGTATATTTCCACTACTTACTTCGTCCCAGTATTTATTTTGCCACTCTCTTTCGACCCAGTTTGAGTTAATCGAATTTTCTGACAGAATCACAATGACGAAATCAGCTTCTTTGACACCCAGAGATATTTTCGCCGGAGTTGATTCACCTACGTTGATCTCCCACTCATCAAGCCAAGGCTTGTGCCCGGAAGCTTTAAGATCAGTAGCAACCCATCTTGCAAATGGCTTATCTTCAGATGAATGTGAAATGAAAATGCTTGCCCCGTTTTCCACGTTTGAATACCTTGCCTCAATCATGCGATCAACTAATGTTGAATCCACGTAGTGTAATTCTCTTAAGAATGAATCCTCCTCTTCAGGTTCAACGTCTAAATCTGGATCTCGTATTCTTGCAAACCGACCACACAAATCATGAAGCTCTTCACGCCTTTTCATTAGATCGTCTGTTGTAACCGCTCTAATATAATCATGTGGCAGCAAGTAGTACCCTTTAGCTATGAATAAGTCGCCGAAGTAACGATAGCTACATCTAATGCTTTTAAGTTTTCTTCCTCGACACCCTCTACGTCTCTCCATGAGTCACTATCCCAGAAGTCGGGGTCAATATTTTCTTCATCAGAAAACAGAGAGTCATCGTAATACCCAATTTTACCTTTATGATCGCCCTTAATAACGATTACAGGTCCCCAATCACCATTCATCGATAATCCTTATTTCTAATAGCTAAAACATAACCGATTATCTCGATTAAACACGTCAAGTTGTCATATATCTCCAAGAAAGGGTATTAAAAAGTATTGTGACGTATTGAATTTCGTCAGCTTTCCTTGCTAGAGGATTTCTCATCCATGGAGAAAATTACAGAGTTGTCCTACTATCCTTACATAACATTCTAACGGATGGAATGTCCTATATAAAAATAGCATAAGAGCATGCTATCGCCTTCCCCGTTATACCGTCAATACATGAGGCCTCCTACGCGCACACCCTCAATACCCGTAGAGAAATAAAACCTCTTTAAATAAGCCCTCTTTCGCGCACGGGCTAAGCGCCTATAGGTTAAGCGTAAAGCGCTTAAACAAAAAAACACGCCCTTGGGCGCACTGCTGTCCCACAATTTTTTAATCATAAAGGGATCCTCATCTGAGGGTCCCTTTTTTGTCGCTCTGGCGGTGAC
>NZ_LUTR01000037.1 GCF_001597725.1 Neptuniibacter marinus
GACACTTCCCAAACAACGTCAACAGGCAAAACTAAAAAACTGTGAAATAAAGGCAAAAAAGTGAGATTAAGCGGAAATCGGGGCGAAATTGATTGCTGAATAGTCAATTTGACATTAGCGCCTTACCTAAGAACAGAGAAAAACATGCAAACATGTCATAAGGCGGGGCTATTATATAGACGCCATTAAGGTAAACGACTCAAAAACGCTTTAATGGGCAAAGTGCTGTATATCAACCAATTGTATTTCTGAGCCAGGAATAGGATCTGAGAAAAAATGCTGGGCCACACGCGCAAAACGGGTAGGCCCGTCGGTTACTAAGAATTGAACATCTCCTTTAACCATCCGTGTATTTGACAAACCATCTATTTGCAACCGATTAGCGACCTCCTGGGCCGTTACCTCTGCCGAATCAACTAAGCTGACCGCGTCACCCATCACCTCCCCAATTACTTCCTTTAATGCCGGGAAATGCGTACAGCCTAATACTAGCGTATCGATCATTGCATGATCAGCATGTCTGAACGGTTCAAGACAAGCTTCAGCTATTTGCTTAACGAGATCACCTTTATGCCAACCTTCTTCAGCAAGCGCAACAAATAATGAACAGGGGTGAGCAACAACAGAAGCACTAGGCAACCGCTCTAATATTGCATTTTGGTATGCCTGATTATTAACGGTACCTTCTGTAGCAATCACACCTATATGCTGACTTTGGGTGGCATCACAGCTAGCGTCGGCACCTGGACCAATAACACCAATCACAGGAATATCTGGATATAAATATTGAAGCGGCTCAATAGCCACCGCGGATGCCGTGTTACAAGCGATAACTAGCATCTTTATTTTACGTTCCATTAAGGCTTTGGCTGCTTGTTCTGCATAGCGGGTTACAGATAATGCACTTTTCGTCCCATAAGGAACACGGGCTGTATCGCCTAAATAGATGAGATTCTCATTAGGTAAACGCTGACGAATAGCATTAAGCACCGTTAATCCGCCCACACCCGAATCAAAAACACCTATAGGTAAATGGGCATTATGCGCCAAGCTCATCGTTTGGCTTTTTTCTTCTTGTTCATTTTTTTCAACTGCTTAACGTGATCTCTGAAACGTTCTTTCTTCGCAAGCTGTCGTGAACTCAATGGGTTCACCTTACCCTCAAATGGATTATCACTCGATTTAAACTCAAATCGAATAGGTGTGCCTTTAATCGCCAACACTTTAATAAACTTATTTTCTAAATAACGTTTATAAGAGCCAGGAAGTGATTTCGTCTGATTACCATGAATAACAATAATTGGAGGGTTTGAACCGCCCTGATGAGCATAACGTAGCTTAATACGCCGATTATTAATGGCCGGAGGCTGATGATCCGCAACTATATCTTCTAAAAGACGCGTCAACTTACTGGTCGACCACTTAGCCATTGCACAATCATAAGCCTCTTCAACAGAGTCATACATATTACCAACGCCACTACCATGAAGCGCTGAGATAAAGTGCATACGAGCAAACTCAGCAAACTCTAATTTTCGCTCAATCTGTTCTTTAACCTCTTCCTTTTCATCAGCACTCATACCATCCCATTTATTCAACGCGATAACCAATGAGCGTCCAGTATCAATAACAAAACTAAGCATATGCATATCTTGCTCAGTGATACCATCTCGAGCATCAATCACCATAACAACTACATGGGCATCTTTAACCGCTTGAAGTGTTTTAACTATTGAGAATTTTTCTACCGCTTCACGAATATTCTTACGACGTCGTATACCTGCCGTATCAATTAGCGTGTAGTTTCGACCATCTCTCTCATAAGGTATATAGACGCTATCGCGTGTAGTCCCCGCTTTATCAAAAACGACAACACGCTCCTCTCCTAACAAGCGATTAACTAAGGTTGATTTACCAACATTCGGTCGACCAACAACAGCAATCTTAATTCCTTTTTGTACTTGAGCCATCATCTCCAATGACTCTTCACTCAATTCAGGAAGTTCTTCCAGTACATATTCAATCAATGAGGTAACGCCACGACCGTGCGCAGCCGCAATCGCTAATGGATGACCTAAACCTATAGAAAAGAAGTCACCAATAACAACATCTGGATTTAAACCATCTGTTTTATTAACAACCAAATGACAAGGTTTATCTATTTTTCGTAAATAATTGGCGATAACTTCATCCGCAGGATTCAGACCGGCACGACCATCCACCAAAAACAAGACTATATCCGCTTCATCAATGGCTTGAAGAGACTGCTTAGCCATCTCATAATCTATACCTTGCTCATCACCTGTGATACCACCTGTATCGATCACGATGTAGTCTTGATCTTCGCCTAGCTGGCCTTCACCATATTTTCGATCACGCGTCAGCCCTGGCAAATCAGCCACTAACGCATCTCTTGATTTAGTTAGACGATTAAATAATGTAGATTTGCCGACATTCGGTCGACCAACAAGAGCAATTACCGGAAGCATGAACCCTACTCCTGCACTATGCAGGTAAAAACAAAACGACGGCTAATTGCAAAGCAAATAGCCGTCAGAATCGAACAATTTAAATTACTGTACGCTCAACGCAGCCAAGCGGCCGCTGTTTGTCAGCACATACAGAACATCATCTTTGACAATCATATCGCCATAAACACCAGAAGAGTCTACTTTATGTCTTGCCACAAAATGCCCATCAGTCTGAGACATAAAATGTAGATAGCCTTCAAAATCAGCCACTACAACTTCATTACCTATAGTTGCCGGCGCAGTAATACCTCTGTTAGCCAGCTCAGCTTGACGCCAAACACTCGCACTACTTGCACGATCGAAGGCCTGAACAGCATCATCAGCCTCACTGACGTAGACATTACCAAAACCTGCCGCCAATGAATGATAGCTCGATACATCTTGAGCCCAAACAACCTGAGCACGGAATGGATTAATCGCAACCAAACGTCCTTGATAACTAGATACGTAAAGCATACGGTCAACTAACAATGGACGTCCATCAATATCTACCATACGCTCTAATTCTGAGCGGCCCTGCGGTAAAGCCACTCGGCTTTCCCAGATTGCTACACCTTTAGCATTATCGATAGCAACCAGCTTACCGCTAGCAAAACCAGCAAAAGTAACATCACTCGCAACAATAGGAGAGCTTGTACCACGCAAGGTTAAACGAGGAATTTGACTGTCATACAACCAGCGCTGCTCACCCGTTGAAATATCAAATGCAATGACCTTGCCATTAATTAGCTGAAACACGGCTAACTCTTCATTAAACTGAGCCGCTGCACTCACTTCAGAGTTGACATTAGCACGCCATAATTCAGCGCCACCATCACCCGAAAGAACAACAACTTCACCTTCATCATTAGCAACAGCGACTCGACCAAAACCGGCACCGACACCGCCAATCACTGTCGTTTCTAATTCAACTTCCCAAACCTTATTACCCGTTTCCAGATCAAACGCAAAAACAGATCCATCTTTGTCGGCTGCATATATATGCTCTCCATCAATCACAGGCCTGACTTGATGATACTTCTCACCTAACCCTGAACCTACGGAAGCGGACCACAATACAGATACTTTCTTTTCAGCATCAAAGGATACTAAGGGATTAGCTTCAACCTCTTCGCCATCATCACCCCAAAAGCCACAACCAGCGATAAGAATAGATGCGATACTAACTGCAGCTAGACGACATAGACTTTTCATTTAACTCTCCTGTGCAGCGAGATCATTCAACTTCATTTCTAACAAAGGACGACTGCCTACAGCGGAAGCATTCAATGCAGATTCATACGCTGCTTTAGCTTTAGCTCTATCACCTTTAGAGAGATAAAGATCACCTTTCAACTCATTCAAACTGACATCATAACCCGCAGTTGGAATGCTATCGATTATGCTAATTGCTTTGCTAGCATCACCTTGGTCAGCAATCACACGTGCTTTCCGCATACTAGCTAGAACATACATGGATTCTGTTGGCTGATGGGTTAAAACCCAATCAAGCTCTTCGACTGCCTTATCTAACTGACTTTGCTCAACAGCAACACGAGCCATGATAAGCGCAGCATAATTAGCATATGCAGTGCTTTCGTATTCTGACTTAAGCTGACCACTAAGATGACTAGCTGTTGCTAGCTTTGCTTCATCCTGCTGAGGCCCTATTGCACCGACAACAGAGTCTAAAAGATTCTGATAGAGAATAGATGCGTTTTCAGCCTTAACAGCTTCTTGCTGCTGCCAACCTTTCCAGCCAAGAACAGCCGCTAATGCTACTACAATCCCTAGAATCAAGGATTTCCCATTCTCATCCCACCACGACTTTAGCGCCTGGATTTGTTCTTCTTCGGTGCGTAGCTCTGCCACCTTAAACTCCTGTGCCTATGTTCAAATTCAATAAATTTAGATTATGCGCTATGGCATTTAGTAATCGTTTCTAGTATTTGAGATTCAGTTAGATCAAACACTGGTTCTTCTTGGTGCCAGATTGTACCGCAAAGCTGCTGATTATCAGACTCTTTTACCAACAGAACAATAGGCGCACCTGATTGTTGTGCTTTCTGTTTAATATTTTTCAATCCACCACAATGGACCCGAACCCTTAAATCTGGACACTGATCACGTAAACGATCAGCTAAAAGTACAACCTGAGACTGCAACCCTTTTTCTTCTGCTGCCACATAAAGATCAAACGGCAAACGCACCTTTTCAGGTATGAGTTCCAATGTTTCAAGTAATAAAATTAGACGCTCAACACCCATGGCAAAACCAACAGCGGGCGTTGGTCGACCACCCAATTGCTTCACTAGGCCATCATAACGACCGCCAGCACACACTGTACCTTGAGCACCTAATTTGTCAGTTACCCACTCAAATACAGTTTTGCAATAATAATCCAGCCCACGCACTAAACGAGGGTTAATCTCATACACAATACCTGCTGCATCTAATATCGACGTCAATTCCAGAAAATGCTCTCGCGACTCAGCATCTAAATAATCGCTTAATACTGGCGCATCATTCAAAAGCATCTGGGTCTGAGGCGCCTTGCTATCAAGAATCCGCAATGGATTAGAATCTAAGCGACGAAGGCTATCTTCATCTAACTGTTCTTTATGCGTACTAAGAAATGCAACCAATGCTTCTTTATATTCAGCACGTGCTTCATTACTCCCCAATGAATTCAACTGAAGGGAAACGGAGTCTAATAAACCTAACTCTTTCCATAAGCGCGCGCTTAATAAAATCACTTCGGCATCAATATCTGCATTAGGCATACCGAACGTTTCAACACCAATCTGATGAAACTGCCTATATCGACCTTTCTGAGGCCTTTCATAGCGAAACATTGGGCCTTGATACCAAAAACGTTGCATCTGATTAAACAGCAGACCATGCTCTTCTGCCGCACGCACACAACTGGCCGTTCCTTCTGGCCGAAGCGTTAAACTTTCTCCATTTCGATCTTCAAAGGTATACATCTCTTTTTCAACAATATCAGTCACCTCACCTATGGAGCGCTTAAACAAGTTCGTTTGCTCAACAATAGGCATACGAACTTCACTATAAGCATAAGCGGAAAGGACATTTTTAACGGTGCTTTCAAGATACTGCCACACTGGCGACTGATCAGGCAGGATATCGTTCATCCCGCGAATGGCTTTAATTTTGGCCAAAACAACAACTCACACAACTATAATTTATTCGGAAATAGGAAGATTCACACGAACTACATTTTTATTACTATAGGGCGTCAAATCAAACGACTTACCATTGTAGGTGAAGTTACCTACTGCATCGGCTGCACCAATAAGAACGTTCAATGGAGGCTTACCGGTCACACTAACACTCTGACCTTTGCCTCTTAAGTTATTAAATAACTTTTTACCGTCACCATCCTGTATAGATACCCAGCACTCCGCTACAAAATCAGCAGAGACTGTAATTTCAGCATTGCTATCAGCGCTTTGATTAGAGTTTTCGACACTCACCTCAGTAGAGGCTCTATTTTCATCTATCGCTTGCTGCAGCTTCTCTTGTTCCTCTGCAGAAAGCTCTGGCTGAGTTTCCTCATCCTGTGCAGCACTAGGTTTGTTATCTACGCTTTCATCTAGAGGGCTATCATCTAACATAGGTAACGCCAATGCAGCCGTACCATCTTCCAGCACAGTGACATCACCCGCCTGCGAAGAGGGATCCGTTATTTCTGTCGTTTCGCTTTCTGTAGATGATGCTAAGTCTAATGAACCACCATATTGGGTCTGCCACCACCAAAAGGAGACACCTAAGATCGCCAACACAAAAACCCATGTAAAGAGCTTCATCAAAGGATCGCCCATTTTAACCTGCTGGCGAACACGACTAACAGGGCGAATAGCCCCTTTACTCGAACCTTCACCATGAATTGCGACAAACTCCGCAACCCGTACATCTATATCCTCCATGCCAAGCATTTTGAGATACGCACGGATATAACCTTTAGCAAATACCATGCTTGGCAAGCCTTTCAAACTCCCAGCCTCAATGCAGCTAAGGTACTCGGCTGGCAAGTTCAAATCTGCAGCCGCTTGTTCTATAGAAATAGAACGAGATTCACGAGCAGATGTCAGGCGCGCCCCCCACTCTTCTGCCAGTAATTCAGGTTGACACTCTTGTTCTTCACTGTTCAACGCGCAGACTCCTCATACTGACGATACTCTTCTGAATTCGGATAAAGGTTTTTAAGGATTAAAGCAAAAGTCGCCGCACGGGTTGCCTCTCTATTATGACGAGCCAAACGAATACCCACCCAAAGACTTTTCGCATAATGATCAACACGTCGATTCTCTACCAAAGCAAGAAATCGATCAAAGTAATTTTCAGCTTCTAAGTAATTACCTTCAAGCAGATACAGTTCTGATAACTCAACTAAGGATACCGGCCGATTTGCTGTGACTTGAAGAGCACGCTTAAATGCGTGAATAGAAGCTTCTTTACGATCTAATAGACGATAACAACGCCCTAAATTCTCAAACGCTTGAGATCGTAATTTATAGAAAGGATCTTCAGTCGCTCTCGCTAATTCGTCACAAGCTTCAGCGTAACGCTCATTGGAAAAGAGAAAAGCACCAAAATTATTATGAACCATGGCCGAATCTGGCGCGACAGCAATGGCTTTGCGGAAATATGTCTCGGCCAGCTCACTATCACCTTCTAACTGAAAGGTCAGAGCTAATCCATTATATGCTTCAGCGTAACCACTATTAAGCTCTATAGCACGTTGAAATGATTGTTTTGCAGTTACCGTATCGCCATTTTGAAGGTACTGAAATCCCAATCGAGAATAAGCTTCATGAGCAACCGCATTATTACTCTCTGGCTGGGAACCTTTTGTCGTACAACCTACGACGACTAGCACCATAAATAGAGCGAGTACCAGTTTGATTCCTCTCACGCTTTTCTTCCCTCTTATTGTTAGCGATGACGTTTACTCACGCCCTTCTTGAACTACAGGTATATATTTTTGGCTACGCCGTGTTCTATCTGCAACTTGACCAACCAATTGACCACAAGCAGCATCGATTTCATCACCACGTGTACGCCTTACCGTTGTAACAATGCCACCATGAACGATTATCTCTTTAAATGCCAGAATTCTTTCTTCTGTTGGGCGTTCATAGCCTGAATTTGGGAATGGGTTGAACGGTATAATATTTAACTTCGATGGCATACGGCGCAAAACTTTCAACAACTGCTTAGCGTGCTCCGGTTTATCGTTCACCCCATTAATCAATGTATATTCAACAGTGATAACCCTTTTATCACTAAGCTTACCCAAATAACGATTACATGCATCAACCAGATCATTAATAGGATAACGCTTATTAATAGGCACGAGAATATCACGTAAATCATCATTCGGCGCATGTATAGAAACAGCTAAAGAGACATCAGTCACTTCAGCCAGTTTATCAATTGCGGGAACAACGCCTGCAGTTGACAAAGTAACACGCCTTTTCGATAAGCAGTAAGCATTATCCTCCATCATCAACGTCATAGCATCAACTACGTTGTCAAAGTTCATCAGAGGTTCACCCATACCCATCATAACCACGTTAGACACGACACGCTGAGATGTAGTGTTGTAATCGCCGTATGACCGAATAGCTATACGCAGTTGCCCAATAATTTCTGCAGCGGTGAGGTTACTATTAAACCCCTGTTTACCCGTCGAACAGAAACTACAATCTAAGGAGCAACCAACCTGAGATGATACACAAAGTGTTTTTCGCTCACCATCGGGTATTAATACTGCCTCGACACTAGAGCCACTTTCTGTACGGATAATCCATTTCTTAGTGCCATCTTTCGAGACTTTTTCTAACAAAACTTCAGGCTCTCGAATTTCCGCTACTTCTTCAAGCTTAATGCGTAAAGCCTTACTAATATTAGTCATCTCTTCAAAGCTAGACACTCCAAGCTGATGAATCCATTTAATCACTTGAGTTGCACGGAATTTTTTTTCGCCTATCTCTTCAAAAAAAGCTTCCAGCTTTGCAGGTGACATGCCCAGTAAATTAACTTTTTTGGTGGATTCAGTCATAGATGACAGTGCTCATAATTGGGGGTAGATCAATAGACCACTCATAACTAAAGTCATAAGCGGTCTGGACGGTAATTACTTACCGAAGAAGTAAGCGATTTCGCGCTCAGCAGACGCTGGTGAATCAGAACCATGTACCGCATTTGCATCAATAGATTGTGCAAAATCACGACGAATAGTACCTTCAGCAGCTTCTTGAGGGTTAGTAGCACCCATAAGCTCACGATTTAATGCAATTGCATTTTCGCCTTCAAGAACCTGAACAACAACAGGACCTGAAGTCATAAATTCAACAAGATCACCAAAGAAAGGACGCTCTTTATGCTCTGCATAAAAACCTTCAGCTTCTTCTTTAGAAAGCTGCTTTAGTTGCATTTCAACAATTTTAAGACCGTTAGACTCGAAACGAGAAACGATTTTGCCAATAACATTCTTAGCAACTGCATCCGGCTTAATAATTGAAAACGTACGTTCAAGTGCCATGTTTAAAGCTCCAAAATAAAATAAAACAAAAAGAATTATCTGAAAACCCTTACAGTTCTGTTACACCGTATAGTTAACCGATATAAAACAATCGACAAACTGCAATAAGGCTTTCGGATGACCCCTACAAAAATCCAGCGCGCAATTATACGCTAGAGCGGCGCCAGAAAACAGCCATTAAAAAACAAGAAAACCCGGCATAACCGGGTTTTCATCATAAGCTGGAAATTAATCCATCTCTTCTATCCAGGCCATTTGAATCCCTTCTAGAATTTTCTCTCCACAACGATCAGGATCATCATCAAATTCTTCAAGATCCATTACCTTCTGATAAAGGTCAGGAAAGCCAATTGCCATAGGGTCTTGCTCAGGATATTTCTCTGATAATTCAATCGCGATATCTAATACATCTACCCACTTAAGACTCATATCAATCCCTTTAGTGACGTTCAGAAACCTGATTAATTGTATACTTAGGAATTTCGACCACTAAGTCTTCATCAGCTACAACCGCTTGGCAACTTAAACGAGACTCAGGCTCTAACCCCCAAGCTTTATCTAACATGTCATCCTCAAGCTCATCAGATTCCTCTAAGGAATCAAACCCCTCACGCACAATCACGTGACAAGTTGTACAAGCACAAGATTTTTCACAAGCGTGCTCAATCTCAATTCCATGAGCAAGCGCAGCATCACAGACCGTAACCCCTGGTTCAGCGTCAATCACCTTACCTTCAGGACATAATTCATCGTGTGGCAGAAAGATAATCTGCGGCATCACTCACTCTCCCCAAGTTCATCAATACTGTGTCCTTGCAACGCTTTTTGGATGCTATGATCCATACGACGCGAGGCATATTCATCCGAAGCTTTTGACAAGGCAGCAACACCTCGCTCAATAGCCACCAGATCACTACCATTTCGTAGCTCAATTAACTTTTCAATTTCACTTTCTAGCAACTTGTATTCATCAGGATTTAACAATTGCTTGCCATCTGCAATTAACGCATCCTGAAGAGAAACAATTAATCGATCTGCATCCACCTGCTGTTCACGCAATGCACGCATATCTTTATCTTCAGCTGCATTTAAATAAGACGATTTTAACATCTCAGCAATTTCAACATCACCTAAACCATAAGAAGGCTTAACCTGAATACTACTCTCAACACCTGAGGTAAGCTCTTTAGCATGCACACCCAACAAACCATCAGCATCCACTTGATAAGTAACCCGAATCTTAGCAGCACCTGCTGCCATCGGCGGTATACCGCGCAAAACAAACCGCGCTAAAGAACGACAATCCGATACCAACTCACGCTCACCCTGAACAACATGAATCGCCATCGCCGTCTGGCCATCTTGATACGTGGTAAACTCTTGAGCGCGCGCAACAGGAATAGATGTATTCCTATGTATAATCTTTTCCGTTAACCCCCCCATAGTCTCAATACCCAGAGAGAGAGGAATAACATCCAGCAACAACATACCACTATCAGGCTTATTACCTGCCAACACATCTGCTTGAATAGACGCACCAACCGCAACAACGCAGTCTGGATCTATTTTTATATGAGGTTCACGTGCAAAAAACTGCTTTACCTCTTCCCGCACCAATGGCACACGAGTTGAGCCGCCCACCATCACAACCTCAAGCACATCTTCAGCTTCAACCGATGCATCTTTCAACGCCCTACGGCAGGCACGGATAGTACGCTTAACCAGAGGCGAGACCAATTCATCAAACTTTGCTCTCGTCACGGTAATGGACTGCTTACGCCCTTTTATTTCAAGATCAATGGTCGCTTCGTCAGCACCACTTAACACTTCTTTCGCTTGTTTTGATTTTTCCATCAAATAGCGAGATACCGAGTTACCATCAATATCTATATCTAACTGTTGCGCTATCCAGTCAGCCAAAGCCAAATCAAGATCATCTCCACCCAGCGCACTATCACCCCCGGTCGACAGCACCTCAAACACGCCCTTATTTAGACGAAGTATAGATATATCAAAGGTACCACCACCAAGGTCATAAACGGCAATAACGCCTTCCTTACCTTGATCTAAACCATAAGCAACAGCCGCAGCCGTAGGCTCATTTAACAAGCGAAGTACTTTAATATTCGCTAAGGTAGCCGCATCTTTAGTCGCCTGCCTCTGTGCATCATCAAAATAGGCAGGCACCGTAATCACAGCACCGGTCAATTCACCGCCTAGCGCCTCTTCTGCACGCGAAACCAACGCTTTCAATATATCAGCAGAAACCTGAACAGGACTTTTATTTCCAGCCGCTGTTTTAATGTAAGGCATACCGCCATCATTAACGTCAAACTGGTAAGGCGCTTCATCTCCAAGCGTTTTAAGATCACTAACCCCACGCCCCATCAATCGCTTAACGGAGATGATCGTATTATCAGGATCCGAAGCGGCATAAGTCCGTGCCTCAGCACCAACTAAATGATTTCCGCAGGGCATGTATCGTACAACTGAAGGCAATAAATGCTGACCTTCAATATCGGGGATAGTAACAGCTTCGCCACTCTTAACTGATGCGACAAGAGAATTAGTTGTCCCTAAATCGATACCCACTGCTAGTTTATGTTGATGCGGAGCCTCACTCTGCCCCGGTTCTGCTATCTGTAATAGCGCCATAGTATTGCGTTAACCATCCAGCCTGTCTTCAAGACGTTCTATCTCAACAACAAGCTTTTCTAAAAATTGCATTTTACGCACAGTTTCAGTAGCAGCAGTTAATGCCCCTTCCTGATAATCCTGTGCAAACTGCTCGCGTAAAGCCTTTAACATACCCTCAACTTCAGCCAGCAAATCTTCTAGCTCTGCATAAGGATCGTCCTGATCGGGAATCTCCTCAAGTCGCTCTCTCAACTCCATCTGCTGCATCAAAAACATCGGCGCAATAGGTGTAGAAGATTCACTTTCCGTATCAATCCCCTGCAACAACAAAAGATATTGCGCTCGCAACAACGGCGATCGCAACGTTGCCACTCCCTCATTAAGAAAGGACATATATTGCACAGACATACGCTGTTCACGGTCAGATAGATGAGCGTAACGGTCAGGATGAAGTTTTTTTTGTAATTCGCGAGAACGATCAGCCAATTCTGACTGATCTATGTCGAAAGAGACCGGCAGACCGATAAACTCAAAGAAATTTTTACTAATATCCATCATTCTGCCGACAAAGGAGTTTAGACGTTGAAGCTTTCACCGCAACCACATTCGCTAGAAACATTAGGATTATTGAATTTAAAACCTTCATTTAATCCCTCCTTAACGAAATCTAATTCAGTGCCATCCAAGTACAACAAGCTTTTCGGATCAATAACAATTCGAACATCTTGCGGACCATCAAACACTTCATCTTCATCCTGAACTTCATCTACAAATTCAAGGACATAAGCCATACCAGAACAGCCAGAGGTACGCACACCTAAACGAACACCCGCACCTTGGCCACGCTTCTCAATATAACGCGCAACATGTTCTGCTGCTGCATCAGTCATGGTAATTGCCATAAACGTCTACTTCTCCCGAACAAATAACTAAACAGTTACTTGCTCTTTTTTTCTTTATAGTCAGCCACTGCTGCTTTAATAGCATCTTCAGCTAAAACAGAGCAGTGAATCTTCACTGGTGGCAAAGCCAACTCTTCAGCAATAGCAGTGTTTTTCAATTCTGACGCTTCTTCTAGGGACATCCCTTTGACCCATTCAGTGATCAAAGAACTAGAAGCGATAGCAGAACCGCAACCATAAGTTTTAAATTTAGCATCTTCGATAATACCATCATCGCTTACTTTAATTTGTAAGCGCATAACATCGCCACAAGCAGGTGCTCCAACCATACCTGTACCAACGCTTGTATCTTTATCATTCATTTTGCCAACATTACGAGGATTCTCGTAATGATCAATAACTTTCTCACTATAAGCCATGACGACCTCCAAAAAACTTTCAGTGTTGAATTAGTGATGAACCCATTCAACTTTGCTCAAATCAACACCGTCTTGAAACATATCCCACAACGGTGAAAGCTCACGTAATTTGCTCACTGCTTCTTCAATCTGTGCCGCTGCATAGTCCACTTCCTCTTCTGTCGTAAAACGACCGAATGAGAAACGAATAGAACTGTGCGCCAACTCATCGTTTAAACCTAAGGCACGAAGCACATAGGAAGGCTCTAAACTTGCAGATGTACAAGCAGAACCAGACGAAACAGCTAGATCTTTTAATGACATCAGTAATGATTCACCCTCAACAAAAGCAAAGCTAATGTTAAGGTTACCTGGAACGCGCTGCTCTTTAGAGCCATTCAGGTAAACCTCTTCCATACCGTCAATACCGGCTAGAAAGCGGTCACGTAGTGCAATAATTGCTTTAGTATCTGCCGCTAGCTCTTCTTTACAGATACGAGCAGCTTCACCCATACCAACAATCTGATGGGTAGGCAATGTGCCTGAACGCATACCACGCTCATGACCACCACCATGAATCTGTGCCTCTAAACGAACACGCGGTTTACGACGTACAAATAGAGCGCCGATCCCTTTTGGCCCATACATTTTATGCGCAGAGAACGACATCAAATCAACTTTTGCTTTAGCTAAATCAATCTCAACTTTCCCCGCACTCTGAGCGGCATCTACATGAAAGATAATGCCCTTAGTACGTGTTAGCTCGCCAATAGCTTCTATATCGGTAATAGTGCCTATTTCGTTATTTACATGCATCAGCGACACAAGAATGGTATCTTCACGAATAGCATTGGCAACCGCTTGCGGTTCAATTAAACCATCAGAATTAGGCGTTAAGTAAGTTACTTCAAACCCTTCACGCTCAAGCTGACGACATGGATCTAACACAGCTTTATGTTCAATTTTCGAGGTAATAATGTGCTTACCTTTCTTTTGATAAAAGTGTGCAGCCCCTTTTATAGCTAAGTTATCAGATTCTGTAGCACCCGAAGTCCACACAATTTCACGCGGATCAGCATTAATCAGATCAGCAACTTGACGACGTGCAATCTCAACAGCTTCTTCTGCTTTCCAACCAAAAAGGTGTGAGCGAGAAGCTGGATTTCCAAAGTTACCATCTACGGTTAAACACTCGATCATTTTATCAGCAACGCGCTGATCTACGGGTGTTGTAGCTGAATAGTCCAGATAAATCGGTGTTTTCATTTATTCTCTCCGAGCCTACTTATACAGACGCTTTATCTGAAAGCGCCAGAGTATCTGATCCCGTCATAATCTGATCTAAATTGACCCTATTCTGACGTTCTGAAATATTTTGCACATCTTTTCTAGCCACTAAATCGGCCAAAGATATACTTCTTAAAAAACCATGAATTTGGTCACTCAAATCGCACCACAAATGATGGGTAAGACAAATCTCGCCATTCTGACAATCGCCATGACGCTGGCAGCCTGTGGCATCAACCGATTCATTTACTGCGTCGATAACTTCAGCAACATTAATAATCGATTGTTCACGATTAAGCTGATAGCCGCCACCCGGACCTCGTACACTACGCACTAATTCATTTCTACGCAGTTTTGCAAATAACTGCTCTAGATATGACAAAGAGATTCCCTGCCTTTCTGATATATCAGCCAAGCTAATAGGCCCTTTACCTTCATGAAGAGCCAAATCAAGCATTGCTGTCACAGCATAGCGCCCTTTAGTCGTCAGTCGCATATTCTTTACCCCGATGCGAGTTAGCATTTGAGTATATTATGCAATACCCGACTAAAAAGGTCAATTAAATAACCAACCTCTTTGGTAGGGCTTTACCTACTTTGTGCGCAAATTCTAACACGAATAGAGAACAACCCCACGCCACAAATTAAAGATTACTTTTTTACGTGCTTCTGAGTCGCCGTTAAAATACCACGCAACACATTTACCTCGACCTTATCCATCAAAGAGCGAAGATAGAGCCTACGAAGCCTAGGCATTAATTGACGCGGACGTTCCGGATCTAAAAATTCTATATCAATCAACGTCTGCTCCATATGCTCAAACAGCCTTTCTAAATCAGCACTTTCTGCCAAATCCATATCCCACTCCGTACCCCATTGAGGTTTATGCGCTTCATTTTGCTCAGCGTATAAAGAAGCCATACGTAACTCATAAGTGATAACTTGAACTGCAGCCGCAAGATTTAAGGAGCTAAACGCCTCATTAGATGGGATATGCACATGATGATGACATAAGTGTAACTCCTCATTAGTCAAGCCTCGATCCTCTCTACCAAAAACAATCGCGACTTTTTTATCTGTCATTATAGGAGAGACGATGGATGCCAATTCACGAGGATCAACAACAGGCCAAGGAATATGACGCCCTCGCGCACTTGTCCCAACCACCAACTGACAATCAGCAATCGCATCTTCTAAGGTTTCATGAATAACAGCACGCTCTAAAAGATCAGTAGCGCCCGAAGCGCGAGCATCAGCATTAGGATGAGGAAATTTTTTAGGGGCAACAAGATGCAGCTCTTCAAACTTCATATTTTTCATTGCACGTGCCACCCCACCAATATTTCCAGGATGGGTCGTATTAACAAGCACGATACGAACATTAACTGACATCAAATTAACCTTAAAAGTAGGAAATACTCTATTTTAACAGACCTAGCGACATCAATTCAGCTATTAAGCACATCTAATCGACGACTTAATACAAGCTTTTATTCACGACACCCTCATCCTCAGGTATAATACTCGCTTCAATTTTGTACAGTCTTTAGGTCCCCATCAGATGCAACCTATGGTTAACATTGCACTGCGCGCTGCTCGCGTCGCAGGAGAACAGATTACCCGCGCCGTCGAACGCTTAGATCTTGTAAAATCAGAACAAGCGGATGCAGCAAAATTAATCAGCGAAACATGTAAAAAAGCTGAATTAAGCATTACTCAGGCGATACACAAAGCCTACCCAAACCACAAAGTGATTGGGGAGTATACAGGGGAGCATCCACCTATTGGCGAAGGCCCAGAATTCACTTGGACAATAAACCCAATTGATAGCCTATCCAATTTTTCCAATGGCTTACCTACTTTTGCGCTTTGCATTGCAGGTCAACAAAACAACCGCATCGAACATGCGCTAATTTTGAACCCAATCACAAATGAAGAGTTCACCGCAAGCCGAGGCCACGGAGCCCAATTAAATGGCAAGAGACTGCGCGTGAGCAACCACAAAGGCATTGAACACGCCTTAATTAGCACAGGCTTCTTTAATCGTAAAAGTGACAAAGACCATTTAGACACTTACTTAAATATCTTTCGTGACATCACCACCACAGGCGGCACGATTTATAACGGCGGCTCCCCAGCACTTAATTTGGCCTATATCGCTGCTGGACGAATCGATGGCTATTATCAAATCGGCCTAAACTACAGTGAAATTGAAGCCGGCCTACTACTTATCCAAGAAGCTGGCGGACTTGTAGGCGATTTCAAAGGTAGTAATAATTTCCGCCAGAACGGCAATCTAATTGCTGGCAACCCGAAAATGTTTAAAGCCTTGATAAAAGCACTTCAACCATCACTGACTGATGATTTGAAATAAGCTTTTTTCAGATATAAAAAAACCGGCTAATGCCCACTGCTGTCCCACAATTTTTTAATCATAAAGGGATCCTCATCTGAGGGTCCCTTTTTTTTCGCTCTGGCGGTGACGGGTTTAGCAACTCTTTCAGAGCTTTTCGTTCAAATAAGCTTAGTTGAAGAATCCGCATTA
>NZ_LUTR01000038.1 GCF_001597725.1 Neptuniibacter marinus
TCTGACTGACACCTACGCCTATACAACACCATGACCGAACTTCCCGACAACATCCTTCACCTGCCGCAATACCAAGTACTGGGCTGCAAATCAACCGACGACGAAATGCACTTCCAGGTGGACGTGCCCGATCCCATCGCCTGCGAGGAATGCGGCGTGCAGGGTGAGTTCGTACGGTTCGGCAAGCGTGACGTTCCCTATCGTGATCTGCCCATCCACGGCAAGCGGGTCACTCTCTGGGTGGTCCGCCGCCGATACACCTGCCGGGCCTGCAAGACAACATTCAGGCCCCAGCTACCGGAGATGGTGGACGGATTCCGTATGACACTGCGGCTGCATGAGTACGTGGAGAAGGAATCCTTCAACCACCCCTACACCTTTGTGGCGGCACAGACCGGTCTGGACGAGAAGACGGTGCGCGACATCTTCAACGCCCGCGCCGAGTTCCTGGGGCGCTGGCACCGCTTCGAGACGCCCCGCATCCTGGGCATTGACGAGCTATACCTGAACAAGCGCTACCGCTGCATTCTGACCAACATTGAGGAGCGAACCCTGCTCGACCTGCTGGCCACCCGCCGCCAGGACGTGGTGACCAACTACCTGATGAAGCTGAAAGACCGGCAGAAGGTCGAGATCGTCAGCATGGACATGTGGAACCCCTACCGGGCAGCGGTCAAGGCTGTGCTGCCCCAGGCCCGTATCGTGGTCGATAAGTTCCATGTGGTGCGCATGGCCAACGATGCCCTAGAGAGAGTGCGCAAGGGCCTCAGAAAGGAGCTGAAACCGTCCCAGAGCCGGACTCTCAAGGGAGACCGGAAAATCCTGCTGAAACGCGCTCACGAAGTCTCAGACCGGGAGCGCCTCATCATGGAGACCTGGACAGGCGCGTTCCCGCAACTGCTGGCCGCCTACGAGCACAAGGAGCGCTTCTACGGCATCTGGGACGCCACCACACGGCTCCAGGCAGAAGCCGCCCTGGACGAGTGGATAGCCACCATCCCGAAGGGCCAAAAGGAAGTCTGGAGCGATCTGGTCAGGGCAGTGGGAAACTGGCGCGAAGAGACCATGACCCACTTCGAGACGGACATGCCCGTCACCAACGCTTACACGGAGTCCATCAACCGACTGGCCAAGGACAAGAACCGTGAAGGGCGCGGTTACTCCTTCGAGGTGATGCGGGCACGAATGCTCTACACCACGAAGCACAAGAAGAAGGCACCGACTGCGAAGGTCTCTCCTTTCTACAAGAAAACCATCGGTTACGGACTGCCGGACTTCGCAGAGGAATTCAACTACGGAGTCGATCTATCAACCATCTGAGGGTGGTATCAGATTGATGGGGTGAAGGTGCCCCATCAACCATTAAATCCGTATACCCCAGAAAAGAAGAGCTTACTCACTATAGATAATCAGAAACAGAAACGACTCTTGCCTGTAATGCCGCATGCATTAATTCAAGATCTGTTTTCACCTCAAGCTTACTTTTAATAATGTAATAAGCGTTTGAAACTGTTTTAACGCTAATAGATAAGGTTTCGGCAATATCTGCCTTGGTTTTCCCTTCGACTAACATACGAAGAATCTCGTACTCTCGAGTGGACAGCTTATTCACTATCGCTGACTTGCCATGCAAACTATCCATCGCTATAGCTCTTGCTATATCTTCGCTAATAGCTAACCTTCCGTTTACAACATCCATTACCGCTTGAACCAGTTCTGCCGGCGCACTACTTTTCGTAATATACCCTTTAGCCCCCGCCTCAATGACTTTTTTCGCCATAGAAGGATTCTGATGCATACTAAACACCAATACTTTAGCTTTAGGATCTAACTGACGAATTTGAATCAAAGTTGCTAACCCCCCTTTCCCTGGCAGGGATAGGTCAAGGATTAACAGATCTGGCTTATGCTGACGGTAAAGCACATAAGCATCTTCACCACTTTCAGCTTCTGCAATAATATTTAAGCTCGGCTGTTTATTTAATAAAGATCGATAACCTTCACGCACAATTGCATGGTCATCGACCAATAAAATATTAATGAGTCCCATCGGCCACCTCATATCCGAGCACAGGTATAATCGCCTCAACCTTCAAGCCACCAAGAGCAGAACGCGCAAAGTTAACCTCACCATTTAACGCATTAACACGCTCTTTGACACCTAATAAACCATTACCCGGTTTCAGCAATGTTTCGGCGCGGGTTAAATTCCCATTGTCCTCGATCTGCAATAATAACTGCTCCCTCCCTGAATAAGGGCAACAGAGAAATACCTCAACACGTGACGCTGACGCATGCTTTACCACATTTGTCAGACTTTCCTGTACGATTCTCAATAAATTGACCGCTATAGCCGCAGGTATTTCATCACACCGCCCCTCGGTCACCACATGACAATCCACCTCTTGATGCTTAGTGTTCCACTCATCAATCATAGAGCTGAGATTTTCCATCAATCCCAGTTCATCCAAATCCGCAGGGCGTAATTTAAACAGCAAGGTCTTAACCAATCCCATCATCTGTTGGGCAATCTCTGTGATTTGAGACACTTTAGGTAGAAGTGAGGGACAATGATCCTTAGCCTCGCCCTCCATGTAATAAGCGATGGCTCTTAAACCAGTTAAGGACTGACCTAATTCATCATGTAACTCTCGGCAAAGATGCCGCCGCTCCTCCTCTTGCAGATGCAGTAACTTCATCGATAATTGCTTTCGTTCCTCAAAAGTTTCCTGCAATGTGGATGCCATCGCATTAATACTTTGAGCCGTGTCCTGCCACTCTTTAACCCTTAAATCTGGTAACCGAACCGAGAGATCCCCCGCCTGTATTTTACCTAAAGCAGCGGTCGTCAAATGTACAGGCTTCAGTACCCATCCTAATGTAATATAAAGCAAGATACATAAGGTCATAACCGTAATAACGGACATCTCCATTAAGTTGCTCATATCTCGCCACGCTCGGTGCAGCATTACTAAAAAGCTGGGTGTAACATTAATCCGACCTTTAACTTCCTCGTTAAACACTACATCACGTTGGCTGCCCTGCTCAGTCCCAAACTGATAGAGATAAAGAGTTTTAAACCACGCAGGCCAAATCTCTTCTGAAACATCCCCTTTGCATAAACTGCGTTCAAGCCGTCCCTCTAACGTTTCATACTGAATGCAAAAACCTGAAATACTACTATTACTATTCTGCCAAAGAAAAAAATCGGGAAAGTCGGTAGGACGTTGCATTAGGTTATGTGCTTTTAAAAGTTGCCACTCTAACTGCTGTTTAACCGAGTTAGCAATTTGGGCGGCCTGATCTTGCGCCTCTTTGTTCGATTGGTACAAGGCTACAACCGCCGATACACTCATCGCCACTGAACCGGTGAAGATAACGAGTAACATCAACAATGTATTAAGCTTGATCGGTCGCATAGTAAGCACTTTATAAGTTATTAAGAATTCATTCTAAAAAAACCATCGACTTAATGTATCGGGCTATATACCCGACCCTCTTAGTCAATTTGGCTGTGACATGACAACAAGATCCAAGCTAACGTACCACCACTGCCCCCATGACAATGCTAAAGCTGAAGTCGTGGTTAACTATAATAAGAGGATAAGTCATGAGCCCGCAATACATTGAAGATGTTGTTGAATGGAACCAATTTGGTGATTTAGAGCACTTTCGTTACTCAATTCTCCACATCGACGAAGAACAGCAGCGCGCAGAAATCCTATTTAAATTTGAACCCCATAAGCCGATCATTCTTCATCGTCATAATTCACTGAATAAATTGTTAGTCCTTAAAGGAGAACATCACATCTATGATGCTGATGGTACGCTGTCGGAGGTACGAGCAACAGGAAGCTACACTGTTGCACAACCATCCGATGCTCCTCATGCTGAATGTGGTGGTGACGGAGGCACTATTATCTTGTTCAGTATTTTTGATAACACCTCCGGCGGCACTCTATACGACCTAATGGATCCAGAACAAAATATAGTAGGCACTCTATCTATGTCTGACTTAGTTGCCATTTATACCGCCTAACTCTCCCTTTAAAGTAAGGTTTTTGGTATTGGGCGAAAAGGGGGTGGCCCAAAAACGGTCACCTCTTCTCTCTTACTACCGACCAAAAGCCAGCTAATAACAGACGCGCTCTCCCTATCACTTTTGATCATCTTATATATCCGCTACCATATAACCAAAACCACCACTCATTATTAAATTCACTCATAAGTAAATAGTGAATTACGGAGAAAATCGATGCGATCTATCTCGATTATCTGCCTTCTTGTACTTAGTTTGTTACTTCCCACCGCTAAGGCGGAAGAGATTAGCGTCGCAGTAGCCTCTAACTTTACAGCACCGATGAAAGAGATAGCCTCTTTATTTGAGCAATCCACCGGCCATAAAGTACGCTTATCTTTTGGATCCTCCGGTAAGTTTTATGCGCAAATAAAACATGGTGCCCCATTCCAAGTCTTTTTTTCCGCCGATCAAAAAAAACCTGAACAACTTGAACGGGATAGGCTTATAGCACCCTCTAGCCGTTTTACTTACGCAAGAGGTAGCCTTGCGCTTTGGTCATCGCAGAAAGGCTTTGTTAAAGGAAATGCGGAACGGTTGAAACAGCTCCAATTTAACAAACTGGCACTCGCAAACCCGAAACTGGCTCCTTACGGAGTAGCAGCCATAGAAGTGCTAGAACGGCTCTCATTAATTGAAGCAACTCAAAATAAATGGGTACAAGGTGAGAACATTGCCCAGACATATCAATTTGTCAGCACTGGAAATGCTGAACTAGGCTTTGTAGCCCTCTCTCAAATATTAAAAGATGGAAAATTAAAAACCGGGTCTAGTTGGGTTATTCCTGAAAATTTATATAATCCAATCAAACAGGATGTAGTGTTATTATTACGCGGAGAAAATAGTCCTGCTGCCCAAGCACTCCTCAGTTTCATCAAAGAGCCGCAAGTAAAACAGATCATGACATCTTATGGTTATAAACCTTTAGCAGCTAATCCATGAGTTTTTCGGAAGCGGACTTAGCGGCCATTTGGCTAACATTGCGTCTAGCGACAACGGTTACCTTGTTACTGTTAATAATAGGCACGCCTATCGCTTGGTGGCTAGCTCGAACAAGTTCGGTCTGGAAAGCACCTATAGCAGCTATAGTTGCCCTACCTCTGATACTGCCGCCCACTGTACTTGGTTTCTACCTTCTCATAGCGATGGGCCCTCATGGTTTCTTTGGCCAATTTACTCAGAGCCTAGGCTTAGGTACGCTGCCCTTTACTTTCTGGGGACTTGTCATCGCCTCTGTATTTTATTCTATGCCTTTTGTTGTACAGCCGATCCAGAACGCGATGGAAGCTATAGGAGAACGTCCTTTAGAGGTTGCTGCCACGCTGAGAGCAGGCCCTTTTGATCGCTTTTTTACCGTTGTTCTACCGCTAGCAAAGCCTGGGTTTATAACCGCATCGATTCTTGGTTTCGCACATACAGTGGGAGAGTTTGGCATTATATTAATGATAGGTGGCAATATTCCGGGAGAGACCCGCGTCATATCTGTACAGATATATGATCATGTCGAGGCACTGGAGTTTATGCAGGCACATGCCCTGTCTGGCGCTATGCTTATTTTCTCTTTCTCGGTACTTTTAGCGCTGTATTGGCTCCAGCGTAAACAAAAAGTTTCGCTTTTAAACTAGATGAGGCCTCTTATCTATGCAATCTGATATCAGTAACAACCATATACAGGCCTCATTCCAGTTAAAGCACCCTGAAGCTCAGGATAACAGCTTTATTCTGGATATAGATCTGACTTTGCCTAGTCAGGGGGTAACAGTGATCTTTGGCCCATCAGGTTCAGGCAAAACCACACTACTACGCTGTATTGCAGGCTTAGAGGAACCAGATAAGGGGCAGCTCAGCATTAATGGAGAGATATGGCAAAATGCTTCACTATCTATGCCGACCCACAAACGCCCTTTAGGATATGTCTTTCAGGAATCAAGCCTCTTCCCGCATCTAACCGCACTCGGCAATCTCAACTATGCTCGCAAGCGAGCAGGCAAAAAAGCCTCTAATCAATTGTATGATCACGCCATTGATATTATGGGGATCCACGATATTTTACACCGTTACCCACAACAACTATCTGGCGGTGAACGGCAGCGTGTCGCTATCGCCCGAGCCTTGCTAATCAACCCTCTATTACTGCTGATGGATGAGCCGCTTGCCTCTTTAGATAAACAGCGCAAACAAGAGATTATCCCCTATTTGGAACGTCTAGGCTCTAGCTTAGAGATCCCTATTATTTACGTCAGCCATTCTATGGATGAGGTCTCTCGTTTAGCAGACCATGTTGTGGTTCTAAAGCAAGGTAAGGTCAGCGCACAAGGGGGGCTCACCGAAGTTTTTTCACAAATCGATCTACCTTTAGATTATGGTGATGATACTGGTGTAGTTCTTCAAGGCCATGTAATTGAACGTGACCGGAAATGGCACTTGGCTCGCATTGCATTTTCCGATGGTGAGCTTTGGGTAAGAGACCGAGGAGATGAACTCAATCAAGCGGTAAGAGTTCGGGTACTCGCACGGGATGTTAGTCTAACCTTAACACCCGATAATGACTCAAGCATCCTTAATCGATTAGCCGTTACTGTAGATGAAATAGCAGCCGACACTGATGAGGCAATGGCATTAATACGCTTAAAAACAGGGAGCGAGTACCTTATAGCGCGTTTAACCTGTAAATCCATTGACCGCCTCCAATTGGAGCCGGGCAAAAAGCTATGGGCACAAATAAAATCTGTCGCACTAATCAGTTAGCCAAAAAAAAGGCTTAGTAATGAGTACTAAGCCTTTTCGAGAGAGTTTGCAGCGTTTTTATAAATTAGCGATAAACATCACTGACACATAACCTAATGTGTACGCCAGCAGCAGCCAATGAATAAAACGTAGGTAAGTAATGAAAGAGACCTCTTCCAGTTTACTCAGCGCGATAACACCGGCGGCGGAGCCAATAATCAAGATAGAGCCACCAACACCTACAGCATAAGTGAGCCCCAGCCATTCAGCAGTGCTCATGCTAATACCTGATTTCAAAATAGCCGCAGTTAATGGAACGTTATCCACTAACGCCGACAATATACCAACAACAAAGTTAGCCAAATAAGTGGGTAAAATATCGTAAAGCTGTAACAAAAACTCCAAGACAGAAAGCTCTTTAAGCATCCCCACCAGCAGCAATACCCCTAAGAAAAACAGCAAGGTATCAAACTCGATCTCTCGCACAGACTCTAAGATATCAGGTGATTTCTCACTACGATGGAACAAACGATGAGAGATAAACATCACCGATAATCCGAACAGGAAGGTCAATACTGGCGGTACAGAAAACGCAACACTCATAAAGAGAGTGCTAAAAATAGTCAAAAGGAATAGAACCGCGATTAACTTATCAACTGTTGCAATTGGGCGCTTAAACTTCGGTAATGTAACCTCTTCGTTTGTCCCCCACATAAGTAACAAAGCTAAAGAGATAACACCCGCACAAGCTGGACCAATTAAAAGGAATAGGTCAGTGATATCGACCTTCCCTGCCAAGAAGATCATTAAGGTAGTTACATCCCCCGTAATCAAGGAAACACCTCCGGAGTTCACCGCGAAGACAATCAGCGTGGCAAACTTAAGTGTTTGTTTCTTATCCAACTTAAGTGAGGTTAATAACGAGAGCATGATCAAAGATGCAGTGATGTTATCCGCTAAAGAGGAGAACATAAGCCCCATTAGGGCCATTAAGATCATCAACGTTCGCAGCGTCAATTTAGTGGGGAGTAACCGATAAACTAACTGAGTAATCAACCCCTGCTGGTTCAAGTACGCAACAAATGTCATTGCCGCCATTAAAAACAGCCACAATGTCGCTATATCTAAAAGGTTTTCATTTAACCCCTCTTTGATATGTGCAACGCTATGCTCTGGGAAAACAAAAGCTAATATCCAAACCAACGTGCCAATAAACAGAGTCGATTTAGCTTTATTTAGGTGAATAAGGTCTTCAATAATAATTAAGACGAAAGCGAGACCAATAAGGCTCAGAAGTAAAACGTGCATCTTTAGTTCCCGATTTGAACTAAGTGGAAAAAAGGTACACAATTATCCCTGCATTCCTACCATAAATAAATTGATAGTTGGAGCTGACCCAAAAGAAGCATAAAAAAAACCTACTTAATATGGAAATTAAATAGGTTTACTTAAAAGTTAACTCATTATCTATAGTGCTTGAACAAAAGGCTTCCGCTTAAAAGAAGACCAAAGGTAAAACAGAAAAAACCATACCCGACATCTCTAGATTACCGCTAGGCATGACCTTTAGTTGTAGTAGCTCAGACTTGATCTGACAGTTACCCGTTTTTTATCTGGTGTCTGTCAGTTTAGATCTGGGCTAAATTCT
>NZ_LUTR01000004.1 GCF_001597725.1 Neptuniibacter marinus
GCGACCAACAACAGTGTGGATACGCAGATCACTGATGACACGGATCCAGGTACGACAGAGCCGGATACAGAAACCGCGTATATCTCCCTAACCGGCCCTGCGTCGGTTATCGAAGGCGATACTACAACGCCATATACCGTAGCTGTGGATCAACCTGCAGCCGATGTTGCCACACCGATCACAGTAACCTTCACCTACAGCGGTGTTGCCGCCGATGGCACAGACTTCACGGGTGTTGCGAGTGTTGATATCCCAGCGGGCAGCAACTCAAATACCTTCACCATCGACACCTTAGATGATGTGTTGGCCGAAGGTGCTGAGAGCTTCACCATCGAAATCGATAGCATCACTGATACGAACTTCGAACATATTGCTGAAGATACGACTAATAACAGTGTTGAGACCACCATTATTGATAATGATGGCGCAACCGTGTCGTTAACCGGCCCATCGTCTGTTATCGAAGGGGATACCACTACGCCGTATACCGTAGCTGTTGATCAGCCAGCGGCCAGCGTAACGACCCCGATTACCGTGACCTTTACCTACAGCGGTGTTGCGGTGGATGGAACAGACTTCACGGGTGTTGCGAGTGTTGATATCCCAGCGGGAAGCAACTCGAATACGTTTACCATCGATACCTTAGATGATGTGTTGGCCGAAGGTGCAGAGAGCTTCACCATTGCAATCGATAGCATTACGGATAGTAACTATCCTGCGATCGGTGCAGATAGCACTAACAACAGCGTTGAAACGCAGATCACTGATGATACCGATCCAGGTACGACAGAGCCGGATACGGAAACCGCGTATATCTCCCTAACCGGCCCTGCGTCGGTTATCGAAGGCGATACTACAACGCCATATACCGTAGCTGTGGATCAACCTGCAGCCGATGTTGCCACACCGATCACAGTAACCTTCACCTACAGCGGTGTTGCAGCGGACGGTACAGACTTTACCGGTGTGGGCAGTGTTGATATCCCAGCGGGCAGCAACTCAAATACCTTCACTATCGACACCTTAGATGATG
This sequence comes from Neptuniibacter marinus, assembly GCF_001597725.1. Lineage (GTDB taxonomy): Bacteria > Pseudomonadota > Gammaproteobacteria > Pseudomonadales > Balneatricaceae > Neptuniibacter > Neptuniibacter marinus. The sequence continues at coordinate 1,034 of NZ_LUTR01000004.1, forward strand.
TGTTAGCGGAAGGTGCCGAGAGCTTCACCATCGCAATCGATAGCATTACCGATACGAACTTCGAGCACATCGCTGAAGATGCGACCAACAACAGTGTTGAGACTGAAATTACCGATAATGATCATGCGCCTGTAGCGGTTGATGATCCTGATGGAGGTTCAATCTCTGGGGGACTTGCTTCTGAGTACTATGGTTACCGTGAAGGTGTTGATGGCGGCAATTTAATTAGTCTTCAGCAGGTTAAAGACTATGTGGCTGCAAATGAAGCTGAGATTACATTTATCTCAACGCAAATTAATTACGGGTATACCGATACCAATGCTAATAACCGTTATGACTCCGGTGAAGTTGTGGGTACCGGAGATCTTGCTGATGATGTCACCTCATCCGGTAGTGCTCCGTCGAATCTTGAATGGTTCTTGAAACAAGATGCCGCTTCAATTCAAGGAACGAGTACACAAGAGGCGACAGATGGTGTGATTCATATGTCAGGGTTGATTGATATCCCTGCTGATGGTTCATATACATTTGATGTTCAGCATGATGATGGGTTTGTAATTTATATTGATGGCGTTGATATTTTTGAATATGACGCGATTACTTCGCCGACTGAATCGGTTAAAAGTGTCGATTTAACGGGTGGCCAACATACTGTCGAAGTATTCTATTGGGATCAAGGAGGTGATTATGTATTTGATGTTCAGTTACTTGATTCAAGTGATAATAATATCTGGGTAACAGAAAATCTTTCGACTCCAATTAGCTCACCGATCACGACCGATGAAGAGACGCCAATTCTCATTGACTTAGATGATAATGACTCCGATGTGGATGGTGATTTAGATCCTTCTTCAATTGTAATTCAAACTGATCCTGCTAATGGCTCTGTGGTTGTTCATGGTGATGGGACGGTTACTTATACGCCGAACGCTAACTTTTATGGTGTAGATACCTTTACATACACTATTAAGGATTTGGCAGGTCATGAGTCCAATGTCGCAACAGTGACAGTTGCTGTGAATCCTATAAATGATATCCCTCAGCTATCTGTTCAAGGACCTTTGAGTATCTCTGAAGAAGCTATACCGTCTTTAGGTGCACTTGAAGCTGATGATAGTGGGGATACAGCTAGCGCTTCTGGTGTAATTACAATTGTCGATCCGGATAATTCTGAGTTCGCTATTAGTTTGTCAGGCCCTGCTGGGGTTACTTCTGATGGAAGTCCTGTGACTTGGACATGGGTTGCTGATACAGATGAGTCCAACTCAATACAAGGTGTTTTAACAGGTACTAGTAATGCTGGCGTAGATGTAGCCACTATAACTCTGAACGACACAGTAGATAATGGAAATGGGAACTATAGTGCCCAGTATGATGTTAATTTATTAGCAGGGATCGATCATGAGGAAGCGAATGGTGAAAATAATGAAACACTAACATTTGCGGCAACGGTATCTGATGGCTTATCTGCGCCGGAATCTGTCGACTTAGTTGTTAATGTGGAAGATGACACCGTTAATGCATTTGATATCAACCAAAGCTTAGTCGGTGAACAAGAGATAATTACCACTAACTTACTTCTTGTCTTAGACCGCTCAGGTAGTATGGCCGATGACTATTATAATGATGATTTATATTACTTAGAGATAGCTCGTGACGCCTTAAAACAGCTTATTGATTCTGCCGATGGGGCCGGTAATGTCAACGTAATGATTGTTGATTTCTCGAGTGGTACGGATAGTAGCGGCTGGGTTGTTGATGATGTTGCTGCCGCTTATGAGTATTTAGATAATCTTATTGCAAGTGGTGGTACTGAGTACGATACCGCGTTAAATGCGGTAATGTCTGAATACGAATTAACTACACCACCGCCAGCTGACCAGACGTTCACTTATTTTGTAACGGATGGTGTGCCTAACAGTAGTCATGGCGTTGACAGTAGTGTCAGGTATACGCCGGAAGGAAGTTCTTCATCGTTGAGCGGCACAGATGCTTGGGAAGCTTTCCTTGATGACAATGGAATTACTGAATCTTATGCAATAGGAATCGGTAACGTTTTAAGTAATAGTAGCAGTGCTATTAACCATCTAAACGATGTTGCCTATTCGGCTGATACAGCTTATGTAGATGCTAATAATAGCAATACAGCAGAAGAAAACACTATTTTGCTTTCTGACCCTAATGATCTAGCAAATGCGCTTCTTGAAGCGTTTAGTAATGATTCTATTAGCGGTACTGTTGAAAGTACGCTGGGTGCGGCAGGCGATAGTGGTTTCGTTCTAGGTGCCGATGGAGGTCAGGTTACCTCGATTACAATTAATGGTGTTGTATATAGCTATGATCCTGATACTCAGGTTATGAGTGCAGATCCGTCTACTGTTAGCCTCGCAGGCTTAGTTTCGGGTGCTAATAATGAAATCCTTACCGTTGAGACAGATATAGGTGGGGATATGATGTTGAACTTCATTACGGGTGAATATAGCTACAACATTACTGTTACTACCAGCTTGTTAGGCTCGCAAGAGTTGTTCGATATTCAAGCCGTAGATAATGATGGAGATACAGCTATCTTAGCTATGAAGTTGGATCTTGATTTCACAGCTCAGCTCGATGCTAATCGTGACAATGTGATTACGAATATAGCAGACGGCTCTCCAGTCGTTATTCCTGAGATTGCAATTTTGCATAATGATCAGGAAGATGGCGGAGTTATTACGAGTGTTGATAATGCTCTTGGTGGGATTGTTAATGATGCGGGTGATATTATTTTCACTCGAGGTGGCGGACTGTCTGAAAGTGACTTCTCTACCTCTACTGCAGCAGCCATTATTACTGAGGATGAATCAGCCAGTCCTAATAATACAATGGCGAATGCGGTTGATATGACGGATCGGAGCTTGTTTAGTTCGAATAACTCTAACTTGTCCGGATTAAATCAGTCGGGCTATGCAGCAGCCTTTATCGGTCAGCTAAGTTCTTCAAACGATGAGGATTGGTTTGAGATTACCTTGGCTGAAGGGGAAAGCATCCACTTCGATATTGATAATGCTTCTATAAATACTAGTGTTAGTGTTTATGATGCACAGGGTAACTTTGTAACAACCATTGGGGAAAATAATGGTAGTGCTTACGATGATTACACTGCTGATGCTGATGGCAATTATTTTGTCAAAGTTGATAGTCCAAATAATGGTGTTGGTTCCTATGAGTTGTATATGGCTATTGATACATCTGATGCGGACTATACCGCTGCCTCATTCGAATACACATTAGGCTCATCAGGATCTGCGAATACAGATTCTACGATTGTTGATATCACTACAGTGTCAGGTAACTCACTGGTTGGAACAGAGTTCGATGATATCTTATTAGCAGGTACAGGCGATGACAGCTTGTCTGCTGGTGATGGAGATGATGTGCTTATTGGTGGCGAAGGTAATGACATTCTAACGGGTGGAGCAGGTGAAGATCTGTTTGTTTGGTCTAAATCTGATTTAGGTACAGGCACTAACCCAACAGTTGATCAGATTACTGATTTTAATACTGCAGAGAATGATGTAATCGACCTGTCTGATGTTCTATCTGATGGATCGCATACACTAGATGCCGTTATGAATTCTGGTCATTTACAGCTGACCATTACTGACTCCTCCTCAAATGAGGTTGTGCAACGGGTGGATGTGAATAACTTATCCGTAAGTAATGATGCAGAAGCTCAGAATCTACTAACGACCTTGTTAACCAGTAACAATATTGATGATGGCATTGTTTAATTCAGTGCTAATCAAGTGAAATAAAAAGCACCCGAATCGGGTGCTTTTTTTTATCTAAAAATAATATTAATCAATAGGATAGGGTTTCTTCATTTTTGAACCCCTTTTACCCCTTATCCCTATGCGATTTTTCCGTTAGAATCGGTGGTTATTATTCAAAAAAATAACGCTGCGGATTAACGCTGAATGCTTTTTAATAAACTTCCTGATGATCTGTTCTTACCTTTGTCGGGTCAAAATCGGCAGGTATATCAGGCTGTACTCACCTCATTGGCTGATCTGTTCTTCGATGAAGACCTTGTAGACCCGTTTGTTCCTAAAGATTTAGTACGTTCGACTATTGAAGCTGCTGTAGTCAGGCTCGGTGTTAGACGTTGGGAGCCTGAAGAAGGGGATACAGAAGAGGAACAGCAAGAAGTACCTCGCTCAACGGCGGAATATACTAGCCGTATTTATCGCAGGCTAGTGTCCACCGGATGGTTGGAAGAGGAGCAGCGTATCTACCGTGTGTATGTCCTACTCTCTCCAGCAAATAGCTTTTTACTGCGTACTTTAGTGTCTATCGCTAACTTAGAGAAAAGAAGCTATGGCGGGGCCGTACTGAACGTCTTGAGCTCTTTAGAGTCTGCGGTTAATGACCCTGTTGGGCGTGGTATTACTCTATCTGAGGCTGCGCAAACTGCTGCTGATTTTAGTGCTCATTTAACGGATATGATGCTTGGGTTGCGCGAACTGAAGATTAATTTGTCGCTCACTAATAACCCGCAAGAGATTGTGCGTAACTTTTTTGATCGATTTGTAGAGCATATACTGGTTTCTGACTACAAAACTTTAAAGACAAAAAACAATCCGTTCCGCTTCCGTCAGCAAATTTTATCTCTGTTGAGAGAGCTACAGTTCGATACCATTAAATTACAACAACTGATTATGCACTATCAGCAGCAGTTTGAAGTGGATATTCATGACGCTGAAGCGCGTGTGCATCAACATATTAATCGTATTATTCGCATTTTTGATTCGGTTGATCAACGCTTGGCCACAATTGATGATTTTCGTTACCGTCTGGAAAAACGGGTTTCGGATACCGTGCGTTATATGGATAAAACGACGCCTGGGATGGCTTCGCGGTTGTCCCGTGTGATTGCAGATATTGCGCAAAAAGCTGGTCGTGAGATACCTAGGGTCAAGAGTTTAGAAACGGTTGGTTTTCTGGCCCCTGGCAGTGTACGTGCGCCGATTAAACGTCGGATCGCTGCTGAACCACGGGTGATTACAAAGCAAGAGATTGATCCTAAAGTTTTATATTTACGTCAGCTCTTTAAAGAATATAAGGAGCGTCGAGAAGTTAAAATTGATCGCGTCGAAGCTTATCTTGAACGTCATCTGATTGGACGAGATAAGGCTGCTGCGAAAGATTTTGAAATTGATTCCATAGAAGATTACATCTGTTTTAGTTACATCAGACATATGAAGTCCATGGGCAAAAAAGCGAGAAAAACCAGCGACCGTTACAATATTAGTTTTAACGAAAACTACGTTAACGTTGCCGATATGGTTGAGTGTCGGGACTTTTGCATAACAAGAAAAGAGCATTCAAAGGACGTTTTAAATGCTAGGTGATCTGCAGAAAATTATTGGTCGTAGCGATCAATACCAAGCGAGTGATTTCAGCCGTGCGGCGAATCAACTGCTGACAAATCAGTTCCTTTATGCGGAACGTCCAGGGCATAGAGAAAGCTATTTCTTAGTCTCTTCACATGTGGATTACTTTACCAATCTTTTTGAAGCGATTGGTTGGAGCTTTATCCATCAACCGGACGAAGCCTATATGGGGATTTTACCTAAAGGCGAAGAGCGCTTTATGCGGTTACGTCTTGATGAATCTTTATTACTGTTATGTATTCGTCAGCAATATGAACAACGTTTAGAGAATTTCGAGGTCGAAGGTGGACAAGCTTATACCAGCACAGATGAGTTATTGACGCTGTATGAGAACCTGACGCGTAAAGAGATTCCAAACGAAACACGATTAAAAGAAATATTGTCTTTATTCTCTCGTCATGGGGTCATTGAGCGTGGCAAGCCGGATGAGATGGATCCTAAAAATATCCCATTAAAAATTAACCCTGTTATTCGCCAAGTAGTGGTAGAAGATTTTATCCGTCAATTAGAAGGCCTTTGTGATCAAGATGAGCAGGATGCAGAGCTTGTTGTAGATACAACCGCGGATGAAAATACAGAGCTAAGTGATGGGCTTAGTGAGGTTGAAGAGGTTGAAGCATCAGCAGCCTCGACTGAACCGGAAGAAACCATGACAGAACATAGCAGCACGGATGATGAGGTAACAACACCATGAAGCAGCTAAACCGTATTATTATGGTTAACTGGTATGTCCTAGGTGCCGTTGAAATACCGATTAAGGGTAATGTTGCTGTTGTGGGGCCAAACGGCTCCGGTAAATCATCGCTTTTAGATGCGATCCAAACGGTGCTTATGGGTGGTAATAAACGTCACCTAAGTTTTAACGCCTCAGCCGGTGAAAAGAGTGAACGTAGTCTTCGCACATACTGCCTAGGTTTTTTGGATGATGATGGTAAGAAAAATACCGCTCGTCAAGATTCCCTCTGCTATCTGGCGTTGAGCTTTTTCGATACAGAAACCGCTAAAGAAACAACCGTAGGCTTAGCAATTAGTGCCTCAACGGCTGCAGCGGATGAAGATATCTTAGGGCGTTTTATCTTGCCGGACTGTGCTGTATCACTGGATGATTTCACTGAAAAAACAGGCGAAGGCCGTTTGCCTAAATCGTGGGAGCATGTACGTGGGCATCTGTTAAAGCAATGTCCAGATATGATCTTAGAGAAACGTTCTAGTCGCTTTGTCAGGGAGTTAGTAACACATTTAAGTTATGACCCTGAGATGCCGAATGATGATGATAAATTCGTTAAAAACTTTAAGAATGCACTAAAGTTCGTCCCTATTGATAGCCCGACACGTTTTATCCGTGAGTTTGTACTGGATGAAAACATCGTACATGTGGGCGCTTTCCGTAAATCGCTCGACGAATACCGTGCGATGGAAACGAAAACTCGCGAAGTGGCTAACCGTATTGGTGAACTTGAAAAAGTTCAAGAGCTTTGTAATGGCATTCAGCGTAACGTGAAAAATGCTCTCGAATATGAGTGGGTAGTACATGAAACGCGTTTTGAAAATGCAGACCTTAAAAAAGAGGATGCAGCTGAGCGTTTAGAGGACAATCACGAAAAAGAGATCGAACTGCAAAAAGAACTCGAAAATAAGAGCGATAAACTTAATAAGATTATGCAGCATTTGGCTGATGCACGGGCTGAATTAAATACCTCAGATTCTGCGCATAAAGTGAAAGCTCTCGAATCCTCTATCACCGCAAAAACCCATGAAGTGAATGTTGTTAAAGAACGGATTCAGGCGGTCTACAGCTTGATGCGAACAACCGTTGGGTTTGCTGAAAACTCAGAACTATTACCAAAGAAGTTCGTCCCTGTTGTGGAACAGTGTGTTGCTCAATGGCGCTCCGGGCAGGATATTATAGCGGATTTATGGCCACAATCGCCGGTGGAGGTCGATAATGTTTTGGATAATCTGAAACAACAGATAGAAGGTGTTCGTCGTGAAGTATCAAGACGATATGAACACTCTGTTATTCGGATTAATGAGTTACGTTCAGATATTCAAAATCAGAAAAATGCGGTTGAGTCTCTGCGCCAAGGTCATGCGCCTGTACGTCGTAATACCCGAGAGTTAATGGAGCTATTGCAGGAGTACGGTATTGAATCAACGCCTATCTGTGAATTAGCCGATATTAATGATGATAAGTGGCGTATTGCTATTGAGTCCTTCCTCGGGGCACGTCGAGAAGCATTGATTGTCGATCCTGATCGAGTCAAAGAAGCCATTACTCTTTATCGTCGTAAAGGTCGTCACCTTAAAGGCTGTCGTATTGTGAATACGACTAAATCCGGTGAATGGCTCAGCCGTTATAAAGCCGGTTCTTTAGCTCATTTTATTGATACCGAGAATGACCATGCCCGCGCTTATATGAACCGTGCATTAGGTGGTGTTATGGCAGTTGAGACGGAAACCGAGCTACTTCGCCATGAACGTGCCTTAACTTATGATTGCATGTTGCAAACAGAAGGGTCGACAACAGCGATTAATGAACAACAACCTATAATGGGTATACGTCGTCGTTCAGACCAAGCCGCTTTACAAGGTAAGCAAGTGGATCAATTGATTACTGAATTCTCTGAATTGGGTAAAAATCATGATGCGCTAGAAAAATTACGTGATGCGTTAATTACACTAAATAACGGATTAGATAATGTTAACGAACGTGTCTTTGACCTTGTTAATCAGCGCGAGCAGTTAACAACAGAGATTGAGGGGCAGCGCCAAGCAATTACCGACCTACGCAATCATGATGATACAGGGATCCAACAGCGCATTGCTGACTATGTGGCGGAGCAGAAAGAAACGGAACAGATGCAACGTTCCTTGATGGATAAACTGCAAAAAGTGCGTACCTCCATTATCAAAGATAACGCAGCGCTAGAAGTCCTTGATACCGAGTTGGAAGAGCATGCCGTAGCTCGTACCAAGTGTGAAGCGAGTGCAGACTATGATGCTCAGTCAGCCCAAGAAAAACGTGATTATCTCGATGAAAGTTGTTCTGGTGAATTAGAGCGTATTATCTTTGAAGCGGCGAAAAAGGCTCAGTCTGAGCTCTCTTTGCATGAGAAGAAGAAAAATGCCGTTCGTGATGGTGTTGCACAATATAAAGCTAAATACCATGGTGGCGGTTTAAGCCATCAGCAGCTGGACAAGGTGACAGCAGATTCGAGCCATGAAGAATTGGCCGCGTTTGTGGATGAAACCGTTCAGGCACTTAAGGATTCTGAACTGGCTAACTACAGCCAAAAAGCGGAGCGGGCTCGTTTAGAAGCTGAAACAGCTTTCCGTTCAGATTTTGTCGCGCACCTGAATGATCAAATTAACAAGATAAAAGATCTTATTCGTGAATTAAATCAACATCTTAAAGGCCGTCCTTTCCATAAAGAGATGTATAGCTTTGAGATGATGCCGAACCCTGAGTTGAAGGATATTTTAGAGCTGGTTGAAGCGTACACACAGATGGATTCGGCGAATGTAGGGTCATTATTTGATCTTAAATTTGACAGTGATAAGCCCCATAAAGATGCTTTAGCGAAAATCCATGAAGTGTTAAAAGATGAAGGGGAGAGTAGTTTGTTACAAGACTACCGTAACTTCTATAACTTTGAATTAGTCGTTAAAGACCTTGATGGTAATCGTAAGACAACATTAACTCAGCGTATAAAAACCGGCTCGGGTGGTGAGCACCAGGTTCCTTTTTATGTGGCGATTGCAGCTGCACAAGGGGCTACTTACCGTCTTAGAGAAGGTAGTGATGGTCAACCTTTAGGTGGTATGAGTCTTTCTGTCTTTGATGAAGCCTTTAATAAATTGGATTCAGAAAATACAGTAACCTCACTTGGCTTTATGAGTGATTTAGGTCTACAGACTATTATCGCAGCGCCGGATGAAAAGTATTCATTACTAAGTTCATGTATGGATACCATTATCAACGTTTGTCGTGATGGGCGAGTGGTAGATTTAGATGTAGAGTTCCCAACTCAACGGGGACGAGAGCTTCTAAATTCAGATAACCCTTTGAAAATGATTGCTGACTTAGAGCCTGATGCTGCAATAGATTTGGTTGAATCTTAGACACTGAAATAGTTAACTAACGTAGATAAACAAGGCGCTTTTTAGCGCCTTTTCTATTATTGGAGGTGGGCTGTTAATTAGTTTTTCGTTTCAGGCGAGGTGATGGCCAATGTAGTTGAGGGATTAAACTAATAAATGGTCGCTTTCCTCGGAAAATATGTAAACGTCCAGCATGCATTTTCCCTACACACCGTTCAGCGGGATCTAAAAGTATAAGCTTAAGTTCATTGATTGCTAGGGGCGATAGATTTGAAAGTGGCTTTTGTTCGTTCTTCAAATCGGAAAATTGTTGGTTACTGATCAGTTGATTAAGTGTCATCGGATCCCAAATATCCGGTAAAGCCATTAAAGGCTCCAGCAGTCCTAAACGTGTGGGGGGTATTATGCCGCGCTCTCGACTGAAATATTTACGGACGCTTAGGTCTGTGTGGACTTTCAATAAAGAATTATCGCGAACATTACTACTAAAATCCATCTCTTCAAGGCCCAAAATAATCGTATTGAGGCTCCAATTACAGCCTTTAATTAACCGCCATACAGGCTCCATACTCGTTCTTGAGCCTAAACTATATTTGATAGCATCGTGATCTAAGGTCGTATTAGATAAAAGAGTGATTATTAAAAAGCTGGATTGGAAATCTAATAAACATTCAGGCGTTTCAATAAAACAGTAGGGCGTTTCCCTACGACAGAAAGCCATCCATTCATCACGCGTGTTAAGTTGTTGAAGTACTGGGATAATCACTGTTAAAGCCTAAAACGAATGTTGTTTTCTATACGGGTCAAGAGTAGTAGGCTAAAAATCCACATCGACTGGGTGTAAACTCCGTCTCTTTGCCCCTAGAGGGAAATTTATGAGCTGTTATGATGGGTATAAAACCACAACCGTTTGTTACTGCGAGTATAACGAAAGCAAAGGATAAGAACCATGAAGTTGCTGAATCGTTCAGCGTTTGTTGTGCTACCACGAGAACCCTTTGCAAATTGGACTAATAGCCTTGATGTGGATGCTGATGGTTTACATCAGTGTTTATCTCTAGAGGAGCAAAGGCGGGAAGGTACTGTATATCTTATCGCAGAGGTAAGCTCCGAAGCTGATTTTAGTAAAGCGTTAGAAGCCCAGTGGTTACAGATTTTTCAAAATGAACTTTCTGCGTGGGATGAATTAGGGGATTATTGGCCCCATGAACTGACTTATGAATCGTTTAAACAGTGGTTTGATGTTTATCCGCAAATTATGGCGATAGATTTAAGTTCCCTGCCATTAATGATGGCTAATTTAGACGAACTTTAAGCGTTAACGTTTGTTTGATCTTTTTGGAGTACATAGATGGAACAACCAGTAAAGCCTTATGGGTTGCATATGCATCCTATGCGAGAGTCCTTATACAGTGAGTTACACTCTCGTCCCTTTCAGGTAATTCAGAGTCCTTCTCGAATTACCCACTTGGCTGTTATGTGTGATTCTGAGGAAAGTCAGCAGCAATTTGAGCACCTTAAGGAACTGTATCATCACTTTGGAGTGACTCCACCGCAGGTTGATGAACTTTGTTATCACTGTGATTTTGATAAATTACGGATACGTCGTGAAAAACATATGGAGTTCACGACCTATACCTTTATCAATACAGATATAGAGCAGGGCGGGAATCCTTTTGAAATTACCGGCTTAACCCCTCTGCCTGAAGGCTGGTTAGCAGATATTCCCGGTACTGTGATGTGTGCTTTTCATTTGTCAGTTGAGGATGCACGTCAAACACAAGAGCTGAATCTGCCATTAGTAAAGCGCTTTTTTGAGGGTATGCGCTTAGTAGGTAGTAGCCCTCAAGATGGGGATGCCCGTGTTTGGACAACATTTCAGACTCATGGAGATGGCTTTGGCCGTTTTCTTATCTATAACAAACAGATGAGTGATAGCCAATTAGGACGATTAGCGCAGCGAATTATGGAGATTGAAGTCTATCGATTGATGTGTCTACTCTCTTTGCCTACTGCGCGAGATATTAATCCTACATTAGGGGCTATGGACCAGAAATTAGCCGATGTAACTTATAATTTAGCCCATAGTAAGGATATTGATGAACAGGAGCTATTATCACGGTTAACCGATATGGCTGCTTGGGTCGAAGATTGTCGTGCGAGAGCCACGTTTAGGTTCAGTGCCACTTATGCCTACCATGATCTTGTCATTAAACGTTTAGAAGAACTACGTGAGGATGAGGTCTCTGGACATTTAACAATCACGGAATTTATGACTCGTCGACTAACGCCCGCCGTTAAAACTTGTCGAGCAACAAGTAATCGTTTGGAAGACCTTTCACGACGTATTGATCGTGTTGCTGAAATGATGAGAACGCGTGTTGAACTTTCGATACAGTCGCAAAACCAAGAACTGTTAGCGTCAATGGATCAGCGTTCGAAAGTGCAATTGATGATGCAGCATACGGTAGAAGGTTTATCGGTTGCAGCGATCAGTTACTACACTATAGGCTTGCTGAAATATTTATTAGAGGCACTATATAATTCAGGTATAGAGTTAAATAAAGATCTGATTATGGGTATATCTGTGCCGGTGGTAATTGGTTTGGTTGCGTTTACTACACGAAAAATACATAAACATTTCTTAAAAATGGCAATAGACCAAGTAGCCAAAGCCGAGAGTGACAAGAAGGTTAAAAAATGAGCATTGAAGCAATTATTAAAACTAAGTTGGAAGCGGGATTATCTATTGCCCATCTAGAGATTGAAAATGAAAGTCATATGCATTCAGGGCCGGCAACCGATTCCCATTTTAAAGTGACGATCGTCTCTGAGGATTTTGCAGGTAAGCGCTTAGTTCAGCGTCATCAACTAATATATGGCTTGCTTGCAGAAGAGATGAAGCAACCAATACATGCTTTATCAATGCATTTGTTTACCCAGTCTGAGTGGCATAAAAAGGGAGAGACTGTTATGCCTTCCCCTAAATGTTTAGGGGGGTCAAAAGCAGATCATTAAGCTTAGAAAGCAAGGTGAAGTTGGTTAAGCTTAAGGCAAAGTTGTTTGAATCAGAGTGTTGATGCTTGTCAATGTTTTCAGTTAGGTAGAGGAGGAGACTGAAGACATAAAGAAGCAGAATAAATATAAGGGGAACCTAATGCCTATTGAACACCATGCTTTAATTAATGATTTTCCAGAATACCGTGAACGTATTCATGACTTAAAAATGAAAGATGATCGGTTTGCTAGTCTTTTGGGTGAATACCATGAACTAACAAAGCATGTAGAGCATATGGAAGCGGAAATTGAAGCTGTTAGCACTCAGGTTGAAGAGGAGGCGAAAATAAAACGTCTGAAATTGAAAGATGAGTTATTCGCCATGTTACAAGCCTAACCTTGTAATCGTTTAAAATGATAAAAGCCTGCATTTAATAATGTGGGCTTTTTTGTTTATATGAAATGCATAAGCTCCGTTATACTGAGCCTATCTAGACGATAGGGAGCTAATGTGAAAAATTTTTATGATTGGCGGTATATACTCGATGTCGCTATGGAGCATCGACGAGAGTTAATAAAGGCAAATATTATTGCTCTATTCGCGGCTATTGCCTCTGTGCCTTTGCCTCTTTTCTTACCTCTGTTAGTCGATGAGGTCTTATTAAATAAACCTGGTTTTATCGTTGAAACTATCAATCCGCTCTTTCCGGATGATTGGTTAGGACCTGTGCTCTATATCAGCGTGATTTTAATAGTTACCTTATGTCTTCGTTTTATCGCCTTAATGTTTAATGTTTGGCAGGCGAGGCAATTCACTATTATCTCTAAAGATGTGACCTACCGCATTCGTGAGGGACTTTTACAACGCTTAAAACGCATATCTATGGCTGAGTACGAAACTCTAGGGAGTGGGACTGTTACCTCTTATTTTGTAACCGATTTAGATACGATTGACCGCTTTTTAGGTAGCTCCTTAAGCCGTTTGTTAATTGCCACATTATCAATCATAGGAACCGCTGCCATTTTATTATGGATGCATTGGCAGCTGGCCCTCTTTATTCTCTTTTTGAATCCCGTGGTTATCTATTTCACTACATCTATAGCTAAGAAAGTTAAACACCTAAAAAGGCGTGAAAATAAAGCCTATGAATTATTTCAGGCGGCATTGACTGATACGTTAGATAATATTCAGCAAATTCGAGCCTGTAATCGTGAGCAACATTATTTATCACGTTTAATTGATGATGCTCGCGTTGTCAGAGATCGCTCTAGTGCTTTTGAATGGAAGAGCGATGCTGCTAATCGTTTTGGCTTCGCTATTTTTATGGTGGGGGTGGATCTATTTAGAGCATTATCGATGTTAATGGTGGTGTTCTCAGATCTGTCTATTGGTGAAATGATGGCTGTTTTCGGTTATCTATGGTTTATGATGTCGCCAGTGCAAGAGATATTAGGTATCCAGTACAGCTTCTACAGTGCTCAAGCCGCTTTGCAGCGAATTAATAGCCTTTTGGGTTTAGCTCAAGAACCTGAATATTTGTTACAGCATAACCCGTTTGAAGGTAAGCGAACTGTTTCTGTCAGTCTACAAAACATCCATTTCAGTTACATGGATGATCAACCCATACTTAAAGGTGTCTCACTTAATATAGAAGCGGGACAAAAAATTGCTTTAGTTGGTGCAAGTGGAGGCGGTAAATCAACATTGGTACAAGTGCTGTTGGGGTTATATCCGGCAAATGAGGGTGAGGTATATTTTGATGGTATCTCTGTAAAAGAGATTGGCTTAGCCTGTGTTAGAGATAATGTAGCCACTGTTTTACAGCAACCCGCGTTATTTAATGGCACGATTCGCAGCAATTTAATGATGGGGCAAGACTTTAGTGAAGCTCAGCTATGGCAGGCATTAGAGGTGTCTCAACTAAAAGGTTTTGTGGAAAACCTTGAGAGCGGCTTGGATGAACGAGTGGGGCGCCAAGGCATACGTTTATCGGGAGGGCAACGCCAGCGCCTTGCCGTGGCACGTATGGTGCTTAGTGATCCTAAAGTTGTTGTGTTAGATGAAGCGACCTCAGCTTTAGATTCAGAAACAGAAACTTCATTACATCAAGCTTTAGAAACATTCCTGAAAGGTAGAACAACTATCATTATTGCTCACAGGTTAAGTGCTGTGAAACAAGCTGATCATGTTTACGTATTTGAAGATGGAAAAATATGTGAACAAGGGCAGCATGAAGAGTTAATAAACAATAATGGCTTGTATGCACGGCTTTATGGTGATTATCAATAAAGCGGTCTTAAGGTTGTATAATGCGTAAGCAGTTTGAGTGGCGAGAAGATAATAAAGTTGAACTACTAGTCGATGGTGAAAATTTCTTCCCTGTAATGTTGGCTGAGATCGAAAAAGCGCGATATAGCTTGTTACTGGAGTTTTATTTTGTCTCTTCTGGTGTGATTACGAGCCGTTTTGTTCAAGCACTGATTAGAGCTGCACAACGCGGTGTTATGGTTAAATTGATCATTGATGATTTTGGATCTTATCGCTTCTCCAATGCAGACCGTGATGTGTTGAAGGCAGTAGGTGTTGAAATCGTTGTCTATAACCCACTGCATGTGAGCAAATTTACTCGAAATTTTGCCCGTGATCATCGTAAACTACTTGTTGCTGATCAGCGAGTCGCGTTCATCGGCGGTACAGGGTTGAGCGATGTATACTGGTTAGCAGATGAAGCGGGTTGTCCTTGGCATGACCTCATGGCTCAAATTGAAGGGCCGGTTGTAACAGACCTTGTCAGTATGTTTAATGAATTATGGCAACGTTGTACAGCTCAGGTTTTGTCTCCCGGCGGTAGCGTGGAACAAAAAGGTTATTCGAAGGTCAGAGTATGTACTGTTCAGGGACTCTATCAGCAGGATATAAAAGCAAGTTTTTTGAAAAGAGTGAACAGTGCAAATAATAATGTATGGTTAATGACCGCTTATTTTTTACCCTCTTTTTCTATGCGGCACGCTTTACGGCGAGCTGCAAAAAGGGGAATAGATGTGAGATTAATTATTGCTGGGCCCCATACCGATCAACCTTGGGTATTCCATGCTTCTAAACGATATTACAGTCGTTTATTAAAAGCAGGTGTACGGATTTTTGAATATCAACCGAGATTCCTTCATGCAAAAATGTCGGTAGTTGATAGCTGGGCAAGTATAGGTTCATGTAATTTGGATCATTGGAATTTACGTTGGAACTTAGAAGCGAATATTGAACTGCATGATGAGCAGTGTTTAGAACAGATGACTCAGTTATTCAATGATGATTTGCTTCATTGCCAGGAAATAACATATGAAAACTGGTCAAAAAGGCCATGGCACCGCCGATTAAAAGAGACCTTATGGGCATGGATCAGCCATTTGGTGCTTAAAATAAGATAGAGAAGGAAGTGGAATTATGAATAAATTTACAATTGCAGCGGCTTTAGCTTGTTCACTGGCACTTACTGGCTGTGTGAATAGTTTAAGTGGAGATACGTATTCTCGTAGTGAAGCACGTCAAGTACAGCAAGTTCAGTATGGCGTTGTGCAGTCTGCACAGCCTGTGGTTATTGAAGGAACAAATTCAGTTGTAGGCGCAGGTGCTGGAGCTGTCGTGGGTGGCGTAGTAGGTTCTAATGTAGGTGGCGGTAAAGGGAAGACCATAGCAACTGTTTTAGGTGCAGTTGCTGGTGGTTTAGCCGGAAAATCAGCGGAAGAATCATTAACACAGACGCAAGGTCAAGAGGTCACTGTCCGCCTTGATAATGGCAATATTATTTCTGTTGTTCAGGAAGTTGCTGATGGCCCAATGTTTAGATCGGGCGATCGAGTACGTGTATTGACTGGAAGTGGCAGTGCTCGCGTAACTTATTAATCGTCTAAAGAATCGATACAAGGGTGGTTGGCTTTGCTATTACCTTGTATCGATCCCTAATAGACACAGTTTGTTGAAAGCTTGTGCGTGATGATTGGCTGTTTAAATTAGTTTTTCTTAATTGTTGCTGTGTATTTTCCTCTCATATAGATTGCTATAAGATGCGTGTTTTTTAATAAGGCTTCTTTGTATATGCCCTGTAATCACCAAGCTCACATCGGATTAACTGACCCTAAAAGCCCAGAAAATGTAGGCGCTATAATGCGTGCTGCGGGGTGCTATAACGCGGCATCCGTGAGTTATACCGGTAACCGTTTTAATAAAGCTCAAGAGCAGGGGCGCCGTTTACAAACTGATACACGTAATGCTGTTGAGCGTATCCCTTTAGAGCATGTTGAATCTTTTAAGCAGGCTATACCTAAAGGAGCACGGCCGGTCGCTATTGAATTGGTGGAAGGGGCAATATCATTAATTGATTATCAGCACCCTGAAAATGCGTTCTATATTTTTGGCCCTGAAGATCGATCTATAGATAAAGATATTGTGGCTTGGTGTGAAGATGTAATCTACATACCTACTGTTGGATGTATGAACTTGGCGGCGACGGTTAATGTAGTCTTATATGATCGGATCGCAAAGTTAGGTCCCAAAGCTGATGGGGATGAATTGATTCGGCGCTCGAGGGATCGTAATAATCAATTAAAAGTATAAAGTTGGCGCAGGCGGTATCTAAAGTAATGAGTGGCCCGCGCCTTTATTGTTACTTCTCAGGTGCGTGGAAGTGTAAGTAAAGATCCACTAACAGCTCTGGAATTTGAGAGCACATCTCCGCACAAAGGTTTTCGTCATCACGTATTTTGTTGATGTCATCTTCGTCAAACAGTTCAGACGCAACCATAATCGGTAGCAGCATTTGGGCTACATCATCGTCGGTTTTATTGGAAAACCAGTTGTCTTCCTGAGTAAATACACCCTCCATGAACGCCTGAGACCACCAAGCAAGTGGCGCAATATCTTCATCTTCCTCTGGATCTAAAGATAGTTCACAAGGAAGCTCAATCTCTCCATCACTGTAAAAGTTGGCACCGATGCTGGCGTAGAGACGTTTTAGCAGGGACATAATCTCTTTTTGTTGAGCGTCTGATTCCCACTTAGGTGTTTCATCAAATACTAATTCAAGCCATGTATCTTCTGGCAGCGGTGTTGGGCTAATATTTAAAGCACAGAAAAGGCCGTGAACACCAATAAGGTCAAGACAGTCTTCCGATACGTGATCTGAATAAAGAAAATCATCCAATTGATCCAACTCAGCGTCGGTCAAGGTATTTGCAGTGTTGAGAGACATTAAACTATTCCATAAAAGATAATGGAATTGATTTTAGCCTGCTAAGTAATAATTAGCAGCTTTTTTGTTTGTCCTAGATGACCTAATTGGAGTGACAAGCTGTCTAGCTTTCTGGATAATCCGTGCATGATTTCTAGCGCCCTTCAGATCTTAAAAGACGTATTTGGTTACGAACAGTTCCGTGAGCCTCAAGCTGAGATAGTTGAGACACTGGTTAATGGCAGCGATGCGCTGGTTATTATGCCTACAGGCGGCGGTAAATCCCTTTGTTATCAGCTCCCAGCATTGATTCGTCCCGGCACCGCAGTGGTTGTTTCGCCCTTGATTGCGTTGATGCAAGATCAAGTTACCGCGCTCTCCCAATGGGGGATCAGAGCAGGTTGTTTAAATTCTAGCTTAGATTTTTCATTAATTAATGAAATAGAGCATCAGTTAAGAGCGGGTGGTTTTGATCTTCTCTATATAGCGCCAGAACGTCTATTACAACCGCGAACGTTGGCTTTATTACAAGAATGCCCTATCGCCTTGTTTGCGATTGATGAAGCGCATTGTGTATCTCAATGGGGGCATGACTTTAGACCTGAATATTTGCAACTCAGCCGCTTAGCTGAATTATTTTCTGGCGTGCCGCGTATCGCATTAACGGCAACCGCGGATCAACGTACTCAGCAAGAGATTGTTCACCGTTTGGCGCTACATGAACCTGCTGAATTTATTCAAGGTTTTGACCGGCCAAATATTCGTTATCGAATTGGTCAGAAAGATAAAGCGAAGCAACAACTCCTTAAGTTTTTAAAGAATGAGCACCCTAAAGATTCCGGCATCGTTTATTGCCTTTCCCGTAAACGGGTAGAAGATACCGCTGAGTGGTTGAGTGAGCAGGGGTTTAATGCACTGCCTTACCATGCGGGGTTGAGAACTGATCTGCGTAGCCATAATCAGCACCGTTTCTTGACCGAAGAAAATATCATTATGGTTGCAACCATTGCCTTTGGTATGGGGATAGATAAACCTAATGTTCGTTTTGTTGCTCATTTAGATCTACCAAAAAGTATCGAAGCTTATTATCAAGAAACTGGCCGTGCGGGACGTGATGGTTTACCCGCTGATGCCTGGATGGTTTATGGTTTGCAGGATGTAATGTTTCTACGCCAAATGCTTGAAGGCTCACAAGCACCGCTGGAACAGAAAATAGTCGAACAACAAAAGTTGGAAGCTATGCTGGGGTTGTGTGAAATAACCTCCTGCCGTCGGCAAGTCCTATTGAGCTATTTTGGTGAAGATGATCATAAGCCTTGTGGTAATTGTGATACCTGTTTAGAACCTGTCCCAATGTGGGATGGTACTGACGCGGCGCGTAAAGCTATATCTGCGGTTTATCGTTCAGGTCAGAGCTTTGGTGTAAACCATGTTGTGGATACATTATTAGGTAAGCCTAATGATAAAACTGAACGTTTCCAGCATCAGAAACTATCTACTTGGGGTATAGGTAAAGATTTAGATAGAAACCAGTGGCGTTCTGTTTTTCGTCAACTGGTAGCGCGTGGTTTTTTAGGTGTGAATGTTGATCAGCATGGAGTACTGCACTTAACGGATCGTTGCCGTCCCCTGTTGAAAGGTGAGGAGAGGATACAGCTACGTAAAGATCAGCGTCAGCATACGCCTTATCGTAAGAATCAAGTACCGCAAAGTAAATTAGAAGCGGCCGATTATGCTTTATGGAATGACCTTAAAGCTACACGTAAGCGTTTATCGGATGAACAAGATGTACCGCCCTATGTGATCTTCCATGATGCAACGTTGATGGAGATGGTGATGTATCGCCCACAAACCTCCGATCAGTTTAGACGTTTAAATGGCGTAGGTGAACGGAAGTTAGATCTGTATGGCGCTGATTTTATTAGTGTGATTGAGCAACATGAGGGTAGTGGTAAGGATGAGGTTGCAAGCCAAGCTCAAGAATCGGTTTTGCTTTATAAAAGTGGTATGACCGTTGATCAAGTTGCACGCCAGCAGCATCTATCTGCCAATGCTATTTATGCTCATCTAGCGCAGTCTATTTTGAAAAAGGAGTTGGCTGTAGATGATGTTATTGAATTACCGAGTAATGAATTCAAAAATATTGAACAGGTCATCTTAGAGTGTCAGCACGAGTATGGCCATGCTTTAAAGCCGGTCTATGATGCTTTGGCCGGAGCTTATGAGATGGGTGTATTGCGTTGTATTAAAGCAAGTATGGATGCCTTGTGAGTGAGGAGCTTAGTTTAACGGCACTGTTTATCAGTGGTTTTATTTCAGCTACTTTATTACCTGGTGGTTCTGAGGTTTTGTTAGCTTGGCAGCTAAATGAAAACATACATAGTGCTACCAGTTTATGGCTAGCTGTAACGGCGGGAAATGTATTAGGTGGTGTTGTTACTTTCTTGATGGGGCAAGGGATAGCGCACTATTTTCCGCTACGTGTTTTTGATAAGCCGCGTCAGCAGAAGGCCCAGAGTTGGATAAAAAAGTACGGCGCCTTCTCTTTGCTTTTATCTTGGTTACCTATCATTGGAGACCCTATCTGTTTCATGGCCGGATGGTTGAAAACAGCTTTTATTTTAAGTGTACTAATGCTTACACTAGGGAAAGCAGTACGTTATCTGATTATTGTTGGCTTGTTTTAAAGCGGTTTAGATAAAAAGTAGGATCTTAAGTAATGTCACAGCGAACGCTATGGGGTAAATTGAGATTAACGATTTTAATCTTAGTGCTATTGGTTGTGGCGTTAAATACTTGGCTCTCTCGGGTTCGTTCTACGGATTGGCAGGAGTCATTATGGGTGGTTATTTATCCTATTAATTCAGATCAACGGGCAGATACTCAGCAATTTATTAACGGATTGAGTGATAAAGATTTTGATGATATTGAACAATTTGTTAGCCGTGAAGCAAAACGCTACGGTATAGTTTTAGATCAGCCCGTTGAGGTTTATCTAGCTCCCCCTTTACCTGAAGACCCACCAAAACCACCTGAACAATCCAGTATTTTAGAGAGCGTAATATGGAGTCTTCATCTTCGCTATTGGGCTTGGAATAATAACAGTTGGCAAGGACCTAGTGCTGATGTGCAAGTGTATCTGCGTCTCTTTTCTCCTCGCAACCATCAGGTTTTAGAGCATTCTCTTGGTCTACAAAAGGGGATGGTGGGTGTCGTTAATGGTTTTGCCAGTGAGGATTATCAAAGGCAAAATGATTTTATTATCGTCCATGAGCTATTACATACTCTTGGTGCAACGGATAAATATGATCTACATAATAACCAGCCCATTTGGCCTGAAGGTTATGCTGATCCAAACCTGTCGCCTTTGCTGCCACAACTTCAAGCTGAAGTTATGGGAGGGCGCATCCCTGTTGAAAAAAGGTTCTCGGTTATTCCTAGTAGCTTAGAGGATGTTGTAGTGGGTGATGAGACAGCAAAAGAGATAAATTGGATAAAATAGCCCCCCTTTTTTTACTTAGCTTAGCGATAACCGTTTATTCCGCTGATTGTGCCTGTTCGAGCGCGTTGACTATGTCATTTTCAAGTTCAATTAATAGAGCTTGGGCGGGGCTGCTTGGCTTCTGTTGACTAGGTCTTAGAAAAAGCACTGTGGTTTTACTGTTTTTATGTAGCAAGGTTACTGATAGAGGGCATAATGCAGCCATCTCAGGGTCTTTATTAAGGATTTGATTAACATACCAAGGATTGCAAAATACTAAGCTTTGAATCTCTTCATAGCCATTTTGGTTATATTGATCACCCCAGCGTTCTTTAAAGTGATTAAGAGAGCTACCTATATTAGGTTCAAAAATCACAAAAAATTTATTGGCATCAAGTGATTGACTGATTTTATCGTAATTTCCCTCAAAATCACCTTCCATCTCTAACTTAAAAACCGGCGAAGCTATGGAAATTGGGCTTAAGGTCGTGATTGTAAATGCAAAACAGATGAGGATAACTTTTCTGGCTAAACGGTTCATGATTAATTTGCCTTAAGATGTCTGATACAGGTTTATTTATATTTCTTTATAGCAGGGATTCCTTGAAAGTGTATCACTTAAAATGTTGATGTATAATTCGCGACCATCAAAGTATTGATGCTCATCTCAATTGAATCTAACCGAACTGAATCAGTTCCATGGCCGTGTCAGTAATGAACTCAAATAGTACGCCTGAAATATATAATCTTACATCTGCTGAGCTTGATTTTGCCGAACAGAAAAAGCTAAAAGTCCGTCAAAATAAGCTGCAGAAGCGACTACGTCGTGAGATGGGTAAAGCTATTGAAGATTTTAATATGATTGAGGAAGGGGATAAAGTGATGGTCTGCCTCTCAGGAGGTAAAGATTCATACGCTATGCTTGATATCCTAATGAACTTGCAACGTAGTGCGCCGATTAATTTTGAGTTGGTCGCTGTGAACTTGGACCAAAAACAACCGGGCTTTCCCGAAGAGATCTTACCTGCCTATTTAGAAACTATAGGCGTGCCGTTTCATATATTAGAGCGGGATACCTACTCAATTGTGAAAGAGGTTGTACCTGAAGGAAAAACAACCTGTGCGCTTTGCTCTCGTTTACGTCGAGGTTCGTTGTATGGCTTTGCTGAAGAGATTGGTGCGACAAAAATTGCGTTAGGCCATCACCGTGATGATATTTTGGAAACCCTTTTCCTGAATATGTTTTATGGTGGTAAATTAAAAACGATGCCGCCAAAATTAGTGTCGGATGATGGTAAAAATACAGTGATCCGTCCTCTCGCTTATGCTCGAGAGAAAGATATAGAAGCTTACGCTGAACTAAAAGGTTTCCCTATTATTCCGTGTAACCTTTGCGGTTCGCAGGAAAACCTTCAGCGTCAGGTTATCAAAGAGATGTTGCAAACGTGGGATAAAAACTTCCCAGGTCGTATTGAAACAATGTTTCGCTCTTTACAGCATGTTGTGCCTTCGCATTTGGCTGACACTGAACTATTCGATTTTAAAGGTCTTCAGCAGGGCTACCCTCACGGTATAGTACCTGGAACTGAAACCCCAACCTTTAAACCTGAGGTGCCGGTAGATGCGAGTGAAGCAGTACAATCTTACAATCCACAGAAGATTGATCTTCTGTCGTTGTAGCTCTATTTTTAGCGTTTCGCGTTGCTTATCTAAGTGACGGGCCTTTGTAAATGTCCTAAATTGACGGTTATTAGTCATTGAGGACATTTCACCTCTAAGAGATACTGGCTCCATCTTATTGGAGGTATCTTATGAAGATCATCGCTGCTTTAGGTTATCAGGATTGCCAGATTCTTGATCTGACCGGGCCGTTGCAAGTGTTTGCTTCGGCTAATCAGGCACTAGGTTATGAAGCGTATCAACTTAAAATTGTTGGTGTAGATACGCATCCCATTTGTACCAATTCTGGTATGAAAATTTTACCCGATTTAGCGTTTTCTGATCTGATGGACGCGGATACCTTATTGTTATCAGGGGGGCGAGGGGTTAAAGCCCTTCTCCATAATGATGAACTTATTGACTGGGTAAAGCAGAGTGCTAAGCGGGTTAATCGAATTGCTTCGGTTTGTAGTGGCGCTTTTCTATTAGCGGAAGCTGGATTGCTCAAAGGTAAGAAAGCGGTCACACATTGGAAGTCTTGCTCTTTACTCGATAAAAACTATGAGGGTATCGAGGTTGAGAACGATGCTATCTGGCTTAAACAAGGGAATCTTTATACATCGGCAGGTGTTACATCGGGGATTGATTTAGCGTTGGCGCTTGTTGAAGAGGATTTTGGCCATGGGATTACTATGGATGTTGCTCGTGAGCTGGTGGTTTTTTGTTAAACGTCCGGGCGGGCAGGCGCAATTTAGTACCCAATTAAATGCCCAGAATAAGGCCACAGGGGTTGTGGCTAAAGCACAGGCTTATATACAAAAAAACTTAGATAAATCCCTTGGATTGGCTCTGTTAGCTGAGTACTGCTGCGTTAGTGAGCGACATCTCTTTCGGCTTTTTAAAGAAAGTTGTGAGAGCTCGCCCGCGGCTTATATAGAGAGTAGTCGCTTGAACTTAGCACAACAGTTAGTGTGTGAAGGGAGGCTCAGTTTTCAACAAGTTGCTGAGCGTTGTGGCTTTGTCTCTGCTGATAATTTAAGACGTGTTTTTTTGAGGCGCTTAGGTGTTAACCCTCGGGAATACAAAGCACGTTTTGGGACATACTCGTTGAGTAACGAAGTAGGGATAGATTAATGAACAAGAATGTTTTTTTACTCTCCGTATGCCAAGCGCTGCTGACAACGGGCAATGTTTTATTGGTGTCTGTCGTTGCGTTGATTGGTCAAAGTCTAACGGTTAATCCCAGTTTAGCAACGTTCCCCGTCGCCACTCAGTTTTTAGGCTTGATGGCAGCGACAATTCCAGCGTCCTTAATTATGAAGCGCATAGGGCGTAAAAATGGATTCTATTTAGGTAATTGTGTTGGTATTTCAGGCTCTATTGTATGTATCTTTGCATTAACCGCGGACCTGTTTTACTTGTTTTCATTAGGCACGTTTTTGCTCGGTATTGGCATAGGGTTTGGTACCTTATATCGCTTCGCTGCTGTGGAAGTCTGCGCGGATGAACAGAAAAGTAATGCGATATCTTTTGTTATGGCTGGTGGTGTACTTGCTGCGATTGTAGGCCCTCAGTTAGCGATTTATAGCCAGACCTATTTCGGTGAGTTTGAATTTATTGGAGCGTTTATTGGTCTGCTCGTACTTTATACTATAGCGTTATTGATGCTCTTTTTTACCGAGCTTCCATGTGAGCAAGAAAAAAATACTTATGCGCCCCAGCGGCCGTTAAAAGAGATTGCCTCTCAGCCTGTATTTATCGTTGCAGTGATTGTTGCGATGGTTAGTTACGTAGTGATGAATTTATTAATGACAGCAACGCCCTTAGCCATGGTTCGGTGTGGTTTCACCTTTCCTCAAGCGGCTCACGTTATTCAATGGCATGTGCTTGGGATGTTTGCGCCATCATTTTTTACGGGGGGATTAATTAATCGTTTTGGTATCTACCCTATTATGCATTTAGGGGCTGTATTTATGCTGGCGTGTATAGGAATAAACCTTACCGGTGTTAGTGAATGGCATTTTTGGACTGCGTTACTCTGTTTAGGCATTGGTTGGAATTTTATGTTTATTAGCGCGACTCAGTTGTTTACGACCGTCTATAAACCCGCTGAGAAGGCTAAATCTCAAGCAAGTAATGAGTTTATTGTTTTTGGTATGGTGGCTGTTACTGCATTGTCTTCTGGCTGGTTAGAGATGACGTTAGGTTGGCAAGCGATGAATTGGATCGTATTGCCGCTAGTGTTATGGTCTATAGGGGTTATTTTCTATATTGGTCAACAGCGTAAAGTCGTAAATAATTGAGGTAAAAATGAGTTTTTCCCCGCTTTTGCTGACGGTATTAAGTTCATCGCCTATCAATGTCCAGCTACATGGATCTGTTGGATTTGAAGGTTTAGGGGTTGGTTCTATAGCTGATCTGAACCCCAGCCGGCTGGTGGCTTCAGGAAACGGTGATGTTCAACGATTAGAACAACTTTTTAAGCTTGGGGGTGGTTTAGGGCATACTTATTCTGATCTTTGGTCGGCGGTACTTTATCCTGATAGCCCTATTGAAACCGTTGATATTCAGCCTTTTATTCGGCCACAGCGGGGCAGTGCGCATCTGTTTTCTATGGTCGGCGACCTCCCGGGGATTGTGAATAACGAGTGCTTTCCTATTGGTGATCAATGGCCGATCAGTTGTACTGATCAGGAAAGGGCATTTTGTTTGTTACAGGAGCGAATGCGAAAGCTATGGAAAGAGGGGCGACCTGATCATGAAATGAGGTTGGCGCTGTTGGCTGATTATGCGGGTCGATTAGAGAAGTTAGCGCCACATAATTTTATGTATTGGGACGGTGAAATGATGTTTTCTTACACCTCCCTGAGTTCAGATATTGAGCCTTTGGCTTATCAGCAGTTTTCGGGTGATACCGTTAAGTTGAACGGTGCATTCCCTTTGACGATTATGGCTGAAACCAATGCGGATATAGCAATTGTCGCTAGCCATTCACTTTTACCACAGTCAACACCTATGGTTGCGGGTTCTGTTCTTTGCTTTTCGAGCGGGGATTATTTAGAGCGTTGTGATCCAGTGGTTTTTTGGAACGATTGAGATCAAAGTCTACACTTATAGCTATTTTCTTATACTACCTTTCTATGCTGCAGGTGCGTAATAAGTCTAAGAGATTGATTATTGATCAATTGCTATAATACTTGACCAAGGTTAATGATTAACCTTGCCTTAATCATGATAATGGACTTCAATTAGTGATGTTGTGGCGTTGTTGTAAAGGTTAAAGCGGTTCTTAGCTTGTATTAGTACCTTGTTTCGCTTGTCTTAATATTTCTCTTAAATGTTTTTGTGCAGGTGCTTTTAATTCCTATGGATTCCAAGGTTAGATCTATCTCTCATTCTGCAGAATCAGCGCTGAATGATCAATCTTCTACACAAACGAATCTCTTTGTTTGTGATCAAGTAGACCCATCTTTACTTGTGCAGGTATTCGATCGAATTGCACTGCCGACATTTGTCCTAGATACAAATCATGTTGTTCTTCATTGGAATTCCGCGCTAGAAAAGCTAAGTGGCCTTTGTCGCGAAGATATGATTGGAACTAAGAATCATTGGAAACCCTTCTATTCAACTCCGCGTCCTTGCCTAGCTGATTTAATACTTAATGGTGGGCGATATGAAGACGTTGAGTATTACTACACAAATAAATGTAAACGTTCTGAGCTTATCGATGAGGCTTATGAAGCGGAAGATTTCTTTCCTGAATGTGGGGCTGATGGTGAGTGGCTACACTTTACCGCAGCAGGGATCATGGATCCTGAGGGGAATTTAATAGGTGCGATCGAAACGTTAGAGAATATTAGTGCGCGAAAAATTGCTGAGCTTGAGCTACTTGAACGAGAACGAACTTATAAAGAGTTAAGTGTTACTGATAGCTTGACAGGTTTGTATAACAATCGACACTTTTACACTAAATTAGAAGTAAACTTGGATGAGGCTCGACGATATCGTCATGAATTTACACTCTGTTTTTTCGATCTTGATGATTTTAAAAAGTTGAATGACGCTTATGGTCATTTAATGGGAGATATGGTGCTAGAAACGTTTGGTTCCCTAATTCAATCGTCGCTTCGCGGTTTAGATAGTGGCTATCGTTATGGTGGTGAAGAGTTTGCTGTATTGCTGCCTTCTACAGATACTGAAGGAGCACTGAAAGTAGCAAATCGTATCAGAGAAAGTCTAGAAAGCTATCAATTTATGCTGCCGGATGATGGCAATCTACACGTGAGTGTTAGTATTGGGCTAACTGCCTATACAGTAGGGGATAGCGTACAAAGCATAATGACTCGAGCGGATGAGGGCTTATATAAAGCGAAAAGCCAAGGAAAAAACTGCATTATAACGGTTTAACCTTTCTTGGCTCTGTGTAATGATTCGCTTACCTACATGGAGGCACGATGAAAAGTTATCTTTTTTCTACAGACAATGAACGCGGAGGAGTTATCCTCTGTGATATTGATACGCTGCCTGACGCAGTAGAGTACCTCAAACAGCGTTTTAAAGGGGTTGTTCGAGTTGAGCAGGGGCGCGACTATTGGTCGGAAAAAGAGGGCTTTGCTAGCTTGCCTGCATTAGAGGTAGACTCAAAAGACCCCACTTCGGCCCCCTAATTACCTACTTTAACGGCTATTAAGCGCCTTTTAATATTCAGGTTAACTTCGTTAGCGGTTCTGAGTTAAAAGTAAATAGTGTTAGGTTTTCAATTCTCTGTGATTCAAGTCTATAAGGTTAATGCGCTGACTTTATAGAGATTTTTCCTGACAAAGAAATCTGAGTTGAGTAAAGTACAGCTATTACTCCTCATAACGATTACTAAATCAGGAAACGGATGTTTCAGGTTTATCATTCCAACTCATTACTTGTATTGAAAGATCTACTTGTTGAACTTATTCGACGAGACCCTCTTTCCGACCCTTTTCGTGCAGAACAGATTTTAGTGCAAAGCCCTGGCATGGCGCAGTGGCTTAAATTGGAACTGGCTGCATCATCTGGTATTGCCGCATCTGTGGACTTTCCACTGCCTGCCTCTTTTTTATGGCACTGTTTTTCCGAAGTGTTAGAAGGGGTACCCGCCCGCTCTGCTTTTAATAAGGAAGCGATGAGTTGGAAGTTGATGTTACTGCTACCGGATCTATTGGAGACAGATGAATTTTCTGCTCTTAGGAGCTACCTAGCTGATGATGAGTCTAGGTTTAGGCTCTATCAGTTATGTAATAAAATTGCAGATATTTTTGACCAATATCTCGTCTATAGACCCGAGTGGGTTGCTGATTGGGAGCAAGGCGGTTCTTTGGCCGCAGAGCGTCACCCTTGGCAACCGATTCTTTGGCGTGCATTAACCCAGCAGACTAAAGCGTTAAGTCAACCTCATTGGCACCGAGCAAATATGTTCAGTGCGTTTGTTGAGTCGGTACGAAACATTGGTGATATAGACAAACTCCCTAAGCGTTTATTTGTCTTTGGTATCTCTGCACTGCCCCAGAATTATGTTCAAGCTTTGCAAGTCTTAGGCGAACGTATTGATGTACACCTCATGGTGACCAATCCTTGTCGTTATTACTGGGGGGATATTGTTGATCAAAAACAGATCGCTAGAATGAATCGACGCTGGTTCAGTAAGCCTGAACTTGATTACAGTGACTATGCTGAAGGTAATCCATTACTTGCCTCTATGGGTAAGCTTGGACGTGATTATCTTTATCAATTACAAGACTGCCTTGGTGAAAGTGTTGGTGATGAGATTGATGCTTTTGCGGATCTTGAAAGACATTGTTTACTTAGCAGTATTCAACAAGACATCCTAGATTTAGACAATCCTGCTCAGTTTCCAGAAGACCCTTCCACAAGTGCCTATAAACACGCTATTACAAACGATGACCAATCATTGATTGTACATAGCTGCCATAGTGCTTTACGAGAGGTTGAAGTCTTGCATGATCAATTACTCGCTATGTTTGAGAATGATCCTAATCTTAAACCCCGCGATGTAATCATTATGATGCCTGATGTAGCTCAATATGCTCCTTATATTGATGCTGTTTTTTCTAGCGTACCTTTTGAACGCTATATCCCTTATTCCATATCTGATCGGAGTAGTCGCCAAGAAAACCCTTTATTACTAAGCTTTGAGAAGCTCGTAAAACTCGATAGTAGCCGCTTTACTGTATCGGATGTTCTTGAATTACTGGAAGTGCCTGCAATTATGCGACGTTTTGATCTGGATGAGCCGAGCTTTCAGCGATTAAGGTACTGGGTCGATCAGGTTAATATCCGTTGGGGGATGGATTCTGAACAGCGAAGCTTATGGCAATTGCCCTTGTTTGAACAAAATAGTTGGCGTTTTGGTTTGCGTCGAATGTTAGCAGGCTATGCGCTAGGGGAAGAGGTTAGTTATTGGCAAGATATTGCACCTTATATGGAGATTGAAGGTCTTGAAGCTGAACTTTTAGGCAAGCTAGCTGATTTTATAGATCTTCTCGACGAGGTAAAAGACAGCTTTAGTGGTGAACATGAGCTTACGGAGTGGGTTGATATTATTAATGGTTTATTAGATGCCATTTATAGTGCTGATGAAGCCGATGAAATACCTCTGAATGGAATTAGACAAACCTTGCAAGCATTACAAGAGCAGCTTAGCGATGCGAACTATGTTTTGCCCTTGTCTTCTACCGTGATGGCTGATTATTTGATAAATGGAATTAATCAACAGCGCTCGTCTCAGCGTTTTATGGTGGGGGCTGTTAACTTCTGTACGTTAATGCCTATGCGCTCTATTCCGTTCTCTGTGGTTTGTTTATTAGGGATGAATGACTCAGCCTATCCACGGAGTATCCCACCTGTCGGCTTTGATTTAATGACTGATTACCCTCGACGGGGAGATCGTTCACGTCGAGATGATGATCGGTATCTTTTTTTAGAGGCGCTCTTATCTGCGCAAGCCTGTTTATATATCAGTTTTGTGGGGCGCTCTATCAAAGATAATAATGAGAAAATTCCATCGGTATTAGTGAGTGAATTATTAGACTATGTGACACAAAGCTATGTTTTAGAGGGAGATCAAGCGCTTTCTACGAGTGAGTCAGGTGAGAAATTAAGAGCCCATTTGATTCAACAGCATCCGATGGTACCCTTCAGCCCCGTGTACTTTTTGCCACAAAATTCGTCATCGTCGTTATTTAGTTATGCCCGTGAGTGGTTACCCGCGGCAAGTGCAGAGAGCGAAGCGCCTTCTGCTTTTTATGTCGATGCCTTAGTTGAAGAGCCTCAAGAGCAGATTGAACTTAATGCTATTATTAGTTTTTTAAAGAATCCCTGTCGCAGCTTTTTCAATCAACGTTTAAAAGTATTTTTTGCTAATCATGAAGTTAAAGCTCAAGATGAAGAGCCTTTTGCGCTGGATGGTTTACAAGCTTATTTAATTAAACAACGCTATCTTGAAACGGCACTGTCGGATGGTGATCTTAACCAGTTAGATCAGACCATACTTGCAGAAGGCGCCTTGCCTGTTGCAACCAATGGCCAATTAAAGCTTGCTCGGATTCGTCATGACTGTACTGAATTAGCGCACAAGTTATTGCCTCTATGTGAGGGTGAACCACAACGCTTAGAGGTCAAGATAGCCTTTCCTAATTTACTTTTACAGGGCTGGCTAGACCATTGTTATCCAGCCCACTTATTACGTTATCGGCCCGCTGAGATCAATGCTCGTGATCGTCTGGGTAGCTGGGTTGAGCATTTAGCGTTGTGTTTATCTTCAGATCAGTGTCGTAATACCGTATATCGAGGGTTGTCTGGTAAAGTTCACTACCGCGCTGTAGAAAAAGAACAAGCGTATATATATTTAAAAACCATCGTTGAGTTTTACCAACAAGGTATGAATGCACCCCAAGCATTTGATGCTAACAGCGCACGTGAGTACTTTAAGCAATATCAAAAAGACCCTGATATAGCTTTAGCATCTATAGAAACCCTGTTTTACGGGGGTAGTCACAAAGCAGGTTTGCAAGATGATCCCTATATACGTCGAGCTTATCCTGACTATGCGCAGTTTTTGGAGCATTTTGTGCCTTTAGCAGAGGCCATCTATGCCCCGATGCTCGACTACATGGAGGAGGGTAAAGATGAGTAATATTTTACCTTTAGATCCATTAACTTTCCCGCTTCAAGGGCAACAGCTTATTGAAGCAAGTGCAGGAACGGGAAAAACTTATACTATTACGGCCTTGTACTTACGGCTCCTTTTAGGCTTAGGCAATATTAATGATAAGCCTTTAGGTCCAGATCAAATTCTGGTTGTAACTTTTACTGAAGCCGCCACCGAAGAGTTAAGAGACCGTATTCGTAGTCGAATTGTGGATGCGCGTTCCGCTTTTTTGCAGGCAAATAAAGATATATCCGATCCCTTTCTAATCGCATTAAAGCAGCAATCAGCTGATCATGCTCAAGCAATTAAATTGCTAGAGCAGGCGATTCGTCAGATGGATGAGGCTGCTATTTTTACGATCCATGGTTTTTGCCAGAGGATGCTAAAACGTCATGCTTTTGAAAGTGGTTCATTGTTTGATAACGAACTAACAAAAGATGATCAGAGCTTGATTCGTAGTGCGGTTGTCGATTTTTGGCGCAACACCATCTATCCACTTAATAATGATTTAACTGAGTTAGTCTTATCAGAGTGTTGGAAAGGACCTGATGAGTTAATGTCTCAGCTGCGAGGGCTGCTGAACCATACAGATTTAAAGGTTGAACCGGATCTGTCTGGGGCCTCTTTACAGGAGGCCTATGATGAACGTTTAGAGGCGTTGAATCATTTCAAACAGTCTTGGTTAGCAAATGATAATGACCTTATCGCTTTAATTCAGGCCTCAGGTGTCAATAAGCGGAGTTATACCAAAGCGAGTGTGCCTAAATGGCTCGCGCAAATCGATCAGTATGCAGCATCTGAACAGTTAGAACCTAATTCAAGCTTGTTGAAGGTGATGCAGAGGTTCACCCAAACAGTGCTTAATGAAAAAACAGATAAAGGTGAGGCGCCACAGCACCCATTATTTGTGGAATTAGATGCTTTACTCTCTCAGCCCTTGCCTATCAGAGAGATATTATTAGGGCGAGCACTGCAAGAGGTCAGTGAGCGTTTACAGCAAGCTAAGAAACAGTATCAGTTACAAACATTTAATGATCTGCTGACGGATTTAAGTGATGCGCTTCGATCTGAAAAAGGCAGTGCGCTATCTATTGCAATTAATCAGCAGTTTCCTGTTGCGATGATTGATGAGTTTCAAGATACCGATCCACTTCAGTACGGTATTTTTTCATCTTTATATGCCGATCAATCTAATACAGCATTGGTGATGATCGGTGATCCTAAACAGGCTATTTATGCTTTTCGTGGTGCGGATATTTTTACCTATATACAAGCACGGCGTTCAGTGAAAGAAACTTATACCTTAGATACTAATTGGCGTTCGACTCAAGCAATGGTTGATGGGGTTAACAAGTTATTTGAGTTTGCGGATTCTGCATTTATTTATGATGAAGATATTCCATTTTATCCAGTAAAAGCGGCGGATAAAGGGGCTAAAAAGCTTAAGCTACAAGAGCATAAACCGGCAGCTCTTACGTTTTGGTGTCATCCAGAGGAAACTCCCTTAAAGAAAGGGCAGTATCTAACTACATTTGCCCAAAGTACCGCTGCTGAGATTGACCGCTTACTTAATTCTGACGTGACTATTGATGGGCGACAGATTGAAGGGTCAGATATTGCTGTATTAGTACGTGATCGTTTTGAAGCAGAAGAGGTGCGTCGTGCACTGGCGGTGTATGAGCACCCCTCTGTTTATTTAAGTAACCAAGATTCTATTTTTACTTCTATCGAAGCGTTAGAGCTGTCGTTAATTTTAGCTGCAGTTGAAACACCGCAAAAGGAACGTACTTTAAAAGCTGCGCTTGCGACCGAGTTATTGCAACTGGATATAGTGCAACTTGATGCTCTCAACCATGATGAAAACCTCTGGGAACAGGTTGTTACTGAATTTACTGGCTATCGTGATCTATGGTTAAAGCGGGGGGTATTACCTATGCTTACCCAGCTTTTGCATCAGCGGAATTTGGCGGCTAAAACATTACAACAAGCCTCAGGTGAAAGGCGATTAACCAATCTATTGCATCTAGCTGAGTTATTGCAGCAGGCTAGCAGTCAGTTAGAGGGTACGCTTGGATTACTGCGTTGGTTTAATGAGCAGATTAGCAATCCTTCTAGTGCCAATGATGATCAAATCTTACGCCTTGAAAGTGAACGAAACTTAGTTACCATCGTGACGGTTCATAAGTCAAAAGGCTTAGAATATCCCATTGTATTTTTGCCTTTTGCTTGCAGTTTTAGAGAAGCTAAAACAGCCCTTTATCATGATGAAAATGGACAATCCATTTTGGATATGGGTAAAAACGCAGCGGCGCTTGAGCAAGCAGATAAGGAGCGTTTAGCTGAGGAGTTAAGGTTGCTCTATGTTGCCTTGACCCGTTCGGTTTATCGTTGTTATGTCGGTGTGAGCGATATACGTATTGGTAATAGCAAGAAGTCTCGTTTAAAAGACAGTGCGTTAGGTTATTTATTGCTCCAATCTGGCCGCTCACTGGAAGAGGCTTTATCTGAGTTAGCCTTATGCTCTCCCGCTATAGAGGTGGTTGTTCCACCGGATCATGGTGTTCAAAAAGATCTATTTACGGCGGATGATGTAGTAAATCCAAGGTTAGCAGCGCAGACATTTACAGGGAGTATTGATCGAGAGTGGCGAGTCAGCAGTTATTCTGCTCTTAGCCGTCATAGCACGGCTTATATACCCGATCTGCCTGGCTTGGATCTTGAGGTGGTGGATGAGGCTACTCAGCTTGTCGAGGTAGATATACCTGAAGGCCGTAATATTTTCACTTTCCCTAAAGGGGCAAATGCAGGAACCTTTTTACACAGTATTTTTGAAGAGATTAGTTTTCCCGCGTTTATCCACGCGCAGACTCAGTCTGGCGGTTTGTTAGACGAGGGATTTTCTCAACAGATAAGCGATCAATTGGTATTGGCCGGTTATGAAGTGGAATGGTTGCCGGTTATTGAGCAGCTAATTATCGATATATTGACGACTGATTTGACGAGTAACGGTTTGAAACTAGGCGGTGTTGCTGATTCTGATCGATTAGTTGAGATGGAGTTTATGCTCAGGGCTGATAGGGTGACAGTCTCTGATTTAGAGGTGCTTATTCGCAAGTACAATCCTCTTTCAGCCAAAGCTAAGCCTTTATCATTTGAGCCTTTAAGAGGCATGCTTAAAGGCTTCATTGATCTGATCTTTCGTGATGGAGAGCGATATTACATAGTAGATTATAAATCGAATCATCTCGGTTATGAGAGCGGTTGTTATAACCAAACCTCGTTAAACGAGGCTATGATCGAGCATAGATATGACCTGCAATATCTACTGTATACCTTGGCTGTACATCGCTTATTGAAACAGCGTATTCCTGATTATAATTATGAGCGCCATTTTGGAGGTGTTTATTACTTATTTCTGCGAGGAATCGGCCCTTTGGCGGATAACTCAGGGATTTTTAATTGTCGTCCTGAGCAGGCTTTAATTGAAGCACTGGATCAATTATTTTCAGGTGAAGGCTTGGGAGGTAATGCGTTATGATGAACCCAGTCAATGACCAAAAAGATAACTACCTTTTTCAACTTAAACGATGGGTTGGCTTAGGTTATATCCGCTCAGTTGATTATCAGTTAGCCCATTTTTTATCGGATAAAATCGTTTACTCTCCAGAGAATATCTTATTATCCGCTTTGGTTAGTTATGAGCTGGCGACAGGTAATGTTTGTTTACCTCTTTCTCGGCTTCAATCTCCCCAAGATTATTGGCCGGATGAAATCAGCGATCTGTTGATAAAGATAGATTGGTCACGTGTTGAACTAGATGAATTAGTACTAGGTTCCGGCGAATCTGTTACCCCGCTAGTTCTTGATAAAGAAAGGTTTTATCTTTATCGCTATTGGCAATACGAGTGTTCGGTTGCAGAGGCGTTGATACAGCGTGCAGTCTCGATTGAAACCGATGAGGTTCTGCTGCAAGCCGGGTTAAGAAGTTACTTTCCCACCGGAAATACGGAAGAGATTGACTGGCAGAAGGTGGCGGCTGCATTAGCCGTGCAAAAACGTTTCTCTGTTATCAGTGGTGGCCCGGGTACAGGCAAGACAACGACTGTTATTAAATTGCTCGCGCTTTATATTGAGCAACAGAAAGCAAAAGGGGATAGTTTTACGATTCAACTTGCCGCGCCTACAGGTAAAGCGGCTGCGCGTTTAGCTGAATCTATTTCTAGTGCTAAGCATAAATTGGATCTTGAGCCTCAATTAAAAGCTGAAATACCATCAGAAGCGAGTACTCTGCACCGTTTGTTGGGGGTTATTCCTAATAGTATCTGTTTTCGGCATGATGCAGAAAACCCCTTACACCTCGACCTTTTAGTGTTAGATGAAGCCTCGATGGTTGATCTACCAATGATGTCTCGTTTACTTAGAGCCTTGCCTGCTTCCGCACGTTTAGTCTTGCTGGGAGATCGTGATCAGTTAGCATCGGTTGAAGCGGGTAGTGTTTTAGGTGATATCTGTAGTTGGCCGGATAAGCTTTATTATTCGGCACAGCAATCTTCTCAGCTGAATAAGCTTTGCCAGTTAGCACAACCTTTGCCTGTAGGGGCTAGTAGTACATTTTCGGATAGCCTCGCAATGTTACATAAAAGTTATCGTTTTGATGATCAAAGTGGTATCGGTTATTTAGCAAGGGCCGTCAATGCGGGTTGTTGTACTGATGTAAAAGCCGTGATTAAAGCGGGTTATAGTGATCTTAATTATCACTACCTTTCGCAAGATAGCTATGAGGCTATGATCAACACTTGTGTCGATATTTATGCCGAACTCTTTAAAGGCCTTTTCTCTGGAGACAATCCACAACAGTTATTAGTTAACATGACGCACTTCCAGCTTTTATGCGCACGTCGTCAGGGTGCCTATGGAGTGGAAGGTCTTAATGATCGTATTTATACCGGACTGCGAGAGCGATGCTTGATTAAGGAAGAGGGGGGATGGTATCCAGGTCGTCCTATTATGATCACTCGAAATGATACCTCTCTTTCTCTATTTAATGGTGATATAGGTGTCGCTGCTTTTGATGATACTGGTCGTCTAAAAGTTTGGTTTGACGAGAGTGGAGAGCTGAGATCAGTATTGCCCAGTCGTTTACCTGAGCATGACACTGTATTTGCAATGACGATCCATAAAAGTCAGGGGTCTGAGTTTGAGCGAGTGATGATGGTATTACCACCAAATGACAGTCCCTTATTAAGTAGGGAGTTGTTGTACACCGGCGTTACCCGTGCCAAAAAGGTGTTGGATATTATTGCAACTGAATCTGTTTTATTACTAGCAACGGAAAGGCGAACGGAAAGAGCGGGAGGTTTAGCTCTGAGATTGTGGAAATAATCTACAGGGCATACAGGTGATAAATAAACGGCTCAGATTGATACAATCTGAGCTGCAATTTATGTAGATCTATTTAAGAAATACCAAACGTTTAACGGCCGCGATGGTGTCGTCTTTGTTGCTCTAACTCATCCATACGACTTTCTATGCGAATCGGTTTTACTTTAGCTTTACTATTTTCCCAAAGCTGCAGAATAATAATTCCAGCAGCAATAGCCAGAAGAACGGTAAATGTCATCATAACCTACTCCTAAGCCGGTATTGGACCAGCTATAACGTAATTTCAGTATAACCTAAACGAGATCACTATTATCAAAAAGAAAGATCTAAAAAACTATGATTAAGTCTCAGCTTAAATGATAGATCTCTTTTTGTAGCATCGTAAAAGCTTTTAAAACAGCTTACGGCTTCTATTACTATATTGGGGTAATATTTTATTTTTAAACGCCAGCTTGAGTCAGAAACGCTTCCAGCTCAGTAAAACCACCAATATGCTCTTGGCCGCAAAATACCTGAGGAACAGTTTCAACAGGTTTGCCTACTGTTTTTTCTAAGTCTTCTTTGCTGATATTTTCTTTATGAATATCAATGTAACGATAGTCCAGACCTTTTATTTCACATAGCTCTTTTGCTCTTACGCAGAAACCACAACCTTCACGACCAAAAATAGTAATACGTTTCATTGCTGGATCTTCCTTCTAATATTTAAGTTGAATGTATTGAAACAGCTTCTTATAGGGATGACTAATTAGATCTATTAATCTTCTCGATTGTTTTTCTAAATCAAATAATTTGGTCATTAATTTTGGGGCAAAAGCAGAACCATATTGGTGCGCTAATCTCTAACTTTTGCTGGACACTTATAAGTGTGAGTAACCTTGTGCAGTGCAATAAGGGGGTCAATCAGGGATGGTTATTGGGCTTAACCACTTTGTCCCCAGTGTCTGTGGATAACCCTGTAAACAACCCTTGGGAAAGCAACTTAAGCCCCTATAAAATGGCTCTATCTCATATCTGGCTAAAAAATAACCAGTCGTTTATCTTGTTGATTTTAAAGGTATATTCTTGTTTTTTAATGTATATAAAAGGAAATTGCTAAGTTTTGGAGCATTAATGTTTTCGTCATTAATCTTTAACTTATGTCAATGCCTTTGTGGGTTAAATATAAAAAAACTAGGCAAATAAACCTGGTTTTTTTATGACTCAAATATACAGCTTAAAACCACTCATCTTTCCGTTTTCTTCGTTTAGGGAAGTATGGGAGAATCAAACCTAGAATCACACCCCCTAAAGCTACTAGACCGCCATGTGTAAACCAACGCATTAGATTGCTTTCATCGCTAGACTCAATTTTAAAATTAAGCTCTTTGATGGTCGCATTTAATTCGGCTACTTCACTGGTTAGAAGCTGGTTCTTTTCGCGCATACCACCTGATTCACTTTGCAGTGTCTCTATTTTAGCGGCTTGCTCAGCGACAGTGATTTGGCTTTCTTCAAGACTGCTTTGTAGTTTCGGTAATCGGACCGAGATACTATCGCCTGGGTCTACAGCGGTTGGTTCAACCCAACCTATGCGCCCTTTAGGCATACGTATCTGGACATACTTGGTCTTTGGGTCTCGTTTTAGTATATCAACAGCACTTCCGCTTGGGATGCGTGTGATAATACGATATTGATTGCTCGGGCCGTTATGAACATAGATCATTGCATCATCAGCAATATGACCTTTTTCAGCATGGACGGAGGCAGAAAAGAGTAGAATTGTGGCTAAAATTAACTTTTTCATTGATACAGTTGTTTGAACACTAGAATTTGTCATATTGTACGGATTAAACTGGCTGCTTAACAGGTTGTTTTGTAAGTAAAGACGTAAAAACTTCCATAACTGACAAATCAGAGAGGTAGAATTACGTATTACCAAGAAGCGAGACAGCCTCAGTATGCCTGTTTGGCTGTTGTTAAGATTCATATTGTTTTAATTCGTTCACTTTATTTTTTTAATCGTTTAAAAAATAGTAATTAAATCTTCAGGGGAACTAAATGGAAAATTTCTTTGATGCCTACGTCTTCCCATGGATCGTAGATATTCTTATTGCGCTGGCTATCTTTTTTATCGGTCGCTGGGTTGTTAAGCAGCTGATAAAACTGTTAGAACGCGTTCTGCGCAAATCTAAGCTTGACGATATGCTGATTAACTTCATCACATCTATAGCTAATGTTGTGATGCTACTTTTTGTAATTGTTGCTGCATTAAGCCATTTAGGTGTTGATACTACATCACTTATCGCTTTAGTTGGTGCTGCAGGTTTAGCTATTGGCCTATCTCTTCAGGATTCTCTGAAGAACTTCGCTGCTGGCGTTATGTTAGTGATTTTCAAGCCTTTTCGTGAAGGTGATTTTGTTGAAGCGGCGGGTGTTTCTGCTGTTGTAGAGCATATTCAGATCTTCAACACGATTATGCGTACAGGTGATAACCGTGAAGTTATCGTTCCAAATGGTGCTATTTATAGCGGCGTAATCACTAACTTCTCTGCGCGTGATACACGTCGTATCGATATGGTATTTGGTATTGGCTATGATGATGATCTACGCAAGGCAAAAGAAGTATTAGCTGAGATCATTGCTGCAGATGATCGTATTCTTAAAGACCCTGCACCTGTTATCGCTGTATCAGAATTGGCTGACAGCAGTGTTAACTTTGTTGTACGTCCTTGGGTCAACTCTGCTGATTACTGGGCAGTGCTTTGGGGAACAACTGAAGCGGTTAAACTACGTTTTGATGAGGAAGGTATTAGTATCCCTTTCCCTCAAATGGACGTTCATATGCATAAACAAGAAGAAGCTTAGTTTCTAAGTATTTTTCTTATGATTGAAAAGGGCCTCATTTGAGGCTCTTTTTTTACATAAATTCTAAAACAACAATGATTTTAAGTTATGGATTCTTTTCCTCATCACCTTTTAATAACTTAAGTTCTCTGCTTAACAATAAATTTTCCTGCTTGATCTTTTGTGATTCCAATCGGTATTTCATTATCTCTTGATAACGGGCTTCGATTTTTTCTTCGAGTTGATCGATGGTTTCTTGCTGACGTGCAGTTTTGTCTTCTAGTTTATCAAGCTGTGTCTGTAGCTCTTCGATCAAGCCAAAGCTTGTCATGCTGACACTGCTCTCACTGTCGCTATCTTTCTCTGTTGTTTGTAGCTCAGAGAATATATGGCTGTATAAGGCCTTTAAGTCAGCTTCTTCACGTTGGTTGTAGCGGATCGTGTTCTCTATAGCATTATGTGCGCTGGCTGCACCTAGAGAGCCTGCGAGCACATGCTCCACCATGCGATGGAACTCGACGAGCTCTATAATGGTGATTGTTTCTTTTTTAGAGACTTGTAAATCTTCGGCGATGGTAAGTACTTCATTGGTCGCTTTCTCTTCATCAATATAATTTGATAAGAGGCTTTTTGCTTCTTCAATTTTAAGCTGTAAAGGGATGTAAGCGTCTAATCCTGTAGGGCGTGCCTTACGTTTTTTCCTTGTGGTCATCGAGCTGATAAATTCAGTTCTAAGGTTTCTTTCGCTTTTATTTGGGCTAAAGATTAGAGAGCCGATAATGTAGCAGCTGACGTTAAATACCATAGACCAAAAAACCGCATGGGTGATCGGGTGTAAACCCTCAAGTCCAAAAAGTGCTTCAGGTCTCAGTGCTTGTATATGCCAAGGCCCATTGGTTAATAGGTCTTCTGAAAACCATCCTTGCTTAATAAATGTGGGAATCAAAAGGCTATAAAACCATATACAAAAGCCAGAAAGTAAGCCTAATTGGGCACCGAGACTATTGCCCTTTTTCCAGAAAATACCACCAAATAAAGCGGGAGAAAATTGTAGAACAGCAGTAAACGAGATAAGCCCAATGGCTACTAATATATAAGCATCAGAGAACTCGTTAGCAAATAACAAGCTTCCCATTAAAATAAGGGCAACAACCAACCAGCGCAGTTGTAATAAGTAGCTTCGGATAAACTGTAGGGAAGGGATTCTTTCCAGTATAGGTAGAATTAGATGATTGGACACCATAGTTGAAAGCGTCATTGTGGTAATAATAATCATCCCTGTTGCCGCTGAAAAACCACCAATAAAGGCTAATAGTGTGAGACCACTACTACCGGATTGTTGAGGGAGAAGTAACACAAAAAAGTCGGCTGATTCTGAAGGCATTCCCATTAGTAAGCCGGCTGCGGCGATAGGCACAACGAACAAATTGATTAAAACCATATAAAGTGGGAATACCCACATGGCTGTTTTGATATGCCGGTGATTGGCGTTTTCGATAACAGATACATGGAACTGTCGAGGTAAGTTATGTATTGCTGAGAAGCTTAAGATCAGTAGTGTGGCCCACATCAGCCCGCTGTCTTTAGTGGCTGTAAAGCTGGCAACATGCTCTAAGTCTGCGTCTTTTAGACGGTTTAAGATGTCGCCAAATCCATCGAATAAATAATAGGTAGCAAAAATACCTACAGCTATAAATGCAATGAGTTTCACTAGGCATTCCGCAACGAGTGCAGCCATCATTCCTTGGTGGCGTTCTGTTGGGTCAAGCCTTCGAACACCAAAAATGATGGTAAAACCTATCATGAAGAGTGTAACGATCCAGCCCGCTAAATCATGCTGCGAGCCGCTGTTAGGACTATTAGTGATCAGTTCAAATGAGCTAATGATAGCTTCAAGTTGTAGAGCGATATAAGGAACAATACCGATTAGGGCGATGAGGGTAACTGTTGCAGCGATCTTTTGAGAACGGTTATAACGGGTAGAGATAAAGTCAGCGATACTGGTGATTCTGAATGTTTCTTTTACTTGAATCATGCGTTTAAGCGTAATCCACCAGAAAATAATCCCTATCAGGGCCCCACCATAGACACCTAAAAATAGTAAGCCGGAAGATGCAGCAAAACCAACACTGCCATAAAAGGTCCAAGATGTGTGGTAGACCGCTAAGGATAATGCGTAAACCCAAGGGCTACTTGATGTGGGCTTAGGTTTATTTTGGATGCGTTTTTCAACTACCTGAGCAATAGAAAAAAGCAGACCTACATATAAGCTAATATAAAGAATAACGGATAGCGGTGTGAACATATTACCTAGCTCAATCTATCTCTGTGAAGTGTCTTATATTAAACCCTATATCTTGTGGGCTAAAGAGGTTGAGCTTAATAATAATAGATGTCTTGCACTAAAGGTCCAAAAGGAAGGATTACGCTTTAAATAAATGGAAATCTTTAGATTTGCTTTGTATTGCTATCATCTTTTGTATGTTTATGTTGTTCACAACAGCTATCAGGAACCGGATCATAGCCTCCGTCATTATAGGGGTGACAGCGGCCAAGCCGTTTGATGCCAAGCC
Source organism: Neptuniibacter marinus (assembly GCF_001597725.1). Taxonomy (GTDB): domain Bacteria; phylum Pseudomonadota; class Gammaproteobacteria; order Pseudomonadales; family Balneatricaceae; genus Neptuniibacter; species Neptuniibacter marinus. The sequence goes on from NZ_LUTR01000004.1 coordinate 42,913, forward strand.
ATGTACCTTTAATCGGTCCATGCACTTGAATGGCTTCAATCATATAGCTTGAGCAGGTTGGATAAAAACGGCAACGGGGCCCAATCACGGGACTGATCAAGTAGCGATAAATGTTGACTAAGCCAATTAATAATTTGCTTAGGATATTTTTTAAAAAAGTACTCATCCCACTATTCTAGTTGAATTGAGCTATTCAATATAGCGTAAAACGCAATATATAAGATTTTGTTAATGTAATGATTGTGCTGTTTAGCTCACAACCCTAAATTAAACATATTAGGGCTGTGAGGCTAGGTACTAGGTGTCTATTTTTCACACCTTTGGTTTATGTTAACTATAAATGTTCTTCTGCATATTCAGCTAAACGTGAGCGGAAAATACCTTCAAGATGGATGTTGGCAGCGCCTTCATAATCTTTAAAGCGTTCCACTAAATAAGTTAAACCTGAAGTTAGTGGGGTTAAATAGTTGGAATCGATCTGCGCTAAATTACCTAAGCAGATAATTTTCGAGCCTTTACCGCAACGGGTTACTATCGTTTTAAGTTGTGAAGGGGTTAAATTCTGGGCTTCATCCAGAAGAACAATTGCGTCCTGAATACTTCGTCCACGAATGAAGTTGAGTGATTTAAATTGGATGTTTGCCTTCTCGATAGCATATTTTACACTGCTTTGAGGGCGTTCATCATTCTCATGCATAGCTTCAAGGTTATCTTGGATTGCACTCAACCAAGGGGTCATTTTTTCCTCTTCTGTTCCTGGGAGGAAACCTATATCTTCAGCCACAGGTGGTGTTGATCGCGTCACAATAATCTTATTATAACGGCGTTGTTCGATAACCATTTCAAGGGCACAGGCGAGGGCCATTAATGTTTTACCTGAGCCTGCAGCACCATTAAGAATAACCAGATCTAAATCAGGATCTAAGACTGCGTTCATGGCAAAGGCTTGGAAAATATTGATGGGCTCAATTCCCCAACAGTTTTGCTGCATTAGCCTGTCTACGCCTAAATCGCGAAGTGTAACTTGGCCATCACGAACCGAGGTGACGCGTGCGGCAAACTCTTCTGTATCATCGTAAAGGTATTCGCAAGGGTAGGTGTTGGGTAACACCTCTTGGCTTATTTGATGGTACGTGTGGGTGTCTTCTTGATAGCTAGTGACATCTTCAACTTGCTCCCAGAAATTACCCTCAATGTTGTAGTGGCCTGCCGGTAAAAGATCAATATCTGAAACGAGTTGATCGGTTCTATAATCTTCAACCTTTTTTAGACCCGCGCCCAATGCCTTGAGGCGCATATTGATATCTTTTGTGACCAGAATAGTTTCACGGTGAGGGTTTGTTGCTTGTAAGTGCAAAGCGCAGTTAATGATCTGGTTATCTTTGTTGGAGTTCTGCGGTAGGAAGCCTTGTCGTGCGGTAAGTTCATGATCAGGGAAAATGCTCAATTGTCCTAATTTATAATCACTGTTAGCGCTAGACAGAGGGGTAATAATATCTACGCCTTTGGTGATTTGAGCCGCATCTTTAGCGTGGGTAATGATGTCATCTATAGCACGTATCGCTGCTCGTGCTTCTTGAGAAACATTTTTCTTTCTATCCTTTATATCGTCCAACTCTTCTAAAACAGTCATCGGTATAGTGATGTCCTGTTCTTTGAATTCATAAAGGCATTTAGGGTCATGAAGTAAAACGTTGGTGTCGAGAATATAGAGTTTAGAGGCGGTCATAGCCGGTTCCTTCTATAGCCGAGGGGAGTAATGCAAACCAGAGGTTGATTCACGTCAGGGCGAGTGCGACGAAGCCTAGGATTAGGTGCCACAATTCTTCTTGTTATGCTGCAAACGTTATAGTCCGTTTGATCCACTAGGGTTTCTCAGTTGTAGGCTGATTGATTGGTTACTTTTATCTTAGTCGATGAGATTTATCGCGCTAATTTCTAAGTAGCCAACTCCACATAGTCTAGTAATACATAGGTTACTGTAGTATGACAAGAGGCAAATTGTTGCAAGGAAATTAATATGGCGATTGAATCTATAGTGATATTGACCGGTGCGGGTATCTCTGCAGAGTCTGGTATTAAGACTTTTCGCGCCTTAGATGGCTTATGGGAAGATCATAAAGTCGATGATGTGGCGACACCTGAAGCGTTTGAACGTAATCCTCGATTAGTCCATCGTTTTTATAATGAACGCCGTAATCAGCTATTGTCACCTGAGATAAAACCTAACTTAGGTCATTATGCGTTAGCTGAGTTAGAAGAGAAATTTCCGGGCAGGGTTTTAGTCGTTACCCAGAATATTGATAACTTGCATGAACGGGCAGGAAGTAGAAATCTCCTACATATGCATGGTGAGTTATTAAATTTACGCTGCAAAGAAACAGGTGTTATTTACAGGGTTGATCAAGACTCACAGCCAGAAGATCTCTGTCAATGCTGTGGGTCATCAGGGAACTTACGGCCAGATATTGTCTGGTTTGGTGAACTGCCTATGCATATGCCGCAGATCTATAATGCGTTGGAGCAGTGTGATCTATTTATCTCTATTGGCACTTCTGGGCATGTTTATCCTGCTGCCGGTTTTGTTGAGATTGCTAATGCTGCAGGTGCATTAACGGTTGAGCTTAATCTTGAACCATCTAGAGTGGGAACGGTTTTTGATCATAAGATTTATGGCCCCGCAAGTGAAATAGTGCCTGAATTTGTTAATGAAATTCTTTGCCAGATTTAAACTAGGCTTTTGATTTAGAATGGCTTTTTGTGGGTTTCTGTTTTCTGTTCTATAGTTAAACGGGTTCTTTTATTTTATGAGTTAAGAACCTTAACAAGACTTAGGTTGTAAATATTGCTATGTATTTTCATATCACTGTAACAAGCAAAATTTAAAACTAAGATAGATCCATATGTTTTGATGTAAATCGAGTTGATATAGATATTTCTCGATTCAGGAGATGGTCATTATGATGGCAGAAAAGTACGTAACCACCAGTATTACTCCATTAGAGAGCCTGGATACGTTATCTCCCTATGAGATAGCTAAACTTCAAGATGTGAGTCAAGGCGGGCTTTATCGTTTGTTTCGCCAGTGCTGTTTAGCCGTTTTAAATAGTGGTAGTGCACTTGATAGCACCAAAATGGTGTTAGATAAATTTAGTAACTTTGATATAAAAATTAGCCAAAAACATCGCAGTGTTCAGCTTGAACTACTTAATGCCCCTGCGGCTGCGTTTGTGAATGGTGAAATCATTACAGGTATCAGAGAGCATCTATTCTCTGTATTAAGAGACCTGCTGTATGTAGGTTCTGAAGTAGATGAATGCTGCCCAGGGGCAAGCGAGTCAGACACCATTACGAATAGAGTCTTTCATATTCTTCGCCATGCGGATGCCATACGCCCCCATATACAGCCTGATTTAGTTGTGTGTTGGGGAGGTCATTCAATAGAGCGTCCTGAATATGAATACACAAAAAAAGTTGGTTATGAGATGGGCTTGCGAGGGTTGAATATTTGTACAGGTTGCGGCCCTGGAGCGATGAAGGGGCCAATGAAAGGCGCGACAATCTCTCATGCTAAACAGCGCATAAAAAATGGTCGTTATGTGGGGATTTCTGAGCCGGGTATTATTGCCGCGGAAAGTCCTAACCCTATAGTTAATGAACTTATTATCATGCCTGATATTGAGAAACGATTAGAGGCATTTGTACGTTTAGGGCATGGGATTGTTGTATTTCCCGGCGGTGCAGGAACGGCAGAAGAGATTCTCTATATTTTAGGTATTTTATTACATGAAAAAAACCATAATTTGCCTTTCCCATTAGTACTAACGGGGCCGGAAGGTAGTGAAGATTATTTTGCTACAGTGGATGCTTTTATTAAGGCGACCTTAGGTGATGAGGCAAGTAAACGCTATCAAATTATTATTGATGATCCCCATGATGTTGCAGAGGTCATGAGAGAAGGCTTGGAGCAAGTGACTCGTTATAGAAAAGCAACCAGTGAGTCGTTCCACTATAACTGGCAGTTATATATTCCAGAAAGTTTTCAGCAGCCATTTGAGCCAACCCATGAAAATATGGCGGGATTAAAACTGATGAAAGATCAGCCAGACTTTGAATTGGCAGCTAACTTACGTCGGGCCCTGTCTGGTGTTGTTGCAGGTAATGTTAAAGAGCCGGGGATTCGTGCTATTGAGGAAAATGGACCGTTTGAAATATGTGGTGAGGAAGCGATTATGGCTCCTTTGGATCAATTACTAGAATCATTTGTTGCTCAACGACGAATGAAAATCAACTATCAAGAGTATCAACCCTGTTACCGTTTACGCCCAGAATCTGAAGCCGTTGCGGTTTGAGAGTCAGGGTAGGATATATATTTTAGATATAAAAAAGCCGGATATTTATCCGGCTTTTAGTATGTATAAATAACTAGTTAATTAGTTGATCATTAAGGTCTTTCAAATAAAGCAGCAATCCCTTGGCCGCCACCGATACACATAGTGGCTACAGCATAACGGCCACCTGAACGCTGCAGCTCATAGAGAGCTTTTACGGTAATAATTGCACCTGTGGCGCCTATAGGGTGGCCCAAAGAGATACCGGATCCATTGATATTGACTTTATCTGTTGGTAAATCTAAATCGCGACATACGGCGAGTGCTTGCGCGGCGAAGGCTTCGTTGACTTCCCAAACATCAATATCCGAAACATCTAGATTAGCATCTGTGAGTAGCTTTCTAACCGCAGGGATTGGGCCTATGCCCATATATTTAGGTTCGACACCAGCAAAAGCGTAGCCGACAAGTTTAGCCATAGGCTTTAGCCCTTTTGCTTTAGCAACGTCAGCCGCCATAAGCGTAACGGCGGCGGCAGCATCATTAAGGCCAGAGGCATTGCCTGCCGTGACTGACCCCTCTTTTTTGAAGGCAGGACGAAGCTTCTGCATATCAGCTAAAGTGCAGCCATGGCGTGTGTGCTCATCTGTATCGAAAGGCACCATTTCGCGCTTAACTTTGACATTGATCGGTAGGATTTGCTCTTTAAAGGTGCCTGCTTTTATCGCAGCTTCAGCTCTATTGTGACTGAGTACCGCTAAATCATCTTGATCTTCACGGCTGATTCCCCATTTTTCAGCAACATTTTCAGCTGTAATTCCCATGTGATTATCGTCAAATGGGCAGGTAAGTGCACCAACCATAGCATCAAGTATTTGCCCATCACCCATACGAAGACCAAAGCGCGCAGAGGGCATCCAATATTGAGCTCTACTCATGGATTCTGAACCGCCAGCTACCGCAGCATCACAAACGCCTAATTCTATCTGTTGAGCTGCCGTAATAATTGCTTGTAAGCCACTGCCACATAAACGGTTTAACGTGAGTGAAGGGGTTTCGTGTGGAAGCCCTCCATTCACAGCCGCTACGCGGCCTAAATACATGTCTCTACGTTCAGTATGCACCACATTACCAAACACGCTGTGGCCAATATCTTCGGGCGCTATGCCGGCACGCTTGACGGCTTCTGCAACACATTCTGCGGCCATTTGGCAGGGTGGGATATCTTTTAAGCTTCCGCCGTAACTACCAATAGCTGTACGCACACCACTCAGTACCACGATCTCTCTTTGGGTCATTTTTATATGCCTTATTTATTTTAGTTGAGGAGAGAAAGTCGCTTGCTTCATTATTAGATTACCGCTACCAAGAAACTTTCTATCTTCACCATAGCACCGCAATCTGGTGGGTAGATATACAAAAGCAAGCCTTGGCATAAGACATTGGTTTTACATTTGAGTCTTTTTTAGACTGATGTCTAAGACCTAAGCGCGATTTTTTGTTTTTAGTGAAATGCTTTTGGAGGAGTGCTCGAATGATATTTTTTTGTTGCTAAGGTTCCGTTAGGAAATAGGTGTAGAAAAAAAGCCCAATAACTCTTTTGACTTTTAGCCTATGGATAAATAGTGAAGAGGGTAAAAGTTAAATGGGTCTTGCCCTTTAAGTGGGAATATTGGTTTACTGTCCATCGATTGTAACGGCGTTGTTTTTTTATTTAGATCAAATTTACAAGGCCCACTATATTTATAAAAGAATACCTGGAAAGGAGCGAGAAATGCGTTGTCATGAAGTTGATTATGAAATTATAGGTGAAGCGCTTCAGGTTGTTGAAGTGGAGCTAGATCCCGGTGAAAAGGTGATTGCCGAGGCGGGTATGATGAATTATATGGAGGAGGACATCACGTTCGAAACGAAGATGGGTGATGGCTCTGAACCGGATCAAGGGTTGATGGGGAAATTATTCTCAGCGGGTAAACGTATGGTTATGGGTGAGTCTGTATTTATGACTCATTTCGGTAATGAAGGCTTGGGTAAACGTCGAGTGGCTTTTGCAGCACCTTATCCAGGTAGTATTGTTGCGCTTAATTTAGCGGATTACGGTGATCAAATCACCTGCCAGAAAGATGCATTTCTCTGTGCGGCCTTAGGAACTAAGGTTGAAATTGCTTTCTCTAAAAAAATTGGTGCGGGCTTTTTTGGTGGTGAAGGGTTTGTTTTACAAAAGCTCGAAGGGGATGGCATGGCGTTTGTCCAAGCCGGGGGCACTGTCGTTAGAAAGGAACTGAATAACGGGGTGTTGCGTGTTGATACGGGGTGTTTAGTTGGTTTTACCGATGGAATTGAATATGACATCGAGATGGTGAAAGGGCTTAAATCTATGATCTTTGGTGGTGAGGGTCTGTGGTTGGCTACACTCAGAGGTACTGGGTCTGTTTGGGTGCAAAGTTTACCCTTCTCACGGTTGGCTGATCGCTTGATTGCATCTGCACCATCATCGGGTGGTTCTGATAAAGGAGAGGGGTCCGTTTTAGGTGGTTTAGGTCGAATGCTGGATGGTAAATAAGCGCTTTCCATTCCTTGGAGTTGGCTTGTTTAGTGATTATTGAAATAGGGGAAGCGGATTAATCCCCTATAATACTATGACAATAGTATGAAAATCGGTATATTTGTTTGCTTTGATTATTGTCGATTAGTTCTTTGTAAAAAAGACGAATAGTTACAGGTATTAACTTGAGAAATAAGCTGGTTATAACGCTGACAACCGTTTATGGGTCACGCCAATATACGATTAGCCAAGTGGCCAAATACCTATTGTTCATTTTTATTATATTGTCTGCGGCCAGCTTTTTCGTTTCTAATGCTTTGCTTGTTGTTAAAACTGATAACTTAGCCGATCTTGAAGAGGATCATCAAGAGCTAAGTGAAAGTTATGAAATTATGGTGGGCTCCCAACAGTTATATATTGATGAACTAAAGAATTTAAGTTTATCGTTAAGCTCTCTTAAGCATGAGAGAGATAAGCTAGAAGAAGAAAACATTCGTATAGGTGAATTAAACTCTACTTTAGATAGTTCGCTTTATGGGCTGGAGGATCTACTAGGGGTGGAGCATCAAACGACTATTGACCCGTTGAGAGCTGAGCAATTAACGATAGAGGCTAATAAACGGTTATTCTTTTTGCATAGTATTCCTAACGGTGTGCCTATACAGGCCATTCGTATATCGGATAAGTTTGGGCCGCGTATGCATCCGGTTAGAAATAAACGGGTTGTTCACCAAGGGATCGATTTTAAAGCGAATAGGGGCACGCCAATTTATGCAACCGCTGACGGAGTTGTAGAATATGCTGGTTATAATAAACGTAGCGGTTTTGGTAAACTGATAATATTGCAACACAATTTTGGTTTTAAAACGTACTTTGCGCATCTGGATGCAATTAAAGTAAAAAGTGGAGAGTTTGTCAGTAAGGGACAACTGATAGGGAATAGTGGCAATACAGGTATGACAACTGGGCCTCATTTACATTATGAGATAAGGCACTTGTTTACAGCTATAGACCCTGAACCCTTTCTCTCTTGGAATATAACAAATTTTGACTCTTTGTTTACAAAGGTTAAGGGCGTTAAATGGGCATCCTTAAAAGAAATGTATCCGCTAAATCAACACAGTCAGCTATTACAATAATTGCTGAAGGGAATAAGTTTTGCGGCGATATGAGCATTATTGGAAAAATGCATATTGATGGCATTTTTGAAGGTAATGTTAGCTCGTTAGATAATATTTCAATTGGTAAAACAGGTCATGTGCGCGGTTTAATTAAGGCACGTGCAGTTGATGTTTGTGGATTACTTGAAGGTGAAGTCATCTGTGATGACCTTCATATAGATTCAAGTGGTCAGGTGCGTGCGACGGTTGAAAGTAAGCAGATGTCGATTCATCCGCAGGGATGTTTTTTAGGAGAACGCCGCCTTAAAGAAGTAACTGCGTTAACTGATGACAGTAAAAAAATAGAAACGGGTATGGATGCGATTGATTCCTTGCCTGATAAAGTGGTTTTAGATAACAAACCGGATTCCTGAGTTGTTCTTTAATATAGGTTTGCTGGAATAGCTTTATATGTGTGAATTATTAGGTATGAGCGCCAATGTTCCTACAGATATCTGCTTTTCGTTTGCTGGATTGATGCAGCGGGGAGGAGGTACTGGGCCGCATAAAGATGGGTGGGGTATCGCTTTTTATGAAGGTAAAGGCGTACGTTGCTTTCATGATCCTAATCCCAGCGTGGATTCAAAAATAGCTAACTTAATTAAAGAGCACCCTATAAAAAGCCATGTGGTGATTAGTCATATTCGTCAAGCGAATGTGGGGAATATTTGTTTAGAGAATACCCATCCCTTCCAACGCGAACTTTGGGGGTTTACTTGGACGTTTGCTCATAATGGTCAGCTTGATAAATCGCTTTTTTCGCTTCCTTTATCTTACTACCATCCTGTAGGGATGACGGATAGCGAATACGCTTTTTGCTGGCTTCTTGGTGAACTAAGAAAGCGCTTTCCCAAACAGCCTTATGATTTTAATGAGGTTTCTGCGTTTATTCATACTTGTTGCGAGAGATTGCGTGAGTTGGGGGTTTTTAATATGTTATTAACCGAGTCAACACACCTGTTTGCATTCTGCGGTAGCAAACTGTCTTGGATTACGCGTAAGGCGCCTTTTGGTGAAGCCAGCTTAACTGATTGTGATGTGACAGTAGATTTTGTGCAAGAAACAAAACCTGGCGATATTGTTACTGTGATAGCAACAGTTCCATTAACGGCGAATGAAGAGTGGGTCGCTCTGGAGCCTGGCGAATTAGTGACTTTTGTTAAGGGATTAGTACAGTAGTAATCACTTCACTTTTCGAGGAGGTTTTAGGTGGTCGAAAAGCAAGATTCTCTGCTGAGTATTGAGCAAGAAATTGAGCAGGAGATTAAGAGCTATCCTAATCTGACAGTGCTTTGGGATCGAGCTTGTAAAGACTTTGCCTATAAATCTGCTTTTTCAAATATGGGGTCAACGCTGACCTATGCCGAGCTTGATGAGGCCGCACAACATCTAGCCTCCTACTTACAAAATAACACTGAGCTAAAACCAGGCGATCGTATCGCGATCCAACTACCCAATATTTTACAATATCCAGTCTGTATTTTAGCGGCTTTACGCGCCGGCTTGGTGATTGTTAATACGAACCCCTTATACACTGCGTCAGAAACCATTAAGCAATTTAATCATGCAGGTGTTAAGGCGGTTGTTATTCTCGCCAATAACGCCCATATGATTGAAGAGGTTGTCCCAAATACATTAGTTAAAACGGTGCTGGTAACTGAGTTGGCAGACTTGCATCCATTTAGTCGACGAGTACTACTTAACTTTATTGCAAAATATGTTCGTAAAATCGTTCCTAAATACAAAGTACCTAAAGCTATATTGTTTAGGGATGCTTTGGCTAAAGGAGCACGGAGTACTTTGGAGGCAGTTGAGCAAAAGCCAGATGACCTTGCTGCTATACAATATACAGTGGGAACAACCGGAGAGCCTAAAGGTGTCGCCTTAAGTCATCGTAACTTGATTGCGAATGTACTTCAGCTTAAAAGCCGTCTTCCGGAAAGTTTAAGGATAGGCGAAGAGGTAGCCATTGCACCGTTGCCGGTGTATCACATCTATGGTTTTACGTTGAACTGTCTTGTTATGCCTTTTATGGGTGCTCAAGTCGTTCTAATTACGAACCCTAGAGATACCAGTGGTTTTGTGAATGAGCTTGGGCGCTGGGATTTCACCATTTTTTCTGGCCTTAATACCTTATTTATATCTCTGTGCAGACACCCTATGTTTGGACAGTTAGATATGACTCGGTTGAAATTGACCTTATCTGGAGGTATGGCACTTACTCGTTCTGTGAGCGATGAGTGGGAATCCTTAACGGGCTGTCCAATCTATCAAGGTTATGGCTTAACTGAAGCCTCTCCCGTAATCGCCGTTAGTTATGTACAAGGTGCTCAGTTTGGTTCTGTTGGTCAACCACTACCGCTGACTGAGGTGAGAATTGTTGGTGAGCAGGGGGAGGAGTTGTGTGCAGGAGAGATCGGTGAACTTTATGTTCGAGGCCCTCAGGTTATGTCAGGTTATTGGCGAGATGGTTCGAATATCCCTGATGAGGCTGGCTGGTTAGCTACGGGGGATATGGCGCGTATTATGGAAGATAAGTCGCTCCAGATAGTCGATCGTAAAAAAGATATTATTCACATTTCCGGCTTTCCTGTTTACCCAAATGAATTGGAAAATATTATCTCTAGTCACGTAGATGTAGTGGAATGTGCGGTTATAGGCCTCCCTGATGAGCAATTTGGGGAAGTGATAAAGCTATTTATCGTGACTCAAAATAGACGCCTCACTGTTAAACAAGTACGTGATTATTGTCGAGAAAGGTTAACTTCTTATAAAGTTCCACGTTTGGTGGAGTTTAGAACCCATCTGCCTAAGTCAAATGTTGGCAAAGTTATACGACGGGCGTTACTAGATGAGGAGTTGGCAGGGATGCAAAAACTCCGCAAATATTTGTAGTTACACTGTGGCAGTACAGTTTCCATCTTCTTTTTCTTTAAAAAAAATCACATTGTAGCGAACACGTAAATCTCAAGTGTTGTGAGTAAACTGAATTTAATCAGCTTGGGTTATGCTAAAATCGTTATCAATAAATTGTTTACATGTTAATTATTTTCTTATGTTTAAGCATGGGCTTGAGAGTATTGGTTGAATGAAAATATCGCAGACCAGAGCAGAGATAGGTTTTACTGAATTTGTTGCATTAATGGCGTTTGTAACCTGCTTTGTGGCTATGTCCATTGATTTGATGCTGCCTGCTTTATTTCAAATAGGTCAGGATCTAGGTGTTCAGAGAGATAATGATACACAATTGATAGTCAGCACGATTTTTATTGGGGTGGCGATAGGGCACCTTATCTACGGCCCGTTAGCTGATGTGATTGGACGAAAACCATCAATTTATCTGGGTTTTGCAATTTTTATTTTAGGCACGCTTATCTCTCTTTTTGCTGTCAATATGAGCATGATGTTGGTAGGCCGATTGTTACAAGGCTTAGGCGCTGCGGGCCCTCGCATTGTAACTATTGCTATTGTTCGAGATAAAAGTCATGGCTCTGAGATGGCCCGTGTGATGTCATTGATTATGACTGTTTTTATTCTTGTACCGGTTATCGCTCCGATTATAGGGCAAGGTATATTATTGGTATCTAATTGGCGAATGATGTTTGCTTTTCTTTTTTTTGCAGCTGTTTTTATTTTAATTTGGTTTGCGCTCCGTTTACCTGAAAGCTTGCCTTTAGATCAACGAAGTCAATTTTCGGTTAAAAGTATAGTGAGTGGTTGTTGTGAAGTAGTCACTAATCGGGTGGCGATGGCGTATGTTATAGCTTCTGGACTTGGTTTTGGTGCGTTCCTTGGCTTTTTAAGTTCTATTCAGCAGATTTTGCAGGATTTATATCATTTAGGGGCTAAATTCCCTCTTTATTTTGCTGTTTTGGCCACAGGAATTGGTGTGGCTAGTTTTATTAATTCTAAATTAGTTATGCGCTTTGGATTGAGGCAGCTAGTTATGGGAACTCAAGTTGCCACATTGATTATTTCAATTGCTGTGCTTATAAGTACATATTGGTTAAGCCCTGTACCACCCTTATGGTTCGTAATGGGGTATTTTCTGGTGGTCTTAATGGGAATCGGTTTGTTGTTTGGTAATCTTAATGCTTTATCTATGGAGCCTTTTGGACATATTGCGGGTTTAGCTTCGGGCGTGATTGGCGGGGTTTCTACATTAATAGCCGTTGTTGCTGGTGTGGTTGTTGGTCAAGCTTTTAATGGAACCTTGGTGCCAATTATCGTTGGTTTTATCTTACTGCCTGGATTGTCGTTGTTATTTACTTATTGGGCCAGTAGGCGAGCCATTTAAGAGTATTGAAGAGATGTGCTGGGGCTAATGATTTAAGGATTGTACTTCTTGCACGGTTAGCTCTCGACTCTCTCCAGGCTTTAAGCTCTCGTCGAGTGCTAGTGCACCTATTGATACTCTATGTAATTTCAATACAGGATTTCTAAATCGCCCAAACATCCGCTTGATTTGATGATAGCGGCCTTCCTTTAAAGTGACTTCAGCGACATGCTCAGAGATGATTTCAAGCTGGGCAGGTAAGGTTGTTATATTCTCGTAAGGAAAAAACATACCTTTAGCAAAAACCTCGGCGTACTCTTTAGTTAAAGGTTTTTCTAATGTCACTTTATAGACTTTGTTAACTTTTTTATTAGGTGATGTTAGATTGCGTGACCATTCGCCATGATTGGTTAGTAGTAGTAAGCCCGACGAATTTAGATCTAGTCTGCCTGCAATATGGACATTGGGGTACAGGGGTTGCAATAGGTCTAGAACTGTTTTGTGTTGATCATCTTTGGTAGCGCTGATAACTCCTACAGGCTTGTTCATCATTATGTAAATTGGTTTATTGTTCTGAAGGCTCTTTCCATCACACTCAATTTGCGTGAATTGATCGATAACTTGATTGGCTGTTGTGGCTGGTTGGCCATTTATAAATACTCTCTTTTGCGCAAGCAGCTGCTTAACATCACGGCGGTTAATGCCTGTTTTGATTGAGATAAATCGATCTAATCGCGCCTTTTTTGATTCCATTTGTAATTTTTTTTGATCAATAGTTAATAGGGGGGCGTGCATTTTCAAAAGAGTTGCATTGGTGCTTTTATAGCTAGAAGCTAAGCGCTATGGCTCGATTTTAGAAAGTTCTTTGATGATATCCATTAATTGTTCAAGCTTCTTTTCACCTAGGCGGTTAGTAAAAGCTTTATACCTAGCTTCAATCTCAGGGCTTAAATGTTGAATTAATTCATTGGCTTTACTTGTTAAACTAATAAGCGTTATACGCTGGTCTTCGGTTGACTTTCTTCGGGTTATATAACCTTGTTGCTGGAGGCGTGTGAGAATACCTGTAAGGCTGGGACTTAAAAGGCAGCAGCTTGTTGCTAGTTCTTTTGATTCCATCTCTTTGTATTCATGAAGTGCGCGTAATACGCGCCATTGCTGTTCTGTCAAGGAGTACTCATTTAGCAATGGGCGGAAAAAAAGCATACTGGCTTCACGCGCTTTAAGGAGTTGAAGTGGTAATGAGTCTTCAAATTTACGCATGAATTATCCTCTTTAATCATAATTGGATTGTATTTTTGCGGCTTAATAGAAACTGTTCAAGAAAATTAGCCATAATACTTAGTTTATTGGGAGGATTTTCTTTGGCGTTTACTTAGCACTTTTGGGTATTTAAAGATAGAAATAGGCCGTAAACCAAGGTGTGATTGCTTGTATTAGGTGGTTATAGCGGTTATGCCGTGCTGTATCAGTTGGTGCTGTTACCCTCATAAGGTAGAATACCTTACTTTAATTTATGCTTTGGATGTACGTGTTTTGACCCTCTCTATTGAGCTGTTATCTGCTCGCTTACCTGATTGCCGTATTGCTGATCGTTACCGTTTAAAGCGACGATTAGATCGAACTCGACGCGAGGGGGCGAATCAGGAAGCCTTACTTGCTTTGTCTGATGCAATAGATGTGTCTTGTCGACAGGTTGAATTGAAAAAAGGCTTAAACCAAGATATTCAATACTCTGATCTGCCTATTAGTGCCCGTAGAGAAGAGATAGCTGAAGCGATTTTAAATAACCAAGTGATTGTTCTTGCTGGTGAAACCGGTTCTGGAAAAACCACTCAACTCCCTAAAATATGTCTTGAATTAGGTTTAGGCTGTAAAGGGCTGATTGGTCATACGCAGCCGCGTCGGCTTGCTGCTAGAACGGTTGCGACTCGAATAGCTGAAGAGCTGAATACGACGCTGGGTGAGAGAGTTGGCTATCAGGTTCGTTTTCATGAGCAGGTGAACGACTCGACTCAAGTGAAGCTGATGACGGACGGTATATTGCTTGCGGAAACTAAGCATGACCGTTTTCTTGAGAAATATGAAGTACTGATAATTGATGAAGCTCATGAGCGAAGCCTAAATATTGATTTCCTTTTAGGGTATATCAAACGTATATTGCCTAGACGTCCTGATCTTAAGTTGATTATTACCTCCGCAACAATTGACCTTGAACGGTTCTCAAAACACTTTAATAATGCACCTATTATTGAAGTTTCAGGTCGAACTTATCCCGTTGAGATGCTTTATCGCCCTTTGCATGATTATTCTGCAGATGATGAAAAGACAGTGGATATGCAGCAGGGGATTTTGGCAGCTGTTGAAGAACTCTTACATATGGAGAGAAAACAGGGGAAGGGGCCACAAGGCGATATTTTGATCTTCCTGCCTGGCGAAAGAGATATAAGAGAAACCGCTGATCTTTTGCGTAAGGCTGAGCTTAAACATGTGGATATATTGCCGCTCTACGCTCGTCTGTCACTTGCGGAACAAAATAGGGTGTTCCAGCAAGGGAAGGGGGCGAGGGGAACCCGTGTGGTTTTATCAACTAATGTAGCGGAAACATCCCTAACAGTGCCAGGCATAAAATATGTTATTGATACCGGACTGGCGCGTATTAGTCGTTATAGCTATCGCTCAAAAGTGCAACGCCTCCCTATTGAAGCCGTTTCTCAAGCCAGTGCAAACCAAAGAGCGGGTCGTTGTGGTCGAGTATCTGATGGTATCTGTATTCGTCTTTATTCGGAAGAAGACTTTGTTAGTCGCCCTGAATTTACCGATGCAGAGATTCGACGCACAAACTTAGCGGCCGTGATTCTACAAATGTTGTCGCTTAAGTTAGGTGATATTGCAGAGTTCCCATTTGTTGATCCGCCTGATAATCGTTTTATTAATGATGGTTTTAAGTTGTTGCAGGAGCTGGGAGCCGTGAACTCAAAACGTCAGATAACAACCATTGGTTGGCAGTTGGCTAAACTCCCTATTGATCCACGTTTGGGGCGGATGGTGATCGAATCGGCGCGTAATAACTGTCTCCGTGAGATGTTAGTGATAGTAAGTGCATTGGGGATACAGGACCCAAGGGAAAGGCCGCAAGATAAACGTCAAGCTAGCGATGAAAAGCACAAGCTATATGCCCATGATGAATCTGACTTTATGACGTTTGTTAACCTTTGGGAGTTATATGAGACGCAACGGCAAGAGTTAACCCAAAATCAGTTACGAAAATACTGTAACAAGAACTTTCTTTCCTACATGCGTATGCGTGAATGGCGTGATACTCACCGTCAGTTACATATTATTTGTAAAGAATTACAGGCAAAAGAACAACGTTTTGTTGAGCGTGTGGAAGCTGCATCTTACGAATCTATACACCGCTCGTTATTGGCGGGCCTATTAAGTCATATGGGCTTTAAACAAGAAAATAAAGAATATTTAGGTGCGCGCAATCGACGATTTTTTCTTTTTCCTGGTTCTGTTGTTTATAAAAAAGCCCCTAAATGGGTTATGGCTGCAGAGATGGTTGAAACAAGCCAGCTTTATGCCCGCTGTATCGCTAAAGTCGATCCTGTGTGGGCTGAGAAATTAGCCCCTAGTCTGATTAAGAAAAATTACAGTGAGCCTCATTGGGAGAAAAAAAGAGCTGAGGTGGTCGCTACGGAGCAGGTGACGCTTTATGGCATGATCATTGTGCCTAAAAGAAAAGTGAGCTACGGGAAAATTGATGCTGAAATTTCTCATGAGATATTTATCCGTCAAGCGTTGGTTGAAGGTGAGTTAAATAGTTCAGCTCGGTTTGTGCAAAAGAATCGAGCCTTACTTAAGGGGATTGAGAAATTAGAAGCTAAGTCTCGTAGGAAGGATCTGCTCGTCGATGAGGAACAACTTTACGAATTTTATCGTTTGCGTCTTAAAAGCTTATCAGGTGACCATATAGTTAATGGCGCGGGTTTCGAAAAGTGGCGTAAGCGTGTTGAACAAGATAATCCTGAGTGTTTAGTCATGCAGGAGGAGGATATCCTTCAACGTTCTGCTGATCATGTTTCTGAAAGTATTTATCCCGATCATTTAAATCTAGAGGGTGCGCGGCTGAAGCTCTTTTATCATTTTTCACCGGGAGCCAATGATGATGGTGTGACTTTGCAAGTCCCTCTGCCTTTATTAACCTCTCTCCCTTTGAAAACAATTGAATGGCTGGTTCCAGGGATGCTGGTGGAAAAATGTACCGCAATTCTTAGAGGCTTGCCTAAGCAGCAGCGAAAGCATTTTGTTCCGGTTCCAAACTATGTTGATGCTTTTATGCAAGCAGTGGAGTTTGGTGTAGGAGATCTTTATGAGATTTTTGCTCATCATCTACTTAGGATGACGGGTGTTCGAATACAGCCGCGAGAGCTACGTGAGACTGTATTAGAAGATCACCTGCATATGAATTTACGTTTAGTTGACGAAAATGGGTATCTGCTAGATGAGTCCAGAGACTGGGAGCAATTAAATAGTAAGTATGCCTCGCAAATCAGTCAGCGATTAACTGAACGTACAGATAGAAGTGAGGAGAGCAGCTGGGGCCGAGAGGGATTAACAGATTGGGACTTTGGAGTACTTGAACCTAGTTGTAAAGTGAATAAGTATGCGGGCGTCGAAATTGAAGCTTACCCAGCGCTTGTTGATAAGGGAGAGAGTGTTACCTTATGTTTAAAGCCTCACCAAGCTGAAGCGAACAATCTAAGTGTTGATGGCATAGTGCGGCTGGCTGTGCTCAATATGCGAGAGCAAGTCCGTTTTGCTCGTAAAGCGTTAAGTAATGAAAAACTCACTAAAGTTATCCTACGCAGTTCAGGGCTTTTAAATAAGCAAACGTTTGCGGAAGATATTATTTGGCACTCAGTTAGACAGCTGCTTAAATTGGATGATGATTTAATCCGCAATTCGGAACAATTTGAGGAGCGGCTAAGTAAATGTAAAGCTGAGCTTGTGCCAGCTTGCGAGAGTTTACTAATCGTTATTAACCAATTATTTGAGAGTTACCACCAAATCCAAAAGCAGTTGAAAGGTAAAGTACAATTAAATGAAGTGCCTGTGCTGAATGATATTAAAAAACAACTGGCTGAACTGTTAGGGGCTCAGTTTATAAAAACGCAGCCCCATGAAGTCTTGATGCATTATCCCAGATATTTGAAAGCAATAGAGCTACGTCTAGAGAAATTCAGACGTAATTTAAGGCAAGAGAGTTTACTAAGTGATCAGCTAGAAAAGTTTTATGGCCAATATAAGACACGTTTTCAGCGAAATGTAGAACAAGGCATCTATGATCCTAATTTAGAAGAGTATCGTTGGTTGATTGAAGAGTATCGAGTTTCACTCTTTGCACAGCAGTTGGGTACACAAAAGACTGTTTCTGAAAAGCGTCTAAAACAGCAGTGGGGTAAAGTTATCCCTTGATATAGGTCAAGGGATCAAGGAAGTAGTACTTTTGTCGGGTCTGTATTTAGATGTATTATGTAGTCAAAGGTTGCACATGCTCGATGGGTATGATGTAATGCGCGAAATTTATTTATAATCATCCGCTTAACCTGTTGTTATAAGAGAGTTTATTAGCTCTATACCACAGACAGAGACGGTGAATAAAGCGAGAATTAAAGTTATTAGTAGTCTCGCCGACTAAAAAATTATAAGAAAAGCTTATTCATTAGTTTGAAAAGTTTTTCTTTTGTAGTATTTTCATAGAGTAAGTGCGCCTAGAGCGCGCTGCGATAAGAAAAAATTAAAAGTTCACTACTAGTATGTTGAATATATTGAAGGGGAAATGTTGATGAAAAAGTCACTGATTGCACTAGCTGTAGCTGGCGCTATGACTGCACCAATGATCGCACAGGCTGATGCTACGCTATACGGATCTTTCCGTATGGGCGTTGCTGAAACGTCTAATAATGGTACTCCAGGTTCAAAAACTGATGGCGACATTGATGTAGTTGATACATCAAGCCGCATGGGTATCAAAGGCGATGTAGATCTAGGTCTAGACGGAACTAAAGGTTTCTTCCAGTGGGAAGCGCAGGTTTATGGTACTGATGATGCAGACCAGGGCCAATCTCTTGGTAACCGTTTAATGTTGATTGGTGCTAAAGGCGATTGGGGTACAGCTCAGATCGGTAAAATGTACCACCCTCACTACTTGCTAATTGAAGCACCTACAAACGTATTCCACCCTGGCTCTTCAGATTTTGGTGAGCGTTTTAACCTTGGTAATACATTCCATAAACGTCAGCAAAATACTGTTGCTTACATCTCTCCAAGCATGAACGGCCTAACATTTATTGCTGGTGCCGTTATTATGGGTGATAGCGATGACAATGATTCAAGTTTTGATGATGGTGTAGATGGTTACAACGTAGCTGCTACCTATAATGGTGTTCAGAACTTAACACTATCCGCTTCTTATGGTGACGTGGACGCAGGTGATGTAAGCACAGCTGCAGTGATTGGTGTTGTTGGTGGTGTTCCTACAGTAACAACTGCAGCTTCTACTCAAACTGATTTCAGCAAAGATGTAACAGGCCTTTCTGCTAAGTACACTATGGATGCTTTAGAGCTAATGGCTAAGTACGAAGAGTCTGAAACAGACTTTAATGGTGCAAACCAGCTTGATGAAAATGTTTGGGAACTAGCTGCACGTTATACAACAGCTAATGGTACTGCTGTATATGGTCGTTACGCTGATTACGAAGAGAAAAACGCTTCTACTGATCTTGAGCAGTGGGGCCTAGGTGTTTCTCAGAAAATGGGTAACGGTATTGTTTACCTAGAGCACGTTAACAACGATAGTGATGACGATGCTGGTGATCGTACTGTTGCTGGTTACCGTCTAGACTTCTAAGTCAACATTTCCTTACGGAAATAAGAAAAGGCTTCCTTCGGGAAGCCTTTTTTCGTTATAAATAATCACTACTTTTGTGCTGTTTTTGAAAATAAGCGCTTTTCCTGTTTTTCATATCTACTTAACTCAGCTAAAATAGAGCATCAATATTGTGAGCAAATTTAAGGGAAACTGGATGAAAGCCAAATTACGTAGTTTGTTGGTTGCTGGTGCAGTATCAATCATGTTATGTCAGCCTTCTGTTGCTGCCGACGTTGAAGTTGATCCATGGGAAGGTTTTAACCGGACTATGTTTAGCTTTAATGACGGCTTGGATACTTATGCACTAAAGCCAGTTTCTCAGGGTTACAAAGCAATTATGCCTGATATTGCTGAAACGGGTGTTAGTAACTTTTTCGGAAACTTAGCGGATGTTGGAACGTTGTTGAATAACTTGCTGCAAGGTAAGTTCAGCAATGCAACACAAGACTTTGCTCGTATCGCATTTAACTCTACGTTTGGTTTGGCGGGTCTAATTGATGTTGCTACACCAATGGGTATTGATAAGCACGATGAAGACTTTGGGCAGACGTTTGGGTACTGGGGTGTTGATAGCGGTCCTTATTTGGTCTTGCCTTTCTTTGGCCCAACCACTGTGCGTGATGGTATTGGCAGGGTGCCTGATTATCTTGTTGACCCTGTACGCCAGTTAGATGATAACGGTGCTCGTAATGCGATGTATGCGACGCGGATTATTAATGATCGCGCCGAATTACTTGAAGCAGAAAAATTGATTTCTGGTGATAAATATACCTTTGTTCGTGATGCCTATCTTCAGAAACGAGCCTTTTCCATCGTAGATGGCGATGGCGAAAATTATGATGAAAGTAATTTCTAGTGTTAATCATAACCTCAGCTTTACATTTTAGGCTGGGGTTTTTGAATTTTTACGCAATGTTACTTATAAATTTTCATTGTATGTTAAGGCAGCAGCATCTACTCTGTTGTCTCATAGATCTTCGCCTATTTAATAAGGCTAGGTTATGAGAGACACTTACCAAACTATCTTACTAGTTGATCATGTTGCGGAAGCCATTGACTCGATCATTGATGCCTGTAGTCATATAGCACTTCGTCCGGTAAAAGTTTCAACTGCTTATAATTGTGATTATGCTAAAGAGTTACTCAATGAGCATGACTTCTCGTTAGTAATTGCGGGTTTAAGTGAAACCTTCACTGTTGATGATATTGCCTCCCTAGCTGAATTCCATGCCCCTAAACCTATACTTGTATTGATGCCGGAAGCTAAGTGTGACCAGGTTTTATTGGCACTACGAAAAGGGGCTAATGATGTTTTTATTCAAAGCGAGATAGCTGAAAAGAGTGCGGATTTTTCTGATTCTATTGCTAAGCTTTTACTTCTTGCTGACTTAATTGAGAAGAAGCTTCATTATCGAAACGAGTTAGAAAAGAGCCTCAGTGAACTTCAAATTGATCAGCAAGCAGCGTTGCAAATACAACAGAATATGCTGCCAGATAAGGAGCTGAATGTTGGAGGGTTGTTGGCTCGTTACTTATTAATTCCTTCGCTGTATTTAAGTGGCGATTTTGTTGATGTGGTCCCCATTGACGCTGATAAAACGATGTTTTATCTAGCTGATGTATCAGGGCATGGTGCTTCATCAGCCTTAGTTACTGTGCTGTTAAAAAATATGACTAACCGATTGGTTAGAAATTATAACCGTTCTTCAAGCTTTGATATTCTATCGCCGGTGAATACCTTATATCGTATTAATTCAGAGTTACTAGAGACTGAGTTAGGAAAACATTTGAGTATTTTTGTGGGGCTTTTTGATAACAAAGACTCCAGTTTGACCTATGCTATAGGTGGGCATCATCCTATGCCTATTTTGACTGATGCAGTCGGTACACGCTTCCTAGAAGGGCGGGGAATGCCGGTAGGGCTTTTCCCTGAACCTTTATTTGATGAACGAAAATTACAGTTGTTAGATGAGTTCGAAATTACATTGTTCTCGGATGGTATTTTAGAGATGTTACCTGAAGGGAATATGAGTGCTAAAGAGCAGAGACTTATTGATGCTGTAATTGCGGTGAATGGCGCTGGTCCAGATGTAATTAAGGAAGCATTGCTTCCCGATATTATAAATGACGCACCTGATGATATTGCAATAATGACAGTTTGCAGGCAGTAAATAATGCAAGAAGGTTCAATTTATTCGGCGTTGGTTGATGGCAGCTTTGTTTTGAAGTTTGTAGGTGATGTGCGCTTAACGCTCTGTACTTCGTTGGATTGTCATATAAATGACGCTCTAGCTAAAACATCTGTGTCTAATATTTTAATCGATCTGACTGAGGCTGAGGGTATTGATAGCACCTCTTTGGGCCTTATTGCAAAGTTATCTATTAAAGCGAGTGAAGCTGATCTTGGTAAGCCTACACTGGTGTCTACAAACCCTGATATTACTAGTATTTTGTATACAATGGGCTTTGATCATATTTTCATATTGCTAGAAGAGCTTCCAACGAGTATTAAGGACTTGAAAGAGCTTCCCTTTGTGCAAGAGTCTGTGGATGAGATGAAAGAGCGAATAATCTCAGCCCATCAAATTCTGATGGGGTTAAATGATTCTAACCGCGAAGCCTTTAAAGACTTAGTTTCTACTCTTGAATCGGTCAACGAGAATAAATAGTGTTTGGAGAGTGTTGAGTTTAGGATTTTTTTGAGTTCTCTTTTACTTAATGCTGATTTATCTAGCGACATTTAATGCCCGAATTATCAGTAATAAATAACAATTCTTCTTTTCTGTGGTTGCAAAAAAAATTTACACAATTTTGTTATCAACAAACTCTGTGGATAAAGCTGTTAGTAATATTTGGTTAACATGCTGGGCGCCCGCAAGTAGCGCTATTTCAACCTGTTGCTTGAAAAAGAAACAGCTTTCAAAAAGCTTATTTTTCAGTAGGTTGAATACTATCAATATAGTTTTAAGAGATCTTTTTTTTCATCTTAGTCAATAGCTCCTGTCTTTTTATTTACAATAAAAGTGCCTGAATTACCTTGTAGGAGTCTTGCTACTTTGTGGTTGTTTTAATCTATTCTTTGGTCTCTTTTTCTTGTGTTTCTAGTTATTTTTCTATCAGGCTCCTTTATAGTCTGAAGTTCTAATGCAAGATAAGCATAGGAAAGTGGATGTCTACTCAATATACCTATACAGCGTTTTTATATTGGCTTTTGTTAGCGGGCCTGATTGTATTTTTCCTTTTCCTAAGTTGGGATTTACAACTATTCCAGACTATTTTTGTGCAAGATATTACGAGAATTAGTTCACTCATTTTTATTCTGTTCATCGCTGTGTCTGTCCATTGTGGTTACCGTAGCTGGTTTGTCGCTTCACAATCACTAATGTTATTAAAGATTAAAAAATTGAGTTTAGATGATCTAAAGCTTTTATCTGATGATGCATTCGAGAGCCGATCAGTAATTAAAGACTTTTTAAGCAAAGTGCTAAATAGTCACTCAGAGCCGGATAAAACACTGGCAACGGAAGTATTGGCTGAATCCTTGCGGGGGGCACATCAGGTTGGCTGGTTTATGGCTGGGGTCGTTATTAAGTTAGGGTTGCTGGGTACTGTTGTTGGTTTTGTTTTGATGCTTAGCTCGATCTCTGCGTTCGAACAACTGGATATCTCTGATATAAAAGAATTAATGCAGCAGATGACCTTGGGAATGGGAGTCGCAATGAACACAACAATGGTTGGATTAATTGCGAGTATGACTTTAGGTATTCAGTTATTGTTGGTTGACCGCTGTGCGGATAGGCTTTTGTTAGAGACGATTGATTTTAGCTTATCCACTGTCGACTTGGTTGTAGATAATAGAGGTGAAGGCGGTGCCCCTCTTTCAGCGCAAAAGTAATTTTGATATAGATCCATTTACGGATCTTCTTTTTAACGTTTTATTAACGTTTACTTTTCTTTTTCTGATCGCTTTATTGCTTTTAAACCCTCCGGCTAAATCGGGCATTATTGATCCGAAGGCTGAATTTATTGTTACCGTAAGTTGGCCTGATGGAAGCCCTGACGATATTGATGTATGGGCAACTGGGCCTGAAGGAAAAAAAGTGTGGTACAAGAGAGCACAAGATGGATTGATGCACCTTGATCGAGATGACCGAGGATTGGCAAATGATACGCAAGTCGTCAATGGCACTGAAGTTGTGAATCCACTCAATCAAGAAGTATTGACAATTAGAGGGCGCCCCCCAGGCGAATTTATTGTTAACATCCATTACTTTAAAAGTGAAACAAGTGAAAAAGTTCCTGTGACTATCTATTTAGCTGAAGTGAATCCGGTTATGAAAGTACTCCACTACAATACGACATTGTTGTCAGAAGAAGGTGATGAGGCCACAGCTGTGAGGTTTTCTATTACCCCTTCTGGTCAAGTCACAAATATAAATCAGCTACAAAAAAGTATAGTAAAGGCGATATCGAAATGAATGAAGTTTTGTTTAGTTTAACCCTCGCGTATGTTTTTTTTACTGCTTTAGTGTTGCTTGTATTGATATACAGCAGAATTTTTTGGGGTATAAAAGCAGCGCTTATTGTTATCGCAGTTGGTTTTTATACCGTGAGTTATCAAGGCTGGAAAGAGA
This sequence comes from Neptuniibacter marinus, assembly GCF_001597725.1. Lineage (GTDB taxonomy): Bacteria > Pseudomonadota > Gammaproteobacteria > Pseudomonadales > Balneatricaceae > Neptuniibacter > Neptuniibacter marinus. Next base: position 66,796 of record NZ_LUTR01000004.1, read on the forward strand.
CACAAGGGTGGCCGGCAGAGGTGGTTTTACCTGAAAAGTTTTTATTACATTATGGGGTTATAGAAGAGCCGGATGAGGCGAGAGAAGTTGAAGGGAGTATTTATATGTGGTTAACCGCATTGAATGATTATGAGTTAGCTGCTGAACCTAGAGCTTATAGGTTAGATTATGATTTAGATATACACGGTAAATTGGAATCTGCACTAAGAGAAGTAGAGAATGGGAACCTGCAGTTAGGTGAAATTAATCCGGCTTCGATTAACGAAGAAAATGATAATAAGCAAAACAGAGAGGGGCAAAAATATCTAGGCTTGCAGTTTGTTAAGCTCCCAGACCCAGCGTTACCGGAGAAGTAATATGCGTCTTATTTGTATTCTCTTAATATCAGTCATTATAGTGGGATGTCAGGGGGATATTTCTGAAAATGATTATTTTCCCGTCAATAAAGGTGTCGAGTGGCACTACAGCGTTTTTGAAGATTTAACTGACATAACACAGAAACGACAATTTAGTATCAAAAATTTAGGGACTATCGACCTGAAGGGGGATTATAGTGGTATGCCTGTTTCCGCGCGTAGGACTAGCGATGGGACCGTTTATTATATATTGCAAGATGATACGGGTAGCTATCGAATTGCAAAACGTACTGTAGTAGAGCTAACCCCTAGATTTGATGACAAAGAGATCAGAATTCTTCCTAACAAAGAGGATCTAGAAGTAGGGCGTAGTTGGGTGGCAGAAACTCGTTCTTATGCTTTACATGGCCTGCGCTCAGCGCTACCTGACCCAAGTAAAAAAGCATTTAGCCTCACTTATGAAATTGTTGCGTTAAATAGCAGTGTAGTTGTGCCTGCAGGTAGATTCGATAACTGCATTAAGGTAGAGGCTTCGGGTGTTATTAGTCTTTACGCTGATCCACGCTTAGGTTATCAAGACATTATTGTTACGCAGACCGAGTGGTATGCACCTGGAGTTGGATTGGTTAAGTTAGTTAGAAATGAACCAATGGATTTAGAAATTTACAAAGGTGGCAGTATTACTTTTGAGCTTAATCGATTTGAGTCTTAGCGATAGTTAATTTCTTGTAGGGTATCTTGTACCCAGCGTAAACTCTCTTCCTGTGCATGGCCAAGTGAATCGGTTATATGTGAATCGTTAAGCACAGCCCATTCGCCAGCCATATAGTTTTTTACATCACTGAGTAACTGCCCTAGAGTCCCGGATCCTTTAACTAGTGCATTTGAGACCTCTTTGGAAACGGGTAATTGCTCCATAATATCCTTAAGCTCTAGATTTAACATAGCATCCATTCCTGAAAGCATGCCTATTAAAAATGCAGTACTAGAATTTACGCAATCATAATTTGCCGCAGCGAGTTCACACATGCGTGCACGGGTTAGTATCTCTTGGATTAATGCATTGGAGACATGAGGATGCTGGGTAGTATTAATAAGCAGAGCCCATTTTTTTAGTTCATCTATGCCTAATGCAATTATAGCTTCGGAGATATTATTGATCTTTCTCGATAGAGAAAAACGGGCTGAGTTGATAATTTTTAATAATTTTAAAACAAATTCTGGATCTTTGCATATGATCGCTTCAATTGATTTAGGTGTCGCCTCAGCGTTTTCTAACTCTGCAATTAGTTGAAGGGTTATTAGGTCATCACAGGATAATTTGCGTCCCTCGATGAGCTGTGGGCGACAAAAGAAATAGCCTTGGAAAAGTTTAAAACCAAGCTCCTTGCAATATTGAAACTCTTCATAGGTTTCTACTTTTTCGGCGAGTAGAGTCACCTTCTTTTTTTTCAGTGCAGTGACATGCTGAATGAGTTGAGTAGGTGAAAGAAGCTGAATATCAATCTTGACTATCTTCGCTAGTTTTAAAGCAGGTTCCCAGCTTTCATCATAGATAAAATCATCGAGAGCAATGCGGTAGCCGTTATCGGAAAGAGTACGGAGTTTGTGGATGATTTCATCCGTAATTGCTACGTCTTCTAGTACTTCTAGCACTAAGGCTTCGGGCCTAAGGGCAGGTAGATTTCCATTGTAAATCCATTCTGCATTGAAATTAATAAATGCTGGAATAGCTTGAACACGGTTGTTTTGGAATATACTGCTATAGGCGTTTAGCAGGACTTCTGCCGTTGCTTGAGTCCCGTCAAAGGGTAGTTGAGGGCCTATACCTTTTGCGTCTCTATATAATAGCTCATACGCAATGGTATTGAGCTCTTTATCAAGAATTGGTTGTCTTGCAAGTAAAACAGAGAAAGCCAAGCTGTTAGTCCTCTTTTCGTTTTTTTTATTGTAGCTAACCATAAAAATAATAACGCTTGTATGATACAAAAACGATCGTTAATTTAAGTAAACGATTCTATTTCTATAAGAACTCTCTTGTTTAATACAGGATTATGTCCTTTTTGAAATTAAGGCCTTGGTGTGCTTTACATAGTGTAAAGTTGCTTTTTTTATTTTAACTTATTGAATTATTTAAATATTTTTTATTGGGTTTGTAAAAAATTCAAAGCGGCAGTTTGAACTAATGATAACGGGTGCTTGAATGGTGAATATTATCTTTGACTTATGGCGTAGTTATAAATGAGGTTTTTATGCCCTTAACGCGAAGAAAGTTTTTGCTGGGATCTTTTCCATTAACTTTAGTTGGTTGCACAACGCATGATGCCTTTCGTATTGCTCAGAGCGTAGCAGGTGGAAGGTCTCTTGAAGATATTGCTGTCTCTCGCGCACAGAGTAAGGCGAGGAGCTGGGTCACAAGTCCGCAGTCATTAGTAAACGATATAAAGCGCGTTGATAGTTTTCTTACACATATCTCTTCTGCTTGGGGTGGCGATGATTCGGTAAAACCGTCCCCGAAAGAATATGTAAAATATACTGATGGCTATACGAGCCGCGCGTTAGTTAATTTTGAAACAGGCATTGTCAGAGTAGAAAGTCAAAATAAGCAGCACTTAAAGCAGTTAATTATTAATACGCTTTTGACGCCGGCCAACCCCGAGAAAGTAGACCTGTTTTCTGATCAGGAAGTTGTGCTTGGGGATGAGCCTTTTTTATTCAATCAAATTGTTGATCAAGATAATAAGCCGATTCGTTGGGCATGGCGGGCAGGTCGTTATGCCGCCTATTTATTGAACCAAGGTGTCCATACCCGTCAAATTAAAATATCAGATGGCTCACAGCAAAGTGTCTCTTACGTTGAATTCCCTTTACTTCAACAACATAAGCGTACTCGACAGTATAAATACGCATCTTATGTAGAGCGTTACGCTGCAAAGTATCAGTTAGCTCCAGCACTTGTTTACGCCATTATTGAAACTGAAAGTAATTTTAACCCCTATGCTGTGAGTTGGGTGCCTGCCTATGGTCTTATGCAAATTGTACCAACAACTGCAGGTAGGGACGCGTTTGAAGAGATTCATGGCTACGCAGGTACACCATCGGCGCCCTATTTGTTTAATATTGAAAATAATATTCGTATGGGATGTGCTTATTTGCATATATTAAAAAACCGTTATTTAGCGAAAGTTAGACACCCAATTAGCAAAGAGTATTGTGTTATTGCTGCTTATAATGGCGGAGCGGGTAATGTGTTAAGAAGTTTTTCTTCTCAGCGGGAAGAGGCTTTTAGGGTCATTAATACAGCTTCAAGCGATAATGTTTGGTCTATATTAGGTAAGAAAATGCCTAAAGAAAGTCAACGCTATTTAGTGAAGGTGACCGAGGCTAAAAAAAGATATTAAAAGTTGTTTTACAGGGACTGGTTATGACAACTTGATGGAAGATTACAGGTTTCACGTTACTTATTCTTTTCGGATCTACCTTATCGTCTGCTAACGATAAGGCGTTGATCTAGCGATGCCAGTCTATACAAGATTCGATTAAGCATCTGACTAACCTCAAACGAAAAGGGGGGTGATAGTAAGCTGATGAATCGCTTACATAAACAGCGTAATGGATACAAAAAACAGTACAATGAATATGACTGCAAGCGTATTCGGCAGCATTTGAAGTGATGGTCTTCTTATCATTTTAGTTACAAACTTTATTCGAACTGTCATTGCTATATAAATCTTATAGAGATAAAAATGTACCTTCTTTTTTTAGGTCGTTAAAATATATCTAATTATTACTTAATTATTTGGAGCTTTTTTTGACTCAGTTTCGTCCATGTATAGACCTACATCAAGGTCAGGTTAAGCAGATAGTTGGTGGTAGCTTAAATGAGAGTGGCGCAGATACTAATTTTGTTAGTACATATGATGCGGCTTATTATGCTGAGTTGTATAAGACACACCAGCTTTTGGGCGGTCATGTAATTGCATTAGGCCCCGGTAATAAGGAACAAGCGTTGAAAGCGTTAACTGCTTGGCCTGGTGGATTACAGTTTGGTGGTGGAGTTAACAATAGCAATGCAGAAGAGTTTTTACGGGCAGGGGCTTCCCATGTAATTGTGACTTCATATCTCTTCGTCGATGGTCAATTTAGTTGGGAAAGGCTGGAAACGATTAAAGCGGTAACAGGTGTAGAGCGATTAATCTTAGATTTGAGTTGTAGGCGTACTGAATCGGGTTGGCATATAGCTACAGATCGTTGGCAAACCGTCACTGATATGGAGGTTAATGCGGAGACATTGTCCGAGTTAGCATCGCACTGTGCGGAGTTTTTAATTCATGCGGCTGATGTGGAAGGGTTGCAAGGTGGTATTGATGAGGACCTTGTTAAGTTGCTCGGCGAATCTTGCACAATACCGGTGACTTACGCTGGAGGTGCCCGCTCTTTAGATGACCTTAAACTGGTTGAACACTTGTCTGGAGGAGAAGTTGATCTGACTATAGGAAGCGCCTTAGATGTTTTTGGTGGATCTGGTGTGACGCTCAACGAATGTATTGAATGGAATAATCGATAGATTAAAAGGGTTAGGTTTATTACCTAGCCCTTTTAATGCGTGTTTTATAATTATTTTGTGCTGTTTATTCAAACAAAGAGGCCAGCTCTGCGTACCCTTCCTTGATCAGATCTTCTTTTGGTATAAAGCGTAACGATGCAGAATTAATGCAATAGCGAAGCCCCGTAGGGGCGGGACCATCATTAAAAATATGACCAAGGTGAGAATTCGCTTTAGAACTTCTGACTTCAATCCGTTTCATAAAAAGAGAATTATCTTCTTTTTCAATGATCGGTACGCCCTTAATAGGTTGTGTGAAGCTAGGCCAGCCTGTACCTGATTTGAACTTATCTTTTGATGAAAAAAGAGGCTCTCCACTAATAATATCGACATAAATTCCTTCACGTTTCTCGTCCCAATAAGCATTGTCGAATGGGCGTTCCGTACCGTCTTCTTGTGTCACATTAAATTGTAAAGGTGTTAAGACCGAGCGTAGATAATGCTCCGACGGTGTAACAAAACGATCGGCTGCTACATCCGCAACAGAAGCTTGGTTAGTATATTGGGTGTAATCAATTTTTAGCTTATCTTCCCAGCGGTTGCTGAGATATTGATCTCTACCTGACCCGTTTCGATAGTAACTATAGCGAATAGGGTTTTTGAGGTAATAATCTTGATGATAATCTTCGGCCTTATAAAAACTTGTATAAGGACTAATTTCAGTTGCCATTGGTTTATCAAAAACGCCAGATTTCTCTAATTTAGCAATGGAGGCTTCAACCGCTTTTTTCTGTGCATCGTTGTGGTAAAAAACGGCAGGCCTGTATTGTTGCCCACGGTCAACAAACTGGCCCTTACCATCAGTCGGGTTCATGCCGCGCCATAAGCGTTCCAGCAAACCTTCATAAGAGATTACATTAGGATCATAAAACACTTGAATCGCTTCAGTATGTTTTGTTTGACCCGATGAGACCTCTTTGTATGTGGGGTTGGGTTTTACACCACCACTGTATCCAGAAATAACCTGAACAACGCCTTTTAACTTTTCAAAGTCGGACTCAGTACACCAAAAACAGCCGCCTGCAAATGTAGCCACGGCTAAGCGAGTGGAAACTTTGTTTTGGAGAGGGGCTTCGTTAGAAGCGCTTTCGGTGCCGATTACTAGACTACTAAGGCCTAATCCACTTAAAGAAATAATTGATGCCACTATAATTTTCTTCATTTTTATTCCTAACCTATCCAATTGTATCTTGCATACTTGGATGCATTATTAAGAACTAGGTTCCTTATTTTTTTAAAAATCCTACATTGAGTGGGATACTTGGTTTTTTGCTATGCTTATTAAATGAGTATTTAGGTTTGTTGAAGGTGTGAAGCGGAGAGGTAGAACAATGAAACCGGTAGTAACAGCAAAATCATTTAGCTCACCTTGTGTTCGAAATTGCTGCCTAGATGATAATGATGTTTGTTTGGGGTGCTATCGATCTATTAAGGAAATTATGCAGTGGAGCAATATGTCAGATGCTGAGAAATCAGCAACTTTAGATAAGTCGCAAAGCCGCCAGGAGCTTGCAAGGCAGAAGCAAATTGAGTTGATGGATAGTTTTCAGTAAACTCTGATTGGTAAATATGTAGCTTTTCAGCATTAAGTTAAGGATTGTCATTCTATTCAGATTCATAAGGGCACGACGAGTATTCTGGGTAGGTTGTTCGTTTTTTATGCTTTTCTTGCTATAAGTAAAAATTCTCTATTACCATCGCCACCTTTTATTGGGCTTTCAAAGTACTCGCAGATTTGAAGACCTAAAGACTCGCAGCAATCGATTACCTTAGTTTTTACTAAGGGGTATAAGTTAGCATCTCGAACAATTCCTCCTCGCCCTATACCCTCTTTACCCACTTCAAATTGGGGTTTGACTAGACTGATAAGGTAGCCCTCGTCTTTAATGAGGGGAATAAGAGAGGGGAGTATTTTAAGTTGAGATATAAATGAGACATCCATGACAGCAAGATCAAATCCGCCGCCTTGTTTACTGTGTTTTAGCAGGGTTTCGCTAGAGAGTTCTCTGGCGTTAACGCGTTCATAGCATAGTACACGAGGATCGCTTGCTAGCTTCTCAGCTAGTTGGCTATGACCAACCTCAACCCCGATAACAGAGCTCACGCCTGCTTGAAGAAGACAGTCGCTGAAGCCACCTGTTGATTGTCCAATATCAAGGGCGATCCAACCTTCAACAGCTAATTGTTGTTTTTCTAATGCGGCTAAAAGTTTAAAAGCGCCGCGTGAAACAAAGCGATCAGCATCATCGGTTTCGACTTTAAATTCTGTATGTTCATCAAGTTTAAGACCCGGTTTTGTAACAGGTTGCCAAGTACCTTTGTAAAAGGCTGTGACTTTGTTATTTTTGATCAAACGCTGTGCGTGGGTGCGCGTATTTGCTAAGGCGTTGTTTACAAGGAGCAGGTCTACACGTTGCATGCTTTTTCCGAGTCACATTAAAGTCGTCATTATACGTGTTCTTCTGTTGGTGAGTGAAAGTTTTTCTAAACTAGGAAGCATCCTTATGGCGGTGTAAACTGCTAAATTAAAAGGGGTCGGATTAAGGAAGGGATTATGCGTAAAATGTTAGGGCTTTTGGTTTTATTATTACCGTTATCTGCTTATGCAGTGAATGATGCAGAATTGGACCAATGCCGAGAATATTCTGATCCGGCCGTCAGGGGGAAGTGTGTTCAAATGTATAAAAGAACAGATACGCGGGCGGCCTCTGCTACATGTAAAAAAAATCTTGAGTGTTGGGGTGAGCGTTACCGAGAACAAGCAGAAAAGTATTGTGGCGTAGCTTTTGAAAGACGCGCTGCAAGCTCTAGTTTGTGGGCTCAACATTGGAATGGTCAGGACTTCGATCAGGTACGCTGGTTGGATCGGGGTAAAGGTGTCATGGTCTATTTTGAAGAAGAATCCAATGTAGTATTACAGTGTATTTTCTTTCCTAATGCGCCGGCTAAAGTACGAGTTAGTTTAGCTCCACCTAGGTAGATACATAGGTTAAGTTTATAGTTAGTTGATTAAGTTCCTAACTATTGATTGACGCTATAAAAGTAATTCGACTCAATTATTTTGACAGGAACGATTATGAATAAAAGTATTATCAGTACTGAAAATGCACCTTCTGCTATAGGTACATATTCACAAGCTGTGCGTGTAGGTAGTACAGTCTATATGTCAGGTCAGATTCCACTGGTGCCTGAAACTATGGAGCTGATTACCGAATCTTTTTCGGCACAGGCGGAGCAAGTATTTAAAAACTTGCAAGCGGTCGCAGACGCGGCGGGTGGTTCTTTATCTGATATTGTTAAAGTCACAATTTTACTTTCTGATATGAAATATTTTTCTGAAGTGAATGAGGTTATGGCGAAATATTTCTCTGAGCCTTATCCAGCACGTGCAGCTTTTGCAGTAAAACAGATCCCGAAAGATGCTGATATTGAAGTCGAAGCAATCATGGTGGTAGGGGAGTAAGTAAGGCTTCTATATAGACTATTTTAGTGTAATAAAAACACCGGATATCTTGCGAAGGGGATGCAAAATATCCGGTGCGTTAAGGGCATTCCTTTATGGTAACGTCCTTTGTCGATGAAAGCTTTAAGCTAACTAAACCTTAACTCAGTTTAGTAAGGGAAGTTATCCTTAGCTATCTTTGCTTTTTCTTGTATCTTTCTTTGCGCGACGAGGCGGGCGGTTACGGTTAGTGTTGTTGCCACCGTTTCTTTTTCCTCGGCCACCGCTTGGAGCAGAAGCTGCATCACTAGATAGATCTTTGATGTTTAGACGCTGACCGCAAACAATTGCTTTACGGAGCTGCTGTACTACAGCCTTAGGCATGCCGGCTGGTAAATCTACAGTAGAGCAGTCGTCATAGATTTCGATGGAACCAATAAGGTTTGCATCTAGATCTGCTTCGTTAGCAATAGCACCAACAATGTTCTTTGGTGCCACACCGTGCTCATGACCAACAGCAAGCATATAGCGCTGCATTTCAACATTAGGATTGTCTTTCAGCGGTTTAGCCTGAGCTGACATTCCTTGTGGGTGGCGACGAGATCTTCTCTCTCCACGCTCCTCTCTTTCACGACGAGGTGGGCGAGCCTGCTCTTTCATCAGCAGTGGAGTTTTGCCCTGTAACAATTTGGCAAGTGCTGAAGCAATAACGAGTGGATCGGCATCATGTTCTTGCTGATATTCTGTTAGCAGGTTTTTATAGAACTCAAGATCTTGGCTTTCAATCGTTTCTGAAATGCGATCAACAAAACGCTTAACACGTTTCTCATTGATATCATTTGTTGACGGCAGTTGCATCTGTTCAATCTGTTGACGTGTTGCACGTTCAATAGATTTAAGCATTCGTTGTTCACGTGGAGAAACGAATAAAACTGCTTCACCTGAGCGTCCTGCACGACCTGTACGACCAATACGGTGAATATAAGATTCTGTATCGTATGGTATATCGTAGTTAAGTACATGGCTGATACGTTCAACATCAAGTCCTCGTGCTACAACGTCTGTTGCAACTAGGATATCGATTTGACCACGTTTTAGTTTTTCAACAGTACGCTCACGCAAATTTTGAGAGATATCACCATTAAGTGCTTCGGAAGCATAACCTCGAGCAGCTAATTTTTCTGATAATTCAACAGTAGCTGATTTTGTGCGAACAAAAATCAGCATCGCATCAAATGTTTGCATCTCTAAAATGCGAGTCAAAGCGTCTAGCTTTTGGTTACCGGAAACACGTAAGTATTTCTGTGTAATCGTCGTTGCTGTTGCGGTTTTGGATTGAATACGTATTTCAGCAGGGTTGTTTAGATGATTCTGAGCAACCTTTTTGATCTGAGCGGGCATTGTTGCGGAGAACAATGCTATTTGTCGTTCGTTGGGCGTATGTTCAAGAACCCACTCAACATCATCAATAAAGCCCATACGAAGCATTTCGTCGGCTTCGTCAAGTACGAGTGCTTGAAGGTTGTTTAATTTAAGAGAACCGCGGCGCATATGATCCATAACACGACCGGGTGTACCAACAACCACTTGCGCGCCGCGTTTGAGCTGGCGAAGTTGGCTGTCATATGCCTGACCACCGTATATAGGTAGTACGTGGAAATCGGGTAGGCTGCGGGCATAGGTTTGGCAGGCCTCTGCTACCTGAATAGCCAATTCTCGAGTCGGCGCCAGAATCAGAAGCTGCGTATTACGGCTTTTTAAGTCTAGGCGAGATAGCAATGGCAATGCAAATGCGGCTGTTTTACCGGTACCTGTCTGAGCGACACCTAAAAGGTCGCGACCTTCTAGTAAGTGAGGGATAGTGGCTGCCTGGATTGGAGACGGCGTTTCATAGCCAATTTCGTCTAGCGTTTTAAGCACGGAAGCCGCAAGGCCAAGCTCAGCAAAAGATAGCTGATCTTCTGAATTCATCTGTTTGTGTTACCTGTTTGGAATTAGGGCAGGACTGCATCAACAGTAGTCGATAACAATATAAGCTGCTCTGGTGGGAAAGCGCGCATTATACACTGTATGCAGTTTAGAGCAAGTTTGGCAGGTTTTTTTATCGATTTTATACCGTTATTTTTTGGGGTTTGGCTTATAAAATATAGCTGTTTACTAATTAAACAGTTGTGACGTAAAGTTGGGTTTTTGAGTATGTATAAGCTATTTACCACGACCTGCTATGAGTATTTATCATGTGCTGATGATCAGTTATTAGGCATTACAGACTATAAAATTTCTACTCTTCTAATATACGTGCTAATAGTTTTTTAATCATAGCGGGTTCAAAAGGTTTGTCGGCCATTGCATTTACACCCGATTTTGCAACGTTACTTAAATGGGTATGGGTCGACTCACTCGTCACCATAAGTATAGGGAGATGAGAGTATTCAGAGCTATTTCGTACATGTTCGGTCAGTTCAAGTCCATTGATAACCGGCATGTTGTAATCAGTTACAATAAGATCGAAACCTTGAGGTAAGAGTGTAATCGCTTCTGACCCATCTATTGCCTGGGTTATTTGTGAGATACCTAAGTTGTTTAATACATTAATGATTATTTTTCGTGCCATTTTACTATCATCTACAACCAGTACGCGTAGTGCGGCAGGGTCATAATATTCTAGTTCTAACTCATCATTTGATAGTAAATCTAATGTTGAGTTAATCGCCGTTGTGAGGTGATTATGGGTAAAGGGCTTGGGTAAGATTGCTATAACCCCCGATTGTTTAAACTGATCTAGTTCGCAATGACGAGTTTCGCTTGAAACTAACATAAATGGTAGCTCACTTGTGTCTGTGTGTTGGCGAATATGGCTTAAGAGATCCATCGCTGAACCATCAGGAAGGTGAAGGGTGCTGATGACCAAATCTGGTTTGACTATTCCTATACGCGCAATGGCATCTTTGATGGTTTGAACTTCATCTATGGACTCAATTAATGCCTTGTTTAGTTCCTTCTTAATAATTTTTCTTTGGGTTGTTGAAGGCTCAACAAGCAGTATGTTTAGATCTGAAGATGTTAGTTCTGTCATGGATATACCACTTTTATTTATTTTAATTGTTAATATATTTCTATGTTTCGAGCCTGTAAATCTTTAATGTTTGGTTCTTGTGTTAGATGATAGTCTATTAATTTAATTAAGTCTTTTTCTCCCCTTAATACCTATTTCGCCCTTACATAGGACTATTATGAAAATCTCTATCTACATGCTTATGCTTCTATTTAGTTGTTATTCATTTGCTGAAACATCGTTGTGGCGTGTAGCTAAAAATGGTCATCAATTATTTTTAGGGGGAACGGTACATCTGTTGGCTGAGGAAGATCTGCCTTTTCCTGTTGAATTTGATCAGGCCTACAGTGAAGCAGATACGGTCATTTTTGAAACAGATATAGCAGCATTGTCTGACCCTCAAATCCAGATGCAGCTTATGTCTCAGCTTTCATACCAAGATGGGCGATTATTAAATCAAATAATTTCACCAGAGCTTTACGAAGCGCTTAATACTTATTTAAAACAGCGTGAATTGATGCCTAATCTGTTTATCTCTATGAAGCCTGCGGGTGTTATGTTGACCATGCTCGCTGTTGAGTTTAAACGTTTAGGAATTTCACAGGCGGGGGCAGATTCATTCTACTTTCAGCAGGCGATCGCTGATGGTAAAACGGTTGGTGAGCTGGAAGCTATAGATGCGCATATTCGTTCCATTGTAAATATGGGTCAAGGGAATGAAGAGTCGTTTTTGCGTCAGACTTTGGCTGATATGAAAGAGACAGAAGTGATGATGAAAGGAATTGTTCAGCATTGGAAAAGTGGTGATGTGCAAAGGCTTGAAGCTGATGTTATCGACGATATGAGATTAAACTACCCCCGTATGTATCAGTCCTTATTAGTTGAAAGGAACAAACAGTGGTTACCTCAGATCAAACAAATGTTAGAGAATGATGAGGTTGAATTTGTTTTAGTCGGAGTAGGTCATCTTATTGGTTCTGATGGCTTATTGAAATCTCTTGCTGATCAGGGCTACAGCATAGAACAGCAGTAGGAAATCGCTATGTTAGGAACACGTATTATTTTAATGGGGATGGATAAGCATCCCAATATGTCTACACAATCCACCAATGCAGAGATGTTGTGTGCTGCAAATTATACCATTCCACTTTTTTGGTTATTACTGTTTTCTGAGACGGAGTTAGAGAGCTTTTCGGTAGCGGATGATAGTGTTGTAGCTGGTGAGGAAAGTGCCAAATATCCCATCTTGATTGCGGATAGTTCCGCTGTTGTTGCGCGTCTAAACGAGCGGTATAACCACTTAATTCCTTTTCTTAATGTGAATGATGCGGATCTTTTACAGCGTTGGTTAAGCTTTATAACTAAACAGAATCATCCCGTTTTTGCGATTGATACCTATGAACTATGGTGTAGTAAAGATGATCCTAGCTCACTCTATGATGAAATTGCAGCTTTATTGAAAGAGTTGGATACCCTTACAACTGACACCGATACTAAACAACAGTTACAAATGCTAGTAAGCAGTGGGCAGTGGTCGTTGGGGAATGGGATTGCTTTGGCAGGGTTTGGTTGGTAATTTTTTTCTTAAAACCTATGGCTGTTAATTATGGCGGTTACTAGAGAGAGATCATTTTTAAAGATATGCCAGCGGTTGGAACTAAACCCTAAAACAATTAAATTAGTCTCTATTATTCAAAAAAAACAGGTGCTTACGCGGTTACCCAGATAACCTCTGCATCTTCATCACTGGTTGAAATTAACGCGTGCCCCATCTCACAGTCGTAATAGGCGGAATCACCAGTGAATAGCTCTAGTGGTTCGTAGAGCTCAGTATAAAGTAATAAAGAACCACTCAGGACAAATAGAAATTCTTCGCCGTCATGTCTGACCCAATCATTAAATTCGTCAAATGTTCTCGCTCTTACCGTTGTGCGGTATGGGATCATTTTTTTTGTGCTTAATTGTGTTGACAGTAATTCGTGCTCATAGGTTGGAGTAGGGTGGGGCTGGCCTTCGCCGCCTCGTGTTATATCTCTGCGTCCACCGGTTCCTGCTCCCCGCTTGGGTTGTGAAAACAGCTGAGGAATATCTATGCCTAACCCTTTTACGAGTTTATTAACTGCGGTAAACGTGGGTGATATTTGCTCATTTTCAATCTTTGATAAAGTAGATCTTGCTAAGCCGGTGAGCTTGCTTGCCTCTTCTAGCGTTAGGTTCTGACTTAAGCGAATCTCTTTAACACGCTTTCCTAACATAAGAGGTTCAAGTGTTGCCTCTGTTTGAGCATTAGCACGTTGCAGGCCTAGTTTTTCTTTCTCTTCTTTTAGGAAAAATGGCTCATCAGACATTCATGCAACTCCAATTTACTTTCTATTTTCTTGCTAAGTGTATCAGATAGTTTAGCGCTAGTAGTTTATTGATAGAAGCTAAGTGCCATTACCATGGTGTAGCTTTTACTTGTTTGAATCCAGTAACTGTTTTTGGATTAACGCTACTCTCTAGCCCTATTTTACGGTGAGAAATTTCCGTGCATCGAAGATGCTTTATGGACTAGTTATGATTTATCGTTCTTCAAAATGGGGCAACCTCTTCAATTTCAAAATAAGCTTGTTGTATACGCAGTAGCGTAGGGTTCTGATAAGTCCTATCTCTGCATATAGTGCCCCACGCCGATAACTTATTCTGAATGCTTGTAGCAACAACTATCTCATGGCTATAAGCCCAGTATTAAATACTTAAGTTAAGAATTCCGCCCGTGTGCGAGGATTTGATTTGAATATACCTCCTAATGCGGTTGTTTCTGTTTCAGAGTTTACATCCATTACGCCGCGCGATTTTACACAGTAGTGAGTTGCATTAATTGATACAGCCACATTATCTGTATCAAGTAATGTTTGTAGCGCGATTAATATCTGTTTAGTTAAGCGTTCTTGCACTTGAGGACGCTGGCTAAAAAAGCGTACAAGGCGATTAATTTTAGATAAACCTATAATTTTGTCTTTGGGTATATAAGCGACTTTTGCCGTGCCATCAATGGTCACGAAATGGTGTTCGCATGAGCTTAATACGCTGATATTGCGAACCTTGACCATCTCTTCGAGGTCCATCTTATTTTCAATCATCGTGATCTTTGGGAAATTTTCGTAATCTAAACCAGAAAAGATCTCATACACATACATTTTGGCAATGCGGTGCGGTGTTTCGAGTAAGCTATCGTCTTCTAAGTTCATACCCAGTGTGCTGACGACGTCTGACATTAACCCCTTGATTTTCTCATAGCGTTGTTCTTGGTTCATACCATTATCAATGGTGGGTGTTTCTAACCCCTTTGCTATGAGCTGGTCTCGAACTGCAGAAGCTTCTGCTGAAATCATAGTGTTACCTTCAGTTGGTTAATACAGTAAATGCCCTACGCTATAACCAGATAATCAGATCACCGGATTTGAATATAACGTCTTTATTACCACTAGTGACATTAGGTTTAATTAAAATAGATCAGGGAAAGGGAAATCGTCACACATCATAAGAGGATGTTTAGTGACGTTGATCGCGTGATCTAAATCTGAGCCTTCTCGCATTGCGTTTATGATAAGCGTTAGTACAAAAGTGATTGAGTAATATTCCACATGAGATGTTAAAAATGGCAGGCTAATATCATCATGGGCTTGCTTGCTCAAGCGAGCGGCTAATTGAGCTGCTTCACTGTCGTCGAAACCTTCGTCAATGTTATGAATAAGTTCATAGATCTCATTAGGAAGGCTTTCATATAGATAGTTATCAATTTTTAGAATTATTTTTAGTAAAACGGCCTGTTCTTTTGGCTCGCTCAAAAAAGGCAGGCTTACTTTTTCATTTAAGCGTTCGGCAATTTTAATTGATTCTGATTTATTTAACAGTTGGCGTTGAGAACGCTTGGCGAAATAGGCCTTTACTAACGCGCTATATTGATCATCTTTAAGCGATATTTTAGCCATTATAAATCCTTTAAATTACCCTGAGTCATAAAACATAACAATTTTAAGTCAGTTTTATGTCTGGGGATAGGGTAGATAAAGATTGTATGACAAATAGATTGCCTATTTAGTACGATCAGTGTCAGATCAACAAATGCTTACAATTGTAAATAAATCGATGAAACAAGTATTTAATCAATATATGATGCTAGAAAAATAAATATACCATGCAAGATAACTTGTTGTAGTCAGAGGGATTATTGATGTTTTTCTCAGGAAAATTGAACCTTCAATTAAAAGATTTGCAGAATGAAGTTGAGCAGCTGCGTAAAGAAAATCAAGATTTGATGTCTGAAAACCAGACGTTAACTCGTCGTTGTTATGAGCAAGAGAATACTCATAGTAATCAAGATGATGGTAAACAAGCTATCTGCGCTGCTTGGGTTGAAGGGAATGGATTAATTACCCATGTTCGGGGCACAATTTCTGAATCAGGTGATCGTTTAGAAAATGAAAAGGCTAATCTGAATGGTTCTTTTCATATTTTTGATGAAACACGCACCGCTGTTGAAACAATTTTAGAGCGTGTTCACGTTATCCAGCAACGAGCCCAAGATGGTAATTCCAATGTTCAAGGACTGCGTGTTGTTTCACAAGAGATTGAAACATTTGTTGGTGTGATTCGTGATATTTCGGATCAAACTAACCTGCTTGCCTTAAATGCTGCAATTGAGGCTGCACGTGCTGGTGAATCAGGCCGAGGGTTTGCGGTTGTTGCTGATGAGGTTCGAAACCTTGCACGTAAGGCTAGTGAAGCCAGTAACGAGATCGCTAATTTAGTTGCTCAGATTAGTTCGCAAACAACAACCGCCTCTGAAGATATTGGACAAGTAGATATGCTTAGTAGTGAAGTTGTTGCTTCGGCAGAGCAAATCAAAGGTGGCGTTCGTGATGTAGTTCAGCTATCTGAGCGTATGTGCATTGTTATTGATCATAGCGCTGCGGATTCTTTTATTGAAAGCGTCAAATTGGATCATGTTATTTGGAAGAACGATGTTTACAGAGGCATTGTTACAGGGAAATTAAATGATTTTTCGGCCTTAGCTGATCACACATCTTGTCGCTTAGGTAATTGGTATTACAATGGTATTGGCCGAGATAAATATAGCCAACTGCCTAGTTTTAATAGTCTTGATGCACCACATGAGCGTGTACATTCGTCGGGCCTTGCTGCGGTAGAAGCTGCGCGTTCCGGTGACATGAAATCGGCAGCATCGCATTTGGCCTTGATGGAAAGCGCAAGTTTAGAAGTTGCTACAGTACTTGATCGTTTGAATACGGAATTTAAAAACAGCTAATGCCCGTATTACCCGTTGAATAACGAGGGTTATGTGAAATTAAAGGCTAGGCGACTCGTAATGATCGCCTCGTGATTTATAGTAATTATTGCTCTCTTTTGTATGGGACTAATTGACTGAATGTCCACTTCGCTTAATAGCTTAGCCGTATTTTGTGGATCAAAGTCTGGTTCTGATCCCATTTATATTGATCAAGCAAAAAAGCTTGGTGTCTATTTGGCTGAAAATGATATTCATTTAGTATACGGCGGTGCTCGTTCAGGATTAATGGGGGCCATCGCTTCAAGTTGCTTATCCCAAGGTGGTAAGGTGACGGGGGTAATGCCGGTCTCTTTAGAAAAGAAAGAGTCTATACAGCCAGGTTTGACCGAGCTTATTGAAGTGGATTCGCTTCAAATACGCAAAAGTAAAATGCTCTCTCTGAGTGATGGGTTTATTGCCTTACCGGGGGGGAGTGGAACTTTAGATGAAGTATTTGAAGTGATAACGCTATCCCAAATGGGGGTGCATAAAAAGCCTTCAGCCTTTTTAGATATTAATGGCTTTTATACGCCATTAATTAACTTTCTTGTCAAAGCAGCAGATCAAGGTTTTATCCACCCTGACTATTTAGATATGCTGATAGTATCTTCTGATATTCAGAATTTGATCCAACAGATGCAAACCTTTACTCACCCTCATACTCGGTTTAATCCATCTTAATCGGATGAGTGTCGGTAAAGTATTTAGTAAAGAAAAATTGATTGGTCAATTGTATTTATTTATATCTCCTTCCACACTAATAACTGACGTTTTTGTCAGGCCGTTAAACCTGATCATTCAACTTGGCTACTTATCCATATGAATAACTCCACACTGTCAGAGACAGAATTAGCTGCATTATTGGATGCATTTTCAGAGCCCGCTGCTGTTTTGTCGGGTGATTATATGATCATTGCTGCGAATCAAGCCTACCGAGACCACTATGCGCAATTTGGTCAAGTTGCAGGCCTACATTGTTACCAAGTTTCACATGGTTATCAGCGGCCTTGTGATCAGGAAGGGGAGTCTTGTCCTTTACAGCGCTGTAAACAAACGGGGTTACGCCAAAGAGATTTACATTTACATAATACAAATCATGGTCAGGAGCATGTAGATGTAGAACTATTACCAATCCCTGTAGGGGAAAAGGACCCCCATTATTTTCTTGAGGTTATGCATTTGGTCAAAGTAGCCAATGCAAAACCAGAAGGTGAAGGGTTGGTGGGTAGTTCCAAGGCTTTTAACGAAATGGTCTCTCTTATTCAACGGGCAGCCCCGAGCATGATTACTGTTTTGCTGTTAGGAGAATCAGGAACAGGCAAAGAGCTCGTAGCTAAAGCGCTGCATTCTGCGAGTAAGCGTTCGCAAAAGCCTTTTGTGACGGTTGAGTGCTCCGGGTTAAGTGAGAATCTTTTTGAAAGTGAAATGTTCGGTCATGAGAAAGGAGCATTTACAGGTGCGGTTAATAAAAAAGAGGGACTTGTAAGTGCTGCACGAGGAGGTACCTTATTTCTTGATGAAGTCGGTGATATACCCCTCTCTTTACAAGTTAAATTATTACGTTTGATCGAAACGGGTACTTATCGTGCTGTTGGTGGTGTGGAGCTAAAACATGCAGATTTTAGGTTAGTCTGTGCAACTCATCAGAATTTAGCCGACAAGGTGGAGGCGGGGCTTTTCCGTCAAGATCTATATTATCGAATCAGTTCATTTCCCATTTCTCTTCCACCATTGAGAGAGCGCGTTGACGATATTCCTCTGCTGGTTGAAATTCTACTAAAACGACTTGTCGAAAATGAAGATATAGGTTCAGAGGCCAAAGAGCTAACTATTAGTAACGAAGCGATGGATCTTTTACAAGCGTATAGCTACCCAGGAAATATACGAGAGCTAAGAAATATTCTCGAACGGGCTATGCTTTTATCTGATTATCAAGTGATTAGCCCCGAACACCTACCGAAGCATATAAAGCCTCTTCTCCCAAATAGCGCCTTATTAGATCAGACAATAATAAAACCTCTTCCAGAGAATAGTGAGAATGGACACAAGTTGGTCCCTTTAGCTGACCTTGAAGCTATTTATTTAACTCAGATTAAGAAAAGTACCTCTTTAAAAAATAATGAGTTAGCTAGCCAGTTAGGTATTAGCGAGAGAACGCTCTATAGAAAGCTGCGGGGACTTTAAGCATATTCTATGGCTATGGGTTAAAGAGCATAGATGAATTTTTACACGGTTTTTTATATAAGCAATCTATATATTAGTTTTATACGATGGTCGCATTCTTGTATATTCGGCAATGACATATAGTTATACCCAAAGATAATATAAAAATAATAAGTGCTTTGAGTACGCCGCTTGGAGGCATCAATGTCGAAGATCATCAAAGGGCCAAGTACGCGCGAATTAATGGAACAGATGGTTCAAGAATCAGAACATCTATCTATTAGTGATCGTCGAGACTTTCTACGAAAAGGGGTAGCCGCAGCGGCAGGAATAGCTGCAACAACATTTGCAGGGCGTTCCACTGCTGCAGAAATCAATAAAACAAACCTTCCTCCTAATGAACCTACTTGGGGAAAGCAGTTAGGTCACGGTGTCGTAGAACAGCCTTATGGTTCACCTTCCCAGTTTGAAAAACATGTTGTACGCCGTACAGTCCCTTGGTTAACAGCCGATTCTATCGCATCTATCTCAATGACCCCTCTACAAGACTTAAAAGGCATTATTACGCCTAATGGACTTGTTTTTGAACGTTATCATGGGGGTGTGCCTCAGGTTAATCCTGATGAACATCGTCTAATTATTCATGGTTTAGTTGAGCGGCCACTTATTTTTACCATGGAAGACCTTATGCGCTTTCCATCGGTTTCTGAAATTAAATTTATCGAATGCCCAGCGAACGGCGGCATGGAGTGGAAAGGGGCTCAAATGGAAGCCTTGCAGTTCACTCATGGGATGTTGAGTTGTTGCGAATGGACAGGCGTACCTTTGCGAGTATTGCTTGAAGAGGCCGGTGTTAAACCTGAAGGGAAGTGGATTTTAGCGGAAGGTGCCGATGGTGCACATATGAGCCGTTCAATACCATTAGAAAAAGCCTTGGATGATACGCTTGTTGTCTATGCACAAAATGGTGAAATGCTTCGTCCTGAACAGGGTTACCCTTTACGGTTGTTAAATCCGGGCTGGGAGGGGAATACCTCAATTAAATGGCTTCGCCGTTTAGAGGTGGGTGATAAGCCATGGTACCACCGCGAAGAAACCTCTAAATATACAGATCTAATGCCGGATGGTCGCGCACGCAAGTTTACCTTTGTTCAAGAAGCAAATTCCGTTATTACAACGCCTTGCCCAGAAAACCCATTAGTTAAACCTGGTTTTGTCGAGATAGAGGGGTTAGCTTGGTCGGGTAGAGGGAAGGTAAAACACGTAGATATCTCTTTTGATGGCGGTGTCAGTTGGGTGCCAGCAAATTTGAAAGGGCTTGTGTTGGATAAATCATTAACTCGCTTTAGTTTGGTGACTAAGTGGAACGGTCAGCCTTGGCTTCTTCAGTCTCGCTCTGTTGATGAAACAGGCTATGTCCAACCGACATTAGCGCAGTTACGTGAAGTTCGTGGTGGTAATTCGATCTACCACAAAAACTCTATTCACACATGGAAGGTTGCACCAACAGGGGAGATTACAAATGTTCAAATCACTTGATATGACAAAGCCCCTGATAGTTCTAGGTTTAGGTTTAGGTTTAGGTTTAAGTTTGACGGTAACCGCTATGTTTACTCATGCCGCTCAATTTGGCATTGGTGAAACAGCAACGGCTGAGCAGATAGAGGGTTGGGATATTGACATCCGTCCTGACGGGAAAGGTTTGCCGGAAGGGAGTGGCACAGTCGAAGCGGGTGAGGTCTTATACGAGGAGCGTTGTGCTACTTGTCATGGTTTGTTTGGTGAAGGTGAGGGGCGCTGGCCCGTTCTTGCTGGAGGGCAGGGAACCCTTAAAGATGAACGTCCCACGAAAACGGTTGGTTCTTATTGGCCATATGCGTCTACACTATACGACTATATTCGACGTGCAATGCCATTTACTGCACCACGCTCCCTATCGGATCAGCAAGTTTATGATGTTACGGCTTATGTGCTTTATCTGAATGAGATCGTTGAAGAGGATTTTGTATTAACAAAAGACTCTTTAGCGAGCATTGAGATGCCTAACCAAGATAACTTTTTTATAGATCCGCGTCCTGATGTGCAAAATAAGCGTTGTATGGAGAACTGTGCAGATCCTAAAAAGCTTATGATTACAGGGACTCTTAAGGGAATAACGCCTGTTGGCCACTTTGTTCAAGGTGCTGACGCACCCGCTGCATCCCATGACGCACAGATGGAGAAAGAGCAAGAGGAAGAGAAGCAACGTAAAGCTAGTATTACAGGCGAAGCGATTGCGGAGAAGCATGCTGTAGAAGCGGCCTCATTATCCGAATTAGCGTTGGCAGGGAAAACAACTTACGAAGGGGCTTGTAAGGTTTGTCATGGATCGGGTTTAACAGGTTCCCCCAAATTTGGTGATTCAGACGCTTGGTCTGCTCGTATTAAAAAAGGGATGCCAGTGCTGCTTGACCATGCCGTTAATGGCTTTTCGGGTGATACTGGTGTGATGCCACCTAAAGGTGGGAGAGTCGATCTTAGTGATCAGCAGGTTGAACAAGCCGTTGCTTACATGGTTGAATCTAGCCAGTAAGCCTCATTAATATATAAAACCTAGTAATTAACTAGATTTTATCGCCCACATGGGCATTTTATAACAATAAAAATACTGTCGTTAGACAGAACTCCGGAGGAGAAATAATGCGTAAGCTGAGCACCTCTCTCTGTGCGGCTGGTTTATTGGCTATGGTTACAGCAGGTTCTGCTATAGCTGATAACCATGATGATCAGATTGCATTGGGGAAAGCCGTTTATTTGGATAAGTCTCGGGGTAATTGCATCTCCTGTCATACCATCGCTGATCCAGATGCGAATTTGGCAGGGAATCAAGGACCACCGACCCTTTCGATGAAAACTCGTTTTCCAGATAAACGTAAATTACGTGCCCAAATTTGGGATGCAAGTAAAAATAATCCTCTGACAATTATGCCTCCAGTAGGGAAGCATTGGATTTTGTCAGAAGAAGAAATTGATGCTGTCGTAGAGTATATCTACCAGTTCTGATCTCCCAAAATGGGTGAAGAAAGAGGAAATTTAGAATGAGCATAAATCGTCGTTCAGTCATAAAAGCGATTGCTGCAAGTGGAGCTTTGGTGGGTGCTAGTGTATTGGTACCACGTATTGCAATGGCAGCATGGACACAGAGTGCGTTTAAAGCAGAAGATCAAGAGACCGCCATGCAAGAGTTGCTTGGTGGCACAGCAGAAGAAAGTGCAGAGGTGACATTAAAAGCACCTGACATCGCAGAAAATGGTGCCGTTGTCCCAGTCACTGTTCGCTCTAGTTTAGCGAATGTTGAGTCAATGAGTGTTTTTGTTGAGCACAACCCAACTCCCCTTGTTGTTGAATTCATTATTCCAGCAGGCACCGATGCTGATGTATCTACACGTTTACGTATGGGCAAAACCTCTAAGGTAACCGCCGTTGTTAAAGCTGAAGGTAAGCTTTATAGCGCATCAAAAGAAGTAAAAGTTACTATCGGCGGTTGTGGCGGTTAATCCAGTTAAGCTAATACAGAGGTATGAATCATGGCTAAGGGCATTTTAAGAGTTAAAGCGAAGGTTTCTGGTGGAAAAACTAAAGTTAAATTGATGGCTAAGCACATCATGGAAAGTGGCCAGCGCAAAGATAAAAAAACGGGCGAGTTAATTCCCGCAAGATTTTTGCAGGAGCTTAAGATAATGCATGCAGGCAAAGAGGTTTTTGTAGCGAACCTTGGAACCGCAGTATCTAAAAACCCTTATTTCGCGTTTAACTTTGCAGGCGGGGCGTCGGGTGATGAACTGACCATGACCTGGATTGAAAACACAGGTGAGACGGCTACAGAAACTGCCAAAGTAAAATAATTAGCAACTACCTGTTACTGGGTGGCGCTTTGGGGTGAATAATGAAAATAATAAGAAAATTAGCGTTGGGCTTTGCTGTTGCGGCAGCAACACACATAACCTACGCAGCAGATACTGGATTTGATATGCAAACTGTCGATCCAGAGGCGGACAGAATAGCACTGCAAAACTATTACAAATCTCGCTTCCCTGATACGGAATTAGCAGATTATGTAAATGGTATCTATTCAGTTGATGCGGATTCAAGGGAACAGTGGGTAGAACTTGAAGAGTTCCCTCCTTATGAATTTGATGTGGAAAAAGGAGAAGAGCTTTTCAACATAGCCTTTGCAAACGGGAAAGGTTATGCGGATTGCTTTGAAAACGGAGGCATAGGTATTCGCCATAAATACCCGTACTGGAATAAAGAAGAAGGTACGGTTAAAACACTTGAGCAAGAGATCAATGAGTGCCGAGTGAAGAATGGTGAGGAAGCGCTTAAATGGTCTAAAGGCCCGATTGCTCAAATATCAGCTTATATGGCATGGACTTCACGAGATAAGGTTTTTGATATACAGATTCCTGAGGATGACCCTAGAGCCAAAGCTGCCTATTTAGAGGGTAAGAAGTTCTTTTATTCTAAGCGTGGTCAGTTGAACCTATCTTGTGCCAATTGTCATCTTCAAGGCTCGAATATTCGTATTCGTGCAGACCTACCGGGTCCTCAATTAGGGCATGTGACACATTTTCCTGTTTTCCGCTCTAAATGGGGAGAGTTAGGTACGTTGCACCGCCGTTACAGTGGTTGTCATAGAGATTCTCGTTCAGATCCATTAAAACCTCAGGCTGAGGAGTTCCGTAACTTGGAGTATTTCCAGAGTTATATGTCCAATGGTCTTGTGGCTAATGGCCCTGGTGCACGTAAGTAATAGGAGGGTAGCAACATGAATAAAGGTTTAATTATTGCTGCTGTTCTGGCGCTTGCGCCAACATTTGCCGCAGCTGAAAGTTTTCAAAATGCGTTTGAGATGAACCGTGCAATGTATGGTAAAGGTCATGTTTTTACCTGGCAGGGAAAGCAGTATACGACTCAGCATGAAGAGGAGGCCGAGGCTGCTGTTAAGGCGACTAAGGCGAATGCTGAGGCATTATTGGATAAGGCTAAGGCAAAAAATGCTGAAGTGGCTGAACTAGGTTATGAGTGGAAGCTGACTCGAGGCCTTCTAAAAGAAGCTCAAACGGCGATTGATGAGGGTGATTATCAAAAAGCTCTTAATTTAGCGGCACAAGCTAAATATCACGCACGGATGGGTATTCAACAGTATCATTATGCGCAGGCAAATTGGCATCTTGCCGTTCCTCAATAGGAAAGCGCTAATATCGTCCAGAGAGCAAACATAATCGGTTTACTCTCTCATAATGTACTTTTAAAAATACCTGCTGAGGTTGTACGCAGCAGGTTTTTTTTCCTCAAAAGAGGTGATTATTTATGTCGATGACACGCCGTGAATTTGCTCGTTTGTTAGGTATGGCGGGCGCTGCGGGGGTTCTTCCTGCAACAGGTTTTGCCGCAAAGAAACAGCCTTCAGATCTATATGAAATCCCTAAAAGTGGTAATGTTCGTCTTCTACACATGACCGATTGTCATGCCCAGTTACTCCCTGTGTATTTTCGTGAGCCAAATGTTAATTTGGGAATTGGTAAAGCCTATGGCCAAGCACCTCACCTTGTGGGTGATAAGCTACTTAATCATTTTGGAATTAGTTCCGGGTCACTTGAAGCGCATGCATTTACCTATTTGAATTTTGGTGATGCTGCTAGCCGTTACGGAAAAGTCGGCGGATTTTCCCATCTTAAAACCTTAGTGGATCGCTTACGCCAAGATTATGGATCAGAAAGCACGCTTCTATTAGATGGTGGTGATACGTGGCAAGGTTCAGGCACCGCATTTAAAACGCGCGGCATGGATATGGTTAAAGCTACGAATGAGCTTGGTGTTGATGTTATGACCGGTCATTGGGAGTTTACTTACCATCAAGAGGAGATTCTTAATAATATAAAAGTCTTCAATGGTGAATTTCTCGCTAACAATGTTTTTGTAACAGAAGACGCGCTTTTTGATGGGGCTGATGAGTATATCTTCGATGAAGATAGCGGCCATGTCTTTAAGCCTTATTCGATTAAAGAGATAGGTGGAGCGCGTATAGCGGTTATAGGCCAAGCTTTCCCTCGCACTAAGATAGCTAACCCTGCGCGTTTTATCCCTGATTGGACTTTCGATATTTATGATAATGAGATGCAGGCTTTAGTTGATAAAGTACGTGCAGAAGAGAAGGTCGACGCCGTTATTGTGCTTTCCCATAATGGTATGGACGTTGATTTGGCGATGGCCAACCGTGTTTCCGGTATTGATGTTATTTTGGGAGGGCACACCCATGACGGTATGCCGCAACCTACTACCGTTAAAAATGCTACCGGCCAAACCTTGGTATGTAATGTAGGTTCAAATGGTAAATTTCTAGGTGTTATGGATTTGGATATTCGTGACAGCAAAGTGCAAAGTTACAACTACCGGTTGATGCCTATCTTCTCTGAAATTTTACCTGCTGATCCCGCAATGGCTAAATTAATCGATGATATTAGAGCCCCTCATATGGGCTGGCTAACAGAAGAGCTGGCGCTTGCTGATGAAGTGATGTTCCGTCGAGGTAATTTCAACGGTACCTTTGATCAGCTAATCTGTAATGCGTTAATGGATGTAAATAATGCTCAGATATCATTATCCCCTGGCTTCCGTTGGGGAACCTCAGTCCTTGAGGGACAAATGATCACTATGGAGCATGTTTTAGATCAAACCTGTCTGACCTACCCTGAAACTTATGTGAGACCGATGAAAGGTTCAGAACTTAAGTTAATTCTGGAAGATGTGGCAGATAATATCTTTAACCCAGAGCCATATTTGCAGTCAGGTGGGGATATGGTTCGTGTTGGTGGTTTTGATTATATCTGTGACCCTATGCAACCTATAGGTAAACGTATTAGTGAAATGACGCTCGATAATGGTGAGCGTATTGATGCGAATAAAACCTATACAGTATCAGGCTGGGCGACGGTAGGTTCCCAATCTGAGGGGCCAATTATTTGGGATGTAGTGGCTGATCACTTACGTGATAAAGAGGTCGCACGTATTGATAAATTGAATACACCTATTTTGAAAAATGTGGGTAATAATCCAGGGATAGCGGATTACGCTAAAATGGAGTCATAACATTTAGGCGATCAAACAGAGTGGAAGTCCCTTTTTAGCGATTAAGAAGGGGCTTTTTTATTGGCAGTAACATATGGAAAAATAGCAGAATCCCTCCTTTTTTGTTTAAATAGCCGCCAAGCGAAATAATCCAGATCTGCTTCAAGGGAGAAATTGTGAAACCAATAAAAAGCATGCTTAGAACATCTGTATTATCTCTAGTCCTAATCGGGTTGACTGCTTGTAATGCGGCAGGCGTAAAAACCGACACATCGACTGAGGCCGCTGCCGAAAATAGCCAATCAACAAAGGTTAATGCGTCGTCTAAAACTAAAAGCGAACCCGCATCAGACCTGCCTGAAGCTAATGCCAGTGAAAAACTAGATGTTGTCGGTAATCGTTTGACTGCTGTGCAGGATCATTTACTACAGATGAAATCTCAGGCTGCCCAATTACAACAACAGAACCAAGCGCTTTCTTTGCAGATCCAAAGCTTGAAAACAGACCTGCAAGGTGCATTCGCTCAATCCGATTCTCCTGATTCTGCGCAGGCAGCACCCACACCTGATGCTTTTAATGGCGTATTAGATCAGATAACGATGATGGCTAACGAATTAAGTAGTCAAGTACAAGATGGTTCCTATCGTATAGTCTCTGCTTATACGGCAAAGGATCAGTGGATTTTAATACGCTATCATCGTTTTACGGGAGAGGCTTGGTTAGCCGACCAAGGGGCGTGGAACCTTCTTGAGGAAAGTGGTGCGACAGGCACAGCGGAATATGAAGTGGTTTTACTGCGTGCAGATGGTGATGGCAAAGGTTATGTTGCTGCTAGGATTGATCGTATTACCGGTGAAACTTGGTGGTTAAGAGAGAATATGTGGCAACCCTATGTTAATTACTAAGGTTAGTGATTAGTGCAAGAAACGTTTACAAACAAACCTAATGTAGATGAGCTGATTAATCTGTTTAATCAGCTTTTTTTCGATCGCTATAATACGGTGTTAATTAAAGGTGAGGAGGAGCCTATCTACCTTCCTGCGGATAATACTTCACCGCATAACCGAATCGTTTTTGCTCATGGCTTTTTCGCCAGTGCGCTACACGAGATTTCCCATTGGTGTGTGGCTGGTGCTAAACGTCGAGAGCTGGTGGATTTTGGTTATTGGTATAAGCCAGATGGCCGTACAGCTGAAGAACAAAGAGAATTTGAAAAGGTTGAGGTTCGCCCTCAGGCCTATGAATGGATTCTTTCAGTTGCTGCAGGTCATCGCTTTCACTTTAGTGCCGATAACTTATCATCGGAGATAGGCGCAAGTGATCACTTCCAAGAAAATGTACTCAAAATGGTTCATGGGTTACTGGATCATGACTTGCCTGAGCGAGTGGGTATGCTGGTTGAGGCTTTGCGGATCCACAATAATCGTGAACCTTTATCAAAAAACGAATTTAAGCTTTAACCCCACCGCCTTATTAATTGATCAACTTAATACACTTTTATCGAGCACACCTTTATCAATGAGCAACAGTAAGACGTTTGTGCATTCTAGTTTTACATGGTCGCGCAGTAATCTTACTGCTGGTGTAATTGATTGCCGAGTGGGGCAGACTAACCAGAGTTCGCTGGAGCGAGGTTTGAAGTTGGGCATGACATTGACGACCCTATCATTAAGTAAGTCGTTTGACATATCAAGACAATATTTAACAGCAAGCCCTTTCCCCGCGACACACCAGCGTCGTACCAGATCACCGTCATTTGAGGCACGATTGCCACTCATTTTTATTTTGTAATTATTCTGATCATCCCTGAAGCTCCAAACATTATGAATCACATCATGTAGTTGGTAAAACAATCCATGGTGAGATACGAGATCATGGGGATGTTGAGGTGTGCCATTATGTTCTAAATACTCCTCTGTCACACAGAGTAAGCCGGGAACATTACAGATCTTAAATCCATAAAGGTTACTGTCTTCTGGTGAACCATAACGGAATGCCATATCTACTGAGTCGCAGATAGTGTAGACACTTATATTGCTGACCTTTCTCAGATGTCACAAGTGATAGCTTTAGCTGAAGCCGTGAAGACGACTCATGGGAAGATCGATGTGTTGATTAACAATGCAGGGATTTTCCGAGCAGAAAATAATACAATCCTTGAGGGGCTAGATATTCGTTTTGCTGTTAATACAATAGTGCCCTATTTGTTGACGCATAGCTTACTGCCGTTACTCGGTGAAAAAGGGGCGTTTTATTAACTTCCATCAGCAGCTCAAGCCACCGTTAATATTAATACTTTAATTGGTAATGGTGTTGTCGAAGATGATTTTTCTGCGTACGCACAAAGTAAATTGGCGCTTACAATGCGGTCTAAGGCATTAGCTCAGAAGGCAGATAGCCCAGTAGTTATCGCTGTTAATCTAGGTTCAATGCTGGGTAGTAAAATGGTTAAAGATAACTTTGGCGTTGAGGGTGGAGACGTTGCTATAGGCGCACATATTTTGATGCGTTTAGCTCTTGATGATGAGTTTGAAAGCAAATCGGGTGGGTATTTCGATAATAATCTAGGGTATTTTTCTACTCCTCATCTGGATGCATTAGAGGTCAATAAGTCTGAAGAGATCGTTAATGGGATAAAAAAGTTTTAAGGCTTTAACGTCAAGTAGGGCCCAATTTATATAGAGTACCAATAAAAAAGTCCTGAAGGTTCAGGACTTTTTTATTGACCGCCGGTTATCACTAATGGCGGTTTTTTTATTGGTACTATCTATTTAATGGTGGTGTTTATGTTCTGTCATACCGGCCATTATTTTTTGCACAGGAAGCATTAGCTGTTGATTACTACCGTCAGAAAACGTTAGCGTCATATCAATCTCTGTTCCTTCAACTAAATCCTGCTTTAGACCAATTAGCATGACATGATAGCCGCCCGGTTGTAGGCTGACTTTACCTTCAGCAGGTAACTTTATTTGATCAACTTGGCGCATTTTCATTATGCCGTCCTCGTTGATATGGTTATGCAGTTCAACTGTTTCAGCAACACTGGAGCTTGCAGAAAGCAAAGAAACAGCTTTCGAGTCGGTATTGTGTATTACCATAAACGACGCGCTATTTACTTGCCCTGGAGGGACGGCACGGGCATAAGGGTTTTCAATAGTTACATCGGCAGATGCATGGATTGCCGTTAACCCTAAAGTGCCGATGATGCATGCACGACTTATCAATGTCTTAATCATTTCCGATTCCTTTTACAATAAATTACGAATTTCGGTAGCAAGTTCTTTAGGTGGTAGTGCATGTGGAAGTGCTTTAGCAAGCTCTCCTTCACGATTAATTAGGTAGAGTTTGGATGAATGGTCTACAGCGTATCCCATTGCAGACTCTTCCAGATCTACCATGCGATAAAATGCACCATATTGCTTAACCACTTGATCAATGGTGGCTCTATCTGCAGTCGCACCGATAAAATTAGGATGAAAGAAAGCAGTGTATTTCGCTAGTTTTTCAAGGCTGTCCCGTTCAGGGTCCACACTCATAAATATGCCTACGACCTCTTTTTGTTCCTCATCAGATAGATTATGTAATCCTTGGGATGCAACTGCGAGAGCGGTTGGGCAGATATCAGGACAAGAGGCGTAGCCTATAAAAAACAGTACGACTTTGCCACGATAGTCTTCAAGTTTGAGTGGGCCTTGTACGCTTTCAAGGGCGAAGTCTCCCCCTAGTTGCTCACCCAGCGCGATTCTATTTTCGATCGGCTGAGGACGAAAATAGAAAGCAATGGCAACACCCGCTAACATAACGGCGGTTAAAAGAAGAAGATTACGCAGTGTTTTCACAATAAATTACCTGTACTGAATATCATTTGAGCTTGTGTTATTTAGCATCGAAGAAAAAATCGGCCTGGGTTCGCTCTCCCTTATGCTCTGTAACAACAGAGGTAATCCATGTCATCGTACCTGTAGTACAAACCCCAAGGGTGACTTCTCCGCGCCAAAGATCCTGTTCCCCAGCAACTTTTTTAAGCATAACTTGGTTGAGGCCCATAAACATATCTCGACCTTTTAAATCCAGCATCACTTGATCGGCGGCAATATCTTGAAGCTTTACTTCAAACTCCAGAGGTTTAGCTGAGCTAATGGTCGGGGTGTTAATTTTTAGACGAATTGCTCCAGTGCTGTCGCTGGCTTTACAGAATGTTTGGGTTAGTTCGCACCCGGGAGTTGATTGCAAAATACGCGTTTGTGGGGGTGTATTATGCATCAACTGTGGTAGATATATTACAGAACCTAAACCAAAGATGGCTGCAACGATGATCATCACTTGAAGGAGATGGGGGCTTTTATCTTTGGTTTGCTTCATTCTATAGCTATCCCGAGTGCCGTTTTATTTTACTGGTTAAATAGTGAGTAAGAGAAGTGACAAATTGTCGCATAAAGGGTTCAAGCATACTGCTAAGAAGTATAGAGGCAAGCTAATAGGTTTTTTTGGATGTCTTCTTTTGCTAATGCTTGGGTAGTGATTATCTCTAGTCGGGAGTCTCGACGGTAAGCAATAGGTGAAAATGTTGCCTCATCGATCACTTGATTATAAAGCACCCAGCCTTCGTCGGTATGGAAAACCCCCTTTATACGCTGTATTTTCAGTAAACTCTTGAAGATGCTTTTAAGGGAATCTAGCTTAAAAACATCCTCGCTATTAAAAACCCATCCACAACTATAGAGTCCATTACTTTGTCCCTCTTTAACGAAGGGCATAGCGGGTTTAGGTATTAGCTGTAGCTGAACTGTAGGTAAAGAGACTTTACTAGACGTACTCGGTGTAGCTAAATTGGAAGCTGATATTTCAGCGTCCGAATGAGCATCAGGGAAAAGAGCCTGACGTCCTCCTTTACCGATAAGATCAAGCAGATTAAGAGACACCTCACCATTAATGCTTTTTATCACTGCTTGTTTTGGTGGAAAGAGCATAGTGGATTGCTGCTCAGCAAACGAGATTTGTGCCTCAGTGGCTAAGTCAGTTTTGTTTAAGATAATAACATCAGCTAAATTAATTTGATCTTGGAACGTAGGATTACTCACCGTCTCTTGATTATCTAAACTACGTGGATCTAATAAACAGATGACTGAACGAAGATCCAAAATATCGCGAAAATTTTCATTTTGTAGGGTATCTATAATTCCCGCGGGATGACCTATACCTGTAGGTTCGATGATCAAGCGGTCCGGTTTAGAGCGACGAAGTAGTATAGCGAGTGTTGAGGTTAATGTAGGCCCTAGTGCACAGCAGATACACCCACCGGCAAGTTCTTTAATTGCGACACCATCAGATGGTGTTTCCATAACCGCTTGATCAATACCGATCTGCCCAAACTCATTAACTAATATTGCCCATGTTTCATCTTTAGGCTTTTGCGATAAAAGTGCATTGATGGCGGTGGTTTTCCCTACCCCAAGGAAGCCCGTAATTATGTTCGTAGGTATATTTTCTAACTTAGGCATAAGATTTGTCTCTTTTATATATTAAGGGTAGTTGTGAAAACAGCATACCGATGAGCATGAAGCTGCAGCCAAGGATACCGAGGAGAGAGAAGCTTTCGTCGAGGAGAAACCATCCACCCACTGCAGCAACGACAGCTTCTAAACTCATAATGACGGCGGCATGGGCTGGCGGTGCGTTTTTCTGCGCCACGATCTGTAAGGTATAGGCGATACCAACGGATATAAAGCCTGCATAAGCGATAGGCAGCCAAGAGTTAATTGCATTGTTAAGGGTAAATTGTTCACTTTCTAGTATCAGTGCTGTGAATCCGCTCAGGGCTGCACAGACTAAAAACTGTAGAATGGCGAGACGTAAGTTGTCCACTTTAGGTGCCAGCTTGGCAATTAATAGGACATGGGTTGCCCAGCAAACTGCGCCACATATTTCTAAAATATCACCCCTATTTATCGCTGTTAATTGGTGAAAGCTTAAGAGGTAAAGTCCAATTACGGCAATGCCACCACCTAGCCATGTGTTAATGGTTGTGCTTTGTCCAATCCACAATCCCAATAAAGGCACAAAAATAATATATAGGCCGGTTATAAAGCCAGCATTGCCTGCGGTCGTATAGGCTAGGCCCGCTTGTTGAAACGACGCACCGAGAAAGAGTACGCCGCCCGCTGCTAGAGCGCTTATTAATAATTGTCTATTGCTGTGATCGGATGGTGCTTTGAAAAAAAACAATAAAGGAAGGAGGGAGAGGGCACCTAGTAGAAAGCGTAGCGCATTGAAGCTAAAGGGACCAAGTAACTCAAGGCCTAAGCGTTGTGCAACAAAAGCTAACCCCCAAATTATGGCGACAAGTAGTAAAAGTAAATCGGCTTGTATTTTTTGTGTTTGCATTAATTTAGCGGCACTCTATTAAAGCCCAAGGTTATATGTGTCTTTAAATATTTTGCTGTGTGTTGCGTATAGTAGATATGCGGATTATGCCTAATTACACAGTTAAAGAAGAGAGTTTTATTTTTTGTAAATAGTGTTGCAAATCATTCTCAGTTGCAATATTATCGTACTCGCTCATAAGTGATAGGCAGTGGACGACCTCACCTCACAACGCTGCCGAAACTTGCTGAATTAACATATGCTCACATGTTGGTTCAGCGAACATTGATTCTCCCCCTCGATAATCAATGTATTAAACTGAATGCTCACCTATTCAGTTTAAACCAGATAAGCCGGACCTTTTGGTCCGGCTTTTTTTATATTTAAGCTGCTTACAAATAAAGATTAAATTATTTTAAAATTTACTGTTAATAGTGTTGCAAATCATTCTCATTCGTATATTATCTATATCAACACGTCAGACGGCAGGCTCCCCTCACAAGTTGTGCCGTCATGCTTTAGAAATATCGCATTTCGTGTGTGTAGTCCTATAGGTGCTGAGTTCAGGCCTCAGCGCCTATAGGGGTCGGAGAATCGATTTGGATGCTCCAAGCACAGGCTCTTGTCATTAAAGCAAAATTGCTTAACCGGAACCCCAAGGGGCTCCGGTTTTTTTTTATTCAAAAATTTAAGATTCAAATTTTAAAAATAATTATCCTCCTATAAAGGGATAAATTAATTTCATCTCTATGGGAGTCGTAATTTACTTGTCTAGTCAGGGGTTATGACTAGAGCGCTAGGTGGGAGAGTTGCTGTTGGCTTGAGCGCTAAAGCTCATAGGAATTAGGTCGGGGGAGTGATGCTCCCCCAGCGTTTTGCATTAAAATCTTTAGCTTACGTTAAACCGTTTCATTTTGTTAAACAGGTCTTCAGCCATATTTTTAAAGCTGGTGGCAATTCCCAAAGAATTTTGCGAAAGCTCTTTCGCCGTCACATTTTGATCATTTAAGTGCGTTAAGTTTTGGTTGATCTCATCAGTCACTTGGCTTTGCTGCTCCGTTGCTGTGGCAATTTGGATCGCCATATCATTGACTTGATTCGCGGATACGCCAATGGCATTTAATATTTCTTGTGTGCTCTCTACCAATTTAACGGATGTAGATACTTGCGACGAGCCGTCTCTGATCGATAAAACCGCTTCGTTTACTCCCGATTGAAGTTTCTCAATCATTGATTGAATCTCTTCAGTTGATGCTTGGGTTTTACTGGCTAGGGATCTGACTTCATCTGATACAACAGCAAATCCGCGTCCGTGATCGCCTGCGCGGGCAGCTTCAATTGCGGCGTTTAATGCAAGAAGGTTGGTTTGATCTGCTATGCCCCTGATCACATCGAGTACTGAAGCAATACTTTCTGATTCCAAGGCAAGTTTAGCAATCACTTGTTCTGCGTTTGATACGGAGAGTGAAAGGTTGTTAATTTGAAGGACAGAGTCATTAATAATATTGCGGCCATTGCTACTGATATCCACAGTTTTAGCTGATTCGGATGAAGTTTGCTGTGCATGTTCAGCTACTTCGCTTATGGCTGTATTAAACTCAAATACGGCAGAGGCAATCATCTCTACACCTTGGCTTTGTTTGCTAACAATCGTCATGCTGTTATTAGCTGAGTCATGTAGCGTTTGAGCGTCGGCATTCATTTGTGATGCCCGTTGACGAATATCGGTTATTAATGTTTCTAAATTGGCGACAAAGTCATCAAATGCGTAGGCTAATTCGCCTAACTCATCTTTTCTCTGTGAATTGATTCTCAGCGTTAAGTCACCATTACCTTGGCTAATCTCTTTAATGCTACGGGTTAATTGTGTAATGCTGTTTACTAATAATTTAGGAGTGAAATAGGTTAGCGCTGCAGCAATAGCGAGTACAATAAAGATGAATATACCTAGACTGAGACTGACCTTTTCGATTTTTTGGGTAAGATGCTCACGTTTATTGCGCGATTTTGCGTCAAGGGCTTCACCTGCTAAATTGTATAATCCTCTTAAGTCCGCAAAAGCTGGAACTGTCTGCTGGTCGCTCCAAGTTTCAGCTTCATCTATACGTCCATTATCAACTAAGGTAAAAGTTCGTTCTGCTTTAGTTTTCCAGCTATTGAAGGCCGAGTCAAAGGCGTCCAGCTGCTGCATAATGTCAGGATATTCCTTCATTAGCGCCCTGTATTGATTCATGCGTTCAAAGGCTTGGTCTGCGTTTTCATTGAAGTCTTTTTTTACTGAGCTGTCTCTTTTACCTAGTAGGTAGTTTAATTCGGCTTCTTTGGCCTGATACAGATCTCTATCTGCATTAAGTACGGCTGAAATGGCGGGTAAGTAATTTGTTCCAAATCGATTAACTCCATCTTTGAGTTCATCGGTTAGTAATTTGGCAGAAAAAGAGATTAATAATATAGCTAAAGTTAGTATCACCATCGCTGCTGATAACTTGAACCTAATACTATGGAATATGTTTTTTTTCATTATTATTTTTTTCCTAAATAAACGGTTACCCTTCAATATAAGTTATAAAAACTAAAAATGGAATTTGTTGATTAGGGTTTTTCTTATAGGGCTTTCAATAGCTCGATAAAATTATCTGATCAGCGGTAAGCTGATGTGATGATGAGAAAATGGGTCTTTTAAAATCTTAAATTTTACTGATAAATAAGTTGATTAGAGAAGCCTAAGTTCTCTCTTACTCGCCCTGTATGCATAACCCCGTTTTTGGTTAAAAAACTTCATTACCCCTCATTCTGTTTCTTCGTTATTTGTGTCAATTATTGCTTTTGATTGGCATAAGAAAGCGCACCAAAAAGTTGTCTCATACCAACAAAGACAGTCATTGCGCAACATTGCCTATCTTTCTCATATATAGCTATTAGGTTGTGAAAATAACTAACTCCTTGTTTTTGTTAGTTTAATTTTTTTGGCCCGAAAAAATGCTCTGATCTAAATCAATATGAATTTACTGGAGCCGTAGTATGGGCGCATCTATATCACTCGATTTCATCACACATAAGTTCAGTGCTTCAGCGGAACCTACGCTGAAAGATATTGAAACTTGCTTATCCTGAGGGTACCCAATTGATGATGTGTCATGACTATCCTCCTGCTACACGCGCTCATCAATCGGTAACAACCGTTGCAGAACAGCGTAAACACAATATCCATATACACGATAAGGTGGATGAAAACGCATTTATCAGTGCGCGTAACCGCCGTGACAAAACTTTAGACTCGCCCCAGCTTTTGTTCCCCTCTGTACAAGTAAATACTCGAACAGGGGAGTTTCCAAAAGCGGAAAGTAATGGTTTACAGTATTTGAAAATCCCACTGAATTTTTTGTAAGGGTTTGATGTTAAATATTTTTTAAAGTGAATGGGCGGTTATCATTTCCGCCCAGAATCATGCCACTGCTGTTCACCTAGAAACAGATAGGCCGTTTTATTCAGGCAAAATCCAGTGTCAGCACAACACGCTTCTCACCTTGTTTCACCGCTGGAGATCGATGTACTGCACCTAAACCCTCATTGCCATACCACCCTTCGCCTTTTAGCAGAACAATATCACCTTTGTTTACTTGCTGAATGTCGGCCATCTGAGAGTATAAACCTGAGACATCATCGCTTAAGCCCATATTACCCGGCCCAAGTTTACTACGATCTACATCGTCATTGCTGAGCCATTCGGTTCCTGGCCCTTGATAAGTGCTCACCAGTCGACAACCTAACTTATCTATATGGAAGCGGGGGCACATAGCGCGATCTAACACTTGTAATCGTAGGCCTATCTCATCAAGCTCGAATAAACAGCTATACATCTCTACTAACAAAACGAGATCGTCTAAAAATACGGATTGTCCTACCAAATCAGGTAATGAGGATTTTAGCGATGCTAGCGCCGTTTTATGGTTGATCACAGAGCGGAGATTAAAATGTGGTTTGTTATTAACTAGTTCTTGGCAATAGAGCGCGATCTCATCAGGTAGTGAGCGTTGTACAATAACTAGATTGACCTGTTCTTCGTAGATTGATGTCATCGCTTCAGGAGAGTCTCCTGTTACATAGTTATTTTCATGCTGGTAATGCTCTAAATAAGTATTACTGTCTACTGACTCTGTGGCACCCACTGCGATCACCTGTCCTAATGAAATTAATCATTATAATATAACATAATGATTAATTTTGAGTCCCCCGCAATAGAAAATTATCTGCATATCACTGTTACCAATGTTGTGTTTATACCTTATGACGGTTTGAGTCTTATATTTCAGTATGCTAATTTAATGTTAACTATCCGCTTTGGATTAGAGGGGTAATTACATAAGTTTATGTGACTAGATTTATGCGACCTCGTTATACAAGTGCTAATGCGTTACTTGCTCGAATAGCCCCCTCTGAATTTTTGTGATGCCGTTCCTGTTCTATACCTAGATGATTGACATCAAGGAAATTTCAGCCGGTTTGTTCGATACTACTTTAGGATTAAGTTAACTTTTTGTTTAAACGACATGTGAAGTCACCGTACATATAGGTCTGATTGTTGGCAGATCTACGTGCCTCTCCCTGATGATCAAATATGCCGAGATGGAACATAGTGTTGTTAATAACAGGACTAGTGCTGTTTGTAATAACTAGGTACAACGATTTAATAATGATTTGTTGACGAATTTTGGATAATGGAGAAAGACGTGAAGCGAGTAATAATTGTTGTGGTTTTAATACTTGCCACTGTAGGCGGCTGGCTCCTATGGCAGAACCTTCAAGCACCTGAACTGCCGGAAGGTCTCGCTTCGGGGAATGGACGTATTGAAGCGGTACAGATTGATATATCAACAAAAATCGCTGGGCGTGTAGAGACGATCTCTGCGAAAGAGGGCGACCTTGTTGAGAAAGGGCAAGTCGTTGCAACGATTGATACTGCTCAACTGCATGCTCAATTGTTACGTGCAGAGGCGGTCATTGCGAGTGCCGAAAGCCAAGTAGCAGCGGCAGAGGCATCTATTGCACAAGCTAAGGCTAAGCTTATTCTTGCCGAACAGGAACTGAGTCGCGCGCGGGAACTGGTGAAAAAAGGTCATACCAGTAAAGAGTCTTATGACACCCGTGTAAGTGAGGTCGCTGTTGCTAAGGCAAATCTGAATGCAGCTAATGCCACATTGGTATCGCAGGAACGTAATGTTGATGCGGCACGGGCAGATGCACAGGGAATCCAGACACAGATTGATGATGCCGTCTTAGTCGCGCCAAGTTTAGGACGAGTATTGTATCGCCTTGCGGAACCCGGTGAAGTATTAGGCAGTGGCGGTAAAGTGTTAACACTAGTGAATCTTGCTGATGTTTATATGGAGACCTTTCTGCCCTCATCTCAGGCCCATCGTGTTTCTATCGGTGCTGAGGCGCGGGTGAAGCTAGATATTCTTGATGTAGCGATTCCAGCAACGGTTAGCTTTGTTTCCCCCGAATCCCAATTTACACCAAAAGAGGTGGAGACAGCGAGTGAGCGAGAAAAGCTCATGTTTCGTGTCAAAGTGCGCGTGCCTGAAACTCTAGTACAGGCGTATATAGACCGTGTAAAAACAGGGGTGCGAGGTGTAGCTTATATTCAGCTTGCTCCACTACCGGGCGAAGCGCTACCTGAGTGGCCAGCATTCCTCCAGAAGCTTCCAGCAAAAATTAATCCAGATAACATTAGTAACCACTAGCGGGTGCCAACCATGGCTGAACAGGATCGTCCGATCGCTCGTATTCAGGGTGTTACACATAGCTACAAAAAGGTCCATGCCGTTGATGATATAACGCTGGATATTCCTTCTGGTTTAATGGTTGGTTTATTGGGTCCCGACGGTGTTGGTAAGTCGACTTTGATGGGGCTGATCTCTGGCGCGCGTAAATTGCAAAAGGGGCATCTTGAGGTGCTGGGCGGTGATATGACTTCGGTCGATCATCGAAAAACTGTTGGCCCTGGGATTGCCTATATGCCCCAAGGGCTAGGTAAAAACCTGTATGCAGAATTAAGTGTTGAAGAGAATCTCGACTTCTTCGGTAAGCTTTTTGGCCAAAGCACAAGTGAGCGTAAAACACGCATTGAGCGATTAACTAAAGCAACGGGGCTACATCCCTTCCTCTCCCGACCTGCAGGTAAGCTGTCAGGGGGGATGAAACAGAAATTGGGTCTTTGCTGCTCGCTGATTCATGATCCTGATCTGCTAATATTAGATGAGCCTACCACGGGCGTAGACCCCCTATCTCGGCGTCAGTTTTGGGCACTGATCGCAACCATTCGTAAAGAACGTCCTAATATGAGTGTACTGGTTTCCACCGCCTATATGGATGAGGCAGAGGGTTTTGATTGGCTGGTGGCTATGGATGCCGGTCAAGTACTTGATACAGGTACGCCAGAGAGTTTAAAAGAGAAAACCGGCGCTGAGGATTTGGAAGCGGCGTTTGTGCGGTTGTTGCCTGAAAGTAAACGTGGTGACATGAGTGAATTGGTTATTCCACCTTTAGAAGAAAAGGGTGGGGAGCCCGCGATTGTCGCTAAAAATTTGACCCGCCGTTTTGGGGATTTTACCGCGGTTGATAATGTTAGCTTTGAGATACAAGCGGGTGAGATTTTTGGTTTTCTTGGCTCAAACGGTTGCGGTAAAACAACGACGATGAAAATGTTAACAGGATTGTTGCCAGTTTCAGAAGGCGAGGCCTATCTGTTTGGTCATTCTGTTAATGCGGATGATCTGGAAACCCGCAAACGTGTTGGTTTTATGACTCAGGCATTCTCCCTTTACGGTGAATTGAGTGTCGAGCAAAACCTAAAATTACATGCCCGCTTATTCCATTTAACACCGGAGAAAACCGCTGAGCGTATTAATACCCTTGTTGAACGTTTTAGTTTGCGTGAGCATCTGGGTGTATTGGCATCATCCTTACCTTTAGGTATTCGTCAGCGCCTTTCTTTAGCGGTTGCAGTTATCCATGAGCCGGAGATGCTGATTCTTGATGAGCCTACATCGGGTGTAGATCCTATTGCGCGAGATGGGTTTTGGGAGTTGTTGGTTGAGCTCTCACGGAAAGACAAAGTAACAATTTTTATCTCCACCCATTTTATGAACGAAGCGCTGCGCTGTGATCGTATATCACTTATGCATGCAGGACGGGTACTGGTTTATGATGAGCCCAAGCACTTGGTTGAGGCAAAAGGAGCTGCTTCGTTAGAGGAGGCCTTTATTGGTTACCTTGAAGACGCGATCGGTGATAAGAGTGATGAAGCGAATAATGATAGTGCTATTCCAGCCACCTCACTAGCTGAAACCGCTGTAGGGTTGAGCGATGTTGAGCTCCCTCAGTCGTCAGAGACAAAAAAACAAGGGTTTAGTCTAAACAGGCTGCTTGCATATAGCTATCGCGAAATTATGGAGGTGATGCGAGATCCAGTGCGTATGGCGTTTGCCTTTCTTGGTAGCTCTCTGTTGTTGATTGTTATCGCATATGGCATCTCATTGGATGTTGAAGATTTAACTTATGCTGCACTCGATAATGATAAAACCCCCGAAAGTCGTGAATATCTGAGTAACTTTGAAGGCTCGCGTTATTTTAGTGAACAACCGGCGTTAACCAGTAAAGAGGAGCTTGAACGGCGGTTGAAGTCCAATGATATTACCTTAGCTATAGAGATCCCACCGGGCTTCGGTCGCGACCTTAAAAAAGGAGAAACACCGAGTGTTTCAGCGTGGATCGATGGCGCTAATACCACTCGAGCAGGCACTATTGCCGGTTATGTCAGCGGTGCACATATTCATTATCTGACCCAATTAGCGACGAATGCAGGTGTTGATGCAAGTGCGGTCTCAAAAGTCACGCTTGAGCCACGCTATCGTTATAACCCTTCGTTCGAGACCATCTACTCTATGGGGCCGAAGACTCCAGCTATGTTGCTATTACTGTTTCCAGCGATTTTGATGGCGGTAAGTATGGCAAGGGAGAAGGAGATCGGTACTATCACCAACTTTTATGTCACACCAACAAGCCGATTTGAATTCTTGCTTGGTAAGCAATTGCCCTATATTGCGATTGGTATAGTCAACTTTATTATTTTGACCTTGCTGGTGGTGTTTCTGCTGGATGTGCCTCTGAAGGGGAGTCTATTAGGTTTATCATTAGGAGCACTGTTCTATATTTTTGCTGCGACTAGCTTTGGTTTATTGATCTCAACTGTTACAAAATCTCAAGTGGCGGCGGTTTTTGCTACGGCTATTCTCTCCATTATGCCGACAATTAATTTCTCTGGTTTAGTTCAACCGACCTCTACTATGGAGGGGGGCGGACATCTAATCGGTCTATTGTGGCCCGCAACCTATTATATGCATCTGAGTGTAGCCGCGTTTACTAAAGGATTAAGTTTCTCTGAATTGATGGGGGATATTCTTCTACTTGCTGTGTTTGGGCCGATTTTAGTCATTATTGCGGCTACATTTTTGAAAAAGCAGGAGGCCTGAAGATGAAAACTTGGATCAATATCTTCTGGCTTGGTATTAAAGAGCTGCGTAGCGTTTTTAGTGATCTAGTGATGGTCATACTGATCATCTATTCGTTTAGTTTAGCAATCTATTCGCAAGCTACAGCGACCAGTGAATCAGTTAATAATGCCTCTATTGCGATTGTTGATGAAGATCATTCGACACTTTCGCGTGCTATTGCAAACGCCCTTTATCCGCCTTATTTTAAAACGCCCGAACTTATCTCGCCTGCTGAGATTGATGCGTCTATGGATCTGGATCGGTTTATGTTTGTTGTCCAAATCCCGCCACAATTTGAGGAAGATGTACGCCGAGGCCGCCAGCCTAGTGTTCAGATCGATATTGATGCCACGGCGGTGACTCAAGCCAGTTTAGGTAACAGTTATATTCAAAATATTGTTGTTGATGAGGTTAATCACTTTATCAACCGTTCTGATGAAACAACAGTTTATCCCGTGACGTTAGTCCAGCGCCGCGCTTTTAATCCCAATGGTACAGGCATGTGGTTTGGCGCGATTAATGCGCTGATTAATCAGATATCTATGATTACCATTATACTCACCGGGGCCGCACTGTTGCGTGAGCGTGAACATGGCACTATCGAGCACCTATTGGTAATGCCGCTAAGCTCGTTTCAGATCGTGATGTCTAAGGTTTTAGCTAATGGACTCATTATTCTTGTTGCCTTTTCTCTGTCTATGCTCATCGTTGTAGAAACTATTCTGGATGTACCGATTAGTGGATCCCGTTTTCTGCTGGTGGGAGGGACAACTATTTATCTATTTGCTGCTGCCGCTATAGGCATTTTCTTAGGCACTATAGCGCGTACTATGGCGCAGTTTGCGTTGTTGATGATTATGGTGATCATACCTATAACTATGCTTTCCGGTGGTCTAACGCCAATTGAGAGTCAGCCTGAAATTATCCAGCCGGTGACTTGGTTCTTACCTTCCCGTCACTATATGTCATTTGCTCAGGCAGTGATCTTCCGTGGCGCTGATATCACAATTATTTGGCCCCAACTGCTGATTATGATAGGTCTAGGTAGTATCTTTTTTAGTGCTAGTCTTGGGTTATTTAGACGTTCCATCGCTGTTAGTCGTTAATCTGCAACAGATTGAATGATGCGATGCACAATAAACTTCTCTAAAATTGGATAAGAAACAGCTATAAAATTAATCTCGCTCAATGTCGCGCTGCAGCATTTTGACTATACTCTTAACATATAGAGAGCAGAATGTTCCATAAGATATAAGAGGGATTGAAGATGGAATCGCACGGGTTAGAGCAGTCTGGTAGTAATCAGACCGATCAGGCAGGTGAAGTTAAGGCAAAAGAGCAAGGGGAGGCAAGTACAGCTTGTCATGCTAGCTTTGCTCATAAAGACCCTACAGATTATTTTACTCAACTGTTGGGTAAAGATTCATACTATCCACTTTCTTTTCAAGAGACGCTGGATAAGAGTGTTAACGCATCTATAGCGCGTTTTACGGGGGGGCTTTCTCCGAGCGGCTTATCCGCGGCTTATACTGACTGGGCGGCTCATCTTGTTACAGCACCGGGCAAGCAGATTCAACTGTTTGAAAAAGCGCTTAAAAAAGCCATACGTCTGGCAAATTATGCAGGTTTTTGTGCGCCGGGCGTTAATCCTGAAGCGGCATCTCCTTGTCCCTGTATCGATCCATTACCTCAAGACAAAAGGTTTAGTGGAGAGGCGTGGCAGAAATGGCCCTACAATCTCTTTTACCAATCTTTTTTGTTAAACCAGCAATGGTGGTACAACGCAACAACGGGTGTGCGAGGGGTTACTCCGCAGCATGAAAATGTGGTTGAGTTCGCAACGCGACAAATCTTAGATCTTTTCTCTCCCTCCAACTA
Source organism: Neptuniibacter marinus (assembly GCF_001597725.1). Taxonomy (GTDB): domain Bacteria; phylum Pseudomonadota; class Gammaproteobacteria; order Pseudomonadales; family Balneatricaceae; genus Neptuniibacter; species Neptuniibacter marinus. Next base: position 109,656 of record NZ_LUTR01000004.1, read on the forward strand.
CCTGTTGACCAATCCTGAATTGCTGGAACAAACACAAAAAGAGGGCGGGCAGAACTTACAGCGGGGAATGCAAAACTTCCTAGATGACCTACAGCGCATGCTTAATGATCAAAAACCCGCGGGCACAGAAGGGTTTCAAGTCGGCAAAAATCTCGGGATCACGCCGGGCAAGGTGGTTTATCGTAATCGCTTAATAGAATTGATTCAGTATGATGCAGTGACTGAAAAAGTTCATCCTGAGCCTATTTTTATCGTCCCAGCATGGATCATGAAGTATTACATTCTTGATCTTTCACCAGGGAATTCCCTCGTTAAGTATCTGACAGAACAGGGCTTCACTGTATTTATGGTGTCTTGGAAAAATCCAGACCATGATGATCGTGATCTCGGTATGGATGATTATCGTACCCTCGGTATTATGAATGCATTAGCGCATATAGATAAGATTACAGGAGGCCAACCTGTTCATGGGGTAGGTTACTGTCTCGGGGGAACATTACTTTCTATTGCCGCTGCAGCGATGGCACGTGATGGTGATGAACGGTTTAAAAGTCTTTCTTTATTTGCCGCCCAAACGGATTTTACCGAAGCGGGTGAATTGATGCTGTTTATCAATGAGAGCCAGGTTACCTTTTTAGAAGATATGATGTGGGAGCAAGGCTACTTAGATACTAAACAGATGGCTGGAGCTTTCCAACTACTGCGTTCCAACGATCTGATCTGGTCACGTATGGTGCATGATTACCTAATGGGTAAACGGGCTAAGATGAATGATCTAATGGCGTGGAACAGTGATGCTACTCGTATGCCTTACCAGATGCATTCCCAGTATCTTCGTCAACTTTTCTTAAATAATGCACTGGCTGAAGGCCGATATATTGTCGATAGCCGGCCAATTGCAGTTTCTGATATTAGAGTCCCTATTTTTGCAGTCGGCACTGAACGAGATCATGTGGCTCCTTGGCGTTCGGTTTATAAACTTCACCTTCTTGCTGATACCGATGTGACTTTCCTATTGACCAGTGGAGGGCACAATGCCGGTATTGTTTCTGAGCCGGGTCACCCCCGTCGCCGTTATCGCATAGCAACACGTAAACATGCCGATCGTTATCAAGATCCTGATACATGGTTTGCTGAGCATGAAACACAAGATGGATCTTGGTGGCCTGAATTAGCCGATTGGTTGAAGGAACGCTCTGGTGATTTAATTGAGCCCTCCTTTAATGCGGAAATAAAGCCGATTTGTGATGCACCGGGTACTTATGTTTTGCAAGATTAAGGGGATGAATCATGCTTAATGATCTGCATACTGCTTCTGAATCCGATCAAGTTAATAGTGGGCTCACATCTAAGGAAGCCGAGCTGCGGTTAACTGAGCAGGGCGCTAACGAAATCATCGAACAGAAAGAGAGCGCGTTACGGAAAATCCTCTCCTATTTCTGGGGGCCTATCCCTTGGATGATTGAAGCGGCGGCTGTACTCTCTGCACTGGCTCAGGACTGGCCTGACTTTTTGATTATTCTAACTATGTTAGCTGTGAACGCCGGGGTCGCCTTTTGGCAGGAGCGTAAAGCGGATAATGCAGTTGAACTCTTAAAGAAAAAACTCGCTACTTCAGCGCGGGTACTGCGTGATGGCAGTTGGCATGATCTTCCTGCGCGTGAGCTTGTTCCGGGTGATCTTATCCACCTAAAGCTGGGTGATGTGGTGCCCGCTGATGTTGAGTTGTTGAAAGGCGCAGGCCTTTCCATTGATCAGTCCGCTTTGACGGGTGAATCACTACCCGTCGAAAAAAATGCTAAGGATGTGGCTTATTCTGGTTCCATTGTACGCCTTGGTGAGATGACCGCTGTCGTAACAGCGACAGGAATGCGAACCTATTTTGGTAAAACGGCTGCATTGGTCGAGCAGGCAGGCGCACCGTCACATTTTCAGCAGGCAGTATTAAAAATTAGTAACGCCTTAATCGTGGCGACATTAGTATTGGTTGCCGTGATTCTTACCTACGGTTGGTTCCGGGGTGATCCTCTGCTTGAAACCCTACAATTTTCGCTTATCTTAACGATCGCTGCGATTCCCGTGGCACTGCCCGCTGTGTTGTCGGTTACTTTAGCCGTTGGTGCAATGACATTAAGTCGCTTAGGCTCCATTGTCTCCCATTTAGCTGCGATCGAAGAGCTGGCGGGGATTGATGTGCTCTGCTCAGATAAAACGGGAACTTTGACCCAAAACCGATTAGTGGTGGGAACGCCGGCGTTGGTCGAAGCAAAAGAGACGGAACAGGTGTTATTCGCCGCCGCACTAGCCTGTGAGCCAGAGAGTAATGATCCGATCGATAGCTCTATTCTTAGTGCTCTAGACCATGCCGAAAATTTAGGTAAGGCTAAGGTTGATCTCTTCACGCCGTTCAATCCCGTGAGCAAAATTGCTGAGGTAGAGGTAACGCTGGAGAGTGAAAAACGTTATATAGCTAAAGGGGCTCCACAATCTATCTTAGCTTGGGCACAGGCATCGGACGAGACGCAAGCCGCGGTAGAAAAGCAGATTGACACATTGGCAGCGGATGGTTATCGCGCTCTGGCGGTAGCTGAACGTATAGGTGATCAGCCAGCGCAAGTGCTAGGTTTGTTACCCCTTTATGATCCACCCCGTGAAGATAGTGCGACTACAATTTCTGCACTTAGGAGGTTAGGTGTAGCGGTTAAAATGGTCACAGGTGATCATATTGCTATCGCTCGACAGATTGCTGGAAAGTTAGGTATAGGTAGTAATTTCATCACCGCTGACAAGGCATTTTCTAAAGAGCATAAAATGACGGCAAGCGAGATCCTTGAGCGTGATGGTTATGCTCAGGTTTTTCCTGAACATAAATTCGAGATAGTGCAAACCTTACAGTCCAGCGATCACTTAGTGGGCATGACCGGCGACGGCGTAAACGACGCCCCAGCACTACGTCAAGCGGATGTAGGGATTGCGGTCAGCGGTGCAACGGATGCAGCACGGGCCGCAGCTGACTTAGTATTAACTGAGCCGGGTTTAGGCGTGATTCGCAGTGCAGTTGAGGAGGCGAGACGCATTTTTGAGCGCATGACCGCCTACGCTATTTTTCGTATCAGTGAAACGGTTCGCGTTTTACTGTTTATGACGCTCTCCATTCTTGTTTTCGATTTTTATCCAGTGACGGCAGCGATGATTGTATTGCTGGCGCTACTCAATGATTTCCCGATCATGATGATCGCTTATGATAACGCTAAGCCTGCGCCGCATCCTGTGCGCTGGGATATGCATAGAGTCCTGGTTCTTTCGAGTGTTCTCGGTATCTTGGGGGTTATCTCTAGTTTTGGTCTGTTCTGGATTGCTGAATCAATTTGGGAGTTACCACGTCCGACCATTCAAACATTGATCTTTCTTAAATTACTGGTTGCAGGGCATCTGACCATTTACTTGACCCGTAATAATGGTCATTTTTGGGATCGTCCATTTCCGAGCCTTAAACTCTTTATCACAACAGAGTTGACTCAAGTGGTTGGAACATTCGCCGCTGTTTACGGATGGTTTGTTGAGCCTATTGGTTGGTCGATGGCGCTAACGGTTTGGGGCTATGCGCTGGCTTGGTTTCTTATTAATAATATGGTTAAACGCTTAGTGCTACGTAATATTATAAATACTAATCAAGCTTAAATTAGGTGATAAATTTTTACGTTAAGTCGCGTTACACAGATAAAAACCACCGTAGCGATACGGTGGTTTTTTTATGGATTTAGCTAAGGGCGTTAATTAGTTGCGAATCAGGTAATCAAACGCGCCGAGAGCTGCGGTTGCACCCGCGCCCATGGAGATAATGATCTGCTTAAACGGCACTGTTGTAACATCACCTGCAGCAAAAACACCGGGTAAGCTTGTTTGACCGCGGCTATCAATCACGATCTCACCTCGATCACTTAATTCAAGGGTGTTCTTCAAAAAGTCGCTGTTAGGTACTAAACCAATTTGGACGAAGATACCGGCAACATCAACTACATGACTTTGATCGGTTTTGCGGTCTTTATAGCTTAGACCTATTACTTTGTTACCATCACCAAGCACCTCAGTGGTCATCGCATCTTTAATGATAGTAATGTTTGGCAACGATTCCGCTTTTTGAACTAATACCGCATCGGCACGCAAGGTATCGGCGAACTCCAGCACGGTTACATGCTCAACAATACCAGCAAGATCTATAGCCGCTTCGATGCCGGAGTTACCCCCACCAATCACGGCAACAGGCTTACCTTTAAAGAGCGGACCATCACAGTGAGGGCAGAAGGCGACCCCTTTAGTTTTGTACTGCTCTTCGCCTGGTACGTTCATTTCGCGCCAGCGTGCGCCGGTCGCTAAAATGACCGATTTAGCGGTGAGAACAGCACCGTTTTCTAGCGTCACTTGTTTGATCTGTTTGCCATCTTCACCGACAATATCGAGAACCTCCACCGCCCGTTGGTTGGTCATTACGTCTATATCGTATTCTTTAACGTGCTCTTCTAATCCGGCTACGAGTCGAGGGCCGTCGGTGGCTTTAACCGATATGAAGTTTTCGATAGCCATGGTATCCATCACCTGACCACCAAAGCGGTCAGCAACAATACCGGTGCGAATACCTTTACGCGCAGTATAAATAGCGGCTGATGCCCCCGCAGGGCCACCCCCGACGACTAATACATCAAAAGGTGCTTTGGCGTTTAGTTCGGCGGCTTGTTTTTCCTCAGCACTATCATCAACCTTATTCAGAATTTCTTCTAAGGTCATGCGGCCATTACCGAAAGGTTCGCCGTTTAGTAGAAGAGTCGGTACTGCCATAATGCCTTGTTCTTCCACTTCTTTAGGGAAGACACCGCCATCAATCATGGTGGCGGTGATATTCGGATTGAGAACCGCCATCAGGTTAATCGCCTGAACCACATCTGGACAGTTATGGCATGACAGCGAGATATATACCTCAAAATTTAACGTCTTAGATAGACTTTTCGCCTGTGCCTGTAGCCCAGCCTCTTCCTTACTTGGGTAACCACCCGCTTGTAGTAAAGCTAAGACCAATGAGGTGAACTCATGACCCATAGGTACACCAGCAAAGGTTACGCGTGCTGTTTCACCTTGCGGACCCACCGCCATACGTGGCACACGGCCTGTATCATCGGTTTTAATGGTCAAGGTTATCTTGTCTGAAATCTCTGCAATTTCTCGTGCGAGTGTTTCCAGCTCTTTAGATTTTGGTGTTTCGTTGGTAGACACCGTCAACTCAATCGGATTATCGATCTTCTGAAGGTAGGTGCCCAGTTGTTGTTTCATGTTGCTATCTAACATAAATCACCGTCCGGATTGAATTGAGTTAAAAATATGTGAGTGTGGAGTTCCCACCATCAACAGGCTTGTTCACGTCGATGGTGGGTGTCTCTCTTTGGTTATGGCAGGCCTTAGGTAAAGGCGCCCATTACCGGTATCGGATTAGATTTTGCCGACTAGATCAAGAGAAGGAGCCAATGTTGCTTCACCTTCTTTCCATTTAGCTGGGCATACTTCACCAGGGTGAGCTGCAACATACTGAGCCGCTTTAATTTTGCGCATCAGATCATCTGCATCACGACCAATACCTTCCGCAGTAATCTCCATCGCCTGAATTACACCTTCTGGATCGATTAAGAAAGTTGCACGGTCAGCTAGGCCTTGGCCTTCACGCAGTACACCGAAGTTGCTAGTAATCGTGGCTGTTTGATCGCCTACCATGTAGTAGTTAATAGTGCCGATAGCATCAGACGTGTCGTGCCATGCTTTGTGGCAGAAGTGTGTATCAGTAGAGACAGAAAACACTTCAACACCCATTTTCTGAAGCTCTTCATATTTGCTAGCAAGATCTTCTAGCTCAGTTGGACATACAAATGTGAAGTCCGCTGGGTAGAAAAAGAAAACAGCCCATTTACCGATAACATCCGCTTCAGTGATCTCGACGAATTCACCTTGTTTAAAGGCAGTTGCTGAGAAAGGCTTGATAGTTGTATTAATCATTGTGGTAACTCCAGTCGTTAAATATGTGGGCAAGCTATCTGCTTGGGAACGAGATCTATGATGCATGACTGGATGGAATAGATTAAATTGATTGTTTTTAATGAGACAATAGTAATAATCTATCAATTGATTTAAAGGCGTAATTAAGTGAAGTGTTAATGCTTATTAGGCAACGCGCAAATGTGTAGAAAGGTTTGGCAGGAAGGTAGAAAGAACTAGATCTACCGTCAATCAGTAACTGATTGATACATAGGATTTAATCCTTTCTTTTTGCTTCAGATATTACAGGCCCAGCTTCTCTGCCACGTAATCAGCGTATATAACTATCTGAAATTAGGGGGTATTTAGGATTTAAGAAAAATAGTGCAATATACTTGAGAATATCACACGATCTTGACCAGTTGACCAGTTGACCAGTTGACCAGTTGACCAGTTGACCAGCGGTTTGCAGGCCTCGTCTTTTTTGTTTTTATTCATTTGCCACAAGTGCGGTTGATCATCTTGGAGCCTTTGTGTCCGAGTTGCTGTGTAATCCTCCACATGTTTTAGCCTTCTGTTAACATATAGCTGGCAAAACTGTGCTTAGCTTGGCAGATGTTCCGTTTTGGGTTTAATGCCTGTCGAATTCATTTGATGATTATTTGATACCCATTGTTGAAATTAATTTTCAACTAAAGCTAATAGATTAAATTTATAGAATTTATAATACGTAGACTATGGATAGGAAATGAGTAAAAAAGGATTTTCCAAAAATTTTATTAAGGTTGAAGATCTATATCTCGCTTACCGGAAAGCTAAGGCAGAAGCATTTTTTGACAACATGCACCCAAGTGCCCTTGCTTTTACAGAGTATGAGAAACACCTAGAGCGAAATCTAGACAAACTATTTCACCGGTTAACTACACCTGATGCAAATTGGTTTTCAGACAGTAGCTTTATTGGTGGCTATATTTACATTCCTAAGTCTCTAGATTTAAGCAGTTGGGAGAACAAAAGTGACAACATCTACTACAGAGCTATTAACCCTCTAGATGACTGGGAACAAAAGTTTCAAGCTAGCGGTCGTCAAAAAGTAGATGCAAAATATCGTTTGCTCATTACAGGAACAGTTGATTATCAGATCATTTCTGCACTTTGGATTCTAAAGATAGGCCATTGGTTCGAGTTTATGTTGAACAACGATTGGTCTTACGGGAACAGGCTGCGTAGAAATAACCCAAATTCCAGTTTGCGGTTGTTTCAAAATGGGAATGGTCAACTCAATATGGAGTGCTCTGGCCTGTTTAGTCCTTACTTTTCTGGTTATCAATCCTGGAGAGAAAACGGACTGAAAACGATGCGAGAGGCGGTCAAAGAAGGGAAGTCCATCAATGCAATTACCATGGACTTAGCCAGCTTTTACCATAATGTTGGACCTAAATTCATTCTTAGGGAGGGGTTTCTAAATGAAATAGGCATCAGACCTAATGAAGACGAGAAACTATTTACTGAACAGCTTATCAAATCTATAGACACGTGGTACCAATCCACTCCTGACTATAAAAAACGGCCTGAAGGCGCGTTGCCAGTTGGCTTGTCTGCTTCAAAAATTCTATCAAACATACTTCTATATCAGTTTGATAAAGAGATTCTGAATAGTCTGGACCCTCTCTACTACGGACGTTATGTTGATGATATTTTTCTGGTAACCGAAGCTACATGCGAAACAAATAATGGCCAACAGATCTTAGATTGGATTGCCGCATCAGTAGATTGTCTTGAGCTGGTAGAAATGGGGACTATCAATGTTAATTTACCCTATGCGAATGACAGTAATTTGGTTTTTACAGGTGACAAGCAAAAGATTTTCAGCTTATCGACGGAGCACGGTTTAGATTTTATAGACCAGATTTCAGATCAAATAAGAGCACAATCTAGTGAACATCGTCTTCTTCCTGAAGTGCCGGGAACGGCGACGGAGATGGCTTCAAAAGCTCTGCTAGCTACACCCAGTGCATCACTCAGTGCTGATGCCTTAAGGAAAGCCGATGTTGTTTCTATACGTAGGTTAGGCTTCTCATTATTACTTAGAGATATCGATAGCTATGCCCAGGACCTACGCCCACAGGTCTGGTCTGATCTTCGGCATGAGTTTTATGGCCTTGTTCATCGTCATTTACTTAACCCTCAAGGAATCTTTGAGTTCACAAATTATTACCCTCGAATATTTGGGCTAATGATTCGTTGTGGTGATTTTGATGATGCAACGCAATTTGTAGAGGAGGTAGTTAACTGTTTTAGTGTTTTAGCCGTTACTACCTCTGATGGTACAAGCGGAGAAATTAAGAGATTTTCATGCCAGTCTTATTTTGTAAAAGTGCTACTCCAAGCAGGATTGCAAGCATCGACGGCAAAAGGTTATAAGTTATTTACCCCGCTAGGAAGAGTGCTCAGGAAGTTATTTACCTTTGATGCAACGTATAAGGTCCCATCTAAAGCTCCATCTTTGGTCAAAATGGGAGAAGCTCTTTTGTTAGCTGACTGGGGGAGTAGACCCTATAAGGATTATTGGTATTACTCTCAAGAAGAACATATAAATGGTCCAAAAATTCCCGGACGTCGAGCGATTCGAAAAACAATTAGGTTAGCTGCTGCTAGGAAATTCCAGAAATTTGCACAACTAAAGCAACCTCATTGGTTGGCTTTGGCATTTCCTACACGTCCCTTATCAATTCAGGAAATGCTAATCATCGCCCCTAAACTCTTAGAAGATCAATCTCTTTTTGGACAGTCAGTTTTGGGTTTAAGAGGTGCAAAAGTAAGCGACCAGTCTAGTATTGGAGTTCAGCTTCAAAATAGTATCGAGCCTAATATAAGAAAGCATTTAAATGTCCCACGTAACCAACAACAGAAAAAAGTTAAGGTTGCACTGACTAGTTTAGAAACAACTCAAAAGCAGTGGTCAAGTGTAGTGGCTGGAAATCCTGATCGTTCACTTAATCGCTATCAAAGAATATTTGGTCTTGTTAATTTAATTCTGAAAGAAAAAGAAAAGCCAGATTATGTTGTTTTTCCGGAGTGTAGCATACCGCGGCGCTGGGCGTTCAGTATGGCCCAGAAATTAGCAAGGAATGGTATTTCTCTTATTTGTGGGCTGGAATATTATGCTGAAAAGAAGGGAAGCAAGAAACTTCTCCGTAACGACTGCTTTATCTCAATGTCTACTCCGTGGCCTGGGTATGCGAGCAGCATAATCTATATGCAGCCCAAGTTGTCCCCTTCGCATGGGGAACAAGAAAACCTTAAGAAAAAAGGCCGGAGGCAGTGGTTACCAGAGGAGGGGGTTAAAGGGCTCCCTATTTATAATCACGGGGGCTATTATTTTGGAATTCTAATTTGCAGTGATATGACTAACATAGAGTGCCGTGCACACTTCCAGGGAAAGGTGGATAGCCTTTTCGTCCTTGAATGGAATCCTGACATCACTACGTTCAGCTTTTTGGTAGAGAGTGCTGCACAAGATCTGCATACTTTTATCATACAAGTGAACAATCGAATTAGAGCTCCCTACAAAGAAGACTACGAAAGGGATTCTGTTCGTATAAAGGGCGGTTTGACCGATTTCTATGTGATTGGTGATATCGATTTCATGGCGCTGAGGGAATTCCAACGTTCAAGAAAGAAATATGCAAAGCCAAAGTTTAAGCCTCTTCCAATAGGTTTTGAGATGTCTGTGCAAAGAAAAAAAAACCAGTAAAACCATGTTCAACCTTATAATGAAATTATATAAGGCTTATTTGGTAAATAGTGAATGGAATCGGTTTGCTCTAGACAAAACTTAGATTTAATTCGGGGTTTTATCGAGGTCGATACGAAAAATTTGCCTGATAAACTGTCTAAAGAAGTTTGTGAAAGGATTTTGATATCATGGGTTAGATTTGAGCGATTAGCTGATAGCACGTTTGTGGGTGAATTTACGAATGGTAGTCAAGACACTTTAGTACAGCGCTTTTGGGAACTTTATGTCGGCAATCGTCTTCAAAATAGGTTTAAAAAAGTGTCGTCAAACGATTCTGGCCCTGATTTCAAAGTAGAGCATAAAAAATGAACTATTTGGGTGGAAGCTGTTTGCCCAACATCCGGCAAAGGTGTCAATAGAGTTCTAGACTCATTTGTTAGTTGTGAACATGGAGTAGTTGATTCCCCAGACCAAGAAATACTTAAACGGATTAATTCTGTAATTGATGCAAAAATTAAGGTTTATAAGGATATTTATATCCCATCAGGTCTTGTTAAATCTGATGGTTACTTGGTTATTGCGGTAAATACTTTTCTTCTAGGCCCATTTAGTCAGCACGGTATATCTGGATTTCCCTCAGTACTTTCAGCGGTCTACCCTGTTGGACCAGGAACTGTAGAGATAAATATAGCTTCAGGAAAATTCTTAGATAGAGGTCTTAAATACCAACCAGCTATATTCAAGGTCAATGGGGCATCCATTCGAACTGATTTATTTTCTAGAGATAATGGAACTATCATAGATGCTATCATGACAGGTCATGTACACCTGTACCAAAATTCTACTGAGCGGAAGCTCTTAGCCATTCACAATCATTATTCAAAGAATGAACTTAAATACCGATTGCCTGTAGATTGTAACTATTGGCTTGAAAGAAATAATGCAATGACTCTGTCTATCAAGAAGGGCTAGGAAGCTGTATTCGAAGATAATTATATATGTAAGGCAGTGTAGACCAGTTTGATACTGTATTAATTTTCAGGTTCTAGATATGTACGAGCTTAAATTGCACTAATTGCTTTCATAGGTATTATTTTTGTACTGAGCTGGCTACTTATGAGAGCACTGTAGTGTAATGAGAACTGTTCGGAATCTGGCTTGGAGCTTCATTGCGATAATATTGCGAAAGGATTAGATCTTAAGTATCAATCAGTAACTGATTGATACTTAAGATCTAATCCTTTCTTTTTATTTCTATGCTTACAGTCCGAGCTTCTCGGCTACGTAATCAGCATCTTTATCGCCACGGCCTGATAGGTTGACTAAAATTGTTTGATCTTTTGAAAGGGTCGGTGCTTTACGCATAGCCCAAGCGACCGCATGGGAGCTTTCTAAGGCGGGGATGATGCCCTCTATACGAGAGAGTTCCATAAAGGCATCTAAGCATTCTTGGTCCGAAGCGGTTTCATACTGTACGCGGCCTAAGTCTTTTAAGTAGCTGTGCTGTGGGCCTACACCAGGATAGTCGAGTCCAGATGCGATGGAGTGGACTGGCATAGGTTCGCCATCTTCGGTTTCTAGCACGTAGCACTTCATGCCATGTAGGGTGCTAGGTTTACCGAGTGTAAGTGTAGCTGAGTGCGCTTGAGTGTCGAGGCCTTTACCGGCGGGTTCAATTCCCACAAGGTTGACGCTGTCATCATTAAGAAAAGCGCTAAACATGCCCATTGCGTTGGAACCACCACCGACACAAGCGGTAACATAATCGGGTAGGTTATTGGTTTTTGCTTGGAATTGTTCACGCGCTTCTGTACCGATAATGCTCTGGAAGTCTCTAACCATCTTAGGGAAAGGGTGAGGGCCAACCACGGAGCCTATGGCATAGATAAAGTTTACCGGATCTTTTAGGTACTCTTCAAACGCACTGTCGACAGCATCTTTCAAAGTGGCAGTGCCACGGGTAACGGGGATTAATGTACAGCCTAAAATCTTCATTTTGGTGACGTTAGGGTGTTCTTTCTCTATATCCACTTGGCCCATATGTATTTCACAGGGGATACCTACAAGGGCGCAGGCGGTTGCGAGTGCGACCCCGTGTTGACCTGCACCGGTTTCAGCGATCACTTTAGTTTTACCCATAAATTTAGCGAGTAGGGCTTCACCTAGACAGTGATTAATTTTATGAGCGCCGGTGTGGTTTAGGTCTTCACGTTTTAAATAGATCTGAGCGCCACCGAGCTTTTCGCTTAAGCGTTTCGCGTGGTAGATAGGGCTTGGACGACCTACATAGTCAGCGAATAGTAGATCAAGTTCTGCTTGGAATTCTGGTTTTTGGCGAATCTCTTCATAGGCATCGTTAATTTGGTCCATGATCTGTTTTAGTTCTGGTGGTATCTCTTGGCCACCAAACTCACCAAAAAAGCCTTCTTTATTGGGCATCTCTGCGTAGGTAAATTTACTCATCTTCTATCCTATGATCCGCTGCGTCGCATATTTTTTATTAGAGTTTAATATATTAACTTTATTATAAAGAGCTTAAAGCTCAATTAAACCACCTGAGAAATTCAAAAACCGCTGTGGCTTAAAGCCAACAGCGGTTTTGTTGATCTATGCCGTGATTTAATGTTGATCTGGCTTATAGCCTATACGTACTCCGCCCCAATGTTTGCCGTTAACAAAGATTGGCACCGATAGATCATGCATGATTTCACCGGTGTCGCGTTTGTAAGTTTGTAGAAGCATAGTGTCGGTATGGGCTCCACAGCGGGCTCCCGTTCTATCATTAAAGATGCGCTTACTACGGCTTTTTACTAGATCGGTTTCATAATCGCCGGATAAAGCGTGAGCAAACTGATTATTATGGGTAGGCACAAAGCCATTAATATCCGTAGCAATTACATAGATCAGTTTTTCATGGCTGTTAAGCGCAGGCTCTTGGATATTAGGTAGGATTTTGTCGGTTAATTGATCAAATGGAGTTGTGTGTTTTTGAGGGTTTGAACCTTCAACAGGGGTGTAAGTGTGATCAAATAGTGCTGACTCAGATATTTGACCTTGAGATATAGCTTGCTCGAAGGCCGCCGAAACTCGGTTTGCAGTGTCCCGCGCAATATGGAAAAAGGGCTGGTGATAGTTTTGTTCTGAGGCGGCAGCTAAAATGGAATTAGATTTTTCAGCAGCTTCCATCAAAGAGGCTGCTTGCGTTGCTAATTGAGAGACTTCAGCATCGCTTCCTTCTAACTCATGGCGAACATTTTGCAGTGAGTTAAAGATAACCTCAAGGTTTTGCCGGTTGTTTCTTGCCCCTTCCGCGATGGTGGAAATTTGCTGTTCAACATTTGAAGATTGTTCTGAAATGCCGCCTAATTGATCGCTAACCTTTTCCATAGCGATGGTGCCGCTTTCTACATTGTTAGAAAGGGTTTGAATATTACCAACCACTTGTTGGGTTTCTGCGCGTATTTCATCCACAATCAGTTCTACTTCGCCGGTTGCACTGGCAGTACGTGAGGCTAATTGCCTTACTTCATCAGCCACTACGGCAAAGCCGCGGCCATGATCACCTGCTCGAGCGGCTTCAATTGCTGCGTTAAGGGCTAGCAGATTGGTTTGTTCGGCAATCTCTTCGATCACTCGGGTCACATCTTGTATTTTTTGTGATTTTTCGTTTAGTTGCTCAATTAATACTAAGGTTTCTGTGGCTTGAGAGTTTAACTCTCGAATATCAACCATCGCTGCAGTTAATGCTTGTTGTCCTTCTGAACCCGTCTCTTTTGCTTGGATAGCCATTTGAGCTGCCAGTTCCGCCTGTTGCTCTGATTGCTGTACAGTCACTGTCATCTCTTCAGCGTTAGTGGCTATTTGTGTTACCTCTTGCACTTGGTTGTCTAGCTGAGCTTTAAGGGTATCCGCTGAGAAGGATACTTCCGCTGCTGAAATTGCATTAGCATTTGCGCTGTTGGAGAGTTTACCGCTGATATTTTCGGTATTTGCTTGCTTTGCAAAAAAATCACCAAAAAAATAAGGCAGAAGTTTTAATTGATCAAATTTAGCCTCTTTTGCGTGCATAATTTCATTTGCCATAGGCCCTAATAAAATTTTGTGTATAACTAATATGGACGTTAGGGAGGCTAAAAGCGCGCTACAAATTAAAGTTATTAACGATTGGTTATCCGCACCTATGGCAAAAGCAGCACCAGCAGCCAATCCTGTAATAACTAGAGCGGATAAAAAACTTTTAGTGTAAAAACCAAACAAGGAACCGTTCATATACTTTCCTTAGTAGCTTAGTGAATAGATATTATTTATGGCTAATAAAACAATGATGTATATGGAATATAGCATTAGGCATTATCTGTAAATGCTCTACTTTAGTATTGGCTGTTTGGATCAGAAGTATTGGATAGGGGGTATGTCAGGCGTTTGTTTTAGATCGACTTTTTTAGAGATACTCGCTTAGTGATCGAATTCAAACCCTAATTGGGTTTCTTGACGAGCAACATGGCGAAATCCTTGACTCTTGAGTTGTTTGCGAATTTCCCTGACGATCAGTCGCGCATCTTGATATGATGTACTAACTGTCTGGTTGCAGGCACTTGTATTCTCGGCGTTGTTGCCCCAGCTTTGGCTGACAACCCAATCGCCGATCAGGTCTTGGTACATTCTTACAATGTAATATTCCTGATGTTTTTTCCAACGAATGATCAAGTGCGTGAGATCCAATCAATAGAAGTGGCTCGAGCCACTATTTTTATTCATGTATGTAGTTTAAAACCGCGAATTGAGCCTGAACTGAGCCTGTTTGTAAAGTCTGGAGACTGATAAATTGCGTAACAGAAAACTAAATATTTTAGCGGATGAAAATATGCCTCAAGTTGAGGCCATTTTTTCTCGTTTTGGTAAGGTTATTCTGAAACCCGGCCGAGATTTATCGCCTAAGGATTTACATGATATTGATGTACTGCTTGTCCGTTCAATTACACAAGTTAACGAAGCTCTTTTAGCCTCAAGTCCGGTTAAATTTGTCGGTACGGCAACTATAGGTACCGATCATATTGATCAGCATTATTTGGAGAGTAAAGGTATAGCTTTTAGTAATGCGCCGGGCTGTAATGCTGATGCCGTCGTGGAGTATGTGCTGAGTTGTTTGTTTCTTACTGCTGAATGGCAAGGCTTTGATCCTAAAGACAGAACTTATGGCATTGTTGGCGTAGGGAATGTTGGAGGACGTTTACAGCGACGTTTACTAGCACTAGGTTATAAAGTGCTCGTGAATGATCCTCCTAGAGCTGAGTCAGAAGAGGGGTTTATTCCTCTACATAGTTTGTTAAAACAAGCGGATGTTATCTGTTTACATACGCCGCTCACGCAAGAGGGAGAATATCCAACACAGCATTTGATCTCTGATCTTGAGCTAGGGATGATTCAAGATCATGCTATCGTTTTGAATGCAGGACGTGGCCCCGTAATTGATAATCGAGCCTTGCTTGATATAGGGAAAAAACGCCTAGGGCTCACATTTATCCTCGATGTATGGGAACATGAGCCGGTAGTTAATGCCGCGTTAGCTGAGCGTTGCGCTATTGTGTCACCACATATTGCCGGTTATAGCTTCGATGGTAAAATTCGTGGCACATTTATGCTTTATCAAGCTCTGTGTCAGTATTTGGATCAGCCTTGCGAAGAATCATTCGAAGCGTTTTTGCCTCAGTCTGAGTTAGCCTGTGTAGAGCAGGGTGATCTGAGCATATTGGAGTTGATGGAAAAAGTGTATGACCCGCGCATTGATGATTATATGCTGAGACATACTCTGACGTTACCCGAAGCGGAGCAAAAACAGGCCTTTGATCAATTGCGAAAACAATACCGCGCAAGGCGAGAATTTTCTTCGCTTAATGTTGCAGGCGCAGAGAACCCAGATCAAATTGAGGCCATAGGTTTCAAGTTAGCCGCTAAAGGTTAACTCACTTAAGTTATTTACTTAACGTCCTCGTCATCTATTAGAGAGACTAAGAAACACTTTAATGACAAAAGCATTAGAATCACTTGATACATCGCGCTCGCTAGCTGAACTTAATCCACGTATAGGTGAGAAAGTTCAGATTGAAACCCGAGCGCCCCGCGCCCGCTATTCTGTTCAATTATTAGGCTACCGTGAAAACGGTAGTTTAATGGTCTCGGCACCGAAAAGCTCAGTCGTTAATACCGGAGCGCAAGTGACCGTTCGCTTAATGACAGGTAATTTTATCTGTGCATTTAGCGCTCGAATCTTGAAAATTCAAACCTCGCCTTTTGCTTATTGGCATTTAGAATACCCAAAAACGACAGAAGTTAGGCGTATCCGCAGTCACACGCGGGTTCCCGTTAATTTGTTGGTTTCAATTGATGAATTTGAACAAGGTAAAGGGCTAAGACATGATTGGCCGATTAATGCTTATTGCACTGATATTAGTTTGAGCGGTGCTTGTGTTGATGCACCTGTGGCTTTAGGTAAGCAAGGCGATAAGCTGTTTATGACAACCCGTTTTTCTGTAGCTGGCGTAGATCAGGTTATTTTAACAACGGCGCTCATACGTAGTGTGCAACCCCAAGAGGGAAGTGTCAGTACAGTAGTAAGTCATGGGCTAGAGTTTTTAGATTTGGATGATGATACCCATCTAATTTTAGCGGGTTTTGTATACCAACAGTTTTTAATTGAAACGGGTAATTTGGAGATCTTAAGTGTTTAAGCTTGGCCTGATAATTAATCCTTTGGCGGGTGTCGGCGGTAGTGTCGCGTTAAAAGGTAGTGACGGTAAAGAAACCGCGCGTGAAGCCTTAGCTTTAGGTGCGGAACCTAAGGCGGGTTTAAGAACACTGCAAGCTCTTGAGGTCCTTAAAGGTTTGAATATAGAGCTGGTGACCTATCCCGCTGAAATGGGTGAAACCGTTGCCCGTCAGGCGGGCTTTATTCCTCAAGTTATCGGTGAGATTCAAACGGGTAATACGTCTGCAGAGGATACTATCCAAGCTGCTAAAGATCTTGTTAATCAAGGTGTGGATATTGTTCTATTTGCCGGTGGAGATGGCACCGCACGTAATATTTGTGCTGCGATTGCGGAGGAGGTGCCTGTATTAGGTATTCCCGCTGGCGTTAAGATCCATTCAGGGGTTTATGCGGTAACGCCGAAAGCAGCGGGCGAAATTATTGCCATGTTAGTTAAAGGTGAATTGGTCACTTTAGGCGACCAAGAGGTGCGCGATATAGATGAAGTGGCGTTCCGTGAAGGGCATGTTCGCGCCAAATATTATGGTGATCTGTTGGTCCCTCAAGAGCATCGTTATCTGCAACAGGTCAAAAATGGCGGTAAGGAATCTGAAGAGTTAGTTCTTGATGATATAGCGGCTGATATTATTGAGCGCATGGAACCTGATATCTTTTATGTGATGGGTTCTGGTTCTACCGTTGCAGCGGTTATGGAACAGTTGGGGTTGCCGAATACGCTTTTAGGTGTAGATATTATTAAAGATAATCAACTTATCGCTGCGGACTGTACTGCAAATCAGTTATTAGAATTGACTGAAGGACACCCTTGTCAGTTGGTGATTACGTTAATTGGTGGCCAAGGGCATATTATTGGGCGCGGTAATCAACAATTAAGTCCTGCGCTGTTAAAGCGTTTAGGTAAACAAAATATCAATGTAATTGCGACTAAAACAAAACTTAAAGCCTTAGAGGGACGTCCATTAATTGTGGATAGTGGTGATCCTGAGGTTAATAAATTACTGGCAGGTGTTATTCCGGTGTCTACAGGTTATCATGACTCCGTTCTGTATAGAGTTGCTGATTATTAGTGAGCTGTTTATCTCCTCTGCTTGGCTGCTCAATGTTATTAGTTAGATACCTTTTATTTAGTTTTTTAGCTGAATATAAATGACATTATTTTGTAATATTTCCTAAGTAAAGTGCCTCTTAATTTTTTATTGATTAATTAATGAGGCTCTCCATGAAAAAACTGATTGCTAGCGCAGTGGTTGCAACTGCAATGTTCTCCCTAACTGGTTGTCATACTCACCAAGTTCAACAGGAGGAAACCCAATCTGCCGCGGCTACTCAGCTAAATAATGATGACTTGTATGAAGTGATGCATGAAGGTCGTTATTATGTTTTTGATGATTTCAAAACGTATCAACAGTTTTTGACTGTAGGTGAGACCTCTTTCCGTAAGGTTTTCATTGGTGATGGGCCTAAAGGCGCAACCCTTGTTTATGGCTTAACTAACGAAGATAAGAAAAAGTCATCAGGCATTGCTAGCATCGATATGTTTAATGGCAAGCTTGAAGCTGCAGATGATTTCTATGGCGAAATGCGCGGTGAAGATGGTCGTTTGTATGTGTTTAGCACATTACAAGATATGGAAGATGTTCGTCTTGTCGGCGAAGCGCCATACCGCTTTACGCAAATCGCTGCTGGCCCACAAGGCCAAACTGTCGTTTATGTTTTGAATAAAAGTAATAAGAGCGAGCAGCCTGTTGAATTGATGGCTAAGTTCAAAGCAATGAACGGCATGATGTAAATAGAAAAATCACTCTCTTTCAGGGAACTAATATTCAGAGTGGCAGTCTATTGTTCTTCCTGAAAGACGGTAGACCTTACAACTAAGTTAGTGGAAATTGGGTTCTATAGGTTGAAAGGTCTGTTTGAGCACTACTCTCTAATTAGAAAGTGGTGCTTTTTTTTGCCTGTCATAAATCAAATCCTTTGATATGACGTAATATGATGGGGCAGAGCTGGTTTAGTTGTTTATTTATTGAAAAGTATTGGTTTATAAAAAGCCCGCAGATCAACTTCAGTGATGTGCGGGCTTTTTTTTAGGTCCGAATAATGGGCCCTAGATAGACGAGATTAGGGCTATCCGTAGATATCTACTTAAACTTCTGCGTTATGGTAGATGTTCTGTACATCATCCAGATCTTCTAGCATATCAATGAACTTTTCGAACATTGGCATATCATCTTCAGAAACGGGTGACATATTTTGTGGTACAAACTGAATCTCATCGACTTCTAGATCAAGTCCTTCGATATTATCTTGTAGCGCTTTTTTTGCTTTGAAGTAGTCAGTATGTGGTGCAAAGACAGTAATTTTTCCCTCTTCGCATTCAATGTCAGTTACATCAACATCTTCCATCATTAGTGCTTCAAGTACTGCATCTTCGTCATCACCGGCAAACACAAAAATAGCACTGTGGTCGAACATGTGGCTAACGCTGCCTTGGCTACCAATTTTGCATTTGGTTTTGTTAAAGCAGTTACGTACATCGCCAAAAGTACGGTTAGGGTTATCCGTTAAGCATTCTACGATTACCATGCAGCCGCCCGGGCCAAATCCTTCGTAGCGAGCAGGAGAGAAATCTTCACCGCCACCGCCTTTTGCTTTATCAAGTGCTTTATCAATTACATGCGCGGGTACTTGGGCTTTTTTGGCTCGTTCAACTAGGCCCAATAACGCTAAGTTACCTTCTAACTCGACACCGCCAGATTTAGCACATACATAAATCTCACGGCTGAATTTACTGTAAACCTTAGCCTTGGCGTCCGATGTTTTCGCCATAGACTCTTTACGGTTTTGATAAGCACGACCCATTGCGATATTCCATACACTGATAAAAAGAACAAAATTTTACAGATAAGCGCCGCGTTATTAAACCTCCAATTGGATATTGGTGGTGGAGATTAAAGAAAAAGCATAGAGCATTGTGTGAATTTTGAACGATATTAGAAAGGGAAGAGGCCTTTCCTTCGCTAAACGATCTTATAGGGTATGTTAGGACGAGACTCTACTGAGTCGATTATCTGTTATATTTCTTTTCAGATTATGTCATCTAAACCAACCGTTAAACGGATTTAACGTAAAGGAACACTGATATGGATTTACAACCAGCCCTACAGCAATATTTTGCCTTTGACACCTTTAGAGAGGGGCAAGAGCAAACGATTAAACAGCTTCTTTCAGGCCACTCTACGCTTTCCATTTTTCCGACTGGAGCAGGGAAATCCCTATGCTATCAGTTTAGTGCGATCCATCTTCCCCATCTGACACTGGTGGTCTCACCCCTACTTGCTTTAATGAAAGACCAATTGGCGTTTCTTAAATCGAAAGGGATTGCTGCTGCGAGTATTGATTCCACCTTAACACCGCAAGAAAACCAAACGGTTATGCGTGATATTCGTCAAGGTATGATTAAAATTTTGATGGTGTCTGTTGAGCGTTTTAAAAATGAACGTTTTCGCGAGTTTATCGCTTCTATCGACATCTCAATGCTGGTAGTTGATGAGGCGCACTGTATATCTGAATGGGGTCATAACTTTCGCCCCGACTATTTGAAGCTTCCCCAATATCGACAGGAGCTAAATATCCCCTTAGTGCTTTTGCTGACAGCAACGGCAACGAGAAAAGTCAAAAAAGATATGGCGCAGCGATTTGCTATAGCGCCAGAACATATAGTCCAGACCGGATTTTATCGAAATAACCTTGATTTAACGGTGTTACCTGTAGCAAGCCAAGATAAAGATAAGCAATTGGTTGATCTTATTAAACAACAGCAAGGCTCCGGTATTGTGTATGTTACTTTACAGCAGAGTGCGGAGCAGGTGGCTAAGTATTTAGCGACACAACAGATCTCTGCTACAGCCTATCATGCGGGTTTAGATAACGATCTTAGGCATCAGATTCAATCTGACTTTATGGTGGGGCAATGCCAAGTTGTAGTGGCTACGATCGCGTTTGGAATGGGTATAGATAAAGCGGATGTACGTTTTGTTATCCATTATGACCTTCCCAAGTCTATTGAGAATTACAGTCAAGAGATCGGCCGAGCCGGGCGTGATGGTTTAAAATCAAACTGTATTACCTTGGCGAATTTAGATGGGATCAATACGGTTGAAAATTTTGTTTATGGTGATACGCCAGAGCTGGAAGGGATCGCCGTCGTCGTCGATAATATCTGTAAAGAGGTTTCAAATGGGCAGTGGGAGTTACAACTCCTCAGCTTGTCTAATGATGCCAATATTAGGCAACTTCCCTTAAAAACCTTGTTGGTACAGTTAGAGTTAAAGCAGGTTATTAAGCCACTCTATGCTTACTTTGCTGAATACCGTTATAAGTTTTTGACGGAGCAAAGCGTACTGCTTAACCAATTTCATGGCGAGCGGCAGCAGTTTTTAAAGGCTATTTTTGATCATACCCAGTTTAAAAAAATCTGGGGTAGCTTAGATATAGAGAGTCTCTATCAACATTATGGTTGTGAGCGCAGCCGTGTTGTCGCAGCCTTAGACTATCTGCAAGAGCAAGGTCATATTGTTCTGGAAAGTAAAAAGATCACTGAGGTGTTTTCTGTTGATGAACAAGCTCTATCTCAACCGGAGCTTGTGCAAGTGTTAAGTGACTACTTTTTAGATAAAGAGCAAAAGGAGATAGAGCGGATCGCTGCATTGGTGCGTTTCTTTGAGTTAGATCGATGTCTCACCGCTAACCTTGCTCGATATTTTGATGATCAGAACGCACCTGAACAGTGTGGTCACTGCTCAGTTTGTCGCGGACAAGTTGCAAAATTAGCCTATTCACATAAGCCACAACTCCCCGAAGATGGACGCCTAAAAAGCGTGTTGAATGGATTTAAACAGCATATTGAAATAAAGACGAAACGATCACCGAGTGTTGGAACGTACTGCCGTTTTCTGGCCGGGATCAGTATTCCGCTATTTAGTCGTAATAAAGTTAGGCAGTTGGATGGATTTGGTTGCTGTGAACAGGTTCGTTTTCAAAGCATCAAAGATAAAGTGGTAGAGCTTATTTGAAATAGAGTGGATTTAACGGCAGAGCCCCATCTATAAGGATGAAGCTCTGCCGTTAGTTGGTTATGCGTTTTCGTTAACCATAATTACTTTACGGTGAGGGAATGGAATCTCGATTCCGTTCTCATCGAGCGCTTTTTTGATCAGTTCAGGTACAGAATAAAGAACATCAAAGTAATGCTCACCTTTGCAGAACGGACGAACAAGAAAGTCGACAGAACTGTCATTTAATGTTTCTACTTCAACAAAAGGTGCTGGATCTTTCAAAATATGAGGATGATTAGCTAATACACTGTCAATCACTGCGCGAGCGGCATCGGTGCTTTCGCCATAAGCTACGCCAAAGTGCATATCAACACCGCGCACATCATAGTGAGAGTGGTTAATGATCTTCTCGCCCCAGATCTGGCTATTAGGGATAATGACCTGCTGTTGATCAAATGTTTGTAGAATCGTAGTAAACATATCGATCTCAGTTACATTACCAAAACAACCAGCCGCATCGATAAAATCACCTACTTTATAAGGCCTAAAGATTAGCAACATGACCCCAGCCGCTAAGTTTGACATAGCGCCCTGTAAGGCTAAGCCAACAGCTAAACCTGCAGCACCTAATAAAGCAACGATAGAAGCGGTTTGCACACCGAAACGGTTTAGAACAGCAATAAAAACAAAAGCGAGTATTAAATAGCGAGCAAAGCTACCTAAAAAACGGAAAAGCGTATCATCTAAATGTTTGCCTTTACCTATGTTAATAATCAGTTTGTTTGCACTGCCTGCTATCCAAAAACCAATAATCAGAATGACTATTGCTAATAAGATATTGGTTGCCCAAGCGATCGCCGCTGGTAGGTGTTGATTTATATCGATACTGTCGAGAAATTCCATTTTTTATGCCTTGTTATTAGTTATGGCGCTTAGGGTAAGTTTTTGTATCTTAATGAGGGATTAAGAGTAAATAAAGTGTAGTTTAAAGACGTTATATTTTGGTGTCGTTTTGAATATTGTAAGTGCCCATGCTTTGAAACGCTGCAGGCGCTGACCAGAAACGTTTTTATTTTTGATTTCAGCTCGCTTAACAGGCACCTAGATATTTTATGGTAGGGCTCCGTTTAGGTTTTGGGTATGTGCTATAAAAGGCGTGCTTATGTTACCACTACCTATAATCGTTAAAGCAAAAATAGCAGAGGATATTTTGTGACTATAGACTTCGGAACTGACCGCCGTACCAACTTGATTGGTAGTTTCTGGATGGTAACTGCGATGGCTATCTTTGCTGCTGAAGATGCTTTTATAAAAATAGTCGCAGAGACTTTACCGATTGCACAAATTCTGGTGATTTTTGGGTTAAGTGGTGCTTTTCTTTTTGCGGGCGTGACGCTTTTAAGAAAAGAGTCTCTGTTTAGTATTGATGTGATCTCACGCCCGATGTGGTTTCGGGTACTGTTCGAGATTATAGGGCGGTTGTTTTACGTACTGGCTATTACTTTAACCCCCTTATCATCAGCTACAGTGATTCTTCAGGCGAGTCCCATTGTTGTAGTGGCAGGGGCGGCACTTATCTTTCGTGAAAAAGTAGGGTTAAAACGATGGGTGGCCATTTTTGTTGGTTTACTTGGTGTTATTATTATCATTCGTCCAGGAACGGATAATTTCTCTTTCTTGTCAATTTTTGCCATTTTAGGGATGCTCGGTTTTGCCTGTCGTGATTTAGCCAGTCGGGCGGCTCCGGCATCGATCAGTACATCCATTTTAGGTTTGTATGGGTTTCTTGCGGTTGTTGTGGCAGGCATGCTCTTCTCGGTGTGGGAAGCGATACCTTTTTTAGTCCCCGATTTTAAAACATCAATCTACCTAGTAGGTGCGGTATTAGCCGGTGTTACAGCTTATTCCTGTTTGATGAAGGCGATGCGAACAGGAGAGGTCTCTGCAGTGACACCGTTTAGATACTCGCGGTTGTTATTTGGTATAGGTCTAGGCGTATTGTTGTTTAATGAAGAGATAACTTTTCCCATGTTGATTGGCTGCAGCTTTATCGTTGTTTCGGGGCTGTTTATTCTTTGGCAAGGTAAACAGGTTTCGATGGTTAAATAGTATCGACTGGTGGGGGAAGCTGGTCTCGCCGAGGTTATCTGGGTAAATAATAGAATAGGACTAAAGTGACCAGCTTGAATATGAGTTTAGGCTGTCTAATAGGATCTCTTTGGCCTGTTTAAACTCATCAGGTAAGTGACTATTTGTGTGATACACAAGATAGATGGGGTAAGTGAATTCAGTGGCCCCATTTACTTTGATTAACTGTTTATCTTTTAAATACCTATCCACCACTCTTGTGCGGAAGTAGCCGTTTCCCCCTTTTGCTAAAAGGTACTTTAAAGCCATAGGTCCAAGGGAAAACTGCATTGCTGAGCGCCGGTTAAAGGGCACACAGCGATCAAACTGCAGGGAGAACTCTTCACCCCAGTCGATAAATAAATCGGGAACTTGTTGCTGACTAGACGCAACATGTATTAGTTTTTCTTCAGCGATTTGCTCCACCACTAAGCCTGGTAAGTAACGAGGGCTATGAACAATAATTCCATCCAACTCTTGCTTTTGAAGGGCGGAGTAAAGAATATCGGTTGTACTGACTTGGCTATGAATCATCAAGTGTGGCAAGGCGTCATCAAGTGCGATAATCCAGTCGCTCAAAATAGGATTCCATAAACTTATCTCGCCACCAATTTTGAACCTAGATTGGGTGGGGGACTCGATATTGCCAGCGATCTGCTTAGCTTGCTCCCACGCTTTGATCATGTTTTTAGCAGGCTTTACAAATGACTCTCCTTGCTTAGTTAGTTTTGCTCCCGCTCTATTACGAATAAATAGTGTGTAATTTAATGCAGCTTCTAGTGCTTTAATTCGTGCGGTAACGGTTGTTTGAGTAACATGTAGGCGTTCAGCGGCACGTGCAAAAGTACCCGCATGAATAATTTCTAGAAATGTTCTAGCCTGTTCAATGTCCATCGTTATTAATTTTAAATGCAATATTATTGCACTTAAACCTCATTTAAATTCGTTATACATGCTGCTATTGTAATCATTAGAATGGCGCCCTTGCTAGGTAAGCATAGAAAATATTGCTCTTTAATAGACATATTTAGGTTTACCTTTTTGTTGTACATAGCTGATATTTTGTAAGGCGCTACCGTCCATATGTTCATATCTTTCTGTCGTAACACCGCTCGATTCATTGGTATTGAAACGAATAAAACATCACATATAGAACGTTTTATCTCTGGAATGACCGCCTTTATTGCGTTATTAAGTGTGTTCTATTTTTCCAGTTTATTTTTATCACTACCCGATTCCTTTATGGTGGTATCTTCAATTGGGGCTAGTGCAGTTTTATTATTTGCTGTTCCCCATGGCGCGTTCTCTCAGCCATGGCCTTTTTTTACGGGACATTTTATTTCGGCATGTATTGGTATTGCTTGTTATCAGGCGTTTGGGGCTTCCTTGATGGTGGGAGCTATTGCAGTTGGGGTGTCTATTATTGTTATGCATTACTTACGCTGCCTGCATCCGCCGGGAGGATCAACCGCGTTATCTTGTGTGATAGGGGGGGAAAGCATACATGCAATGGGTTATGAGTTTTTACTCTATCCATTACTGTTTAATCTGCTGGCTATGTTGATACTGGCTTTCGTTATTAATAACAGCTTTTATTGGCGGCGCTATCCATCGTTTCTCAATACGGCTGTACTGCATGATAAACATGAAAAACACTGGTTTGAACTTGAAGATTTGTATGGAGTGTTAGAAAAAGAAGATATTTTTATTGATGCCAGTGCAGAAGAACTTATGCATATTTATAACGCGTCTAGAGAACGTGCCAAAGCCCGTCAGAAAAGTTTTATATCACGTTTACCTAGTAAGGTGCGTCGGTTGCCTATACGGATTAAGCGTGGAGGGTAATACCTGTATTTACTAAACTTAGCTAAATATTCACGCATAGCCCTTAGCTCTTCGTTCACGGGGTGAACTCCTACAGGAGCCGATAGTGTAGGAGGCCAACCTTTGGCCGAGAAGAATATACGTGAGATTATTGTAAACGCTGGAGCCGTTGAAGGATTATAGGGTTAGAAGGTTTAGCTTCGAGCTTTATGCGCTTAGGGCAAGGTATAGTCGGTAAGCAAAATAACTAGCGCCAGCTAAAACGATGACGGTCATAATATGATTATTGAAGCGACTGAAAGAGTTGCGGCGCTCTTGTTTAGTTTCTTCGATAAATTGTCTGTATTCAGCAATATTTATCGGTTTAATCGGTGTATAAGTGTCATCTTCTAAGGCTTTAAATGCACATTGACCTTGAGAATCAATCTCTGCCCATATGGTGTAGCTGTCAGCAAAAGGGGGCATTCCAGATGTTGGCCCTGTATTCTCACTGCCGATAAAGATCGGTATACCTAAGCCTTCTAGTCGGTATTTAATGGAGATAGCTTCTTGTTTGTCGGCTAGTTTTGCGATTAATTTCATAATAATAAGCTGAAATACTGGTGGTATTTGTCCTTTTTTAATTGGGCCTACTGATCAATTTTACTCAGGTTAATAACTTTACTAAACAGATGTTTTTTTGGGTAATTAATTGTGAGTTCAAAGCTATCAACAGTATTAAATATTAATTTATAGTGATTGTTTGATAGTTCTATAACGTCTTGTAAATGGTAGCTTTTGTAGGCTGCGTTAAAGCTATAGTGAGCAACCCTTCTATGTTGTTTATTTAGCACTATGATTTCACAACCCTCCTCAAAAGGGCAATCCCAACTTAAAAATAGAAGAAAGTACTGGGTAAATTCAAACTGTTTATCAATAACATAGCCGGGGACTTTTATACCTAGTGCTTGACCGTTGTAATATAACAACGATTTTAACGGGCGGTTTTCGTATTTACCCTCATGTTTTTGTAATGAAAATTTATCGATAAGGTTCACAAATATCCCTATTTGTTTATAACGTTAAAATTTAGCTGTTGGCTTAGGCAAGATGCTTAATGAGCGTTTTTATCCGATGCGTTTCAGCATTGATTGTGTTGTCTGGTAGAGGTTCGCTCGCTCTGTTATACCAGTATTGAGCATTTGAAATATCACCTTCAATTCTATGTAGTAGGCCGTGTATAAGGTAGTAATATTTATTATTACCATCTTGCACTAAGTTGTGAGCTTGATCCCATTCATCCTGCTCGATAAGGTCGATTGCACGCTGTAATTTATCCATTATTGAGCTTCATCTAATTGCTATATCCACTACTTTACCACTTAGATATAGACAGGTCTCTTTCTTGGCCATGTGAGAAAATGATCTATAATCGGCCGTTTTTCTATAGATTAAAGCGCAATGTGCTGTAGCAATTACTTCTGGAGCGCAGGCTGTTAAAAGGGTTTCTTGCAACGGTTGTAGGAACAGGAATAAGCAGGGACAGGCGCTTTTAGAAAAGAAAAGGGATTGTCTGTCGTCGTGCAGTGAGTAGTTTAGGCTTTCAATCCATACGTCCTGTATTTTTATTGTTTCACACTGAAAAAATGCTGGAACCCCATTTCCCAGATAGCGGTAATCCTCAGTTAATAAACCGATTCCTTTTTTAATTGAAATAGGAGCAGGCAGTTTTAGGCTGCGTTTGTTGTTCGTCGTCTACGTGCGAATTTTTTGTGGTACAGCATTTCAAACTGACTAGCGCTATTTAGCCATTCTTCTGGGTTTATTTCGAGTCTTTCTAATATGGGTGGTAGGTGTGCGGATATTACACCGCGTTTGTCATCACGCAGTATGCGGCCTGTCATATCAACTAAGGCTAGGTAGTCCTCAAGACTAAATAGAATCCCTTGCTGATCTTCATTTCGGATATTGCCTTCAAACTGCGCTAAAGGTTTCACTGGCGATTTAAACTGCTGCAATGCAAGTAATGATTTCTGAGATTCGATAGCCGTTGTTAAGTCGAACTGTGGCTTTATGCGCTTTTTAATACTTGTGTGATTGGATTCTTCTGGCGTGGCAGCCATGCCAGCTCGTACGGGGTTAAGGTCGACATAAGCCATACAGGAGAGCAGTGCTTCTTCGGTTAATAACGCTTGAGATTTATATCGGGATTCCCAGAAGTGGCCAGTGCATTTATCTTCTTGATTGGCTTGGCGGGCAATAGGTTCGTTGAGGCACTTCATAAACCAGCTTAGGCTGGATAAACGCTTCCGGTAGACTTCTATCATATCGCTTACTACATCGAGCTGTGCTTTACAAAGAGGCTCGCCCGCGTGCCATTGTTGAATCAGTAACGGACCTTTGAATAGGCTCAACCATCGTTCGGTCACTTTAGTATCAGACCAGCTTTCAGCTTCAGTAGGGCAGAGTTTGAATACGATATGAAGATGGTTCGACATCACTGCATAAGCGCAGATATCGATTGAGAACAGAAAAGATAAAATACGTATCGGTCTTCGATCCATTGGCGGCGATACTCATAGTCTTTACCGGTAGAGTGGTCAACACCACATAAAAACGAGCGGCGAACACAGCGAGATACAACATGGTAATAGGGAGTATCTTCAACAGATACGAGTTCCTTTCTGGGGCGTGTCATCGGTAAATCCTTTTATCGATGTTGTGAAAAAAAGCGTGGTTTTGGTCTTAGGGTTGAGAGAGGGTATTGTCAATTCAAGGGTGCCTGTCCTGAATAATTGTCCATAGATCTACACCCACGTTACGATTAAGGACCTAAAAGCAGTATATCACAATACGCATCCAACAGCGAAAAGGCTCAAAGTTGACTTTTAGTCAACATTGGAGCTATAGTTGACATGTAGTCAACAAGGAATAGGTAATGAATGTAATCTCAAAAAAGCCCTTCAATGATGCGGCAAGGAAATATCCCAATGACCGCGATGCTTTGATGGATATGTTCAAGGTGCTACATAAAACGGATTTTCATAACCCAGAAGAGTTGATGGCAGTTTTTCCATCGTTGGATAACTTTAAATACAAAGATAAATGGTGGGTACTGGATGTAGGAGGGAATAACCTCCGAGTGATTGCATTTATCCAGTTTTTGAATAAGCGTATGTATATCAAACATATAGTGAATCATGCGGGTTATGACAAACTAACCAAGAAATATATGAAAGATAAAGATTAGAGGTGATGTTATGGCACAGTTAGCCATTGTTGATGCATACCAGGCATTTATGTCAACTGCTCAGCCTTTTATTAACATTGGTTCAGATGAGCAGTACGAAACAGCACTGGAAACTTTGGAGCAGGTAATGGAAACCGCTAGTGATACTCCAGATGATCCTATGAACCCTCTGATAGACATGCTCAGTCACGCTATTGAACGTTATGAAGCTGAGGATGAAGAGTTAGTCGCTTTTATCGAAGAAGCTGAAGCAATACCAATGGATATTGCATTACTCCGAACTTTGATGAGTCAGCATCACCTGACAGGAAGTGACCTTCCAGAAGTGGGCGATAAAACAATGGTTTCGAAAGTATTGAATGGGAAGCGAGTGCTGAGCCGTCAGGCAATTGAAAAGCTATCTGCACGATTTGGTGTTCGACCCGCTATGTTTTTTGGTAGTTAAGAAAGAAATAAGCAGGAAAATAAGCAGGGACAGGCGCTCTTAGAAAAGAAAAAGGGTTGTCTGTCGTCGTGCAGTGAGTAGTTTAGGCTTTCAATCCATACGTTCTGTATTTTTATTGTTTCACACTGAAAAAATGTGGCTTCTGGAGTGCGGTCGTTAAAATGGCTTTCTTACTGAAGTGATGGGAACAGTGCATAGGGCTTTGTGTGTACTTTAATGACTTATTGTTTTTATATTGCGATAAACCGTTTTGTGTTTTCTGCTTTCCAAGTAAAATAGTGCTATTCAGCAGTGACTCTTCTCTGCTTATCATCTAAAGAGATATTCCTTTGCTAAGTTATAGACACTCCTTTCATGCAGGTAACTTTGCCGACATTCTCAAGCATATTGTTGCGGTTGAGGTGTTAGAACATCTGACTAAAAAAGATAAACCGTTTGAGTATATAGATACCCATTCGGGGGCTGGTCTGTTCAACTTCAAGTCAGCCCATGCGCGTAAATTAGAGGAGCATTCGGGCGGTATTGGTAAGCTAAAAGAGGCCGAGTATCCTGAACTTTCACGTTATTTTAAGGTGATAAGGTCCTACAACGAGGCCGGTAAAAGTAATATTTACCCTGGGTCGCCGTTGTTTGCTAAATACTTTTTACGCCCACAAGATCGTGCCTGGTTGTTTGAATTACATCCTGAAGATTTTCAATACCTCTGCCTTAATACCAGCCGCCAGCGCAAGATTAAAGTGACCTGTAGTGATGGCTTGCAAGGGATGAATGCGTTGATGCCGCCAGCGAGTCGTCGGGGCTTTATCTTGATTGACCCATCTTATGAAGTTAAGACTGAGTATGATGATGTGGTGGCAGCGATTAAAAAGGCGCATGGAAAGTTTGCTACAGGGACTTATGGGTTGTGGTATCCGGTGGTGGACCGAGCAACCATTACTAAAATGAAAAATAAGCTGATCCGTAGTGGTATTAAGAACATTCAGTGTTTTGAGCTAGGTATATCACCAGATACGGATGAGCATGGCATGACATCATCCGGCATGATCGTCATTAATCCACCTTGGGGACTGTTTGATAAAATGTCCAAGTTACTGCCTAAGTTGGCACGTACGTTAGGTGAAAGCGACGCGTTAATCTTTCAGTGTGAACAGCTGGCGGATGAATAAATAGGCGAGCCACCGCTATTATCAATAGATAGGCTCGCTGATGTCGGGATACGATGCTGACGTTGTTTAGCTGAGTAATGGCGCTGAACCTTATATTTATCGGCGTTAAGTCTGGTAGTAGATGGACTGTGACGTATTCCCTATATTTTATGGCCAGCGTTTTATCGCGAACGTACTTAAAACGGAGATTAACCTGAGCGGTTAATCTTTTTCTTGCGCTAAAAGTAGATCTCCGCATAATAGGCGACCGCCAAAATGATGTGATCTACTATGCCGACTGATAAACCCAAATCAATTCAATCCGCCTCAGGTATCAACCCTGTTTCAGGACGCGACCCTGAGTTACAAGGGCCGTTTGAGCGCTTGGCGGATGAGTTACAGGCTCATCTCAACCATGGCGCCAAACTGATCGACTGTCCCCACTGCCAGTATCATGCGGCAGTGGAAGAGCAAGGGTTTGCGCCGATCTATTTTAGTTACTGTTTGCTCTGTCGAACGAAAGTGCGTTTTGTACGCATGAGGTGTGCGTGTGGCACCTTGAGTGCCTACGATGGGGCACAGCACCAGCAGTGTGTCACATGCTCAACGCCGTTTACTTATACCGATGTGGTTAAACAGAATGAGCCGAAAGTGTGTGGGGAAGAGAGTCCCGATCATTATGAAGGCGCACAGGCCTTGTGCCATATCTGCTGTAAAAGCCATAACACGGTGTTTGAGTTTGATGAGCAGTGGTTGTGTTTAGACTGTTTAGAAGAGCATCGCTCGCCGGGGCGCTGCGAAACCTGTGAAACGGTGCAAACGGGTGACCTTGAAGATAGTTTTGAAAAGGGCTGTATGTTGTGTGGTGGGCGTATTACTTGGGATTAACGTCAAAACTATTAAAGTCAAACCATAGCCCCGTAGAGCTATGGCTTGATGCTGTTGGTACCATCCTTAGGTTTTAAATAGGTTTACCACCCGTTGTAGCTCTTTACCTGCATTATCAAGTTCGTAGATCGCATTGGCCATCTGCTGGCTTGATTGAGAGGTTTCCATCGCGATTGTGCTGATATTTTCAACATTGCGGCTGATATCTTCACTGACAGAGGTTTGCTCTTCGGCGGCTGATGCAATCTGCATACTGGCATCGGATATGTTGGCAACAGATGCTGTGATGGCGGTTAGGGCTTCACCGGCCTGAGAGGTCATATCGACACTGCATTTTACTTTATCGTTACTCAGCTCCATACGTTCTACCGCATTACGTGTATTGCCTTGTAAACGCTCGATCATCTCTCTGATCTCAGTGGTAGAGTTTGCCGTTTGTTGTGCAAGATTACGCACTTCATCGGCAACGACGGAGAAGCCACGTCCGGCATCCCCTGCACGGGCCGCCTCGATCGCCGCATTCAGGGCGAGTAGGTTAGTTTGTTCGGCTATATTTTGAATCACATCCATAACCGTACCAATGGCGTTACTATTGGATTCAACCTGTTCAATCATGCCCGTCAGTTCGTTAACTTCATTCGAGATACTTTGAATAGAGCTAACCACTTGCTGTACCAGCTGGTCACCGTTTTGAGCTTCAGAGCTTGCCATCTGGGTTTGCTGCGCGGCTGATGCGGCATTACTGGCAACTTCTTCAGAAGTCGATGTCATCTCGGAGATAGCAGACGCCACCATTTCGGTTTCTTGTTGCTGGCGATCTAAATCACCATTGAGACGTGAAATACCGCCCGACACTGTATTTAGGTGGGTGGTTATTGTATGCATCGTGCTGTTTAACTGACGTGTCACATTACGTAAACCTGCCACGGTCGCTTTGGCACTTCGGCTCAGTTGGTGGATCTCATTTTGGCTGTTCTCTGAACCCATATCTGTATCAATGACAGTGGTTAAGTCGCCGTCACCAATCGCTTGCATATAGCCACAGATCTTCGCGATAGGTTTTAGACGGGTGCGTAAGGTAATCAGTAGTAAGAAGGTGATCACAATGGCGCTGATAATCGAGATAATGGACATCTCTATTAGCAGAGTGTTTTTAGCTTGAGTCAGTTCTTCGATATCGTTTTGTACGATCACACCCCAATTCCATTGCTTATTTTTTGTAAACGCAATGAGCTTGTTCTGTTCCTCACCTTCCGGTGTTGAAACGGTGAACTGAAGGGTGCCGCGCTCAGTATTATTAACGGCATCAAGTATCTGCTGGCCATGCAGCGAGACATCAGTGATTTTTTCGATCTGATTATTCGGATGTAAGATCAACTCACCAAAGTGTTCGCCCTCGGCCAAGTTCACAATATACGCGTAGCCACTTTCACCAATGCTCAGCTGGCTAATGGATTTTTTTAGTGTTGCTAAATGGGAGGTATAGTCAAAGCCCACATAGAACAGACCGGCCACGTCCCCTTGTGCATTTTTAAACGGGACATACTTGGTCATATAGTGGCGTTCTAAAATATAGGCAGGCCCTACGTACTCTTCACCGTTTATCAGTGCTTGATAGCCGGGGTGGGATTTTCCCAACATAGTGCCGATCGCTCGCTCGCCATCGTTGTTACGAAGGGAGGTGCTGACTCTAAGGAAATCATCGCCCACACGCATAAAGACGGTGGCTGTTGCGCCAGTCATTTGGCTAAATTGATCAACCTTGGAAAAGTTATTAGTAATCGCTTCTCCGTTATTCATCAAAAGAGGGACTTCATATTGGCCGACACTTTCTTGCATAAAGCTATCGGTGGTCATCGCGCCGGGAAATAGGCTGACAAAAACAGAACCTAACTCAGCCGTTTGCTGCTGGAGTGTTGTGTTGAAAAAGTCGATGTTATGGGAGAGGTGGTCAACCTGCTGTTCGACGGATTGTTCAACCGTCTCCATAAATGCATGATCAACTTCGCGGTTTATAAACAGGTTTAATGTTGTAAATATAACTACAACGATGACTAGCATTATGTAGGTAAGCTGTTTAACTATAGAGGAATCACGGAAAAATGAGGGCATTTTAAAGACAACCTAAAGTGATGAACTTTTTTTATGATATACCGAAACTACTGAACTAGATTATGAAAAGCAATATTAAAATCAGTAAAATCATATAGTTGATACTTAAGTTCTGCTTATTTGACCTAAAAGAATAAATATTGATAAGTTTCTGTAGGTTCGGTCTAGTGAAGTTTGCTAATTCGAGATGAGTTAAACTCTTGTGAAAGTCTCGTCAAAGGAAGGCTTTTGGTGCGGCTGTAGCTCGATATTTAAGATAATAGACCTTGGTTGGTGGTGGTCTAAGCTTATTTTTTGTAGGGATTTAAAACAAAAAAAGCCAATTTCTATTTAAGGAATTGGCTTTTCTATTATTCTTTCTTTGTATTTATTTATTCTTTTTGGATTCTTCAAGAAGATAAGCAAAAAAATTCTTAATGCTGTTCAAATTGAACTCCGCACTGCTCATGTGATGCTCTAAATCTTTGATCTCATGCTCTTGTTTTAGATGTTCACGACGAATCACTTCTTGCTTTAACTCTTGTAGTGTTAGCTGTGTTTCATCGATTAATTTGTTTAGTCTCTCAGTGGACAATATTTGTAAATTGCTCATAGGATTCCCCTTAATTAAAGTTGGCTGCTAATGCCCAAACAAAGGGCTGGGGCGACAAAGAACACGCCTAAAATATAACCTAGAGCGGCAAGTTTATTTTCAGCCGCTATTCCACCTAATGCATCTGCACATTTAACCGGTATATTTCTTAGTAGTGGTAGACCATAAATTAGCACGACACCTAGAATATTATAAACAAGGTGAATAAAGGCGATTTGTAGTGCTGCTTGTGCGTTACCTGTCACAGCGGTGGCTGCAAGTACAGCTGTCACACAGGTACCAATATTCGCGCCCAAAGTGAATGGATAAATATCCTTCAATTTGAATGCGCCAGAGCCTGCAAGTGGCACCATTAAGGACGTGGTTGTAGACGATGATTGGACAAAAATAGTGACTAAAGTGCCGGATGCAATACCCGATAAAGGTCCGCGACCAATCGCTGTGTGCATAATATCTTTAGCTTTGCCTACCATCAGCTTTTTCAACAACTTACCGACCATGGTAATGGCAATAAAGATGAGACCAATACCAATTAAGATCAGTGCAATACCGCCAAGTTGATCGCCGAAAGAATGGGTTACATCTTTAACTGTATTGACGACTGGGGCGGTTGCTGTTTTTACAAAGTTAAAACTCTTAATCGATGAGTCACCAGAACCGTAAAATAGGCTTGATAACCAACTGCCTATTTTCTCTAAAAGGCCAAAGGCGATTTCCAATGGTAAGAAAATCAGTACCGACAGTAAATTAAAAAAGTCGTGTACGGTTGCGGCTGAAAAAGCGCGCTTGAATTCTTCCTTCGCACGGACGTGACCAAGGGAGACGATCGTGTTCGTGATAGAGGTACCTACATTGGCCCCCATAATCATAGGAACCGCAAGCTCCACAGGAAGACCGCCAGCCACAAGCCCGACAATAATAGAGGAGACGGTAGAAGATGACTGAATTAATGCTGTGGCTATAATACCAACGACAAGCCCTGCAAAAGGGTTACTCGCGAAAGAAAATAGTTCACTCGCATGACCCGCTGAAGCCATTTTAAATCCACTACCAATCATGCCAACAGCACAGATCAATAAATAGACTAAAAAGCTAACCATTATCCATTGAAGATAGTTGTGATACTCGCCTTGCTTGGGAAGTACCGCTTGATTGTTTTCCATGTTTGGGTTCTACCTAATAATTGAGATGCACATGGATAGTAGCTCTGGATCTTTGCAAAAATATGACTAACGATAAGTTAAGAGGAACGCTTTCCAAAAAAATGGCGCGAGATGAAAGGGGCGTGTTTATAGATATTGAGCTGTTGCCTAAAGGGAAGTAAAGCGCGATGAGTGCAGATTGAGTAAAACTTGTCTATGGAGACCTAGGGTTAATCTAGCGGTTTGTAGTACTGTATTGGCTACATACGGTATCCCTACACTAATGCCCCAGTCATCTAACGCTTTATAACGCCGATAAAAGATATAGGCGATTCAGTGAATTTATCATTCATGTTTCTTTAACTTAAAACGTCACAGCGTGATTCTATTTTCCCAAATATGACAGAATCAACCTTTAATAAAAGGGGAGGCCGTTGGCTGTTTTTATATGCGTAATTGTGTGTTTCTTGTACGATTTACCTCGACATTTCAAGCATAAATCTTTATAGTGCGCCTCCCATATTTAGGCCTTTTGTAGGGGTCTGTGTTCTTCATTTTATCGCTTAGGTACCTCCCTTTTGATTTCTACCGCAAACATCACCATGCAGTTTGGCTCTAAGCCTTTATTCGAAAATATTTCAGCCAAATTTGGTAATGGCAACCGCTACGGTCTTATCGGTGCGAATGGCTGTGGTAAGTCAACGTTTATGAAGATCCTAAGTGGAGAACTCACACCGACGTCAGGCAATATCTCTATCACGCCGGGCTATACGGTTGGCACCTTGAGTCAAGATCAGTTTGCTTTTGAAGAGTACAGTGTTATCGATGCTGTTATTATGGGCGATGCGCCGCTTTGGGAGGTTAAGCAGGAACGTGATCGTATCTATTCTTTGCCTGAGATGTCTGAAGAAGATGGTATGAAGGTCGCCCATCTTGAAGGTGAGTTTGCTGAAATGGATGGTTATACCGCTGAGAGTCGTGCGGGTGAAATCCTTCTTTCTGCGGGTATAGCAGAAGAGTTGCACTGGGGCCTAATGAGCCAAGTTGCTCCCGGTTGGAAACTGCGTGTTCTTTTGGCGCAGGCGTTATTCGCGAATCCTGATATTTTGTTATTAGATGAGCCGACCAACAACTTGGATATTCATACGATTACCTGGCTTGAAGAAGTATTAAATCAGCGTAAATGTACAATGATTATCATCTCCCATGACCGTCATTTCTTGAATTCAGTGTGCACTCATATGGCAGATATTGATTATGGTGAGCTGCGTATCTTTCCTGGTAACTACGAGGATTTTGTTGCAGCGTCTACGCTTATTCGTGAACAGCTTCATGCAGACAATGCAAAGAAAGCGGCTGAAATAGATGATCTTCAGCAGTTTGTAAATCGCTTCTCTGCCAATGCATCTAAAGCTAAACAGGCAACATCCCGTGCTAAGCGGATGGAGAAAATAAAACTAGATGAAGTTAAACCATCTAGTCGTGTAGCACCTTATATTACGATGAAGCAGCACCAAAAACTGCATCGCCAAGCGCTGGTTATCGAAGATCTCTCTCATGGATTTGATGGTGAAGTCTTATTTTCTGGCGGCCATATGATTCTTGAAGCTGGCGCGAAGTTAGCCGTTATAGGCGAGAACGGTGTGGGTAAAACGACATTCTTACGCTGCTTGCTTAACGAACTCAACGTGAACCATGGCGAAATAAAATGGGCAGAAAATGCAGAAATTGGTTACTGCCCACAAGACAGTAGCGATGAGTTTGATAATGATCTGACCTTGTTTGAGTGGATGTCGCAATGGCGTACACCTAAACATGATGATTTAGCGGTACGTGGTATGTTGGGGCGTTTGCTCTTCACTGCAGATGATGCCAACAAAAAAGCAAAGGTATGTTCAGGTGGTGAGAAAAACCGTCTATTGTTTGGCAAACTGATGATGTCAGATACAAACGTTTTGATCTTAGATGAGCCAACCAACCATTTAGATATGGAATCTATCGAAGCGTTGAATAATGGGTTAGCTAATTATGATGGTACGATCATCTTTGTTAGTCATGACCGTGAGTTTGTATCCTCATTGGCGACGCGTATTCTTGAGATTAAAGATCATAAAGTGATCGACTTCCAAGGCACGTATGATGAGTACCTAACGGATCAAGAGAAAGCCAGTAAGGTGGCTTAGTCACAACGACTAGGGGTATTGTTGAAGGAGGTCATTAGATTGCCTCCTTATTAAAATAAAGCTGAACAGCTGTTTTTGACGATAGTGGGACCGCTTATTTAAGGTTGATTCTATCTATTCACAGGGTTCAGTTTTTTTATGCGCTATTTTTACCAGAGATGAGATCTCTCAGTTTTATCAGCGTTAATTTATAAACTGATCCCTTGCTTCTCTGCATTTATCGGGTGTCATATCTAAGTCAACGGTAGGAAGTTTATCGGTTACGCGCCGACCTTCTGGATTAATACGTCTTGAATAGATAAGTTCCATGCTGGGTGAGCTGGATTTATAAGCTCGTCTGCGGCGGTCCGTGGTCGATTTTCGTCGCTCAGTGTTTTGATATTTTTTAGCTTGGTATTCAGCTAACCATTCACTTGCATGCAGTAAGGTTGGTAGGTTAGGGCTGACTTGGCCGCTGTGAGGGCAAGCCCAGTAATAGATGAATTTAAAATCATCTAAATCTTTAATGAGTTTTAAGGATGCGCTAGACATAACGTTCTACATTCCTTGTAGAGAAAAGGTTATCAATAACAGCTAAATATTGAGTTAACAGGATATGCCCAATCATACGGTTAATTAGCGATGGTAAATATAAGAAAAAGTCTTAATTTACCCTTAGCTCTGTAGGACGTTTGTTTTATTAGCTAAGTCTATTTATTCGCTCGGAAAGGGGGCTTGGCCGAAAAGGTGCGAAGGGTTTATAAAATCACAGCGGCCAGTCCTAAGAATATTAAAAAGCCTAATGTATCGGTGGTACCGGTGATGATAACGCTGCTACCTAAGGCGGGATCTTGTCCAAGACGTTTTAATGCAATGGGGATCGCTACTCCGATAAGGGAGGCAAACAACATAGTGCTTAACATAGCGAGCATCATGACTAAAGAAAGGTAAATATTGCTATAGAGAAGATAGGTAATAAAAGCGGTAATGCAACCCCATATAAGGCCATTCATAAGGGAGATGGAAAGCTCTTTTCTTAGTAGTTGTAGCGTGTTGCTTGCGTTTAGTTGTTTTGTAGCTAAACCTCGTATGACTAACGCAACGACTTGATTCCCTGCATTACCACCAATATTAGCGGTGATCGGCAGTAGTGCCGCCAGTGCGACGACTTGGGTAATTACAGTTTCAAACTGATCAATAATACGTGAAGCAATAAAGACAATTAAAAGATTCAGGGCGATCCAAGGCCAGCGGTTTTTTGCGGACTTTGATATAGGATCAAATAGGTTTTCCTCTTTATTCAAACCCGCATTAAGGAGTAGTTTTTTATGGGCCTGCTCCGCTATTAAATCCATCAATGCGGTTACACGTAGAACACCCACTAACTTATTATGGGCGTTGACAACCGGTGCCACAGTTAACTCGTAGCGTTCAAAGCTCCGAGCAG
Organism: Neptuniibacter marinus; assembly: GCF_001597725.1. Lineage (GTDB taxonomy): Bacteria > Pseudomonadota > Gammaproteobacteria > Pseudomonadales > Balneatricaceae > Neptuniibacter > Neptuniibacter marinus. The sequence goes on from NZ_LUTR01000004.1 coordinate 148,346, forward strand.
CTTCTTCGGCAGAGCTATTAGTGTGAAACGTAATAGGCTTATCGTCGAGCACATCCGCTATAGGTAGGTCGCCACTATGGGTTAATAGATCCTCTAATGCGAGGGTTCCTTTTAGATGCCCATAATCATCCACGACCATAATCTGGCCTGAGTTATCAGGCAAAGACCCTTGGCGTCGGAAAAACCTTAGTACGACATCGAGTGATATATCATCACGTACAACGGGTATATCAAACTCCATCCAAGCGCCAACGCACTCTTCAGGAAAACTCATCGCTGAGCGGACACGATCACGCTCTTCGCTGGGTAGAGAGAAGAGTAAATCGGGAGCGATCTCCTTCGGGAGTTCTTGCACCAAGTCGGCGATCTCATCACTTTCTAGATGCTGGGCTGCGGCGGTTAGAATCTGAGCATCTGAGTGGTTAATGAGCTCATGCTTTACTGAATCAGACAGCTCAAGTAGTACCGCACCTGCTTTCTCTTCATCAATTAAATGCCAGATCAAAGGGCGCTGTTCTGGTGGAATAGATTCAAGGAGTAGAGCGGTATCTGCAGGGTGTAACCGATTAATGAGCTGGCCAAGCTCGGTTAAGTGCTGTCTATGGGTCAGAGATTCCACAAGAGAATGTTTAGGCTGTTTATTTTGGCTATGTAGCCAAGCTTCAATTACCTCTTTGCGATTGATAAGTAACTGAATACGTTGAATCGATTGTGATAAATGTTGTGTGTGGAAATCAGACAACAGCTTGCTCCAGCTAGAGATATTTAACCATTATATTTACACACTATATTTACAAATTGTTACAGGCGATAGATGCTTATTACGGTGGTATATCGGAGAGCGACAAACTGGTTGTATTGGGGTTCGTCACACGCCTTAATTATTGCATGAAGTAATAAAAAAGGTTTATCCGATTCTAAAAAGTCTATTCCGCCGCTTGCTTAACGGGAAGAACCGCTTTTATCGCTTGAATAATCAAAAGGACAATTCCTCCAGCAATTACACCACTTAATGCCTCTAGTAGCGTGGAAACAATGACCATTAATATAGTGCCGGAACCGTCTATTACCTGCTCAATAAAATGATGCAAGAAAGGCAAACCATGAACAAGTATCCCACCACCCACCATAAACATGGCGATCGTGCCGATAATTGAAAGCGCTTTCATCAGTTTTGGCGCAGCGGATAAGATTCCTCGACCTAAGGCTTTCTGAAAGGGACTGCTATCAGGGTTACGAATAAGATATAGCCCTATATCATCTAATCGAACAATACCCGCCACTATGCCATATACACCTACGGTAATAATAAAAGAAAGACCAATTAATACGGAGAGTTGGGTGAGTAGTGCAGCGCCCGCCACTGTGCCTAAAGTAATAACGATGATCTCTGCGGATAAGATGAAATCAGTTCTAATAGCGCCTTTTATTTTTTGTTTTTCAAACTCAACAATATCTACATCTGTATTTTCAATCGCCAATTTAAGTTCTTTATGATGGGCTTCTTTTGATTCTTTCGAGTGGAATAGGGCGTGGAATACTTTCTCAAACCCTTCAAAGCATAAAAACAGTCCGCCGAGCATCAATAAAGGGGTGATCAGCCAAGGAATAAAGTAACTAATGGCCAGAGCAGCAGGCACAAGAATCATTTTATTCAGCAAAGAGCCTTTAGCAACCGCCCAAATCACCGGTAGCTCTCTATCAGCTTTAACACCGGAGACTTGCTCAGCATTTAGGGCTAAATCATCACCTAATACGCCTGCGGTTTTTCGTGCGGCGACCTTGGTCATACTCGCTACGTCATCCAGCAGGGTTGCAATATCATCAATTAGCGCGAAAAAGCTGGAGCCAGCCATGTTGTATATCCTTAATAAGCTGTTGATTTAGGAGCGGGTAGTATAACGAGTTTATATGAATATGCTCTGACTCGTCGTTGATCAGGTTTAGAGGCGAGCCTGTTATTCAATCTTACTTACAGTGATAATAGATGCCAAATCTTAGGAGCATGTATGGCGAAGAAATTAAAGGTATCGGATGAAGTGGTTGCTGAAGCGATGCAAGTGGCGAAGGCGACCCAAAAACCGGGCCAGACGAAAGAGCAAACCAAGTTGATTGCCCAAGGTATTCAAAAAGGGATTGAGGAGTATAAAAAGCGCAATAAGGAAAAAGCGCGCGCTTTAGATAAACGGAAACGTAAGTTGAATGAAAAAGCGAGCAGCCTGACTGCGCAGCAAGCGGACGATAGCGCTCTTACACCAGACGTTATCTATCGTCAAAGCAAACTCCCTTGGGCGCTTTTACTCCTGAGTTGGGTGGCGTTTATTGCGTATATTTATCTGGTGGCATAGCCAACGACTCATTAGTTTCTTGGTCTGTTTTTTCGACATGAGAGCACTAAAGCCCAAAATTCAGAGAAGTCATTTACAACGACATCAGGTTTGTAGGGGTAACGTTCAGTACCGGGGAAAATCTTATTTAACCAAGGTAGATCCCATTGGGCACCGTTAAAAAACACACTAGTAATCCCCGCTGATTTGGCGGCAATCACGTCAGTGGTGCTGTCGCCTACATACCAAATGTCGGCGCCGAGGGGGATATTTAAGTTCTCGGCTGCTTTTAGTATTTGGTCGGTGTGGGGTTTACGCTCAACCGTATCATCGCCACAGATCTCGGTATCAAATAGATGGGCCCAACCGCCATCGACGGTGTTGAGTTCATGGACAAAAAATTCACGATCTCTATTGGTGATAACACCAACAATAAGGCCTAATTTACGCAACCCTTCGAGCATGTTTTTTACTTTAGCTTCAAAGGGAAGGGCGGTTCCATAGTATTTACGGTAATGCTCTGTGAAGCCCTTGTGAGCTAAGGTTTTTGCCACATGGTTATCAGCAAAGAGAATCTCAAAAATATCAGTACGGGATATTTTACGGTCGATCTTTATTTTCGGGTGAAGGCTTAAATTATCACGGACATATTCGACGAGGCGTTGATCATCAGGGGATTTGCACTTAGCGGTATCAACAAGGTGCTCTAATAACCCCAGCTCTTTTAACTCTTTCAACATATCATCTACGGCGTGGTACATCGCATCTAAGGTATCCACCAGTGTGGCATGCCAATCAAAGAGGATCACTTTAGGGTAGGTCAGTTTTGCAACCGCAGGGTGCCAGTCAGGTTCTTTGTGTTCCGCTTTAGGTTGGCGGGGCGGTAATCGAGCAGGGCGTTCAGAAAGTAGCACTGGAGATAGCTCGGTTTTCTTACTAGCTAACACTAGATCGAGTAGTTCATCAAAATCATCAATAATAATATCGGGATCGTAGCGATGGTGGGCGTGCTCGGCAAAAACCTGCTCAAACCAATGGGGTGCCCAGAGTGCGCCGTTATAGAAAATACGAGTGACGCCGGCTTTAGTCGCGGTCATCATATCGGTGACGCTATCCCCTACATACCATAAGTGCTCATCAGCCTTTAAATTAAGCTGTTTTGCGGCTTGTAGCATAGCATCCGGCGCAGGCTTGTAGCGCTGCATCTCATCGCCGCATAAGGTTACATCGAAGAGATCTTGCCAGCGGCCATCTTCAACCATTTCCAGTTCAGGGTCGAGAAATTCACGACTACGGTTGGTAACGACCCCAATTTTTATCCCAAGTTTTTTAAGATAGATGAGATATTCGTACATTCCATCTTGGAACGGTTTTACGCTGCCATAGTGATGACGGTAGCAATCGTTATAGGCTTTGTGAGCGATCTGGTTGGCTTCATCATTATCACCAAATATGGCATCGAAAACGTCTGTTCTAGAGATGCGCTGTTCAGCTAATACACGGGGATGGAGATGACGATAGATTCGTATATAACGGATCAGCTTTTCATCATCTTCTGTTTTGGCATCTTCTTCAGGAAGGAGGTGACGTACTAAGTCCAACTCATCAAGTTGAGCTAGCATCTCTTCAATAGCTTGATACATCGCTTGGTGAGTATCAACTAGCGTACCGTGCCAGTCGAATAACATCAGTTTCGGGCAGGGGAGTAGAACGCTGTTTTCAATAGGGGCCTGTGTTGTATTCGGCACACCGGATCTCCTTATACATCATGAACCATACAAGGATTAGTATAGACAGGAATTGGCGAATTTTTTCATAACCCTTCGGCCAAAGGTTGGCCTCCCACAGACAAACACCTGTAGGAGCTCACCCTGTGAGCGAATGAATTATGCTCCAAACCATAGAATCCAAACCCTTCGGCCAAAGGTTGGCCTCCTACAAACAAACACCTGTAGATACTCTGTTAATGCTCAAGCTTTTTTTCACTGAAATTGAATAATTTATCAGAATCAAAAGCTTCGCATTGA
>NZ_LUTR01000039.1 GCF_001597725.1 Neptuniibacter marinus
CCCTTAGCAAATACTTTAGAGTTACGCTCATTTCGGAAGGTAAACTCATCTGGATTATTAACCACCGCTTCCGCACGTTCCCTCGCTTCTTCGATTAAGTGGTGATGTTCTGACTTGGCACAGACGGGGTCTGCATTGTACATATCCCCTGTCAGCATAAAGGCCTGACAGTGACAACCACCAAAGTCTTTATCTTTCTCATCACAGCTACGACACGGCTCTTTCATCCAGGCATTACCACGGAAGTGATTAAACCCAGGACTCGTATCCCAGATCTCCTGTAAGCTCATCTCGGTAACATTCGGGAACTCGATCGGCAACATTCGTGCACTATGACACGGGAGCGCTTTACCATCCGGCGTAACCGTCAGGAACACTTGCCCCCAACCATTCATGCAGCCTTTAGGCCGTTCTTCGTAGTAATCAGGTGTCACGAAGATCAGCTTGATCGGATTACCTTCAGCCGCTAGTTTGGCACGGTACTCATTGGTAATACGTTCAGCACGCTCAAGTTGCGCACGGGTTGGGAGTAGCTGTTCTACGTTTTCATAAGCCCAGCCGTAGTATTGGCAGGTGGCTAACTCAACATAGTCGGCATCAAGCTCCACACACAGTTCTATAATACGGTCGATGCGATCAATATTATGACGATGGGTGACGAAGTTGAGCACCATAGGGTAACCTTGGGCTTTAACCTCTTTAGCCATTTTCAGCTTTTGTTCAAAGGCTTTTTTAGAGCCCGACAGCATACTATTAACCGATTCGTCACTGGCCTGAAAGCTGACTTGGATATGATCTAAGCCAGCCTGCTGAAACTCAGCCATTTTATGCTCATTCAGCCCGACCCCTGAGGTGATTAGGTTGGTGTAGTACCCCATCTCATGGGCGCCACCAATCAGTTCAATCAGGTCTTTACGAACAAGAGGCTCACCGCCTGAAAAACCCAACTGAACCGCCCCCAGATCTCGCCCTTGTTGGAAAACATCCAACCATTGCTGGGTGGTAAGTTCGCCACCAAAGTCAGAAAAATCAAGCGGGTTGGAGCAGTATGGGCATTGCAGTGGGCATTTGTAGGTCAGCTCTGCGAGCAGCCAAAGTGGCTGCCCGTGAGATTTGTCATCGCTAATTATCGGCGGTGTCGGTTGTGCGTTACAAGGTGATCCAGTGTTGGCCATGTGCTTCTCCTAGAAACTCGATAATATCGCCACTCAGATCACCCGAGTCAGGGAACTTGGCTTCCAGCTCTGATGTAATGGCGGCGACGGAACGCTCGCCATCCACTAAGCCTAGAATCTCGCCCGCGGGACCGTTGAGTTGAATCATTCCTTCAGGGTAAAGCAACACAAAACAGTTTTGTGCTTTTTCCCATTGAAAGCGAAACATCTTATTTAACACCGGCACTGAGGCCGCTGTTATCTCAATATCACTCATTAACCTATCACTCATTAAATAACCCTTTGTGATAAACCCGTTGATCCGTCACTGTATGGTACGGTGGACGTTTCAGCTCATAGGCCATGGTCATCGCATCTAGCATGCTCCAAAGGACATCCAGCTTAAACTGCAGAATCTCAAGCATACGGTCTTGTTGCTCACGGGTGGTGTAGTGATCAAGGGTAATACCTAATCCATGTTCCACATCACGACGGGCTTCCGACAGACGGTTTTTAAAGTACTGATAACCATCATCTTTAATCCAAGGATAGTGCTGTGGCCACGTATCTAAACGGTTTTGGTGAATCGTTGGCGCAAACATCTCCGTGAGCGAGGAGCTAGCGGCTTCTTGCCACGAAGCACGACGGGCAAAGTTGATGTAAGCATCCACTGCAAAACGCACACCCGGTAATACATGCTCACAGGAGAGTATCTCTTCTCGATTCAGGCCTACGGCCTCACCAAGACACAACCAGGCTTCGATCCCACCCACAGCGCCGTTGTAGCCATCATGATCCAACACACGTTGCACCCAATGTCTGCGCACATCACGATCAGGGCAGTTAGCCATAATCGCGGCATCTTTTACGGGAATGCTAATTTGGTAATAGAAACGGTTAGCCACCCAACCTCGAATCTGTTCGGGGGTGCATTTACCGTCATACATGGCGATATGATAAGGGTGTTGCGTATGATAAAAATCGCCTTTCGCACGTAGCGCCGCTTCAAACTCATCGCGGCTCATCGGCTGTTTATCGCTTGCTTTGCTTGTCATAATTTCTATGGCCTCTACACATCACTGGTAGGCTTAAAGCTCTATGGACATTCCGTCGTAAGAGATCTCTATACCATGGGAAAGAACTTCTGCATGCTCGGCAGAGTCTTCATCCAGTATCGGGTTGGTGTTGTTTATATGAATCAGTACTTTGCGCGGTTTTTCCAACGTATCTAAGTACTCGATCATGCCACCCTTCCCTGACTGCGGTAGATGCCCCATTGCTACGCCCAGCTTGTCACCGACACCGGTAACGATAAGCTCGTCTTCCTGCCAAATCGTGCCATCAACAAGCAACACATCGGCGGATTCCATATACGCGCGTAGATGGGGTTCAATCTGACCTAAGCCAGGTGCATAGAACAATTTTTTACCGGTGCGGGTATCTTCGATTTGTATACCGATATTATCACCCGGATGCGGATCATCACGGTGAGGCGAGTACGGCGGCGCACTGCTCAACAACGGAACCGCGGTCAACGTTAACTCTGGCACTTGAGGAACAACAAACTCATTCGCCTCATCGCCATCATTAATTGGAATGCGGTTAATATTATTCCCCCCATTCCAATGTTTAAGCATATTAAAAACAGGGAAACCTGAGGTCAGGTCCTGCTCAACCATCTCAGTGCACCAGATATTGTGGGGACACCCTTCACGCAGCATCAATAAGCCGGTGGTGTGGTCGATCTGACTATCCATATAAACGATCGCAGCAATCCCAGTATCGCGGATTGCACGATTCGGTTGCATAGGGCCAAAGTTGGCAAGTTGTTCACGGATGTCGGGCGAGGTATTAAAGAGAATCCAGTTCTCGCCATCAACACTGACAGTAATGGAGGATTGTGTTCGGGTTTTTGCATTGATAGTGCCGGCACGCACGCCTGCACAGTTACGACAGTTACAGTTCCACTGAGGAAAACCGCCGCCAGCGGCTGAGCCTAATACTTGTACTTTCATTATTTTTCTTCT
>NZ_LUTR01000040.1 GCF_001597725.1 Neptuniibacter marinus
TAAATCGCTATGGATGGTGACCTTCCTACAGAGGACTTTCACCTCATTAGTTCATGCCCATGCTGGGCGTACACAAAAAAAACCATCCGACGCATGCTGCGCGGCTGCTTTAAGCGTTATAAGTCACTCGCTCTATCTAGTTTCCTGTAGTATTATGTATTACATGTGAACACATGTGTATGGAGCCGACTATGAGCGTTACTAGTATTCGCCTTAATAATGAGGTTGAAAGGCCTCTAGAGAACCTTTCAGTTAAATTAGATAGAAGTAAGAATTACCTTATAAATCAGGCAGTTAAAGAGTTTTTAGCCCGTCAGGCCATGGAAGATTCTCGCTGGGAAGACACCCTCCAGGCCCTAGATTCCGTAAAATCAGGCAAATCCATCAATGGCGCTAAAGTTGAAGAATGGCTTCAGAGCTGGGGCTCCAAAGGCGAGAAGGCATCACCTCAAGAGTGACTATTTCTTATACGCCGGAAGCTGTAGGTGACCTGTCTCGGTTACGGGAATTCATTGCCGAAAAGAACCCAAATGCAGCTCAAAGGATTGCTGGCGAACTTCTAGAAGGTATCAGTAAACTCGAGACGTTCCCCAGAATGGGCTTACCGGTAGCTAAAGCGCCTGACCCTGAGCTCATTAGAGATTTATTTGTAACTTCGTACACTGTACGCTATCTCATAGCTAGTGAAGAAATTCACATCTTGCGTGTATGGCACAACAAAGAAGCCGAAAAAAGCTGATAACAAATTGCTTCAGTTGATTCCCTACACTCTGTTTGATTTGCGCTAGAAAAATATTGGCGCAAATCAAACTCCATTCCGGTCACAACTGAGCAAGGCGTTATATTTAATGAGGACTGTATGATGACAAATCCCCCAATAATTTTTGACAGGTTTTCATGCGATAATTGCGCCGATAAAAGCAGTCTTGATTTCGAGTTCACCATGGCTTTTCAGCCTATCATTAACTGCCAGACAAAGCTGATATTTGGGTACGAGGCATTAGTTCGTGGCCTAAATAACGAATCTGCTTATTCGATTATATCTAAAGTAAACGATGATAATCGCTATCTGTTTGACCAGCTCTGTCGCGTAAAAGCAATAAGCCTAGCATCAAAATTGAAACTCGAATCTATGCTCAGCATTAACTTTCTCCCAAAAGCAGTTTATAAACCTGAACGCTGTATACGTACTACTATAGAAGCCGCCAAAGTACATGATTTCCCTATAGATAAGATTATGTTTGAATTTACAGAGGTTGAAAAAATTGATGATAGTAATTTCGTAAAAGAAATAGTTGAGTATTACAAAAATATGGGGTTTAAAACGGCTATTGATGACTTTGGTTCAGGATATGCTGGGCTAGGCTTATTGGCTGATTTTCAGACAAACATAATTAAGTTAGATATGGATCTTATTCGCAATATAGATAAGGATAAGCCAAGACAACTTATAATTAAAAATTGTTTGAGATTATTTCATGATCTAAACATAACCCCATTGGCAGAGGGTATAGAAACTAAAAATGAAATGAATTGGTTGCAAGATGCCGGCATTGAATTGATGCAGGGCTATTTATTCGCCAAACCAGGGTTTGAATGCCTGCCACAAGTAAATTTCGGTGAAATATAAATATACAAGGCACTCCAGTTGACCACCAAAATCGTCGCTTCGCTTGCTTTTGGGTTCAAGTGAGTTTCATCGTTGGTATGACTCCCACTGTCAAGTTTAAGCACAGTTCTACCTGCTTTTTCGTTTAAAGCCCTTTACGACCTCAGTAAACTTTTTGTGAGTGTCTAAGCCAATAAAAATTATGCTACTGTTAATCATGCTGACCTCCGACTGGTATTGTTAACAGATACAGTATGGCTCTGGCTTTTAGCTAACCCACGAAAATGGAGGTCAGCACCTCGTGGGAGTCATTATGTCTATGTGCATGCAAGTTCTGACAAATGTTTTATAGATCACGAAAGGAAACCTAACAATTAGGCAAAGGAGTTGTTGATGAAGTTAATGTTATTTCCGAGTTACGTTTTGGCTGTATTACTTATTTATGGTAATACAGTGTTTGCAGACACACTTGCTTATCGGGACAAGGCAGACCAATGTATTGAACACGGATACAAACTCTGTTGGCGCTTTTGTCTTGCGGCCGCTAAGCAACAAGAGGCAGGTCAAACGGTTAAGTTTGGAGAGCAGTGTGATGCTGAACACAACAAAAAATTTACGAATAAACCCTACCAATCGAAAGCCGATCCAGATTATCTTCCTTCAGGTTCGTGGTGGTTTGGTAATGATGTTGTAGGCATATATCGACATAATGCTGGCAGGGCTAGACATATCATTGACGCACCATCACATCCGAAATGGAAAGAAAAATGTGCAAGTACAGCGCGTATTGAGCCATCAATGATAAAGTCACTGATGGAAAACGGAAAAACGTTACAAAAAGGAATCAAAGTTCATTTGAGCAAAATACAAGTTAAGGCAATATCCAGCAATCGGTTTGAATGTAAGGCGGTGAAGGTTGAGGTGCTTGATTAACCATGAAATGGACTGATTTTGATAAAATGCCTAACACTGTGCTGTAGCTGGAATAATTGGGGTCAGAGTAAAATGAAATATTTAATCTTTTGAAACTTAAGTTAAATCAAAAATAACTTTAGTCTGCCCCCCCCGATGATTATTAGATTTGTATTTGCACTTACTAAAATGTAGTAGCTCAGACTTGATCTGACAGTTACCCGTTTTTTATCTGGTGTCTGTCAGTTTAGATCTGGGCTAAATTCT
>NZ_LUTR01000041.1 GCF_001597725.1 Neptuniibacter marinus
GCTAAACCCGTCACCGCCAGAGCGACAAAAAAGGGACCCTCAGATGAGGATCCCTTTATGATTAAAAAATTGTGGGATAGCAGTGGCCCGAAGGCTGCTTTTTAAGGTCCATCGGATATTATTCACCCTATAGGGGAGCGAGAGAAATAATCAAACGCTCATATAGTATTAAATCGACCTAGCAGGTCGGTAGTCAGCCAAAGCAGTCCAGCGGATAGAGATACCCTAGCTCATTTATACTGACCCCCATTATGACAATCTGCATAGTGTTATTAAGGCATGTAAAACGCATCATAAAACCCACTTACGGTTAGGTGTATTGTGACGGGTTCGGTACCCTTGTTTTTCCAATACCAGCCATGGGTGCCATCAAAAGGGGCGCTGAAGGACCCCTTAGAACTAGATGCATTACGACCCAACCAATAACTGGTAAACCGATCCCCATCATTGATTTTTTCACCGTGCATATCGAAGTTCACAACCCCACCTTCAACCTCCCAATTGAAAGAAAAGTTCTCACCCGCTTTCATTTTAGATTTAAGTTCTGAGCCCTGATTTGGCTGTAAGGTTACCGTTAAGCTATCCGCACGGTATTGCATATCACTTTTCCAGACAGGGTTTAGGCCTGTACTTAAACTCCCAGTATCAGGAGTAACAGCAACCTCATCTTCTTCAATTGCACTCGCAGTATTTAGTACTGTCAAGCCAATACGCTCGCCTATACCTGTAGGATCAATACCGTATTCAGCAGGTAATATGGCCGTAAAAAGCAGTGTGATCGCTGCCACAACTGCAAACGCGGTAGCTTTAATAAGGCTTTTACTCGAAGGAAGCCCTTCATTATTTACATTGGATATTTTTTGCATACTGATGTCCTCAAGAAATAGTCAGGTAACCCGTTAGCTGGTAGCCCATTAAGGTAAAACCAGCCAACATCAAAATGACGTTGGCAGTAAAAGCCTGTCGAGAGAATGATTGGGTTCGACGCCAAAAGCTCATCACGATCAGAATCGCGCCAAGCGCGAGTAATTGGCCAAGCTCTACACCAACATTAAACGCTAAGATATTCTCAACTAAGCCGTCTTCAGAGAGCGTAAAATCTTGAAGCTTGGTAGCAAGACCGAACCCATGAAAGAAACCAAAGATCAAAACAGCAGCTTTAGTATTCGGCTGAAAAGCAAACCACGTCCGGAATGCATCAAGGTTATCCAGCGCCTTATAAGCAACGGACAGCCCTATGATGGCGTCAATGATATAGGGGTTAACATGGGTTCCACTCAGCACACCATAGAGCAAGGTCATGCTGTGTCCCATCGCAAATAAAGTCACATAAATACTTACGTCTTTCATACGGTAGAGGAAGAAAATCACTCCCACTAGAAACAGTAAGTGGTCATACCCCGTCACCATATGCTTTGCGCCAAGGTAGATATAGGGTATTAACTGTGTGCCACTTGCCTGCTCGATAAAAAGAGCATCGCCTTCTGTAACACCATGAGGGAACGCCATAGGCACGACGCCCACCATTAACAGTATGAGTACAAACACGCACAGGCATATACGCTGTGCAGACAGGGCGAAGCCCCATCGAAAATATGATGATTTCAGATACACTCTGTAATCTCCGTTATAAGATCACGAACACCGCGAATTCTGCGCCATACAACGCACAAATTCACAATTAAGAAGAATGGAGTGGACTAGGTTATTGGAGGGCGAAACAGATTTGAGAGCGGGGGCTCTAATGGCATGTTTGGAGAGTACGAAATTTTTGATGATCTAACAGACGTTGGAGCGGGTATAAAAAACTGCACAGCTATTTGGTTTTCGATCACACCCATTGCATGAAGTAAAAGATGGCTGGCGTCAGATATTTTAGCGTCTTCAGAATGGAAGTGATCTAACACGGGTTCATGGTAGTGCCCGTGTTCAATCAGCTGCATAGCAGGAGGAATACCTTGAACGACTGAATGCGCTTTCTGTTCTACAACCAAAAGCCCACGACAAAAAAGCACCACTATCAATGATAGAGCGATAGCAGCCAAGCTGTGATTAGGCGAAAGGAAAGAACGATTAAACATAAGAAGGATTCTAACATAAGTGCTTTGATTGCAGAATAACCGCGAGAAATGGGGCTATAAATGCGAACCTGCGAGCGGCCCAATTGAGGTGCTTGTTATATGTTTACTTTAAGTGAATTAGCTCAGACTAGATCTGACACATCATCTTGAAAAAGAGAGAGTTACCCGTTTTGATAAAGGTGTCGAATCTTAAATCAAAACAAAAGGTAACTCTCATGATCCATACTAACAATCCAATCATTAAACACAAAGCTGGCTTGCTGAATTTGGCAGAAGAGCTTGGGAATGTGTCCAAAGCATGCAAAGTCATGGGCGTATCACGAGATACGTTTTATCGTTATCAGGAACTTGTTGAAGAAGGTGGTATCGATAGCCTGATCAACAAAAGCCGTAGAGCACCGAATCCCAAGAACAGAGTGGATGAAGCAACAGAACAAGCTGTCGTTGCTTATGCCATTGAACAACCCGCT
>NZ_LUTR01000042.1 GCF_001597725.1 Neptuniibacter marinus
TGGCTCCCTGAGCTGGACTCGAACCAGCGACCAATAGATTAACAGTCTACTGCTCTACCAACTGAGCTATCAGGGATCTGTACCTCGAAAGTGCGGCGTATCTTAATGACGCAGCTGCAAATCGTCAAGAGATTTTTGCCAATTTTTTAAAAGATTAGCTGGGTTGGTTGATAGTTAAACAGTAGTTGTAATAATAGGTTATTTGTTGTTCAGGGAGTTGTACTTTTATGTGTTTTTTCTTGGGCTAGGTCTGCAGAGATGTTTTTTCTATCTATATAAAAAATATATAAAAAAACCTCAATGATTGAGTCTACCTGTACCTCGGTACAATAGTTTTTGTTGTGTTTTATAACTATAAAGGTGTAATCACCCAAAGGTTTTTAAAGGATTTTATTAGATATGAGTGTTATAGGTACGGTTTCACACTTAATTGGTCGCGCAGTAGCTATTAAATCCGATGGTACAGAGCGCACTTTAGCTTTAGGCGATCAGGTATATGCCGATGAGATGGTTCGTGTGGCACCTGATGCATCTATAGAGATTGCTATGGATAATGGTGACCTCGTCAAATTAGACGGTGGCCAAAATTGGTTGGCGAGTAGTGAAACATATCTAGAGTCTGATAATTTTGATACCAGCGAAGCTGCTGCTGATGCAGAATCGATTCAAGCTGCTATTTTAGCAGGTGCCGATCCTACTGATGTTGCAGAAGAAACCGCTGCTGGGGGTGAGCAAGGCGGAGCTGAAGGCAATGAAGGATCCTCAACGGTCAATATTCAACGTACAGCGGAAGAGGTTGATCCAAATGCTGGTTATGAAACCACGGGCTTTGGTCAGGGTGATACTGATAGACCTCTATATGAAGGCGATGAGATCGCTTTGGTTCAACCCGTTATAAGTATTAGTGGTCCTAGTACGGTGGTTGAGGGTGAAATCGCTACTTATACTATTACGATAAGTCAGCCTGTATTAATCGATATGACAATTAGCGTTATTACGGGTCATGTGACTACAGATGATGGTGATTTAGTCCCTCTAAATATGGATGTAACGATCCCTGCAGGTCAAAGCTCCGTATCCTTTGATGTTCAAACGAATGATGATTACTTTGCCGATAGTGGTGAGCAGTACCAAGTTTCTGTTGACAGCTTTGTGGGCGGCGGCTACGAGAATATAGAGCTTGATACAAGTTCTGTTACTACAACAGTATTGGATCAAGTCGGTAGTGATAATCCTCCTGGAGATGAAGATACTGTTTTATTGGATATTGATGGACCGGCCACCGTTGTTGAAGGCGAGGTAGCAACTTATACGGTTAGTGTTACGAATCCACCGTTAACTGATCTAGTAGTTAGTGTGGTTACTGGGCATATCACTACAGATAACGGTGATTTAGTTCCTGTTAATACAAATGTCACCATCGCGGCAGGTACTACATCTACAACATTTGATGTCCTGACGACAGATGATTCATATGCTGATACTGGTGAGCAGTTCACTGTCAGTATTACAGGTAGTACAGGGGGCGGTTACGAAAATCTTGTTGTAGGTGGCGGAAGTGTTACTACTACAATTGAAGATCAAGTGGGTTCTGATAATCCTCCAGGTGACGAAGATACTGCAACAATTTCACTTACAGGTCCTTCTTCTGTTGTTGAAGGCAATACAACAACACCTTATACCATCAGTGTTGATCAGCCAGCAGCGAGTGTAAGTACTCCGATTACCGTGACCTTTACCTACAGCGGTGTTGCCGTTGATGGAACGGACTTCACCGGTGTTGGAACGATTGATATCCCAGTGGGTAGCAACTCGAACACGTTTACCATCGATACCTTAGATGATGTGTTGGCGGAAGGTGCTGAGAGCTTCACCATTGCGATCGATAGCATTACGGATACTAACTTCGAGCACATTGCTGTAGATGCGACCAACAACAGTGTTGAAACGCAGATCACTGATGACACGGATCCAGGTACTACTGAGCCGGATACAGAAACCGCGTATATCTCCCTAACAGGCCCTGCGTCGGTTATCGAAGGCAATACTACAACGCCATATACCGTAGCTGTGGATCAACCTGCAGCCGATGTTGCCACACCGATCACAGTAACCTTCACCTACAGCGGTGTTGCCGCCGATGGCACAGACTTCACGGGTGTTGCGAGTGTTGATATCCCAGCGGGCAGCAACTCAAATACCTTCACCATCGACACCTTAGATGATGTGTT
>NZ_LUTR01000043.1 GCF_001597725.1 Neptuniibacter marinus
TCAGTGAAACGCCCTGTGCGGATCCGCATGCAGGGTGTTGTGGGGGCTGAGGGTTAGAGACCCTCGGCTACCCGATTATAAATTTACTCTGAAAATACATATTCATGATGAGCCATGAATTCAGCCATTGCTTCTGATGTTTCCATATCTGAAAAATCAACTACCGCTTTCATGCTTTGTGCAAAATAGAAATTCGATATTCTCAACCACACGGCTACGGTGTTTCTGTTACTTTCATTATCAGAGTACATATTTGATGCGTCACTCATCCAGATAGACGGTGGTATTGAATGTACATATGTTGAAAGGTCAGCTAAAACACCTGAAACAAAATCCGCGTGCTTGCCGCATGCGTTACTTAGTCTTTGACGCCTGCTTTGATAAAACAAAGCCTCGCCTGACTTCAATCTATCCATCGATTTTTCGTAAAGCTCTGAATTTTTGATCCTTCCCCAATACCACTGTTTCGTATGTTTATATATTTCCTGTGCTTTCTCAGGAAGAATTTCTGACTGAACTTTATTAATCCTACTGGAAAGATACAACCCCATAATATCCCGATGAAGACTAAATCTTTCTGAATCCGGCTCATTAACGAGCATGTCTATCACATCGTGTGTGTCTACAACGTTCCTGACTATCGAGGCTATTGAGCGCTTATCTAGTGGTTCATTTCCGAACTCACGTGCAGGGAGCAATTTGAACAATGATATGCATGTGGTCTGCAAGGTTGTTGCCAACACGATAGTTGGCCAATCTATGAAATCTTCACTTTCATATCTTTTATGAAGCTCATTGATATACGGTTCAAAAGCACTGACGCCTTTATATAAAGCCGATCCCTGAGATATTAAGTGCTCAGTCATTCTTCCCTAACCTCAATTTGATGGCCTTGTTAAATGCTGACCGCCGACCCAACTAGACTTGTTGACATAGTGGAACAGCAAACCAGTTACACCACCGGCCAAATTCCAGTAGATATTCTCTAGAGAGGTAGAGAACCCAAAACAAACGAATGTGACCGCCAAACCAAGTGAGAATGCTGTGTAATAATTAGCGAAATTATATTTGGCCAGAACCACATAGACTGGCCCAGCGACAACTATTGCTATTAAGCATGAAGCAATGGCTGTAATGAAGTAAAACAGTACCGCCCAGCCAATTGCATCACCAATCAGATCCCAACCATCACCCATGAACGAAACAACCATTCCAACAAAGACCACCACGCTCCCCAAGAACGAGGAATAAACAGCACTGGTAAAAATATTGTCGATGATTTTCTTCATAGACATTTAACATTTGTATATACGGGGGTCCGTGTATCTATCCACACCGCTATTAATTAAAAATAGATGTAATTATTTGAAAAGGAAGGAGAAACTAAAAAATAAAATCGTACTCTTCCGTGACAAAACGAGCATGCGTATTAGTAATTGATATACCTTACTACTATTAAAAGCAGCTCCGTATATCTATCCATGCCAGACATCCATCTCTCTGATTTATAAATATTTTTAACCTAAGCATGGTGACAATACAAGTTCCTTTCGCTCACGGGGTGAGCTCCTTGTATGTTTAACCTCAACGATTATTTATCATTGGTAATCGTTTCTGGGGAAGCCGCCCGCTCCTT
>NZ_LUTR01000044.1 GCF_001597725.1 Neptuniibacter marinus
ATAAATCGCTATGGATGGTGACCTTCCTACAGAGGACTTTCACCTCATTAGTTCATGCCCATGCTGGGCGTACACAAGCGCATGTTGTCGGACTGGTTTTCCGCTACGCTCAAACCAGCCGCAAATGCGGGCGTTATATTTTATTATGAAAAAACTACTCGCTATCCTAATTCCCCTCTTCGCTGTTGTTGTATTGATTGCGCAAGTTGATGATGACCTAAGTGAGGAATCGATTAGGCTGATTGATCGCCTTGATAGTGAGGGGACGAGTGAGTCATTTCTTTATCTATATGGGATCTTTGCCAGTGAAGCGGACGACCCGCTCAAGGTCGGTAGTCAGCTTTTAGAAGAGTATCGAAAATTAGATGTCGACGCGTCTTATACGGTTACAGACTATCCCGATGCCGAAAAAATACCCTTACCAACGGGAGATGCGTTTTGTAACGCTTCGGAGCGTGGCTGTCTGGCGTCCCTTTTTTCATTACCATTTGATATTGAAAACCTATTAAGCGAGCACCGTTTGCTGGTTGCTAGATCAAATAAATTCATTGAGTTTGATGAGTACACTACCCTTTCGAAGCCGACAATTCATGAGTTATTCCCGCCTTACCAATACATTGCTGCAGCCGAACGTATAAAGATACTTGAAGCTATATCTGTTTATAGCGGTGGGAACGCGACGGAGGCGATTGATGCGTTATCGCTTCAATTTTCCCAACTAAGACGAGCAATGGTGTTGCAGGATAACTTGATTGGGAAACTGGTGTTTCTCATGAAACTCTCAGAAATTATCGATGTTATGAGCATCATTCTGACTAATGATGAAGCTGTTGTTAAACGGATTCCTGCTTTAAGTCCATCGGAAAAGAGTTTCTCCATGATCGCATCGAGAGAGTTCGGCATGTCTTACTACACGTTCAAAAGTTTAGATAAACATCCCGAGTTCTTTGAAAGTGGAAGTAAGGTTCCAGGATGGATAACCCGAATGTTCTACAAGCCGAATATGACCATTAATTCGGTAGCGCCCACATACTTAAATCTAGAGCGGTTAGCTCTATTATCGCCGGCTGATTTTGCAAAACAAATCGACCTAAGTCATAGCAACTCCCCTTCTACGTCAAAACTAAGAAATTATGTAGGCAGCATTTTGATTGCGGTGTCTTCGCCTCAATATGCTGAGTATGTTGCTAGGTTCCAAGACTTCGAGGCGAAGTTGGCGCTGTTTAATCAAGTGCATCACTTTAAGCTTGAACTTGATCGTATGGAAAACCCTTACTATGGAAACGAAACGCCTAGGGAGGTTGAAGGAAGTTTGTGTTTTAGCGGACCGTTAGACGACAAAAAATCTCTACGGTGCCTTAAAGTGTAGTAGCTCAGACTTGATCTGACAGTTACCCGTTTTTTATCTGGTGTCTGTCAGTTTAGATCTGGGCTAAATTCT
>NZ_LUTR01000045.1 GCF_001597725.1 Neptuniibacter marinus
GTGAAGCTTGATCCATCCATCGCGCAATTCATAAAGCCCCTGAGATTTTAAGTAAGCATTGGATAATGCCTGATTAATCCCCGGTGTTTTAGAGCTTCGCCATGGGCCTTTACTGGTAATGCCACACGCAACAGCCGCCTGTACGTGGACGCCTCGACTCATCAGGTTCCTTACCTTGGTGCGTGGCTTTCGCCACTGCCGCCAGTAAGCCATCCTTATTCTGCGCCGAATCCAATGATCTAGATCGACGCAGAGTTGGTAGCAATTGGCGATGCCAAAATAGTTAATCCAGCCACGTATAAATTGGCTGGTTTTGAAGAGCTGATATTTCATCGACACCCCCCAGTTACGATTCGTTAACATGCGTATCCGCTGCTTAAATTTCAGTAGCGTTTTCTCATGCCATTGAATACGACCAGCCTTGAAGGTAAACCCCAAGAACTTACTCTCACTGGTTTTAACGACGCGACTTTTATCGGTATTGACGACCAGCTTCAAGCGGTTTTGCAAGTACTGACTGATACTGCGTAGTACGCGTTCACCTGCTCGCTGACTCTTTACCACTATCGTAAAGTCGTCGGCATAGCGGGCAAACTTATGGCCACGTTTCTCAAGTTCTTTGTCCAGAGGATCGAGCATGATGTTCGCTAGTAGCGGCGATAGTGGCCCGCCTTGCGGTACACCTTCTCGGCTCACACCATAGAACTGGTTGTCGACAAACCCAGCTCGCAGGTATTGTTTAATCAATCGTAGAAGACGTTTGTCCTTCACCTTGTCACCAAGGCGCGTCATCAGCAGATCGTGATTAACTCGGTCAAAGAACTTAGACAGATCGACATCGACCGCGAAGCGGCGACCTTCCTTGATGATGTCTCGCACCTGCTTTACCGCCTGTTGCCCATTTCGATTTGGCCGGAATCCAAAACTATTGTTTGAGAAATCGGGATCAAAAATAGGCGTAAGGACTTGGGCAATCGCTTGCTGAATCACTCGATCACAGACGGTTGGAATCCCCAGTTGGCGAGTACCACCATCGGGTTTATCGATTTCAACGCGTCTGACCGGTGAGGGCGTATATCGACCTGTTGCCAGTTCGGTAGTGACCTTCGTCCAGTGTCCTGCTCTTGCCCATACGGGAAATTCGTTGATGGTCATGCCATCCACTCCTGCAGCCCCTTTATTGGCTTGAACGCGTTTCCATGCCGCTGAGAGGTTATCCCGTTGCAGCACACGCTCAAATAGATCGTTACTAAAGGCTGGCTTCAGATCACTACGCTGAATCACGTCATCGCCTGACGGCGTTCGTGCGTTCAAGTGTGACAAGGCTCCTCCTTTATTCTTAATGTTCAGGCCTTCACCATGTATCAGCCATTACGCTGACCGTTGGGCTACTATGCCGTCTGCTGACTT
>NZ_LUTR01000046.1 GCF_001597725.1 Neptuniibacter marinus
TGTAGATACTCTGTTAATGCTCAAGCTTTTTTTCACTGAAATTGAATAATTTATCAGAATCAAAAGCTTCGCATTGACGGTAAACAGTCCATAATCCCGTTACGTACTTACGCATGATAGCTACAATTGCCTGCATCTTTGTTTTTCCCCGAGAAATTAGCTGCTCTCTAAATTCATGAACATTATCATCGTAACGAGACGCTGACAGTGCAGGCATATAGAGTGCCGATCTTAAGTATGCGTTCCCTGCTTTACTTATTCGTGCAGCACCTCGAACACTGGTTCCCGATTGATGAGTTCTTATATCCAGGCCGCAGTAACGGGTAACCTGCTTAGCTTTCATGTTTTTTGGCAGTACAACAAATTCTGCAAGAATGGCGATAGCGCTGCTTTGACCGACCCCTTTGGCCGCAATCATGCATTCAAAGACAAGAGCCAATTTCTCATCTTTTTGAATGATGTTGAGCGCCGCTATAGATAGGCGGTCAATGCGGCTCTCATAAAAAGAAACACTCTCTTCCAAGTCTTCAATCAGAATAGCGGGACTGTTTTTGGACTGAAGCGCATGCAGTCGATTCTTCGCTTTTACCTTATCTTTTGTTATACGGTTAATCTGGCGTCCAATATCTTTGAGCGCCATATACTCTGATTTTGGTGGGGCCCAAGGTTCTGGTTTCATAACCGCCGCATATTCTGCTAACAAGGCCGCATCAGCTGCGTCGGTTTTGGTTTGTGATAATTTCAACTCAGCAAAGCGCTTGCTACTCAGCGGATTAATCACAGCAACAGTGATACCTGCACTTACAAGATGGACAGCTAAATCTAAGTGATAGATTCCTGTTGCTTCCATCACAACAAGTATTACCTTGTTTTTCTTTAAAATTTTAGCAGCGCGCTCGAAGTCATCAGGGTGTTGCTTGAAAGCTTGTGCTTTACCAATAGAGTTTCCACTTTTAATGACTAGATCGAATGATCTTGCACTGATATCAATACCGGAAAACGTACTCACAAGCTGACTCCATAACGTTGAATTGCTAGAATGGCTTCTGGTTCCCCAACCTCGCACTTTATACTGGCTCAACCTTGTGATGCGAAGTCTAGTACTAGCTTCATGATACTCTTCGAACTAGTAAAGAGGTGGGGAGCCCCTCTACATACAAAGTCAGAATTAACCTGCTTCAAGGAGCGGGCGGCTTCCCCAGAAACGATTACCAATGATAAATAATCGTTGAGGTTAAACATACAAGGAGCTCACCC
>NZ_LUTR01000047.1 GCF_001597725.1 Neptuniibacter marinus
TGCTGTCCCATAGTTTTGGATGGTAAATGAAAAAGCCTGAGATCCACTGGTAAACTGTTGTTACCACACACCAGTTAAACCAAAGGACTCAGGCTTTGTCACATCATAACACCGCTTTTCATCAGTTGCTGCAACCTCTGCCGAGACATGAATTCGAGGCGCTTGCAAAACAACATCACCAGGGGCAAAAATTACGTTCAGCATCTCGCTGGGATCAGTTCATTGGGATGTCCATGTCACAACTTTCTGGCCGTCAAAGCCTGCGTGATATTGAATCCAGTCTACGCAGCCAGCAGCACAAGCTTTATCATCTGGGCGCCAAACCCATCGCCAGAACAACATTAGCTCGCCTGAACGAAAAACAACCCGCTGAACTTTATGAAGCTGTATTTTATAAACTACTACAGCGCTGTTCATTAAGGGATAATAACCATAAGTTCCGCTTTAAAAACCCTCTCTATTCATTAGATGCCAGCGTGATCGACCTGTCTCTCAAGCTCTTTCCATGGGCACAGTGCCACCAAACTAAAGCGGCTATGAAACTACATGTCGGGTTGAATAACGCCTCACTCATTCCTGAGTTTACTGCCCTCAGCCACGGGCTGGAAAGCGAGCTAATCAAAGGCCGTCAGTTCCGTTTTCCGAAAGGCAGTATTGTTGCATTTGATAAGGGGTATAACGACTACAGCTGGTATGGATTACTGTCAAAACAAGAAGTTAGCTTCGTGACTCGCTTAAGACCCAATGCGGTCTATGAGGTTATCGAACACCATCAAAGCGCAGGTGTTGATTATGACCAGAGTATTAGGCTAACCAGTCAGCACGCCCAAAAACAAGGCGCGCCCAAGTTGCGCCTAGTGGGATTTACCTGCCCTGAAACCAAGCGACAGTATCGTTTTATAACTAATAACTTCAAATTAGCTGCCAGCACAATTGCGGCTATTTATAAAGACCGTTGGCAGGTGGAATTGTTCTTCAAAGCGATTAAGCAAAACCTGAAAATTAAAGCATTTTTAGGTAGTTCCCAAAATGCAGTCATGACGCAGATCTGGATCGCAATGATCAGCTATCTCTTGTTAGCGTATGCGCGGCACTGTGCGAAAAAGGGGTGGACCGTACAGAGAGTAATGCGGATTCTTCAACTAAGCTTATTTGAACGAAAAGCTCTGAAAGAGTT
>NZ_LUTR01000048.1 GCF_001597725.1 Neptuniibacter marinus
TTATTCTTAATGTTCAGGCCTTCACCATGTATCAGCCATTACGCTGACCGTTGGGCTACTATGCCGTCTGCTGACTTCTGCTTAATCACTGGCAAAGTTACCTCTGCCAGCGCTATCGGTTTGTATCTAGTTCGCTCTCCACTGGCGATACATTCAGCGGAGCCAAGGCACTTATTGACCAGAGCCTTACTGGTGGTTTACCGATCGCTTGTTAAGCAGATCTCCCCAGATAAGAGCATGAACTGTCCCTGCGCAACTGCATCATTTACGGTGGCCGTTAGATCACACGGCTTCGTTGTCTTGTGCCAACTCGCCTCCAGCCTACGCCTCATATGATGTTCTTGTTCATCAGCTCGCAGTTTTGCGTCAGGCTTCCTTTAGACCGTCCCTCGCAGGTTGGCCCTTGCCATTCGCTAGTAGTTATCATCTAATAAACGATATAAATCGCTATGGATGGTGACCTTCCTACAGAGGACTTTCACCTCATTAGTTCATACCCATGCTGGGCGTACACAAGGCCATGCAGCCGACGCTCGTTCCTCACGCGGCTGATGGCGACGTTATGTTTCCAGGAGTAAACATGGACATTCTTAAGTACGCTGAAAAAAGCATGTCAATGAGCGACGAAGTTTGGAGTAGGCATTCTAATCCATGGAGTGTTTATACTAGATTTACAGCGTTGCCAATAATATCTGTTTGCTTTTGGTCTAGAGATTGGATTGGAATTTATTCTATTGTTCCTGTGGTATTGTCTTTTCTTTGGGTATGGCTAAATCCTCGCTTGTTCAAGCCGCCAACTAAAACAGATAATTGGGCGTCAATGGGAACATTTGGAGAGCGTATTTATCTCAATCGTAAGAATGAGTGTATTCCTAAGCACCAAATAAATGTTTGTCGCATTCTACAAGCATTGTCTACTATAGGCCTCCCAATATTCGTATATGGTATTTATGCTCTAGACTTTTGGGTTTTGATCCTTGGCAATTTCTGGATAATGGTTTTTAAAGCATGGTTTGTAGATCGAATGGTGTGGTTATACCTGGATATGAAAGATACTAATAATGTCTATGAATCGTGGTATAAAACATAATCGGGTAGCCGAGGGTCTCTAACCCTCAGCCCCCACAACACCCTGCATGCGGATCCGCACAGGGCGTTTCACTGA
>NZ_LUTR01000005.1 GCF_001597725.1 Neptuniibacter marinus
CGTGCGGAAGCGGTGGTTAATAATCCAGATGAGTTTACCTTCCGAAATGAGCGTAACTCTAAAGTATTTGCTAAGGGTTAATGTTGAAAGTAGGTTCGGTTCCTAAGTTAAATGCAAAAACACGCTCGGGTTTCTGGTCTACAGAGCTAAATGAGCAACGAGTTGTTAGTGCTAATGTTGAATATAGCCAGCTGCGATGTTCATTTGAGGGAGTGCCTTATTGGGTAGAGCTTAGGCCTGACGATCGCTCTCGCTGTGTTTTATGTTATGAAAAAGAGGGGGTGATCGTTGATATTACGCCTACACAATATAGTGTTCGTAGCAAAGTACATGAGTATGGTGGGCAAAGCTGGTGCTTTGTTGATGACGGGATTATTTTCACCAATGAGCATGATCAGCAACTTTACCTGCAAAAAAACTTATCGGATTCATTGTCTTCTTGCCAGCAGATCACAGCAGAAATTAATTCTCGCTTTATAGAGCCTGTGTGGGACCAGCATAATCGTCAAGTTATAGCGGTAGAAGAGCAGCATAACTCTGACAATGTTATCAATCGCTTAGTTGCGATCTCTTTGACTACAGGCAAAGTAAGGTTGCTTCATGAAGGCTATAGTTTTTATAGCTACCCTGCACTTAATCCACAGAAAAACGAGTTAGCATTTATTGCATGGAATCATCCATTTCAACCTTGGATATCCACGGAGCTGGTTTCTCTTCAACTTAAAGACCTTGCTGTCAGCGTAATGGCAGGGCAGGTGCGCGAGGAAGCTCTATCGCAGCCGCTTTACTGTCCTGATGGGCAGTTATATGTGGTTAGTGATCGTGATGGGTGGTGGAATATCTATCGTTATGATGCTCTTAATGGCGCTTTAGAGCCGCATTTGTCCTCTCCTCAGGATATGATCTCTGCACCATGGCAGTCTGGTTTAAGACATTATGCCTGTACAGATTCCGGCATATCGCACCTATTAATCGCACATGAAGGAAGTGAGCTTTACCATCAGGGTTGTCGTGTTAAGAAAGACACAATGAGTTATTTTCACTCATTGCAGGTCTCAAATGGGAAATTATATGCAATAGCTAGCTCTCTAGATCGTTTAGATGCAGTCATTGAGGTCAATGAGTCACTTCAATTTAGGCGTTTAACTGGAGGAGGCGCTCCTTTAGATAAAACGGACTGTTCTGAGCCAAAAGCACGTGTGTTTGGTTCAGGAAAGGATCGTTGCTATGGGTATTTATACTCAGCAAAAAACCACCGTTATACTGAAAGTGAAGAGAGTGCGCCGCTTGTTGTTTTTCTGCATGGAGGGCCTACAGCGGCTAGCTATCCAGTATTGAATTTAAAAATTCAGTATTGGACGCAACGAGGGTTCTCGGTGCTTGACCTCAATTATAGAGGTAGTAGTAATTATGGCCGAAGCTATAGATTAGCGCTTGAGCATGCTTGGGGTGACATTGAAGTTAATGATATTAGCTTAGCGGTTACCTCTTTAGTTAATGAAGGTGTTGCAGATCCTAGTGCTGTGTTTATTCGAGGGAATAGCTCGGGAGGATATAGTGCGCTCAATGCCTTATGTCAGCTTGACCTGTTCACTGCTGGAGCAAGCCTCTATGGTGTTACTGATCCGGCGGTGCTGAATGATTGCACCCATAAATTTGAGTCTCATTACCTTGGCTGGTTGATTGGCGATCCTATAGTTGATGCTGAGCGATACAGATCTTTATCGCCTATTTATCATGCTGCCGATATCGAATCCCCTGTTATCTTTTTTCAGGGCGAAAAAGATAAAGTTGTACTCCCTGAGCAGACTCGCGCTATGGTCGCTGAGCTGAAGGGTAAAGGCGTTGATGTTGAAGCTCATTACTTTAGTGATGAAGGGCATGGCTTTCGTCAGAAAGAGAATGTAGTGCATGTGCTGGCGGAGGAGCTTCGTTTTTATAGAAAGTACCTGCCCTAAACTCAGTAACACTTCTCTCTATTATTAGTCTCAAACATCCGTTTTTTGTTTTCGCTTCCCCTGATTTTGTCTATGTCGTTGTATAGAACAACAAGTCGTATCTTACGGATGGAAACTAAAGTATTAGATAAAATCGTTCTGTTGCAGAGCATAAATTATTGCCATTAAGCCTGATAATAGACCCACTAAAGAGCTTACCTAGCTCTTTGCATCCACTCTCTGGTTTCTGAGTTTTCTATCTAAAGCTCTAACCGTCGTACTTCGCCTGCTTTTTAGCAGGCTTTTTTTTGCCTGAGATCACCCCGCCTAATTTTACTTTGCCTTAGATGGTTTATCTTTTGCGGGTTCGATTTATCTAGCGAAGTGTTTTTATAGTATATATCTGTAATCTGAGCTGATACGGCTGCGTTGAGTATGTCGAGGCTTTGCAGCACATGACCTTAAGCGTTAATGGTTGGCGGGGTTAATGCGAAGGGTTTCGTGTAGGTGTCTGTGTAATAAGCGGGAGGATTGGTTCGGCTTGTCGGCGAAGATTTGCTGGTATTAAAAACAAAGAAGGCCGCGGCTCTGGAGAAGGGGGGACAGAGCGGCGGCCAATGGTTCTAACTTTTAAGTAGGGCTTACCAGCTTAGAGCAGCACCAATTGCGAACTGCTTAGTTTCGTTGCCGGTAGAGCTGTCTGCGATATCGTATTCAGCAATCAGTTTTAGGCTGCTGTTAACATCGTAGAAGTATGCAATAGAATCCATTTCATTATCGCTAGTTGCGCCAGTGTCAGTTTCACCGTGAGACAGAACAATGCGATGACCGTTAGCACCATAAGATGCTTGCACAAGGTAGCCATCAGATTCAACGTTACTTGCAACTGTGCGGTCAGCTAAGACAGAGCTAATACCTTCCTGATCAAAACCAGAAACTGTAAATTGGAACCCTGACATGGCAATACGAGCACCGTATGCAATACCTTCTACGCTTCCGCCATCAGTATTAGATTCGCCTGCTGCACCGCCAATCCAAGCATTAAATTTACCACCATCAAAATCTGTAGCGTAAGTTATTTCACCCTCAAAGCGAGCATCATCACCTTGACCAGCTGTAACTTCCG
The DNA here is from genome assembly GCF_001597725.1 of Neptuniibacter marinus. Classification (GTDB taxonomy): domain Bacteria; phylum Pseudomonadota; class Gammaproteobacteria; order Pseudomonadales; family Balneatricaceae; genus Neptuniibacter; species Neptuniibacter marinus. The sequence continues at coordinate 3,064 of NZ_LUTR01000005.1, forward strand.
ATGCTTGACGTAAGCCGTCTGAGTTTGCATCAACCCATACACCACCTTCACCACCATCCGGATCAAGAACACCTACAGCAATTTGGAAACCATTATTTACGGGGGAGCGGTATGTAATCTGAGCGTTTGGAGTAGTGTATGGGTAGCCTACAGAGATATTACCAAATGTTACGCCGCCAGAATTAATCTGTGGAAGACCTGTACCGAGTAGAAGCTCATCGGAGAATATGTTTGAGCGTCCGTAAAGGCCGAAATCTTTACCGAAAAGAACCTGACCGAAATCGCCATCTACAGTACCGTAAAATTGACGAACATCGATAGCTGTATCAGTTACATTGCTAGTGCCATCGTTAATTGTTACCCAGAAAGATGAGCGACCGCCCACTTTAAGGTCATCAATCTGTTTGCTTACATTAAAACCGATCCAGTTTGGTAGGAAGCCCATGCGTACACGAGACTGATCACCAGTGGCATCATCATCAGTTTGAACGTAAAACGCGTTAAAATGACCATCAGCAGAGAAAATCGTGCCATCTTGGTTATACAGTTCAATTGCAGCACTGGCCTGAGTGCTAATTCCCATTGCTACTGCTACTGCTAACAGTTTAGCTTTATTATTTTTCATGTCGCCCCCGAAAATACGGATTTATTTTTTGTTAAACGTTGCAGCGATTATCATGAACTTGATGTTTAACTTGTATCGGACAGAAGCACAGGTATAGGTAAACCTTAGTGTGCTTGTACCTTTAGTGATTTCGGGTATGATTCTGAAGATGTGCAGTATTGGGGCGAAGGGGTTATAGACCTGATTAGTACTAAAGGTTGTATTTATTGTGCGCCTGCATCATTTGGGTGCAGGCTTATAGTAACGTCAAAATATGACTTAATAATGACTATTGATCAGTATGAGTAAAAGGTTAAAGCGCACCCAAAAACTAATAATAAAATTAAGTGCTTATTCTTCTAAAATTTTTTTGTTGTAATCTAACATAGCTTTAAATGCGGTCATAACAATAATGCAGACCTAGCCGTTTTTGACGGCTAGGGTATGGTAGTCATGATGAGTAGTGATATCTCTAATCTTAGAAAGTTCATTTCCCCTGAAATTATTTTTGGCGTGGGTGCGCGTAAATCTGTTGCAAATTATGCGCGAACATTCGGGGCGCGAAAAGTATTAGTGGTGTCTGACCCAGGCGTTGTTGCCGCTGGGTGGTTAGATGAGATCTGTAATCTCTTATCTGAAGCAGATATCGAATATGCAACCTTTACGGATGTATCGCCTAATCCTCGTGTCAATGAAGTGATGAGTGGAGCGCAGGTGTATCAAGAAGCTCAATGCAATGTCATTGTGGCTATTGGTGGCGGAAGCCCTATGGATTGTGCAAAAGGGATTGGCATTGTAAGTGCTAACGGTAAGCATATCCTAGATTACGAAGGGATCGATACAATTCACTTGCCGATACCTCCCTTGATCTTTATTCCTACGACGGCGGGCACATCCGCAGACGTATCCCAATTCGCTATTATTTCAGATCCTATTGAAAAGATTAAAATATCCATTGTCAGTAAAGCGGTTGTGCCTGATGTGTCACTTATTGATCCTGAAACAACCATAACAATGGATCCATTCTTAAGTGCTTGCACCGGTATTGATGCGCTTGTGCACGCAATTGAAGCGTTTGTTTCTACAGGATCAGGGCCGCTAACGGATATGCATGCACTTGATGCCATGCGGCTTATTAATGAAAATATTGTAACCCTAGTTGCCAATCCTTTTGACATTAAAACCCGAGAGCAAATTATGCTTGGGTCGATGAAAGCCGGGTTGGCATTTTCTAACGCTATTTTGGGTGCTGTACATGCTATGTCCCATAGCTTGGGTGGGTATCTGGATCTTCCGCACGGTTTATGTAATGCCATGCTGTTAGAACATGTTATTGACTTTAATTATAAAGAAGCACATGAGCGCTTTAAGGTCGTCGCTGAAACATTGGGAATTGATACCCGAGGATTGAATACACAACAGGTTCAGGCTCGTCTGATGAATACTGTTATTACGTTGAAAAAAAATGTTGGTCTCACACAAAAGATGGCAGAAACTGGAGTGCATATTAGCGATATCCCCATGCTTTCTGATCATGCCTTGCTTGACCCTTGTATACTTACCAACCCTAGAAAGTCTAACAAGCGAGATGTAGCTGCAGTATATGAAGAAGCACTCTAACACCGCTAATGACACCCTAATTAACTTGATGGGTTTGGGTAATCATTCCGTCCGGAAAAACTATTATTCTGAACTCGTTAATAAGCTTGATGAATTAGAACAAGAGAAAAACCGTTACAAATGGCTATTCGAGAATGCCCAGCATGGGATATTCCAAGCACAGCTGGATGGTGGAATACTCAATGCCAATCCGGCTATAGTCCATATTTGTGGCTATACATCATCTAAAGAATTCTGTGATACCGTTACTGATCTTGAATCCTTATTGTTTTGTTGCGTAGATGCATATGAAGATTTCAGATACAACCTCGTACAGTCTGGTAAAGTTTCTGGGTTTGAGACTATCTTTCTACGTGCGGATGGTCAGTGCATCCACGTTTCGATTAATGCTTTATTGAAAGACAATCAAGGTGAGCATCCCACTATTGAAGCTTTTATTAAAGATATAACGGAAAGAAAGAAGGCAGAGGAGCAGCTAAAGCAATTGAATGAAGAGTTGGAGCTACGCGTTACAAGTCGAACACAAGAGCTTGTTTCCCTGAACAATAAGCTTTGGCAGGAGATTAGTGATAGAGAGAGCGCACAGAAAGAACTTCAAATTGCTAAAGAGGCTGCAGAAGAGACGAATCGAGGTAAAGATAAATATTTAGCAGCAGCCAGTCATGACCTGCTTCAACCAATGAACGCCGCAAGGTTACTTATATCAGCATTACGTGAGCGTAGTTTGCCTCAACAGGATGCTCATTTAGTTGAGCGCGTACATATGGCATTAGAAAATGCCGAAGATCTTTTAACAGATCTCCTCGATATTTCGAAGCTAGATCAAAATGCGGTCACATTGGATGTTAGCTGCTTTAGATTAGATCATCTGCTTAATTCCATGGTTAGTGAATTTCAGCCGGTAGCAGAAGATAAAGGGATAGAGTTGAAATTACAGCCAAGCAGTGTTGTTGTGAAATCAGACTCAAGATTACTGCTTCGTATTATTCGCAACCTGATTAGTAATGCGATCCGCTATACGTCGGCAGGCAAGGTTCTTGTCGGCTGTCGGCGAAAGAAAGGTGTTATCCGCATTCAGGTACTCGATACAGGTATAGGTATTCCTGACAACAAACTAGGCGCTATTTTCAAAGAATTTAATCAACTCGATAGACCTAATGCTAAAGATAGGCAAGGGGTTGGGCTTGGTTTAGCTATTGTGGAACGTATCGCCACTATATTGGGACATGACTTATCTGTTAGATCTATAGAAGGAAAAGGTTCGATTTTTTCTGTGGATGTGCCTTTTGTCGAGTACTTTCCGGATAGTCCTGAGCTCACGCCATTCCATTCCCCACAAATCAATATGCTCAATGATCTATCTATTCTGGTCATTGATAACGAAGAGAATATTCTTGTTAGTATGGATGCGTTACTCAGTCAATGGGGGTGCAGTATTGTTACAGCATCTAGCGCAGAAGAAGCCCTCATACTTTGTCAAGATGAAGAGTTTACGCCTGATGTAATTCTTGCGGACTACCATCTAGATAATGGTTTACTGGGTACTGATGGAATAGCATTAATTAGGGACAACTACTCTTCATTAATTCCGGCCCTTATTTTGACTGCTGATAGAAGCAGTGAATCGGGTCAGATGTTTAAGGAGATGGGATTGCCTGTTATTAATAAGCCGGTAAAACCAAGTAAACTTCGTGCGCTTTTGACACATTTATGTCAGTAGGTAAGGCCTGTCCTGATAATGTTAATTACCAACAACATTTGACGCTATTATCAAATGCTTAGCTCTTTTTTAAATTTAATTAAAAGGGGACTCAAGTAGTATATTGGTATTGAGTCGCAGGTCCTAGAATGGAAAGAAAAACTACTTCCTGAGGATTAGCATTGTGACTAACAGATCTGCTTTTATAACTGCTGCATCATTTAGTGCAGACCCCAAAGAGGCAGCTGAAGATCTGGGGCAACAGCTTTCAGGAATAGATCTGAAAACGGTTATATTTTTTTGCTCCGCTGAGTATGACCTTCCTTTGTTAGCTCAATCTATTAATCAGGTGTTTCACGGTGTTGATGTCTCTGGGTGCACTACAGCAGGGGAGATCACACCTTTAGGTTACGGCCAAGGGTGTATAACCGCTATAGGTTTTAGTTCGACTGATTTCTCTATTCATGCACAATCGATAGAATGCTTAGATAATTTTAGCCTTACCGATGCTCAAACATTGGTTGACCAATTAATAGCAGGTTGCAGGCAATCAGATGTAGCACCTATCAAAGGAAATACCTTCGCACTCACGCTCTTAGATGGGCTATCCATTCAAGAAGAAAATGTTCTTGTTACGTTAAATTCAGCCTTAGGTAGTATCCCAAATTTTGGTGGTTCAGCTGCTGATGATATTCATCACTATAAAACCCATGTTTTTTACAATGGTGAATTCCACACCGATGCAGCAGTGATCATGATGGTGAACACGGCTTATGAGTTTGAAGTGTTTAGTACTCACCATATGCAACATAAAGATATTAAATTAGTTGTTACCGCCGCTGATGTAGATGCCCGGTGTGTATATGAGTTAAATGCGGAACCTGCAGCCTCCGTATACGCAGACGCTATAGGCTTATCCGTTGAGGAGTTAAATCATCAAGTATTCGCATTAAACCCAATCGCTGTAAAGTTGGGTGATGAATACTATGTTCGTTCTATACAGCAAGTTAATGATGATTTAAGCCTGAAATTTTACTGTGCAGTAGAAAACGGCATAGTGCTAACAATTATGGATGCCAAAGATCTTGTTGTAGATCTTATTCAAACACTGGACTCCATTGAAGAAAAAATAGGTAAGCCGCAATTGATTATTGGTTGTGATTGCTTTCTAAGGCGTATGGAATGTGAAATTAAGGGTTATTCTGATGAAGTTTCAGAACTGTTAAAAAAGCACAATGTTATTGGCTTCAACACCTACGGAGAGCAGATGGAAGGGCTACACATAAATCAGACTTTCACTGCCGTAGCGATAGGGAGAAATCGCAATGAGTGATGAAAGCCTTGAATCTCAAATTCAGCGTTTAGAAGAAGAGAATCGCAAGCTTCGTAAAATCAACAATGTGCTTATTGAGCGAGTAGAGGCTGGTGGTAGCCAAGGGGCGAATCCCTACTCAGCATTTGAGCATTCCGTTGTACTGGCTGAGCAAGTTAGGGAACGGACCGATGCGCTACACAGTGTTTTATCTGAATTAAAGGCAAGCCATCGAGATCTAAAAGAAGCTAACGATCAAGCCGCTTTAGCTAACCAACGTGTGGTTGATGCAATCGAAAGTATTTCTGATGCCTTTGTTTTATTTGATCAAGAGAGGAAAATTGTTCTCTTTAATAGCAAGTTTAGCAATGTTTGGGAATCAACAGGCCTTGATGTAAAAACAGGTACGACTATTCAAGATATTACTCGTCTCGCAAGAATGAGCGGTTTAATTGATGAAGAGTACCCTGCAACCAATAGTGGCAGCAAAGTTTATCGTTTGAGTGATGGTCGTTGGGTGCAGATGTCAGAACGGCCAACCCAAGATGGTGGTTTAGTTATTCTCTATACTGATATTACAGCGATAAAAGAACGAGAAACCGCTGATAGAGAACAAGCGCTAGCTCAAAAAACTAAACTACTGCAGCGTACAGTTGATAACCTTTCTCAAGGGGTTGTATTAGTAACGCCTGAGGGAAGGGTTGAGCTATGGAATGATCGCTTTCTTGATCTAATGGGTGTAGATGCCGAGCAGGTTGAGTCATATCCTCCATTTGCTGCACTTATGTTGGATAATCATGCCATCCTTCAACATGCACTCACGGCTGCACAGCAGGGTGAAGTTTTAGCCTCTGAACAAACGGGGCGGTTAGGTCAAGTTATTGAAGTGCGAACCCACCCTATGCCTCAGGGAGGATTTGTTAATACCTACACAGATATTACCGAGCGCCATCGTTATGCAGAATCTTTGCGACAAAGTGAGCAATGGATACGCCTAATTACAGATAACGTTCCAGCCTTGATCGCTTACCTAGATAAGAATTTACATTATCTATTTACCAACAAAGTTTATAACGAATGGTTTGGTAAACCTCACGGTATGCTCAATGGAGAAAGCATTCATGAGGTTTATACTGATGATCAGTATGCAGAGGTAGAGCCTTATGTTGAGAGGGCTTTATCAGGTGAAAGTGTAACTTTCGAGGTTTGGCAGACAAACGCTAGGGGCGAGCAACGCTATATGCTCAAATCTTATGTGGCGAATATTGATAAGGACGGTCAGCCGGATGGCTTCTTTGTTATGATTCGCGATATCACCGAACGTAGGCGCTCAGCTGAAGCTTTAGAACTGTCCCATCAGCTGCTAGAGCAGCGCGTTGAAGAGAGAACCTCGGCGCTTACAGCGCTTAACAATCAGCTGCGTTCCGAGATTACAGAAAGAGCTGGGGTCGAAGCACGGCTCAGAGAAGCTAAAAAAGAAGCTGACCAAGCGAATCTATCTAAAACAAAGTTCCTTGCTGCTGTTAGTCATGACCTTTTACAACCGTTAAATGCCGCCCGTTTATTTTCTGGTGCATTATCGGAGCAGATTAAAGATCCAAGAAACTATAATCTCGTCCAATCGGTATCCAATTCATTAGATGATGTGGAATCCTTATTACGGACATTAGTTGATATATCTAAGCTCGATGCGGGTGTAGTTAAAGCTGATGTTGTTAATTTTAGTATACAAGGGCTTTTTGATACTTTAGCCGCGGAGTTTTCACAGTTAGCAGGGGCTGAAGGCTTAGGTTTTAAATGTGTTCATAGTGATGCGGTTATTCGTTCAGATTCTCAATTGCTGGCACGTATACTGCGTAATTTCCTGACTAATGCTATTCGTTACACTAAACAAGGGCGCTTATTATTAGGGTGCCGACATACGGCTGAGACGTTATGGATAGAGGTATGGGACACAGGCTCTGGTATCCCGAAAGAAAAGCTGGTTGAGATCTTCCAAGAGTTTAAACGACTACAGGAGGATCAACCTGGGCAAGAGAAAGGCTTAGGTTTAGGGCTTGCTATAGTTGATAAAATATCGAGGGTGCTAGGCCATAAAATTAGAGTGTCCTCAATTGAAGGAAAAGGTTCTGTATTTGCGGTGGAGGTACCTAAAGCGAAACAGATACTTCCTAATGTGGCGACCGGCCCACAAATACCAATGATTACTGAACGTTTAGTGGATGCTGATGTATGGCTTATAGATAATGATGCGGCTATTTGTGAGGCAATGGAGACCCTGCTAACAGGTTGGGGGTGTAATATTGTCACAGCGCTATCTTTAGATGATTTAAGGTCGCAAGTAAATTTCCATAATGATTCAGTTGATATTTTGATTGCCGACTACCATTTAGACAATGGCGAAAATGGACTTAATGCGGCAAAAATAGTCACGAGTGAAGTACCGCATAACCTTCCCGTTTTGATGATAACCGCCAATTACAGTAAAGAGTTAAATCAGGAGATACGCGATCTTGACTATATGTTGGTCAACAAGCCGGTTAAACCACTTAAACTAAAAACAACGCTGATTCATATGCTTGGTTCATAGTTTTAAAACGTTGTCCTATAAAACAAAAAAAACCGCATTTGCGGTTTTTTTTATATCAACAGGAAAATTTGTTTAGGATTAACGTTTTAAATACTCGTTAAAATCAATATTACCAGCAGATAGCACTGCTTGGATGCGGTTATGAACACCGAGTTTACGCAAAATAGCGGAGACATGTGCTTTTACGGTTGTTTCAGCAATATTCAAATTGTAAGCAATCTGTTTATTTGATTCGCCTTTTGACATGCGTTCAAGAACTAAAAGCTGACGACGGGTTAAAGATGAGAGCAGTTCTGGAGGGATCTGGTTGTCATCTTTGCGGTGCATCCTTTTATTATCAGGCTGACTTGCTCGAATAATATCAGATGGGAGGTATACATTGCCGGCAAGAATCTGTCGTAAAGCATCTGTCATCTGCTCACGAGGCGATGATTTAGTGATAAATCCAACTGCACCATAAGTAATCGCTTGAAGTACGATCTGCTTATCTTCTTCTGCCGAAACAATAACGACTGGAACAGTAGGCAGATCATTTCTTAATGTTATTAAACCATTCAAGCCATTCATGCCCGGCATATTGAGGTCTAGTAAAATTAAGTCGAGATCTTCTTCTCCTTGTGCAATCTCCAACGCGCTCTCAAGATCTTCTGTTTCGAGTGTTTTGCAGTCGTCAAAGCTATTTGCTATTACATTAATGATAGCTTCACGAAATAGCGGGTGGTCGTCTGCGATTAGGATCTTGTACACAATGCTTCTCCAATCTCATTATATTTATTATACACACCGAAATCAGTGTTATAGGTCATCTTGGGCTTTCTGTTCTTGCATGCCAACACTGTAAGGGTAATTTTCAAGTTATGTTACAACTTTGTTGTATAGTTTCAATTTATTATTCAATAACTGGTGTTAATGGTCATCTTGTAGCGGAATCGGTTGAGCAACTGCGGTTTCCATATTATTTTCAATCCAACCATCAGATCCGTTTCTATACCAATATAACCTGCTATAACCCCATGAGGATGCGCGTTTTAGGGCATTCCATGACATCCAACAATCAGCTCTGCAGTATATGACGATAGGGCGCTGCTTGTTTCCTGCTGTAATTTTCGTTAGGTTCGAGCGGAAATATTCTTCCCACTCAGGTTCTAACTCACCACGTCCTACGTTTGGCAGCCAGAGGCTACCGGGAATATGTAGTCTAGGCTCTTTTTGGATAAAGACGCGGTTCCATAAGAGAGGTTGAACATCCAATAAAACAACATTTTTGTCTTTCTCAAGTAAGGCTAATAATGTTGATAGCGTTAAGGTCTCTGCATGTTCACTGCTTTTGGGAGTTGGGCTTCGATATCGAAACAGCCGATAACCATCTACATTAAATAGTCCAAAGTCATCATCACTCTCTTCCACATAGGCATCAAAATTTGTCGCAGCGACAGCGATCGTTGATCCCAACATAAATAGAGTTACTAAGCACAATCGGAGTAATAAAATAGTCAATTACCTGTCATTCTTTCTATGCCTCTATTACAACCTGCGAAAGTCTTGGTCAAAATCCTACCATCGAGCAAAAAAACAGGTACGAAAGTACTATTTTTACACACAGCCTAGCAGCATATGTTGGTTAAGGGCTTTTTAGCATCTACTTTATTCAGAATCACAGGCATTTCATGCGAATTTCTTTCCAGCTAATCCTCTCTAGTATTTTAATTATTTTTACAACACATCTAGCAGCAAAGGAGCCGTTACCGACGGTTCACGTCACTGTCATCTCTTCCGGTACTGTTAATTGGGAATTACAACATCTCAAAAATATGCAACTTGATCATAGCAATGGCTTCAATCTCGTTATTGATCCTGTTGCCAGCTTATCAGCTGCGAGAATCGCAATCACTTCAGGTAATGCAGACTTTATCGTTTCTGATTGGTTGTGGGTTACTGAGCGAAATATGAAAGGAGCTAATCTGAGGTTTATCCCATTTTCTCAACAAATAGGTAGCATTATCGCTGCAAAAGACAGCAAAATGCTCAATTTTTCAGATTTAAAAGGTAAGCGGGTTGGCATTGCAGGAGGGCCATTGAATAAAGGCTGGGTACTACTACGTGCGGCGGCAAAGAAAGAGGGGATCGACCTTCAGAATGATGTAAAAATACAGTTCGGAGCGCCCCCACTGCTAAATCAGGCACTGAGAAGTGGTCAGTTAGATATGCTTGCAACATTTTGGCATTATGGCGCTCGATTGGAAGCGGAGGGGTATAGTAAGTTATATAGCCTTAAGGACGTTATGAAAGGGTTAGGATTAACCAGTGATATTCCTATGCTGGGTTACCTCTTTAATCAATCTTTTGAAGATCAGCACCCGACATTGGTTGCGGGTTTTTATCGGGCAGTTAAGCAGGCAAAAGCGCAACTGGCTATAGATGATGAAGCATGGACAGCGCTTCGACCTTTAATGAAAGTAGAGAATGATGCTATCTATCAGGGACTTGTTGCAGGTTATCGAGCCGGTATCCCTAGCGATATTACGCAAGAACAGATTGAGGATGCTGTGAACTTTTATCAGATGATTGATGAGCTTAAACCATATCCCTCAGGCACCCAGCTCAATCCTGAACTTTTTTATAAGGGGTTGTAATGAAAAGCAGTCGATTAAGCGACCAGGTCATTGCCCTTACTTGTTTGTTGGCGGGGTGGTGGCTAGTCGCCTCATTTGTATCTAGCCCTCTTTTACCTGCACCTTTAGAGGTATTTGAAGCATTAAGTAAAGAGTTTAGAGAGCAGCGTTTAGTTGAAAGCTTATTAGTGACTTTGCAACGCGTCGTAATTAGCTTTGTCTTCGCGATGCTACTGGGTGGCATTGTTGGTGTTTTAATGGGCCGCTTTCGTTTTGTTAACCGTATTCTCGATCCTATTTTAATTATTCTGTTAAACATTCCAGCACTTGTTGTCATTATTTTGCTTTATATCTGGTTTGGTCTTGTTGAGGTTGCCGCAGTTGCAGCCGTGATTATTAACAAGTTACCTAATGTTGCAGTTACTCTCCGAGAAGGAGGGCGCATGTTTGACCACGAGTTGGAAGAGATGTCAGTTATGTATAAATTTAGCGTCCAGCAAAAGCTAGTCCATATCTGGTGGCCTCAGCTGTTCCCATACATCATGATAGCAACACGAAGCGGTCTTGCCCTTATCTGGAAGATTGTCTTGGTAGTCGAGCTGCTAGGGCGTTCTAATGGAGTAGGCTTTCAATTACATTTAGCTTTTCAGTCATTTGATGTTGCTACTATATTGGCTTATAGCTTAGCTTTTATCTCTGTTGTTCAGTTAATTGAATGGTTTATTTTACAGCCTTTAGATAGAAAGGCGTCCCGTTGGCAGAAGGGTAGTAGCCATGTTTGAGTTTCATGTAGAGGGGCTAACCTTGTCCCAAAGGCAGATCTTGTCTGCTTTAAATATCAAGGTAAATTCAGGGGAAACGCATTGCCTTTTAGGGCCATCAGGTAGTGGTAAAACGACCTTACTTAATTTAATGGCAGGTTTAGAGCAAGAGAATGTTGAAGCCATAGGTGGTGAAACGCGGCGGGCTAATTACTGGTTGCCTCATAAACCTGAAATAGGCTATCTATTTCAGCAACCCCGCCTTTTGCCTTGGCGAACGATTATGCAGAACTTACTGTTGGTTGAGCCCAACGAAGAGATCGTTCTCAAGCTATTAGAGGAGGTCAAACTTCAAGACTATGTGGATTATTATCCGTCTAAAATTTCTTTAGGTATGGCGCGTAGGGTCGCTCTGGTTAGGTGCTTATTACTCGAGCCTGAGTTGGTGTTGATGGATGAACCTCTGACCTCACTTGACCTTCCTACCGCACGTGAAATGCGTGTCCTGATAAAACGCTTGGTTTGTGATCATCCAACTCGTAGTATGCTTTATGTTACGCATGATTTAGAGGAAGCGCTTGAACTTAGTGATAGTGTTTCTGTCTTAGGTAATTCGCCGGCTCAAGTGATTTATAACAGTAGGATTGATGCAGTATCCCGTCAAGAACTTGAGATGTTATTGAAACATTAAGTTGTGCGGGCAACTTGATGATATATAAGAATAAAAACATAATGAATGATAGACCTCGTCATATACTTCTCGCCATTGTTATTGCCCAGCTTTTGGGGACATCAACATGGTTTGCGGGCAATGCAATTTTACCTGTATTACAAGCTGAATGGTCACTTCCCAATAGTGCGGTGGCTGAGCTAACAAACTCCGTTCAGCTTGGCTTTATTGTCGGGGCACTCCTTTTTGCTTTCCTCGCATTGGCTGATCGTATATCGCCTCGCGTTCTGTTTTTTATCTGTGCTGTAGGCACGGCTTTCTTTAACCTTCAAATAGCTTTTTGGGCTGATAGCCTTAATCAGGTTTTGTTATTGCGTTTTTTTGGCGGGATGATGTTAGCAGGGGTCTATCCTGTTGGTATGAAGATCGCTACAGGTTGGTACCCTGAAGGTTTAGGCTTAGCATTGGGCTACCTCGTTGGTGCTTTAGCGTTAGGTACATCCTCGGGTCACCTCTTTGCCTCTTTTGAGTTTAATGACTGGCAGTCGGTTATCTACTTGACCAGTGCTTGCTCTGTTATTGGCGGTTTATTGGTATTGTTGTTTGTTCCTGACGGCCCAGCTTTACATAAAGGCGGTGCTCTAAGGTTTAGACATCTGTGGGTCGCTATGAAAGATAAACCTTTGCAAGCGGCAGCCGGGGGCTACTTTGGCCATATGTGGGAGCTTTATGCGGTGTTAGCTTTGGCTCCGTATTGGTTTATTGCTTGGGCAGGACAGAACGAGGTTGATCTTAATATCCCATTTTGGTCTTTCTATGTGATTGGTGTCGGTGGTTTAGGATGCATGTTAGGCGGGCATATTTCGCTAAAACTAGGAAGCTGGCATGTTGCTAGGTTTATGCTGTTTTGTTCAGGCGTTTGCTGTTTGCTTTCGCCATTTATTTTTGAGCTTCCATTTGTTGCGGTGGTCATATTTTGGACTATCTGGGGGGTGACCGTTGTGGCTGATTCGCCTCAATTTTCCGCTTTATCCGCTCGAACAGCACCTAATGCGGTTGTTGGTAGTGCGTTAACTATGATTAACGCAATAGGCTTTACCATCACGATTATAGCGACACAAATAACAGCCATGTTATTGGATAGTTTTCCTATTGAGTGGGTTATGTTGTTACTTGCACCGGGTCCTTTATTGGGGCTGCTCAGTTTAAGACGACTTAAAAAAATAAAGCCTGATATTTAATCAGGCTTTATTTAACGCTTACTTACCAGATTTCTGAGGGTTAAATCCAGTTACCGCCAGTACTGCAAAAAACAAAGTACATCCTGCAGTAATAAACATCGCATCAGTATTCAGTTTTAGATATAACGCGTATCTAACTAGTTCTACTGCATGAGAAAAGGGGTTAACCGCACAGATCCAATATAACCATTCGCTCGCTTCCTGCATTTTCCATAAGGGATAAAGTGCTGAGGATAGGAAAAACATTGGAAAGATTACAAAATTCATCACGCCAGCAAAGTTTTCAAGTTGTCTAATTCTAGTCGAAAGAAATAGACCTAATGAACTTAGTAAAAGGGCGACCAGTAAAAGGGCTGGCAATACTGTTAAGTAACCTAGCAATGGGGGCTCTACATCAACAAGCAATGCGATCAAGAGAAAAGCATAAACCTGTGTTAGAGATATAAGGGCTGTTGAAACCATTTTACATAGCAATAAGTAAGGTCTAGGAAGAGGGCTCATCAGTAGCACTCGCATACTCCCCATCTCTCTGTCATACACCATCGACAGACTGCTTTGCATGCCGTTAAACAGTAAGATCATGCAACATAAGCCTGGTGCTATGTAGGTTTCATAGGTGATGTAGGTCTCATAAGGATCGATAATAGCGATACCTAATGCCGCTCTAAAGCCTGCCGCAAATACGATAAGCCAAAGCAGAGGTCTAATTAATGCGCTTAAAAAGCGGGAGCGTTGTTGCACAAAACGCAAAAATTCACGTATTAATATTCCTTTGAAGCAGTACCAGGATGCAGAAATGTTCATTGGGTACCTCCAAAGGACTCACTGTCTGTTAATTTATGGAAGGCATCGGTTAGGTTTTGCTCGCCCGATTTTTCAATCATTGTACTCGCGACTGAATCTAACAAGATACTGCCTTTATGCAAGAGAATGATAGGATCATTAAGGTCTATCTCCTCCATTAGATGTGTGGCCCATAAAACTGTAATATTTTCATCATCACATAGTTTACGAACATGTCGATTAAGTCCTCTTCGTGTTTGAGGATCTAAACCAACGGTTGGTTCGTCTAATAGCAAAATGTCGGGTTTATGAAGTAAAGCTCTTGCAATCTCAACACGTCTACGGTGCCCTCCGTTAAGCCCTCTAACTTTTTCGTTAGCCCGTGTTTTCATTTCCATGCGATCAAGCTCATTATCAATCTGTTTTTGTGCTTCTTTGGAAGGAATCCCGTGTAGTGATGCATGGTACAGCAGGTTTTGAGTTACAGTGAGGTCTAAATCGAGGGTGCTTTGCTGAAAGACGACGCCAATCCGTTTCATAGCACTAGCAGGCTGCTCTTTGATACTTTGCCCATCGATATAAATATTACCTCCTTGTAACTCGTAGAGACGAGTCAATAGGGCGAATAAAGTGGATTTTCCGGCCCCGTTAGGCCCAATTAGAGCATGAAATACACCCTTATCAAGCAGGAAGTCAACATCTTGTAGTGCTTGTTTTGGGCCATAACTGAAGCTAAGCGACTCGACTGAAATTGTCATACTATTCCTAAATAAGTTGAGGCCTCCAATTGGAGGCCTCATTTAAAAATTATGGTTTAATTGCAACACCCCAGGGGTACCGTCCCACCTTAATGCTCTTAATCGCTTTCATTTTACTAACATCAATGACTGATACGTCACCGCTGATACCGTTTGTCGCAAGCAGAAGGCTTTGATCTTGGTTAAACTCCATATGCCATACTCGACGGCCAACTAAGATATAGTCCTCAACCTCATAGGTTTTAGCGTTAACAACGGCCACATGGTTGGCAGGTCCTAAAGCAACGAAAGCATAACGTCCATCGTCTGAAAGCTTAACACCAACGGGCTGCACTTTGTCTCTATGAACACCTTTAATCTCAAAAGTGATTTTTTTAATTATTTTACGCGAAGTGGTATCAATAACGGAAACTGTGGCACCTATTTCGGCACTTGCCCATAAGACTTTGCTGTCTTTACTGAATTCAACATGACGTGGGCGTTGATCAACCAAAGTATTGTCTATTAATTCGTGTTTTACTGTATCAATCCAGTGAACCATATTAGTGGTTTCACTTGTGTTAACCGCCATTGTTCCATCAGGGCTGACAGCCATACCTTCAGGTTCAACACCTACATCAATCTGTGCAAGCACTTCACTTGTTTCAGTGTCAACTATAGTAACTAGGGCGTCATCTTCGTTTGAAATATATAGATGACGATTGTTTGGGTGAAGAGCAAACTGTTCAGGATCTTCACCTGAAGGTAACTCTTTTATAATCTGATTGGTGGCAAGGTCCATCACTTGCACAGTGTCTGAATCAGATGCACAGATATAAAGTTTAGAATTATCTTTAGAAAGTATTATTCCGCGAGGGCGCTCACCAACATCGATTGTGTCAGTGACAGTCATCGTATCTAAATCAATGATTGAGATAGTGTCATCTTTCTCATTGGAGACATAAGCCGTTTCTGCATAAAGTGCGGAAGAGGCTAGCAAGCTACCAACAGCTAATGCAGTAAGTGTTCTTTTAAAATTCATAATTATTCCAATTTTTTTATTTGCGTGTTTCAGTGCAGTCAGTTTCTTTTTGATCAAACCCTAATGTATCGAGCTCATTCGTGGGGTGTAAAAAGCCTTCTTGAGGCGAGGAAGATACCAGCGAACGAGGGTGAACTAATGGAATAGTCTGTCTAAGTTGTCCATTCCAGCTGCGAAAGTCAAGCTTACGGCCTTTAAATCCAGCTAACTGGAAATTATCAGAAGTGATATATCCGTGATTCGTAGTTGCATCATTTGTTTGCGTCCGTGTTACCGCCTCGGCCACTGTACGGACCGCCGCCCATGCGGAATAATCTTTGCTATTCATCCAGCGATTGGCGCTTTTTTGAAAGCGGCTTTGTAATTGTGCGGCGCCATATTGCTCTACTACTCGGTGCCAAGCGACAGGGGTCAGCCCCTGAGTGCCCACTACGGGTCTAGGTAGCCATGTGTTGTAAAGTACATACTCCCCAAAATCACCACGCTCATCAGCTACAAAAACAACATCATAATCACGATGCTGAGTAAATAAAGGCATCTCCGATTGCGCTGTTCGGCGCAAATCTGTATCAAAACTCCAATTTTTCTCTTCTACAATTGATAAGCCAAAACGTTTTGCTGAGCGTTTAAATGAGTTGCTATAGGCTTTATCATCGGTAGTTGAACCGGTAATCATAAAGATTTTTTGTAATCGTTTTGCTTTAAGCCACTGCGCTAAGGCGTCAGTTAGCATTGCTCTACTAGGCATCGTATGAAAAAGATTCGGCTGGCAAACCTGTCGCCTTAGGGTATTTGAACTTGATCCCGCATTAAAAATAAGTGCATCTTTCCCGAGTGAGTCTGTGAATTTCCTAACGGTTTGCTCATCGGCATTGATAACAAAATATCTAATTCCTTCTTCATATTGTGCCTTTGCCTTATCAAGCAAGACTTGAGGGTCATCACTGATAGCATCTTGTAACTGGTATTTATGTTTTAGGAAGCGGCCTGTTGTATTGCTATCCTGAATTGCCAGTTTTGCACCTTGTAAGCCCGCATCTTCAGGTTCGGGCAGGATATTAGATAAAACGGGGCCTTGATCAATCTCCTGTTGTAAATAACTAATATTAACCTCTATCTCAGAATAAGCATTGCTGCTACCTAATAGAGCTGCCATTGTTATCGCTAATGCGTTTTTTCTTTTTATATAATTAGAAAACATAATAGTTATACAAGCTTACCGTTAGTGTATTTATCCCAGCATAGGCGGGAATCTGTGAACTCGGAATATGAATAAAGTAGAAAACAATTAGTACCGAAGTAGCATTCTTTTGCCCAGAGTGATCTTTAGCATAGTAAAACATAATAATTAAACACTCTTAATGCTTGAGGTACAAAATGAATTTTATAAAAACATTTACTATGGGAACGTTGGCTGCGGCTTTAACTCTTTCAAGTATGTCTGCAATGGCAAAAGGTGATTTAACAACTAGGCCAACGAAACTGCCAGATCTTGTTTTAGGAACTGAAGACAACCGTTATGAGCTATCACAAAAAGAGTATCAGCTTGAAACGGGCAAAGCTTACAAACTAAAAATAGTTTCTAGTGGCCAAACAGAATACGCCCTGCAGGCGCCAGATTTTTTTGCTTCTATTTTCCTGCGTAAACTTGAAGCTGGAGATATGGAAATAAAAACTATGAGTGTTACTGAGCTTGAATTTGAACAGGAAGCAGAGGCGGAAATTTACTTCGTTCCTGTAAAACCAGGCAGCTTCGAATTTTACGCTGAAGGCCTAGAAGAGAAAGGAATGGAAGGCGTATTTAACGTTAAATAATAACGCCTTAGTTGTTGTTTATAGCAAAATACTCGCCTAAAGATTCAGGCGAGTATTTTTATCTTAGTTTACCCTTCACAGATAGGTAAAATAGCCTGTTTTTCATGGTAGGATGGGGGATATTATTTTTCCTATCTGGAGACTTCATGAAAATCCTAATTACTGATGACCACTCGGTTGTGCGACAAGGATACGCAAGTGTTCTTCCGACGGTTATTAAGGATTGCGAAATCGTTGAAGCGGCGTGTGGAGAAGAGGCCTGCGAACTCTATCAGAAGGAGCTGCCAGACATTGTAATTATGGATATTAACTTGCCAGGTATTAGTGGCATTGAAGCGGCCACCCGTATTCTGCAAGTAGATAATGATGCAAAAGTGCTATTCTTTAGTATGTATGATGAAGCACCTATCGTTAAGCAAGCGTTAGATACTGGTGCTATGGGATATATCACTAAATCAGGCTCCCCTAAAACCCTCGTTGAAGCAGTAACAAAAATATCTAAAGGTGAAATATTCATTGAATATGAGTTAATTATGAAATTAGCGCTAAATTCACAAAATATTTCCGATGAACGTTTGCGAGAGTTGACGCAGCGCGAATTTGAAGTCTTTGTTATGTTAGCGCGAGGTCAAAGTAATCAAGTTATTTCTGACACTCTATCGCTAAATATTAAGACTATTTCAAACTATGTAACCACCATAAAAAGTAAATTGAAAATCAGCTCCACTGCGGAATTAGTTCACTTGGCAATCGAGGCTGGTGTTATCAAAATAGCCCACTAAACTGAAAAGGCGGGTGCAATTCAGTACCTAAGTGCTAGTTTGAATACTGCTATAGAGGAATACTGCCCGACCCACTGACGTTTGCATACTAGCTGTTGGCGGAACTTTAACTTCGTCATATTCTAGATTAGGTATGTAGATGAAAGCTGTTTTGCGTTTAAATTTGGTTGTTGCACTCGTATTTTTGTTTGCCCTTTTGGTGACGGTATATGGCATGCTTCAGCAAGCAACTAAAGATATCACTCGAGAAGTTTCCGCGGGCGTAAGCTTTACCCATCAACTTTTAAGTGCCGCTGTTACAGACGAAGAGTTATTAAAAAATCTACTTGATGGCGAAACGCGCCATGTCCATCTATCTATTGTTGATAATACACAGCTTTCAAGTAACGACCAGCCTCCCCATCATTCTGATGAAGTGCCCGAATGGTTTTTTAACATGATACCAGGGCTTGATCACATAGAGGAAAAGCAATACTTCAGGTATCTATCTGATGGTAGAGCGTTACGTTTGCAAGCGGATACCTCTGATGAAGTTGAAGAGGTGTGGGAATCCGTCCAAAGTGTTTTAGTGTTATTTACATTAAGTGCGCTATTATCAAATCTTGCAATCTATATTGGAGTCAGGCACGGCGTTAAACCGGTAACCGATTTTTTGAATGCGCTAAAAGATATAGAAAAGGGTCGATTTACGGCTCGGCTTGATCACTATTCAATCAGAGAAATCAATGATTTATCTGAACACTTTAACGCAATGGCTCTCGCTCTTGAGAACGCGGAACAAGATAATGCACGCTTAACTCATGAGCTGATGCGTTTACAGGAAAAGGAACGGGCTCACTTAGCACGGGAGCTACATGATGACCTAGGGCAGTATTTAACAGGTATCAGGGCTCAAGCCTATTTAATAAAAGCATCAGCAAATAATCCAGACATGGTTTCAGCTGTAGGCGAACAGATAACGGTTAATTGCGATGCGATGCATGTAAGCTTTAGGCAATTAATTCGTAAACTACATCCCGTCATTTTAGAGCAATTAGGGTTGCTTGATGCAATACGGACGCTGGTTGAAACCTGGAGCCAATCTCACCATATAAAGGTTGACCTCCACTTTCCAGAATCGCTTATTTCATTATCAGATGAAAACAACACGCATATATATAGAATCATTCAAGAAGCGCTTAATAATATCGCGCGACACGCCCAAGCAAGCTTGGTCGATCTAACTCTTAAAGAGGAGAGTGATTCGCTTAAGTTAATCGTGAGTGATAATGGTATCGGGGCAGACTGCTCTAAAGGTTCAGGATTAGGGTTAAGATCCATGCAGGAACGAGCGCGCTGTATGCAAGGTACTTTAAATTTCAAACAGTTAGCCGAAGGTGGCAGTATGGTTTCTATGGAGATCCCTGTTATTGAGGTGGAGGAAGTATGAAAATAATTATCGCGGACGACCATGCTGTAGTTCGTCAGGGCTACTCAAGCTTGTTATCAACGATGCTTGCGCCTTGTGATGTATTAGAAGCCAGTAATGGTGATCAAGCATTTAACCTTTGCCAAACAGATAAGCCTGATATTGTAATTATGGATGTTAATATGCAGGGAATTAGTGGAGTTGAAGCTACGCGACGTATTTTACAACGTGATTCAAATATCAATGTTTTGTTTTTTAGTATGTACGATGAATCACCAGTGGTGGCGCAAGCAATGGAGGCTGGGGCAAAAGGCTATATTACAAAAAGCTGCACCCCTGAAATATTAATTGATGCGGTTAAAAAAGTGGCTGCAGGCCAGTTATATGTTGAACATGAATTAGCTATGCGCTTAGCGGTTACTCGCCCAGAACAGAAAGATCAGCGCCTTAAAGATATGACACAAAGGGAGTTCGAAATTTTTGTTATGTTGGCTCAAGGCTGTAGCGTTCAGCAGATATCTGAACAACTATTTATCAGCAATAAAACAGTATCCAACTACACCTCTATATTGAAAAGTAAATTACAGATCAGCTCTACTGCTGAATTAGTTCATTTGGCGATAGAAACCGGTGTAGTTAAAGTTGGTGTAGACGTCAGTTAAAGTCTGAGCGACTACAGTTAAGGCAGAGTGCACCGGTTCTATGCACCGGTGCATTGTCCATAATTGTTTAATCCCTTGCCCAATCAAATGGGCAATCTACACATCCTTCCATATATGTTGCTTGGAATGACGCATAGCGTTTCTGTACGCCTGTGAATATTGCATTCTCTAGTGATGCGCCATTCAGTTTGGCTTCTTGTAGGTTGGCATTTTCTAACGTAGCGCCTGTTAGAATAGTTTTGGTCATCCATGCCATTTCTAAGTTAGCCGCCCGTAATACTGCTCTCTCAAATTTAGCATTACTTAATCTAGAAAATTCTAGGTTTGCGCCATATAAATTGGC
The DNA here is from genome assembly GCF_001597725.1 of Neptuniibacter marinus. Classification (GTDB taxonomy): domain Bacteria; phylum Pseudomonadota; class Gammaproteobacteria; order Pseudomonadales; family Balneatricaceae; genus Neptuniibacter; species Neptuniibacter marinus. Next base: position 23,745 of record NZ_LUTR01000005.1, read on the forward strand.
GTCGTTAAAGTTTGCACCTTGGCCAAAAAGCGTCCAACCATTAATTGCTTCAAGGTTGGCAGATGACAGATTAGCTCCTTTAACTGAAGTATGTCTCATGTCTGCGCGGGCTAGATTTGCCTTTGATAAGTTTGCTTTGCTTAGATTTGCATTTTTTAAGATCGCATGACGTAAGTCGGCTCCCGATAGGTTCGCACCACTTAGATCTGCGTTGCGAAGGTCGACAAGCCTTAAATTAGCACCAGATAGATCCATGTTTGCACATTGTGCTTTAGGTTCTATTTTACAACCATTGATAATCATCTCATCTGCAAAAAGATTCGATGCGCAAAATAAGAGCCCAATAGGGATAATAAATTTCATGTGTGCTCCAAAAAAAAGCCCTCTTATCATAGTGATGAAAGAGGGCTACATAGATAGATTAGAATCTATTTAAATAAAGCGTAAAACTAATTTTTATTTAGTCTTTAGTTTAAACGCCCAGAATGAACCACCTTGAGAAACAGGCTTAGTTAAGTCAGCCATATCGCCACCCCATAGAGGTACAGCACCGCCGTAACCACTTGCGATACCGATATACTGCTCACCATCCTGAGTCCAAGTTACAGGCGAGGATACAATCCCAGAACCTGTCTGGAATTTCCATAGCTCTTTACCTGTTTTAGCATCAAATGCTTTTAGGAAGCCTTCGCCTGTACCTGTAAAGATAAGGTTACCCTTAGTGGCAAGAACCCCTGACCATAATGGTAATTTTTCTTTGTGAGTCCATGCAATTTTGCCTGTTTTAGGATCAACTGCACGAAGCACACCAACATGGTCGTCATACATCTTACGGATACGGAAACCTTGCCCTAAGTATGCTGCACCTTTTTTATAGTGAACTTCTTCAGTCCAGTAATCTTCTTTCCAGTGGTTAGCACCTAGATAGAAAAGGCCAGTATCTTGGCTATAAGCCATAGGGTTCCAGTTTTTACCGCCCAAGAATGGAGGTGATACTTCTATAGACTTACCTTTTTTCTTGCCTTTTTCAGGAAGAGCAGGGCGTTGACCTTCAACTTCTACTGGACGACCCGTTTTAGGATCGATATGTGTTGCCCAAGTGATATTGTCAACAAATGGGAAACCTCGGATGAAGTCGCCATTCTCACGGTTAACTACATAGAAGAAACCGTTACGGTCAGCATGACCTGTTGCTTTAATTGTTTTACCGTTGTCTTTGTACTCAAAAAGTACTAATTCGTTATTACCGGAGAAATCCCAAGCATCGTTAGGTGTATGTTGATAGAACCACTTAACTTCGCCTGTAGATGGATCAACAGCAACCTGGCCAGATGTGTATAAGCTATCGTAATCAGCTGGGTTTCCACCTGGTGATGTTCTCGCCCAACCATTCCAAGGAGCAGGGTTGCCCGCACCAATGATAATTGTATTGGTTTCTATATCGAAACTAGCTGACTGCCAAGGGGCACCACCACCATGGCTCCATGCTTCAACTTTACCCGTTGGTGAATTTGGATCATCAGGCCAAGATGGTGCTTTGGGATCGCCGGTAGGTGTGCCTTTCTTGCCATTTAGACGGCCGTAGTGACCCTCTACGAAAGGACGCATCCAGATCTCTTCACCTGTCATTGGGTCGCGTGCAAACAATTTACCTACAACACCAAACTCATCACCAGAAGATCCATGAATCAAAAGAACTTTGCCTGTCTTTTGATCTTTAATGATCGTAGGAGCACCGGTCATTGTGTAACCTGCGGTATGGTCACCGAATTTTTTCTTCCACTTCACTTTACCGGTTTTCTTATCAAGCGCTACGATAGCAGCGTCTAGCGTACCGAAGTATACAAGATCACCAAAAATTGCAGCACCACGGTTAACTACGTCACAACAAGGACGAATGTCATCCGGTAGGCGGTAAGAGTAAGACCAGATTTTTTTACCTGTTTTAGCATCTACGGCAAATATACGTGAATAAGAACCTGTAATATAGATAATGCCATCATGCACAAGTGCTTGTGATTCTTGACCGCGCTGTTTCTCATCGCCAAAAGAGAATGACCATGCAGGAACAAGGGCATCTATATTTTTATCGTTGATTTTAGTTAAATCACTCCAGCGCTGAGCTTTTGGTCCTATACCATAGCCAAGAACATCTTCTGGAGTGTTGGCATCATTCTTAATGTCATTCCAAGTGACAGGTTTAGCAATTGCTGTAGTAGCTGCGAGCGACAAAGTGATCGCAACACATAGAGGCTTGATTCCCGTTCCTATTATTTTTGTCATTTTCATAAACCCTGTAAACGAATAGCGTTTTATTTTTTTGTAAATCGAGCATTGAGATTCTAGTTTTGCCGACAGACACGCGGCTACGGAATCAAGCCCAAGTAATATGGGATAGTAGCCCTTCCTTAAGGGAAATATGCCTTTCGATGCTGGGATATTTTCGCGATAAAAAACGAAAAACTAATACTTCGCGAAAAGGTATAAGTTATTGATAAAGAAACACCCTCGTAAATTTATATGTTTTATTTATCTTGTATTCAGTTACTGGGTGGTAGGCTGAAAGAGCGTAAAATATAAGGCTGAGCTGGATGATTACAGTTAAAAAGGTTATAGAGGCTGTAAATATAGATTTGCCAGCTTTGTAGAAAAGAGCTTTTCCTATAATAGAGCTTCAATATTTTTAGTTTGAATAGGAGGTATAAAGGACAACTCATGCAAAGAAGAATCATTCTCATTTAGACTTAAGGTCTTAGAACTTTGGTTCTATTTGCTTAGGCATAATAATAGTACTTAAGTACTACTGTGTGATGATCTGGTACCAAGGGACTAGTTTTTGAAACCCAAAGTACAATTCTTGCTGATTTTGCACAAGCAATATCATATAGGGATAACGGCTGGAGTGGGTGACTCTGGCTAATAATAAGTATTCTCGCCAGCTGCGATTAGGATGATTGCAAAGAGTAGAGCCTGGTCTTTTTTGACACAGTGTAATACCAGGCAAGGCGGACCGTATAAAAACTAAGTGGTGAATAGAGATGTCAATAAATAAAAAGATACTGGGATTAACTACAGCTGGAATGTTAGCGGCTGTTTTGTCTGGCCAAGCAATGGCGCATGGGGATGTAGTACCTCAAAGCGTTGATGTAACAGGTCTTAAAATGCTTGGGGATGAGTGGTTGGAGACCAACCCATATACACCAGACTATGAAAACCATAAGCTTGCAGTAGAGATAGGTGCATCTGCTTACACTCAAAATTGCGCTCGTTGTCACGGCCTTGATGCTATTTCTGGCGGTATTGCACCGGATCTGCGTTACCTTGAGTCAGGTATCGAAGGTGATGAGTGGTTTAAATACCGTGTAATTAACGGTGCCGTACGTGACGGCCGTGTTTATATGCCTAAAATGGCTGATACTCTTAGTCAAGAAGCCTTATGGGCAATCCGCGCATACTTAGAGACTCGTACTACTGATGAATAAACATAGCCTATTTTATGCTACTGTTTTCACTTGCGCCAGCCTGCTCAGCAGCCTGGCGCAAGCTCGTTATTACGACGACGTAATAGATAGTGGCTATTTGACCGTTGGTTTTTATCGAGATTTTCCGCCTTACTCTTATATTGAAGATGGAAAGGCGGTGGGCGTTGATGTTGAAGTGGGTAAGCGTATAGCTAAAGGCTTGGGCGTTAACTTTAAGACCCATTGGATTACTCCGGATGAAAACCTCGAAGATGATTTGCGAAATAATGTTTGGAAAGGACATTATTTAGATAAGGACGAGGAACAAGGAGCTCTCGCGCTTAAAAAAGTTGCGGATGTGATGATGCGCGTTCCCTATGACCGTGAATTTGCCTATATGCAAGATTCTACCGGTGCCGTTATTAACGACATGGTGGTCATGTTTGGTCCATACCAACGAGAAAGTTGGAAGGTTACGTACGATAGTCGTAAGATTGATAACGTCTCTACGGTTGCTGTTTTTCAATACCATCCGATTGGTGTTGAGATCGATAGTCTGCCCGATTTTTACTTAACGTCTGCTTTTGGCGGACGTATGCGCGAAAAAACTCACCACTATACAAATGCACGAGAAGCCTTTAAGGGTATGCAGAACGGTGAAGTGCATGCGGTTATGGCAATGCGGGCAGAGATCGACTGGTTAGTTAATAAAGCTGGCGATCCTAACTTTAAATTTGCCACAAACAGTTATCCTTCTATGGGTAAACAGAAATGGGATATTGGTATGGCGGTTAAAACTAGCTATCGCCAATTAGGTTATGCTATCGAAGAGGTTGTTGATAAAATGGTCCGCAACGGTGATATGGCTAAAATCTACCAATCTTATGGTTTAACCTATGAAAAGCCATCGCTGTATTTGGACGTTAACTAATCATGATGTAGTGTCTTTTTTATAGCGGTTTAACATCTATAAAAATAATTAAGAGGTTAAACGATGAAACAGAAAATATCAGCACTCGCTTTGAGTGCTGTAATATCGCTTCCTGCTTATGCGGTTACGGATCCTTTAGAGTCACCGCTTTGGGATTACATGCGTAAAACATTCATAGGTAATGAGCCTTATGTGTTTGATGATCAGGTTAAGGTCGAACTCCCCGAGTTTGCTGAAGACCCAACGCAAGTACCCATCACGGTTGATGCAAGCGCATTGAGTGGAGATATCCAGCGTATTATCTCTTGGGCAGATCTCAATCCAATTCAACACATCTTTACCTACCACCCCCATCCCGACATCATTCCTCGCATGTCGTTAAGAATAAAAGTTCAGCAAAGCACTGCAGTTAGAGCGGCAGTTCTGACGAAAGATGGTGTTTGGCATATAGGTGGGCGTTACTTGGAGGCTGCAGGCGGAGGGTGCTCAACACCGAGCATGGCAAACGCTGATCCATACTGGGAAAGCCATTTAGGTGAGATGAAGAGCCGCTTATTCCCAAGAGAGGAGGGTGGGCGCTATAAATTCAAAGTTATCCATCCGATGGATACAGGACTTGTTGACGCAATCCCTGAATTTTATATCGAGACCATTTCTGTTCGTTCTGAGGGTGGTGAGCCGTTAGCACGTATGGAGCTCTCACCACCTGTGAGCGAGAATCCTGTTATTACCTTTGATGTTCGAGATGCGTCTAAAAAACACAGAATCTGGCTAAGGGATAATGGTGGTAACGAATTTGAGCAAGAGCTTTAAACTTTGGGGATCGCAATGATTAGCAAAAAGATTGTTATAGCTAGTTTACTCGTTGTCGCAGGGCCGCTTATGGCAGCTCCTCTCAGTTATGATTTGAAACCACAAAAAATTGCTGACAATACATGGGTTTTGCAGGGTAAGCTTGAAGATTTTTCCAATAGAAATGGAGGAAATATTGTTAATACCAGCTTCGTGGTTACTGAGGATGGTGTTGTCGTTATTGATACCGGCCCTTCATTAAAATACGGTAAAGAGATGCGGGCGGTTATCGCCTCTGTAACGGACAAACCGATCAAATATGTTTTTAATACCCACCAACATCCGGATCACTTTTTAGGTAATCAGGCCTTTAAGGATATTGAAATATTGTCCCTGCCTAAAACTAAGCAGCAGATAAAACAGGATGGTGATAGCTTTGCTGAAAATATGTACCGCTTAGTCGGCGACTGGATGCGCTCCACTGAAGTTCAGCTGCCGACCACGGTAATTGAATCTGATCATTTAACCTTAGGCAGTCACCGTTTTCAATTGAGTGCTTTTTCAGGGCATAGTGGTGCTGATCTTGTCATCTATGATGAAAAAACAGGCGTATTATTTGCGTCGGATATCGTATTTTATCAGCGTGCACTCACAACGCCGCATACACCAGGGTTAGCGACTTGGATGGATGACATCGACCGACTTGAAAGCTTTAAATATACGCATATTGTACCGGGTCATGGTCCTGTTACGATGGATCATCGTCCTTTAGCGCAGATGAAGTCTTATTTGCAGTGGTTGGATAAAACATTAACAGATGCAGCAAAAGCTGGGCTGAGCATGACGGAAGTAATTAGGCTGCCGATTAGTGCTGAGTTTGATTCGATTCAACTGACTCGAACAGAGTTTGTTAAGACTGTTGCCCATCTTTATCCCAAGTATGAAGAGCTGTATTTTTGATATTTTCCCTTTCTCCTGTTCCTTTCCTAAAATTCGACTAGAATTTATTCTGTAAGATGTTCTCTTTATATAGCAGCCATAAAAGGCTGCTAACTTATTGAATTAAAAGGAATAAGCGTTTCGTTAGGTATTGTCTCGTATTTTATGTCTTTCTGGTATTACTACTAAGGGATGAAGAAACTACTTCCGCTGTTTAATTGTTGAAAAAGCGGTAAAGAAAAACAATGAGCGCATGGATTGGGAATTTTTCCCGACTCTCTCTGAACGCTAATAATAAATATCCGTAGAGGAGCGTACAATGAAGAAATTCACTCTGTCAGCCTTAGTTGCAGCAATGGCTATTGCAGGCACGGCTCAAGCTGGTGTTACTGATAAAGATATCCTTAACGACCAGATGACAACAGGTGATGTGTTGACTTACGGCATGGGCCTTCGTGGTCAGCGCTATAGTCCAATGGACAAAATCAATACAGAAACAGTTAAAGATATGCGTCCGGTTTGGGCGTTTTCTTTTGGTGGTGAAAAACAGCGCGGTCAAGAATCACAGCCGATGGTTAAAGATGGCGTAATGTACGTTACTGCTTCTTACTCTCGTGTATTCGCTGTTGACACTAAAACAGGTGAAGAGCTATGGGAATACAATGCACGTCTACCTGACGGCATCATGCCTTGCTGTGACGTTATCAACCGTGGTGTTGCACTTTATGATGACCTAGTTATCTTCGGTACGCTTGACGCTAAGCTTGTTGCCCTAAACAACAAGACGGGTAAGGTTGTTTGGAAGAAAACTGTTGAAGATTACAAAGCGGGTTACTCTATTACCGCTGCACCAATCATTGTAAAAGGCAAGGTAATCACTGGTGTATCTGGTGGTGAGTTTGGTATCGTTGGTAAAGTTGAAGCTTACGATGCTAAAACAGGCAAACTTGCTTGGACTCGTCCTACCGTTGAAGGCCACATGGGCTACATCTGGAAAGATGGTAAGAAAGTTGAGAACGGCATTTCCGGTGGCCAAGCAGGTAAAACATGGCCTGGTGATCTATGGAAAAGCGGTGGTGCTGCTACATGGTTAGGCGGCACATACGACGCTGACGTTGATCTACTGTTCTTCGGTACAGGTAACCCTGCACCATGGAACTCTCACCTACGTCCAGGTGATAACTTGTTCTCATCTTCTCGTCTAGCAATTGACCCTGATACAGGTAAAATCGTATGGCATTTCCAGACTACTCCACATGATGGCTGGGATTACGATGGTGTAAACGAGCTGGTTTCTTTTGACTATAAAGAAGGTGGTAAAACGGTTAAAGCGGCTGCAACAGCTGACCGTAACGGTTTCATGTATGTCTTGAATCGTGAAAACGGTGATTTCATCCGAGGCTTCCCATTTATAGACGAAATTACTTGGGCTAAAGGTCTAGATCCTAAGACTGGCCGTCCAATTTATGATGAAGCGTTCCGTCCAGGTAACCCTGCTGACTCTAAAGATGGTAAGAAAGGTAGTTCTGTACACGCTGTCCCAGGTTTCTTGGGTGGTAAAAACTGGATGCCTATCTCTTACAGCCAAGATACAGGTCTGTTCTATGTACCATCAAACGAATGGGCGATGGATATCTGGAATGAGCCAACAGCCTATAAGAAAGGCGCTGCTTACCTAGGTGCAGGGTTCACGATTAAACCAATGAACGATGATTACATTGGTGTTATGCGTGCGATGGATCCAAAAACGGGTAAAGAAGTATGGCGCTACAAAAACTACTCTCCTCTATGGGGTGGTGTGCTATCGACTAAAGGTAACTTAGTATTCTTCGGTACGCCAGAAGGCTACTTGCTTGGTCTAGACGCTAAGAACGGTGAAGTTAAATACAAATTTAACACGGGTTCAGGCATCGTAGGCTCTCCAATAACTTGGGAACAGGATGGTTCACAGTACCTATCTGTCGTTTCTGGTTGGGGTGGTGCAGTACCTCTATGGGGTGGTGAAGTGGCTAAACGTGTTAAACACCTTAACCAAGGTGGCACAGTTTGGACATTCAAACTACCTTAGTAATTCTTCGGAATTACGACTAAGCGTTGATTTCAGCGCTTAGCCTGTCCCAGCATAAAAAGCCAACTGATATAGTTGGCTTTTTTGGTTTTAAAGTATTGTTTAATCTATGAGGTCGTCAGCTTTACTTATAAGGCTTATTAAGTTTGGGCTCTAAGTGACAGATATTAATTAGGAATATAGTTTAGCAAAGACAGAGGATAGCTTCTAAACTAGAAAATAAATAACACTAATATTCTTTCCTGTGGATACAAGCGATTGCTGTTACATGCTTAGAGAGGAAAGCTTAATCAAGATACAAAAACCGACTAGGTATGCCTGCCGGTGTTTAGGTAACTTAAGATCTATTTTCTGGTTAAACTAAATCGATAATGCTGTTAAAGGCAATAACGACCCTGTCTTTTTTTCCAAAGTAGGGCAGTGCTGAGTGTTTAAGATAAGAGGGGAAGATAACAATTTGTCCCTCAACGGGTTCAAAGTCCCAAAAGCCTTGTTCGCCTAAATAAGCAGTACCAGCATCGGCATAATGATCCGCATTAATTCTTGGGTCATAAAAGCGATTAACACCATTGCGAGCGTCCAACGCGCACTCACCAGATTCTAGATAATAAATGCCACACCATGAACAGTTTGGGTGGGAGTGGATATCGTGATATCCACCATCTTTTGTAACATGAAACCATGACTCTATTATTGTTGCTTCACCTTCAACGCCTTCTGGCCAGCAACCACTATTTACTTCGGCAACTACGGCAGACAGCAGCTCTTCGAGCATCCGGCGGGCTTCAATGATAGCTGGCAACTCAGTCTCAAGAAAATTTAACTTACTTTCAAACAATTGATGTTTAGCGGTTACTGCTACCTGGCTATCAATTGCATGGGATTGATGCTGTTGATACTCATAGATATACGCAAGCAAATCCTCTTTAATAAATTCGTGGTCCGGATTTGTAGTTACGAACAGAGGGGATGACCATGCGTTAATAGATTCTATCTCTGGCGTTTGAGTATACATTGTGATGACCTAATACATATAAGTAATCGCATTGTAATGAGAGTCGTCTCATTTATCTATTGCGATAGGTCTGCGGGGTAAAAAATTGAAGAACACTTTACGATAAGCCTTTTTGAGTTCACTTATTTAATCGTTTATTGCGTGCTTAATTTGAATGAGTGTTGGCTGATGAACCAACCCAGCTGGCTTCCAGTTCATAGGATATAGAGCGTGCTAAACCATCCAAATCAGGGAAGAGTGTTGCATGGCTAATATTCATTCGATAGAGCGCTTCCATCGCTTCTGACCTTATCTCATTAGGTATGATGATTTTGGCAAGAATAATATCGTTATAATCGTAATTAGTTAATAACTCAGCAACCGATACATCGATCTTTCCAGGGATCATAAAAGTCCCTGCTTGAGCAACAATGCGACGATCCATAGACCAGGGCTCTCCAGGCCACACCACGGGGTATTGGTTAGACAGGTAATACTTGTGCAGCAGGTCATGCTTGCGAGGGTCTATGGCATCCCTTGTTTGCTCAGGGAAGCCTGGTGGGGTCGCTTCATGCCAAAGTGCGGGCGTGTTTACTGCATAGACTGCAGCCGTCGTTGTGCTGGAGTGGAGAGCGAAGTAACTAGCAACATAAGGAGATTTGGTAAAATCTAGTAATCGTGTAGGGGCGCCGTGATGCTGCATAAGTGCTAAACAGCGAAAGTCATCATTAAGTGCAGAGGTATCATGTAAAAAGTAATGGGCTTTACGTTTAAAGACACGAATAGCACGGCCCTCTTGTTCAGCCCAGCGGGCTTGAGGTACGAATTGTTTTAGGCGTCGAGTAAGTGAACTTTCTAAATCCCAAGTTGCATCGCATTGACCACGAAAGGCCCAGCCTCGAAGCTCTTCCGATTCGACTAGCGTCAAAAATTCTTGCCAGCTTTTTACTGTATATACCTTCGTCACTGTATTGGCTCCGGCCGTAAAAAAGAGGATTAATTTAGCGTTTATAGCCCTGAGTACGATTAATGTACACACATTCGGCAAGTCAGCACTAAAAAGCATAAATTAGGATATTATTATTTGCAGTACAATATAGATGGAGTTTTAAAAAATAAACTTCATGTTTATCAATATGTTATAGTTTTGTTTTGTATGGGATTTCTATTTTAAATGTCAATATATGTTAAGCAGGGGCCTCGATAAGTAGTACCAAATAAGTATTTTTTTGATGCCAAGGAATGATACCTGTGCTTCTTGGTGGGTCGTTAATATGGGTATGTAAAAATAACCATACTGTCCAACACTCCTGACAGTAGATAAAAACAAGAGGCATTTCGAAGATGATTTACGCAAAGCCAGGTACAGACGGCGCTGTAGTTTCTTTCAAAGAACGTTATGGAAACTTTATTAATGGTCAGTGGGTTGCGCCCATTAATGGACAATATTTTACAAACCACTCACCAGTAACGGGCGAAGCTATATGCGAAATTCCACGCTCAACTGAAGAAGATATCAATGCTGCTATTGACTCTGCAGAAGCAGCGAAAGATGCTTGGGGTAAAGCATCTACAACTGATCGTTCAAATGTTCTACTTAAAATTGCTGACCGTATTGAAGAAAATCTAGAACGCCTTGCTGTTGCTGAAACATGGGATAACGGTAAAGCCGTACGTGAAACCTTGGCAGCTGACGTGCCTCTAATGGCTGATCATTTCCGTTATTTTGCAGGTTGCATCCGTGCTCAAGAAGGTTCAATTGGTGAAATTGATGAAACAACCGTTGCATACCACTTCCATGAGCCACTAGGTGTTGTTGGTCAGATTATTCCTTGGAACTTCCCATTGCTAATGGCTGCTTGGAAAATCGCTCCAGCGCTAGCTGCAGGTAACACGATTGTTCTTAAGCCTGCTGAGCAAACGCCTGTTTCTATCCTTATTTTGATGGAGTGCATTGGTGATCTTCTTCCTGCTGGTACGCTAAACATTGTTAACGGTTTTGGTGCTGAAGCAGGCCAAGCGCTAGCAACAAGTACGCGTATTGCTAAAATTGCCTTCACTGGTTCTACGCCAGTAGGTTCACACATCATGAAGTGTGCAGCTGAAAACATTATTCCTTCTACGACTGAGTTGGGTGGTAAATCACCAAACGTATTCTTCAAAGACGTGCTAGCTCAAGAAGATGAGTTCGTTAGCAAAGCAATCGAAGGTGCGGTACTTGCTTACTTTAACCAAGGTGAAGTATGTACTTGCCCATCACGTATTCTTGTACAAGAAGACATCGCTGATGAGTTCATCGCTAAAGTTATTGAACGTGCTGGTCAGATTAAACGTGGTAACCCACTTGATACTGAAACAATGGTTGGTGCACAAGCCTCTCAAGAACAGTTCGACAAGATCCTAGGTTATATGGATATCGGTCGTGAAGAAGGTGCTGAAATCCTTATGGGTGGCGGTATTGAGAAGCTGGAAGGTGAATTTGGTTCTGGTTATTACATCCAGCCAACACTAATCAAAGGCACAAACGAAATGCGCGTCTTCCAGGAAGAGATCTTTGGTCCTGTTGTTGCCATCACTACCTTTAAAGATGAAGCAGAAGCGTTAGAAATTGCTAACGATACTGAATTTGGTTTAGGTGCTGGTGTATGGACACGTGATACTAATCTTGCATACCGCATGGGTCGCGGCATTCAGGCTGGTCGTGTTTGGATGAACTGCTACCACTTGTACCCAGCACATGCTGCGTTCGGTGGTTACAAGAAGTCAGGTGTAGGCCGTGAAAACCATAAGATGATGCTTGAGCATTATCAGCAGACTAAAAACATGTTGGTAAGCTACAGCGCTAATCCTCTAGGCTTCTTCTAAATAGGAAGCTTTCGGACGATAGGTTATCTATCGTCCATTGCTATTCATTTAGCTTCTTGCATTATTGCGGCCCTATAAGGGCCGCTTTTTTTATGCCTGACGTTTTGTTCAAACGACTCCTACTTTGGTGCTTTTCTTTTCCCGAAAATCAAGAAAATAGACCTTTAATGTTAAGCTCTTTTCATATTATTTGAGGGAGCCAATAATCGTGCGTAAATTATTATCTATCCTGATTGCGTTTTATGTTATTGAGGGGCATGCTGCGGTACAGGATTATCAAGTAATTCGCCTTGTCGCGATGAAATCTGATTGTATAAAAAACGACCTTCTTCGCACTGAACGGTCTGATGGAAGTATTGAGTTTTTTATCTCCTGTAAAAACCTAAGCCATTACCCCGATGGTCTACAAGTTACCTGTAGTAACGCCGAAGATGAGCGAAGCTGTAAGATCAAAACAGAAGCTAAACAGTTTAACAGCCTTAAATTATTACAAAGCGCTGAGTGAGGAGATTGACTGTGAAAAGCAAGTGGCAAACGCCAATAATAGGATTCGTTTTAACGAGCTCTTTAAGTGCGCACCTCTATGCAGACCCTATTACTAAAGCCTTTAATAAATGTAAAATTATCGAGGATCAGTATCAGCGGCTTAATTGCTATGACAGTTTAGTTATTGAGGATTTAATGGGTAACAATGAGCCCCAGTTCTCAGGTAAGCATACACTCAAAACTGAGCTATTTACTCTCACTGAACCCACTCAAATTCGCTTTCAAAGCGATGGTTCTATCTTTGTTATGGCTATTTATAACGAAGAGGGCGATGTTGTTGAAAACCTTCATATCGGCGGAGGCGGAGAGGATAGTTATATTTTAGAGCAGCCCGGACGCTATTATTTACAGGTTAACGGTTCAACAACATGGCGAGTGTGGTTAGAGCCCCCACCAGCCTAGATAACGATGATAAGAGTGTATGAATAAGCCTATAGGTCGAATATTTTACCTGGGTTCATAATATTTTTGGGATCTAAGGCCATTTTTATCGTTTTCATAATCTCTATTGATCTTGCATGTTCCAACTTTAGAAACTCCTTTTTACCTAAGCCAATACCATGCTCACCTGTACAAGTTCCACCTAAGTTAAGTGCGGTATTAACTACCTGAGATGATAACTGTTTAGCCTGCTCAACTTGATCACGGCTAGTTGGGTCCATCACTATCAATAGATGGTAGTTACCATCCCCAACATGGCCAACAATAGTACACTGCAGTCCGCTTGCCTCAGCATCTTGCTCTGCCTGCAATATGCTTTTTGCCAATTTAGATATAGGCACACAAACATCGGTTGTAAGTACTTTACTCTTGGCTTGTAACTGCTGAGTCGCATGATAAGCGTGATGACGGGCGCTCCAAAGTAGATTGCGCTGCTCTGTTGTTTCTGCCCATTTAAACTTACTGCCTCCAAATTCACCGCTTATATCTTTAAATAAATTAATTTGCTCAGCCACACTCTTTTCTGTGCCATTAAATTCGATAAAAAGAGTCGGTTTTGCTTCAAACCCTTCTAATTTTGAATATTGGATACAGGCCTGCATTTGCAGACTATTAAGTAATTCAATTCTGGCCATAGGGATAGCCGTCTGCCTAGCGTTAATCACAGTATCGACTGCCGCTGCCACAGTATCAAAACTACAAACTGCAGCCTTTATTATTTCGGGAACGGGATGTAAACGTAACTGTACCTCCGTAATTACCGCTAAGGTGCCTTCAGAGCCTACCAGTAGCTGTGTAAGATCATAGCCGGCAGAACTCTTCCTTGCTCGCGAACCGGTTTTAATAATCTCACCGGAAGCTACAACGGCGGTTAAGCCAATAACCGCATCTTTCATTGTTCCATACTTAACCGCATTAGTGCCTGAGGCTTGAGTGGATGCCATTCCCCCAATGGATGCATTAGCACCGGGATCTATGGGGAAAAACAACCCATCATAACGCAGCGCTGTATTTAGTTGCTCTCGGGTTACACCTGCTTGAACACGACAATCCATATCGGCCGCATTAATTTCTATAACCTGATTCATCTCAGATAGATCGATCGATATTCCGCCTTTGACCGCAAGTAAATGTCCTTCAACGGAAGAGCCTGCGCCAAAAGGGATAACCGGAATCTTATATCTATTGCAAAGTGTAACAATCTGAGCGACCTCTTCTGTGCTAAAGGGGTAAATCACCGCATCAGGGGGAAGATTGCCATAGCTGTCATCACCACCTCCATGCTGCTCTCGTACGATCTGTGATAAGTGAATACGATCACCGAAAGTAGTCGCCAGCTCATTAATAACTTTTTTAAGGTCAGCTTGAGAATAAGGCTTGATTGCACGCATAGGTGTCGCTTCTATATCTAAGTTAATGTTCTGCTATTAAATCAGGAAGCTTAAAATGATTAAAGTAGGGGAGGAAAAACACTTAGAAGAGTGACGTTAAGTGGGATGGCAGTCCGTTGCCCGTCCGTCGTTACTTATCCTTGAACATGGGTAAATTATATGGGCTCTATATGACAAAAATATGATGATTTAATTGCAGAGAAGTAAATTAAACTCTTCCGAGATCAATGCTCGCATTGTGGTGGTCAGTGAGACTAAAGATCTGGTTGTTTGCGCTTTAGCTAATAGATCCTGGATGCTGGTGGCAACTAAAGGATCAAACTGACGCGCATTCCCCGCCAAAGTATAAAATTTATTCACTTGGTGGGTGCCCGCAATAGCATCCGCCTCAACCATCAGCATCGCTTGCGCTAAAACTGCTTGTTTAATCGCTTTTGTATTAGCAGGGGAAACCATGATCCTTTGTGCGGTCCCTGTGATTTTTAATCCATTTACATTCAGGTTATAGCGTCCATCGCAATAAGAGCCTGGAGTCTCTCCATAGTCTGCAGAAAGGCCTAACTGCAGCAAGGCTCTTTTAATCGGCTCACACAAGGCCATATATATATCATCAAGATCAAAATCATCATCGCCTGTTTTAGGAAAGATAATTGAGAAATTAATAATACCTGGGTGCAAAGGTACCGACGTACCACCACTATCACGGACAATCACAGGCCATCCTTGCTTCTGTAGTGCCTCACAAGCCTGATTAAACGTAGGAAAGCGTGTTTCCTTCCTTGTTACAACTAAACACTGAGGAACCTCCCAGAGACGAGCTGTTGCCCCTCGCTTACCACAAGCCACCTCTTTAAGCAGTTCGCTATCTCTTTTTAAGGCCGCCTGAGGACTATCAGCAATAGGTTCATCAATAAGACGCCAACGGGACTGTTTGCGATAAATATCGAGAAAATCCTTATCTAAACCCATAGGTGATCTAATCTCCTTACAAAGTGATATATAGAATAGCGGTGCTATAAGACTTGTTCAGTGATTAGATAATGCTATGATCGCGCCTTAAACTCCAGTAGAACGATTAAGTAATCAAGATGACAAGACCAATTCCAGCCGCTAATGTCGATGATTTACAGACATGGGTAAAGTACAAAAGCAAAATGTGTCAATCCTGCCGCGGAACATGCTGTAGCCTGCCGGTAGAAGTTCGCTTTGCTGATCTTGTTCGAATGGGGGTACTTGATGAGTTTGACGCCCATGAACAACCTAAACGTTTAGCCAAGCGGTTGATGAAAGAGGGGATCGTTGGTCATTTTAATAACAAGACCGAAGTGTATACGCTATCACGTTATGCCAATGATGATTGCATCTATTTAGAACAAAAAACACGTCTGTGTATCATCTACGAAAATAGACCGGATACCTGTCGTAAACACCCAATGGTTGGCCCTAAACCAAACTATTGCGCATACCAGCCTAAATAGACTAAGCAAAGATAATGACAGAGACTAAGCTGCCTATTTTATACTCATTTCGTCGCTGCCCTTATGCAATGCGAGCTCGGCTCGCTATAGCCTACAGTGGTGCGAAGCTAGAGCTACGTGAAATTGTACTCCGTGAGAAGCCAGAAGAGATGCTAGCGATCTCTCCTAAAGGCACGGTCCCCGTTTTACAGCTACCGAGTGGCGAAGTGATTGATGAAAGTATTGATATTATGCGCTGGGCATTAGCTCAACATGATCCTAATGACTGGTACTCTGAGCCTTATATCCCAGCGATTGAGTCATTGATTACACAAAATGATGAATCGTTTAAGCCTTGGCTTGATCGTTACAAGTATGCAGATCGATACCCAGAACAACCGGAAACCTTCTATCGGAACCAATGTGAAGCTTGGTTCAAAACATTAGAGTCCCTATTGGAAGCCAACAAGGGATACTTAGTAACAGATCAGATCACTTTAGCTGATATGGCATTAGTGCCATTTATAAGACAATGTGCCCATGTGGATCTAACCTGGTTTGAATCCACCCCATATCCCCATTTGCAACGCTGGTTAACGGACTTCAAAGCCTCTGAGCTATTTGTCGATATTATGCGCAAATACCCCCTTTGGGCGTTAGGTGATCCCGTCACCTTATTTCCATAAGGGGTCCCCGTGATAGATAAAACAAAAAAGCCCGCTAGAGTTATCTCTAGCGGGCTTGTTTATTCGCTATAGGCTGGTGATAGGGTCGCTTATTTACGCTGTTCTATCAGCTGTTTAAGCTCGGCTATCTGGCGAGACAGATCCTCTATTGTAAGATCCCCATCGGCGATGGCTTTTTCTTTAGCTTCTTCAGCGTGCTCATTCTCCATTACGTTGACCACAATACCGATCACCATATTCAAAAAAGCAAAGGTGGTTAAGAAGATAAAGGTTAGGTAAAAGAACCAACTAAAAGGATAGACCTCCATCGTTTCATACATAACGTCGGTCCAATCTTCGAAGGTCATCACTCTAAAGAGCGTCAGCATTGAAATAGATATATCGCCCCATAAAACCGGATTTATATCGACAAAGAATGATGAGCCAATCGCAGCGTAGATGTAAAAAATAATAAACATCAATAAGATGACGTAGCCCAATTGTGGCAGTGCTTTAATTAAAGAATTAAGTAGCAAGCGTAATTCAGGGACAATCGACACCATACGTAAAACTCGGAAAATACGAATTAAGCGCCCAATCAATGCCATTTCACTGTCTTGAATAGGAATAATACTGACCACAACAATCAGGGTGTCAAAAACATTCCATGGATTTTTGAAGAAAGTTTTCTTATGAGGTTCACCTATAAACCGTATTGTCAGCTCAATAAAAAAGAAAGCTGTAATTGCACGATCTAACCAGACAATGATTGAAAGTATATGTGTAGGTATATCATAGGTTTTTGCGCCAATAACTAAGGCGGAAAAAAGTATGACGGCGACAACGAAAAGCTCAAAGGCCTTGTTGCTTCTAATTTCAAAAAAACGGGATTGTAGAGTTTCAATATTCATCATAATTTCACATAACTGATAAATTTTGCAGCACTGTACTGTGAATTTGAAACAAAAGGTAGTCGTAAAACTGCTCTATTTTAAACAGCTTTTAAGAACTATTCGCTACAAAACTACCTGTTTATGCTTACGGTGCTGAAAAAGGATTCCTTCAGCACTAAAAATAGCCAAACCGATCCAAATAAGTACAAAAGGCACTAAGCGTTGTCCATTCATAGGCTCATGGTAATAAAAAACCGCAATCAGGAATGCAATACTAGGACCTATGTACTGTAATAAACCAATCAGTGTCAGGCTAAGGCGGCGCGCTCCTGATGCAAAAGCGAGCAAAGGTAAGCTTGTTACGAGGCCCGCGAACAGTAGTAACCACACCATATGAGTATCAGCACTCAGAATCTGGAATTGATCCTGACTAAAAAGCCATCCCATGTACACTAATGAGATAGGTAGCAACCACAATGTTTCAATTAACAAACCGCTTACCGAGTCGACCGGAATCTGCTTACGAAGCACGCTATAAGCAGAAAAGCAGCAGGCTAAAGTTAATGCGATCCAAGGTAATTCGCCAAGTAGAAACACTTGATAAGCAACAGCGCAAGTTGCTAAACCAATAGAGATCCATTGAACCGCTCTAAGTCTCTCGTTAAAAAATATCATTCCAAACAGTATATTTATCAAAGGGTTAATAAAATAACCCAATGTAGTCTCTACGATCTTTCCTTGACCTACGGCCCAAATAAAGATTAACCAATTAATGGCAATGACCACTGCAGATAGCGCCAAACCGGATATGATTCGTGGCCGTTTAAATAACTGAAAAATCTCACGCGTACGCTGAGTAACAATAATAAACAGTATCAAAAAAACGACAGACCAAAGTACCCTGTGTGCTAACACCTCAAGCGGTGAAATTTGGCTTACCAATTTAAAATAAACAGGAACAAACCCCCACATAACGAAGGCTGCACTGGCAAAATAAATCCCTTGAAGTTGTTCAGATCTAGACTGTATGTCCATCAAGTATGTATTCCTAAAAGATAGTCAGTGGAACAGCTCTGGCATGTAACGATAAATTCTATGTGGTTACTACGCTTAAAGTGCATAAGCTGTTACGGGGGCACAGTTTAATTAGTATTGGCACGTTATGGGTCATTTTTAATGATACAGAGTGTTGCACTTATGAGAGTCTGGCCAATTAAGTCACCAAAAAGGCCGAAAAATCGCGAGTAGGTAGAGGCATGATTTTTGCTTTTTTATTCCCCTACAACGACAAAAATAAAGGGGAGACGCCGTGATTAATAAAACATACCAACCATTCATTTTATTGTCTTTACTGCTACTAATTGCAATTCCTGCTCAAGCGACACCAGAGATTGTCTGGAAAAAACAGGCCGACTATATTGCCATTAGCACACTAAGTGGAGCAAATAATAATAACCACCCAAAGGATATTTCGGTTGAGACTATCGCAAGACTACTGAGCCATGTTCAAGTCAAAAATAGCACTTATAATCCGAGTGATTCTATATGGGATGATAGCGATGAGGTACTCGTCCGAGTTTTTACTGACCGTGAAATAGATTTATTAGGTCATAAGCTCAATCAGGCTTTTAAGCAGGTAAAATCGAATGAAGTTATTACCTTTTCAGTCTCAGACTTTCGCTCCGCCTACATAGGCCGGAAAAGATTATCTATTAGCGGCACAGTCTTTATCAAAGATAACCACTTGAACCTGCTTATCGGAGCGATGCATGCAGACTTATTAGCAGAAAAACTACGTACAGGTATCACCGGCACTTATGGTCGTCTTAAAAATGATTTAAGTAATGGCGAGATTCAAGGCGAAACTGCCCACGAGTGGCAGCTGGTAAGCTTTAGTGGCGCAGAGCTAGTCAATAACCGGACAGACTGGTTATCGGTCGATATGCAACGAGAGTACCCCTATGCGGTTATTAAGCAAAACAAAGAGCGAGCGGATGAAAAGTACCTAACAGAAGCTCAGCAGGCTCAATCAAGTGATGCACTCGAAGCACGTATTATCAAGCTGGAGCAGGAAAGGGTTGGTAAGACGAATGCGCCGATTGCTGGCGAGAGTGTCATTGAAGGGCGCTTACGTAAGCTTCAAGCTCTATATGATACAGGCGCACTACCTGAGACCGTCTACCTTGAAAAAGTACGCTCGATTATGGCTGACCTGTAATGTAGAAAAAATAGTCCTGAGGCCCTATAAATACTAGCCTCAGGGCTCGGCTTTACATAAATAAAACATCGACAGGTAAGGCCTTGTCTAGATCTTAATTTAGCCCCTATTTTTATTAAAATCTTTTGATGAAAGATATTCGTCTAATCGTAGAGATACTCTATACTGGCAAATGATTAAACTTATTTTTTAATCTTTTTTAATAATTTGTTCATAAAAAAACGTTTCCATAGGGTTGTCTGTAAACAACAGCAAGCATTGGAAAACAAAAAAATCAGGATAAGGTAATGAGCAGCAAATTAAGATTAGGCGAGATAGCGTTTGACGATGATGATTTTGATCATGGTTTTAAAAAGCCAAACACTGGATTGAATTCAAGGAAGAGGGCAGGAAAGAGCAAACGCAAAAAACAGGATTCGGATAACTATTTTGTCGAACGCAGTATGAAGCGTGGGACAATGGATAATTCAGAACTTCATTAAACAAGATACCCTGTACGCAAAAACCTGTTTATAAAAAAGAGCGATCGGCTCATATCGTATCGCTCTTTTCCAATTCCAGTATTCTGATTCAGTTACAGCAAGGCCAGAGAGTCAGCTGAGCACTCTAAATCAACGTTTCTTTTTAGCACTCCCTATCGCATTGTTTTTCTTCGCTGATTTTTGACCGATAATTTTTGTTCGTGATGCTTTGTTAACACGTTTCTTAGGGCCTTTTTTACTGATTCGTTTACGCAACCCCTCACGGCTACCTACTTCAAAGCCCGGCACGTAGACGCGACGGATGCTCGCACCAATAAAGCGCTCAATATTATCTAAAGCGCTTTCTTCTTCACGGCTGACAAAAGAGATCGCTTGGCCTTTAGCGCCTGCACGACCTGTACGGCCAATACGGTGAACATAATCTTCCGCTAAGTAGGGAAGGTTGTAGTTGACCACATGCTCTAAGCCTTTAATATCAAGTCCTCTGGCGGCTACTTCAGTTGCTACAAGCACTTGTACTTTACCGGCCTTAAAATCAGCAACCGCACGGCGGCGAGCCCCTTGGCTTTTATCTCCATGGCAAATGACCGCATCAATACCGTCAAACTTCAGGTCTTTCATTAGCTCATCGGCCTGACCTTTAGTACTGGTAAAAACCAATACTTGAAACCAGCTATGCTTTTTAATTAATTTAGCAAATAGATCCGCTTTACGTTTCTCTTCTACCGGATAGACAACATGATCCACGGTATCGGCAGTAATATTGGCTTTGGCTGCGCTAATGGTCTCATGACTGGTCAGAATTTTACGGGATAGAGTATGCACTGCACTAGATAAGGTTGCCGAGAAAAGCATGGTCTGACGTTTCTTGGCGCTTTTTTCCAAAATGGTCAACACATCACTGACAAAGCCCATATCCAGCATGCGGTCAGCCTCATCTAAGACGACAAACTCTGTTTGAGCCAGAGAAACATTACAGGCGGTGATATGTTCTAACAAACGCCCGGGTGTGGCGATTAGGATATCTGTGCCGTTACGCAATTTCTTTTTCTGGGTATCAAGGGTTGTGCCGCCGTAAACCGAGATGATACGTAAATCTAAATACTTATTATAACGAGAGATTGTTTCAAAAAGTTGCTGGGCAAGTTCGCGTGTTGGGGTTAAGATTACAGTCCGGGCTTGCGTAGCATTAAGCTCTTTAGGCTGATCATGCAGTTTTTGTAAAATAGGGAGTGCAAATGCAGCAGTTTTACCTGTACCTGTTTGAGCATTAGCTAAGAGATCCTTTCCGCGACGCGCAGGGATAATGGCTTGCTGCTGAATAGGGGTCATCTCTTCATAACCACAATCATCCAATGCTTGCTGGATAGCAGGTGCAAGATCTAAGGCGGTAAACTTCATATATCTCTCTCAATATGCGCATTAGGCGCGAGTCGCTAAAAGCGGGAATTATAAAGTAATTTAATCGATTAAGTTATAGCTAACTTAACCAGATCAACTATAGCTAAAGTCACAATAGGTAAATGACCGTTTAATAATCTATAGTAATGACGGTTGTGGGATATTTTTTAGATAATAAGAGTAAATAAATGACAATAACCCAGACACAGCTCACGGTTAACTTTCGTATAGAAGCTGGCTGCTTAGGTCCAGAGGGTGTTTCCCATATAGATCAGTTCTGTCTGTTGGCCCATAAAAGGTTAAAAGCCCTGCATTCAGATTTTATTGATTGGAACTTGACCCCACGAAGCGATAAGACACTTCCTGAAATTGACTATGCTATCAATGGAAAAATGCTTAGTCGTGCACAAGCGGCCCGATACTTTACGATATTCGATCAACATATTGAGGATTTTGAAGCTGCCGTCTTCGAACAACTCCCCATAATTATTGATCAATATTTTAGTCGCTAAGCGCTTTTACCCGCTAAATTCTCTATAAGTCAGATCTATCTGTAACCTTACGAGCCTTATTGAGGCTCAGCCTTGCCTATACTTGATACTAGATCATGCTACTATCTCTATATTCGTGACAGTCACAAATATAAGCAATGGAGTAGATGATTTACATGAGCAACCCCAAATCGCATCAATCCTCCTCAGCGATAACAGGCCAAGCAAGACGAGGACGTAAACCGCTATTCTCTGAATCAATGTCCGCATCAGAACGCAAGGCAAAGCAGAGGAGGGAACAGGACGCACGGATTATGGATATATCCGCATCAGAATGGTCTGAATCAGACTGCCTACGAGTACTGACCACTAAACGTTTTCAACCATTCCATGAATTGGCTTGGAGAAGAATCGGGCAAATCAAAGGCTATGTGCTTTAGACTTCTCATTGTCCGATTCAAAGTGACATCACTACCGGTTTGGTAAACCCTTAGCTCGTAATGCCTTTTAAAGCAGCCGTAATCGCAGCATAGCTCTTTTTAAGCCAAACCTTACTGCGCTGTCGCTCCATTAGGCTAAGGTGCTTAGACTCACTGTCTTTAACGTTAATAGCACCCCAGAAGCTTAAGCCTAACATATCAATTTTATTGATCGTTGATTCATGGAGCGCGGGTAGGGACATTTGACGTAGAACAGGAGCTTTAAGAGGATCGCTATTAAAATGAGGTAATGCTTCAATACCGCTAAAATCATTACCGCAGCCATAATTCTTAACGACGATACAGTTCATTAATGCGTTGTATTTAGCAAGGAACCGATCTAATAAATTAATA
The DNA here is from genome assembly GCF_001597725.1 of Neptuniibacter marinus. Taxonomy (GTDB): domain Bacteria; phylum Pseudomonadota; class Gammaproteobacteria; order Pseudomonadales; family Balneatricaceae; genus Neptuniibacter; species Neptuniibacter marinus. The sequence goes on from NZ_LUTR01000005.1 coordinate 46,613, forward strand.
GAGTCCGGTCCACCATCTACGGTGTACCAGTAAACTAACTCAATGCCCATTTCAGAACACAGTGATAATACATCATTCTCTTCTATCCAGCTTTCTAGAAAACGCTGACTTTGAGCAGGTAGATCGATCAACAGATGGACATCCTGCTCCATAGCGATCTCCATGATCGTGTCGATACTTTCAAATAGGTCAAGATTGATAGGGCGTGTGTAACCGTCGTAATAACGGGTTAACGTGGGATGGGATTGATCTGCATCTAAACCTACATAAGCAATATCATTATCAAGAAAATATTGCGATAAGGTACGGGAAAGAACGGATTTACCTACGCCGCCTTTTTCACCACCTACAAAATGAATCATGCTCATTCTAGCTATTCCTTAAAAGGGACTTTAACGTCATTATTTAGAGTAAATATTAGCAATCATTAGGCCAAGCAAAAAAACGCGCTTATAGTGGTTTAACTTCCAGTTTAGGTTACTTAGGCAGTCTACATGCTTTTTGATAGTGCAGCGGATAAAAAATATCGCACCTAAATAGCTCAAAACCTACCGCACTCAAAAGATCATATTACTCTGTCATTATTTGGATTTTATGAAAATTTCCAGTCAATAAGTAGAACATCATAACTAAATATAAAAACACTTGTTTTTCATAAGGTTGCAGAAAACTAATAAGATATAAAATCATATGGAAACATAATTTTCAGCCATTGTTTCCTGTGTTTAAACCCTTCGACGCCGCAATTTTTATTGGAAGATGAATCACAAAACGAGTACCTCCTTCAGGCGGAGACTCCATTTTAATCTGACCATGCATTAGTTGAGTCACCCACTGATGAACAAGATGCAAGCCTAATCCTGTATGACCTATACCTCGACCACTTGTCACAAAAGGATCAAACAAACACTCTCTTAGCTCAGGGGAAACTCCCTTACCATTATCGCTTACCGATAACACAACCCATTCTTCACTAAGTTCTGTCTGTAACGTTATTTCTCCTTGCTGCATTCCTTCGGTTCCGTAAGTGATCGCATTGATAATTAAGTTTTGTAATATCTGTGATACGACACCTGGATAGCCTGTGAGTACTAAGTCTCTATTCGCTTTATTAACAACATGGGTACCCGAATTTCTTAACTTAGGCGTTAGGGTGCAGAGCAAATCACTAACCACTTGATCAAGGTTGAACTGAATAACTTCCTCATTCGCACGATCTAACGCCAACCGCTTAAAAGCTCTTAATTAAAGCCGCGGCTCTTTTAAGATTGTTTTCAACGAGAGCCAAGCCCTCTTCTGTGTGTTCAACATAGTCATCAAGTGCCTGCCTCGTTAAGCCATCATCTATAGATTGCTTAAGCGAACGTTGGAAACTTTGTAGACTTGATGTGGAAATTAAGGCACCGCCAACGGGGGTATTAAGTTCATGGGCAACCCCAGCCACCATCATTCCTAAAGAGGATAGCTTCCGAGTTTCAACTAATTCATTTTGTAATAACTGCTGTTGGGATAAGGCACTATCGAGCTCATGGTTAAGCTGTTTCAATTCATGTTTTTCTCGTGCCAGTGTTTTGGTTAATGTTTTTAGGTTTTTTTGCATAGCGAAATCGCGGAACAATATTTTCCCACCAATCAGCATGATGCATATCATAACCACTAAAGCCGGCTTAGCCGCACACCATTCAATTTGAGTCACTTTATCGGTTGGTGTACGGATAATCATATAAATACTTTCCGCAACCGCTGGGGAGCTCTCGCTGGAGAGACTGATTAGACGCGCGCTGATTAGCTCGCCGTCATAAGGCTCAAGAATGCTGTTTTTTTCCTTGTTAATATATTCCCAAAGCAGGGGGGCTTTATGTTTTAGATTATTATCTGGCTGCTGTAAGGCAGAGCCCCACTCTTTTTCTTGATTGGGATGTAACAACCAGTTTCCCCAGGCATCAACTAGCATGACCTCAGATTCAGGAGTGCTCAGTGCTCGGATCTTCTCAATAAGGGTTGTGAGATCGTAGTTGATCATCAATAAGCCGTGTCGCATCCCATATCGTTCTGTGGTTTGAAAACCAATGCGAAATACCGGCTGGAAAGGTTTAATAATCTGGCCATTTTCAATATTTAAATCTATAGGTGATATATAGATTTCTGGTGGAAAAACCTCCATTGCATTTTTAAAATAGTAACGGTGACTTTTATCTTGTAAAGCATTATCGGGTACTATTTGGGTAGCGCCATTATTAATGTTAATTCGAACTTTTTCATGTCCCTTAGCATCCAGCCAGCGTACCTGTAAAAGGTGATCAACGGCATTACCAAACTGATTAAAAACGTTTTTTAATCTTCGCTGATTCAGCGTATTAAACAGAGACAAGCTACTTAAAAGATCGCTATCGGTTGATAGTAATCGTAAGGTGTTACGAATATCACCCAGTTCTCTATTTATATCGATCACTGCGAGTGTAATCTGCTCCTCATGCAACGCCCTTAGTTGGTCAATTTGCTCATCTTTGATCTTAGTGTAGAGCATCACACTACTGAGTAGGGCAAAGACCGTTAGCGCCGAAACAAAAAGAAGGCGTTTGTGGTTAAATTTATTAAACCATATATGAACCTCATCTAAATGTGTGCTCCCCCTGAGAGGTTTAGACGAGTTCATGTCGTTTGCTGCGTGTTTAGCCAGTCAATAACTTTACTTACCGACATAGGACGTGCGAATAAATAGCCCTGTGCTACGTAGCACCCTCGGTTCAATAAATACTGGCGTTGAAGTTCAGTTTCTACACCTTCGGCTACAACAGCAAAACCAAACTGTTCACCAAGATGAAGTATCATTTCAACCACATGGTTTCCAGCGTCATTTTCACCCAGATGGTCGATAAAGCTTTTATCGATCTTTAATGTCGTCGCTTCTAGATAAGCCACATGAGCAAGGGAAGAGTAACCTGTGCCAAAATCGTCAATACTCACCCCGAGCCCCAGATCAGAAAACTGTTTTAAGGTTGGGTTTATCTGCTCGTAACTCAACATGGCTTGGGATTCAGTGACCTCAATATCTAACAGGTGGCCATCAAGACCACTGCGCCCAATCATATCTAATACAGTTCTAACATAATCTTTATGATGCAGATTTGAGCAGCTGGCGTTAAATGAAATAGGGAGATCAAAGCCAGCTTTCTGAAGTAAGATTGCCGCTTCAATCGTTTGCTTTGCGGCTTCTATATCTAAATGGCTAATTAAGCCTGCGGTTTCGGCTAAAGGAATAAAACGGTCCGGTGGAATAACTTGACCATCCGGTTTTTGCCAACGTAAGAGTGCTTCAAAACCTGTGGCTTTACCACTTCTCATATTAACTTTCGGCTGTAAAACGATAAAAAACTCATGATTATCAATCGCAGCATGAAGGTCCATCAGTAGATGATGGCTGGCGGTGATCGACCTCATGATTTCGGGTTCATAATCGATAATCCGCTGACCTTTAATATGTGCCATATTTGCGGTTGATTCTGATAACTGCAATATCTGTTCGGCTTTAACCTCAGTCAGTAAACTTAAATCGATCCTTGCTACCGTAAGCCGGAGTCTGTGAATAGTGTTGTTGAGTGTGAGCCGCTGATCAATCATATGTGACAGCTTTTCTTCTGTTAGTATGCTTTTTTTATTGAATAAGATAGCGAAAGTGCAGTCGCCAGTACGGGCGATTAAGTCTTTAGGGTAAACCCCATGGATATTAAGCAACAAGGCGGTCAATAGGTCTTCGCAATAATGCTCACCAAAAGTGACCATCATGCCGGTAAAGTCATTGACGACAACAATCATCAACCGACTTTCAAGTTTCTCCTCCTTAGTCATTGCTGATAGCTCACGTAACAGCCAATTTCGGTTATAAGATTTAAGTACTTGATCTTTATAAGCAAGGTTGGTTAGTCGGCTAACCAGCGCAACGGCGGTAAAACCACTGCTAATATTCTCGCTAAATACTTGCAGTAGATTGATATGGCCATCGGTTAACCGCTCTCTGGAGTGAACCAAGACAATATAGTGTTTTTGATCAATATTAGGCGTATCGAAATAGAGAATAGAGGAATCCGTGCCAAATAGGTGACCACGCTTTTCTGCTGCGCAAACAAAGCCAGGGTAATACTCATCTAAATTAAGCTCGGATAATGCTTTATGGGTGGAGCCGCTATAAGCGCCGCTCGCGGCTAGCACTCGAGCATTAGAGGAAAACTGTTTACCTTGGTAAGCAAAGCAAACAATACCACCTTGTTTGATACCAATAATACGCTCAATCTCATTGAGCACAGTTTCGGTAAAGCTTACTAGGTTTTGCTTGCTGCTGATGCTTCGTGCGGCATCAACAACCATCTGTAGTCCTTGCTTAGCTTGAATAAGCTCGGAGAGATAGCGCCAAGTGCGAATATGGCTACTCACAACCGTATGCAGGGTATCCCGAGCTAAGTCTGATTTATTCCAATATTCATCTATATCATACTTAGCCATTACTTCATGGCGGGGAGCCATGCCTGGTTGGCCCGTGACCAAGATAATACGCACCGCTGAATTACCTAAAACCTCGCGAATCGTGCTCGCAAGCCTCAAACCGGCATCATCTTCTTCCATAACGACATCCAGTAAAATAACACTGATGTCACTATTGCGGGAGATAATATCAGCCGCTTCACTCACTGAATTTGCAGTTAATATTTCGACGGGACGTTCATAAACAACTAAATCTTGTAGGCTATAAATCAGTGATGCCTGATAAGTCAGGTCATCCTCAACACTTAGCACTTTCCATGGCGTTACAGTGGTTTTTTTAACAGTAGAATTTTCAGAAAAATGGAATAATTCTAACTCTGACATGAATAATCCTTTGTTCTAGTCAACTGCTTCGAAGCTTAGCTTAATACTATGATTTTGCAATGAATGTTAATAACAAGAAAGAGCTTCATTTTCTAACCTTCTGTTTTTAAGGTATATTTTCTCGCCCTTCAAAAATAGACATTATCGGTAAAGCGAAAGCGTTTGCTTATCAGGTGGTGATGGTTGTTTTTCATTTGCAAAACACCGACCTTAATAAAACACGTAGATCACAATGGGTAGAATAGTGAGGGCACAGCATCCCCGATGAAAAAGTAGAATCCCGTATTCCGCAAACCCTTAACAATATTCGCAACGCTATACCTTTATGTGATCAGGTTCGTTTACCGGATAATTCCAGTTACACCGAACCATTCCAGCCGGTTGCAACGGTTCGCTCCAAAGGCGTTACTCTCCAAAAAGATCCACGGCCGAACTGGATGGAAGGGATTTTAATAGACCTTATTGATACCTCTTAACCAGTTTGGCAAATGCTATTATTCTGTTTAATTGCTGCCGATAAGGCCGAAATGACTTGTAAAGGTGTATTTTCTTGCCATTTCAAGCCGATACTTCGCTCAATTTCTAGGCCCGAAACATTAATAATGCTCAGATCAGAGGGGACAAGGCTTTTCGGCGCTAAAGTGATGTTGTGACTTCTTCTTACTAATTCAAAAGCTAAGCTTTCACTTTCAGTTCTCATTTGCAAATTAAGTTTTACGCCCTCTGCTTTAAGCCTAGCTCTACCCAGCGAATCTAGCTCACAACTTGAGCGGTGTATGAAAGGGTATTTGGATAAATCCCGAATAGACATGAAGTTAGTTGTTCCAGCATAAGGGTGATCAGGCGCGACTACCGCAACCAATGGCTCTCGCCAGAGCAATTGAGTATTAGGGGTTAAGCTACCCACATTACTCAGAACAATATTTAGTCGTTTCTGGCTGAACCAGCTTTCTATCCTGTCATTTGAACCTTCCCATAAATCTAACCGAGTGTTGGAGTCATTAAGCTGGAATGCCTCTAACAGGTTAATAATAAAGTCTTGTGGTAATGTATCGAGTACCCCCAAAACCAATTTTTTTTCGTGACTAGAATCACCTAAAAACTCAGCTTGAGCTAATTCGCATTGACCAAGGATATCAATCGCTCGACGATAGAAGCCCTGTCCCTTAGGGGTTAAGCGTAATGGCCGGTTAGCTGGCCCGCTTCGGTCAAATAAAGCTCCTCCCAATTCGTCTTCTAAGGCCTTAAGACCTGCGGAGATTGACGGCTGGGAAATATGCAAACGTTCAGCCGCATTAATCGCACTACCATAATCAACAACAGCAACAAGAAAGCGTAGGTGCTGAATTTTTATCATAGAAATATCCAATAACATAAAATAAAAACAATCGAATATAATTATAATACAAATATTGTTAATTTGTGGCTATCTAGCAATTCTAGGAGTACTTATAATGACGACGCTTTCTACTTTAGAATTTCTACAAAGGCATATAGAAAACAATCTGCCTATGAATGCCACAACTGAAATGCGCTACCCGACAGCCATATCAAAACTGCTTGATTTTCGTATCATCGCTATTGCTAAAGGCCAGGCGACATTGAGTATATGTACAGACCCAAGTGTTCATGGCAATCAACAGGGGACCGTGCATGGCGGTTTACTGAGCGAGTTGGCTGATGCTGCTATTGGAACCGCTCATTCAACCGCCATACAAAAGGGTGAATCATTTACCAGTCTCGATCTCCAAATCAAGTTTTTTCGCCCTGTGTGGCAATCGACCCTTACCGCTACAGCCAGTCCTGTTCAGCGAGGGCAAATGATAAGCCATTATCAGTGTGAGATTGCCCGTGAGAACGGTGACATGGTTGCGCTTGCGTCGGGTACCGTAATGACCTTGCGTGGGGATTCAGCGCGGGGTCGTTAGCTTTAGGGCGCTTCTTAAAATGGGAATAAAAATTTAAGTTTTTAAAGTGTTTGTATTATGAATAAAACAGATCGCTTGTTCACGCCCGTTCTAATCGCAGGGTGCCTTATTATATTAATCAGTTTTGCGGTTAGGTCATCCTTCGGCATATTTCAAATTCCTATTGCTGAGGAGTTTAACTGGCTCAGAGCTGACTTTTCGTTTGCTATCGCTATCCAGAACCTTTTCTGGGGAATTGGACAGCCCTTATTTGGAGCGTTGGCTGAAAAATATGGTGATAGAAAAGCAATTATTGTGGGGGCAATAACCTATGCGACAGGATTAGTCCTGTCTTCATATGCCATTACCCCAGGCCAACATCAGCTTCTTGAAATGCTGGTTGGGTTTGGTATTGCAGGTACCGGATTTGGGGTAATACTTGCAGTGGTTGGTCGTGCAGCATCGGATAAGTATCGATCTCTAGCCTTAGGTATTGCTACTGCTGCAGGTTCTGCCGGCCAAATCGTCGGGCCACCTTTGGCACAGTTCCTACTACGCGATTTTCAATGGCAATCAGTTTTTATAATCTTTGCTGTGCTTGTTTTATTATCACTCGTCGCACTCTTTTTTATGCGAGTACCGCCCCCAGAAAAAGTAGAAAAAATAGAAGAAGGCCTAGGCCAGGTTATTTATAAGGCAATAAAAGACCCAACTTTTACGTTTATTTTTGTTGGCTTTTTCTCCTGTGGTTATCAGTTGGCATTTATTACTGCACACTTCCCAGCCTTCATTACCGAAATGTGCAGCGCTGTAGCACCGGGCAGTATCATTCAATCTTTAGGTATATCGTCAACATCAACACTGGGTGCAGCAGCTATTGCTCTTATCGGCATTTCCAATATTGGGGGCACTATCCTAGCGGGGTGGTTAGGTAATAGGTATTCCCGAAAGTATCTCCTTGCGGGTATCTATTTAATGCGAACCCTTGTTGCCGGAGCCTTTATTATTAACCCGATTACGCCAGAGTCCGTAGTCATTTTCTCTATTCTTATGGGGGCATTGTGGTTAGCTACCGTTCCCTTAACCTCTGGGTTAATAGGGCAGATTTATGGCCTGCGTTATATGGGCACTTTATATGGTTTAGTTTTTTTCTCACATCAACTAGGCGGTTTCTTAGGTGTGTGGTTGGGCGGCTCAATGTATGACCTATACGGAAGTTATACGCTTGTATGGTGGGTTGGTATTGGAGTAGGTGCGTTCTCTGCTCTTATTCACTTACCCGTCAACGAACGCCCGTGGAAAAGTCGTCAAATCAATGCTTGTTAGGTTAGGTATTGAAAGTAAGCCAACGTAATAGACCTTGTAATGTCGCAACTGACGGAGTTGCAAGGTCAATGTTAAAACGAGAAAGTGTGTATTATCGCAAATATTTAGTGACGGTCACAAAAATAACAACGATGGCTTACTTTATACCCGCGAAAAGATACTCTCTGCTCGCAGCGGCAAGCGACCCAGTAAAAAAATCGCCTATTAGATGATCTATTTTTCTATCTAGCGTGAGAAGCAAGCGCGGCTATTAGACGCCTCTTTCAAGAACCCTATTTTTTCCACCGAACAAGACAGCTATCGCTGGAGCAAGTTTAAGAACTTAGATCCAGAAGTGATGTCCAATTTAGTCAAAGAGAAGGTCTTTCCGTTTATCAAAACGATTACTTCCAACATGAAAACTAGTGGTTATCTCAGTCGCAAATGGCACCAGTGCAGATAACAACAGCTATCAGGTTAAAAACGTGTTTGACTCAGGGGAATTGGACGAAACAGCAACGACCGAGGATTTTCGGTCGTTCGCCAATAGATGCTGGTAATGACCAGAAGGATAGGGGAGGAATGACGCGCTTGGAGGGTATTATTCGCTGCGCTCACTTGGGCCGTCAAAGATCCGTTCTCTTGCATCCTAAGCGGTATGACCAGAATTGGCGTTACTTGTTTTCAAAACAAATTAGCCCTTTCTTTTAATTCTATTGGCCAGAGTTTTTACTGTAATGAGTCGAGTACCTATGATGCGCCAAGCGTTTGTTTTCCTTGGACAGGATTTAGATCGAGCTATCTGCGCCCTCGACAACGATCTTTTGACGGACGACGCGGCTCTCAAAGGTAACGATTCTTGGCCAACATTAAGCACGCCCTTACCTCATTGGATGGAACATTCATGAACACTTCGCAGAAAGATCAATGCGCCTTAACGGAAGAACAGATCTTAAAGGCCCCGGAATCCGACTATATGAACACAGAACAACTCGAATATTTTAGAAGTCGGTTAATGCAGCTTCATGAATCTATCAGTGGAAGAATCCAATAGGCTAAGAACAAAATGGCTAGTCCCCCTGAACTTAACGATGATAGTGATCGGGCATCTTGGGAGGAAGAGTGTAGTACTTCATTGCGGATTTTGGATCGAGAACAAAAGCTGCTGCCTAAAATCATCCAATCATTGGAGCGCATACGCCTAGGTACCTATGGCTACTGTCTGGAGTCGGATGAACCTATAGGCATTCCACGCCTTTTAGCAAGACCGACTGCTGAATACTGCGCAGACATCAAAGCCGATAGGGAATTAAAGGAACGTGTTTACCGAGATTAGATTCTGCAATAATAGGCTTAGTGGAATTTAAGAAAACCAAAACCAAAAGCGATGTAACTTATCAGGCCACATTAGTAACGGTTATTCATAATATTTATTGGACTCAAGATACTATTGTTAGAGCTCCGAAAACGGGTAAAGGTTCAAGAGTTTTGCCCAATAAGGATTTACCAATGCTTTGTCGACTCGCCAGACTATTTATTGCCCTGTTTGTTGTTCTGAGTACCCCTGTACTTGCCGAGCCAAGTTCGACTACTGGTGCGTTTTATGATGTCTCTTACGTTTGGAGCAAAGATTCTGCCGCTGTGCAGAAGTATCATGACAATGTAGCGCGAATTCTCGGACCTGCGGTAGCTAGACACTTGCGCGTTGTAGTCGATAATGGTTTGCATGGGGTCATTTATCTACGTCATGGAAACAGTGCAGGTGCGGTACGGGTAGCCCGTGTGCATAGTCAATTACTCAACAGAAAAGGATTAGAGGCAGCCGCTCCGGTACTGTCGAAGGATTGGGTCTTAGCAGCTACCGATCGCAACTTAACGAAAACCAAAAAACAAACTGTATTCGCAAAAAACTCTGAACGATCAAACACCGTTGCCAAACCAACCAGTTCTTCGACTAAAAAGTCCCAAGCAATCCACGACCTAGAGGTTGCTGTGGAAACCTATATCAAAGACCTTCGGCAAAGAGGGCGAATAAGCAAGGACGAACGCACAGGCTGGTCAGTATACGACTTCACTAACGGAGAAAAACTGGTCACCATCAACGAGGAGCTTCAATTTCAATCCGCTAGCCTGATCAAACCCTTTATTGCTGCAGCTTTCTTTCATCAAGTTAAACAAAAAGATCTAATCTACGGGCCAAAAAGTCGACGCCATATGGAGCGGATGATCCACCGTTCCAACAACGCTTCCACCAACTGGGTTATTAAGCAAGTGGGTGGTCTGAAGGCGGTACAACGAATACTCAAACAAAATTATCCCGGTATATTCCGCGCCACCAGTATCGTCGAATACATTCCTGCAGGCGGAAAGACCTACCGCAACAAGGCCTCAGTTCATGACTATAGTCGCTTTCTGTATGCTCTATGGAACGATAATATCGCTGGTGCCCGAGAGATAAAGCGTCTTATGTCTTTACCTGGTACTGACCGAATCTACACCGGTGCCGAATCAGTACCGGTAGGTACGCAGGTATTCAACAAGACCGGAAGTACTGCTCGATTATGCGCCGACATGGGAATCTTGAACGTGAAGGGACCTGATGGGAAACGCTACCCCTATATCCTTATTGGCATTATCGAAAAGCAAGAAAAAGCACGTAACTATACCACCTGGATACGCGATCGAGCCGAAGTGATACGGGACGTATCCAACATCGTTTATCAAGGTATTGCCCAGAAGCATAATTTTACTGATGTGCTTTGATTGAACTCTGCTAAAGTCGCGTTGATCATGCCGCTTCAGGTTGAAAGCAGGGACCGTGGCTAGATATCCTGTGCTTGAATCTGTACTTTGTCATTTGGGGTTAAGAGAAGAATGGGGCGATTATTTTATCGGCAGCGCTTTTGGACTGCTTGATAACGATGGCGTTCGTGAGTCGAGTAGATAGGTTATTTTCAATACAGGGCTACCAAGTATCACCACTGATTAATTCTAACTTGCCACACAATACTGTCATGAGCATCCTGAAGGGGAATCTGAAATTGTCTGATCTCAACCTTTCAGATGAACAGCTTGATGTTGTATCTCTGGCAGTAAACGGAATCCTTACCAATCAAGAAGCATTCAAAAGGCTTGGGATCACTTTAAACAAATAGTAGTCACCTACCTGAACATGAATCGGCCTCATATTCATCTAGCTCTCTGCTAGGATAGACATTAATATCAATAGCTAGAAGTTCGGTTAGTAAATTGATAAATAAAGGATAAATCCTCGGTAACTTAAACGAACAAGGAATTGTTTTGAGCAAAGTACCATTCGCACTGGAATTAGATACTCAAAAGTATGTTGACGTTCACGACGTAAAACGTGGCCTCAAATGTAACTGTATCTGCCCATCATGCAAAACACCTCTCTCAGCCAAGCAAGGTGATGAGAATGCATGGCATTTTGCTCATGCGACCCGAAGCACATCTGACAAAACAGTTACGAATTGCGAATACTCTTTTTACGTTTCAGTAACTCAAATGGCGAAACAGTTGTTTATGGACAGGGGAAGTTTGTCGCTGTCGCTCCCTGCATACAACTACAGAGTTCAAAGCAGTACTTCAAACTCGTTTTATACCTCTACTAGAGAAGTCCTGATTACCGAGGCCTCAAGCATAAGCCTTAATATTCAGGGAATAGAGACAAAGCTTTCAAGACACGCAGCTGATGTTCTTGGCAAAGTACGGGGTTTCCCATTTATCATCATTTTCACCCATCCCGAGAAACGCTTCGAAATCGATATAGAATTGCTGGATGGCGAAAGAGCGGGAATTATTGGTATCGACCTTACTGATAGTGTATCCATCTTTCATAATCAGAAAGGTGCTTCCATCACGTCGTTCAAAGAGGCCTTGTCAGCCTATTTGTTTGATGAAATAGAGCATATCAAGTGGCTCTATCATCCAAGAGAAAGTTCGGTTATCGAAAAAGCGGCACAGCATTTAGAAAAAGAGTCATCTATAGATAAGAGCTCCCGTCTGGACCCTGCTAAAGAGATGGACTTCATAGATAGAGCACTGGCAGGCTTCCACCTAAACCGAGGTAAATAACTCATGCCGAACATACCTCAAGTAGAAAAAAATAAACGAGAAGAACCTTCGAAATTTAAGATCAAATTCCCAAAAAACAATTTCGGATATCTTCCTCCTGCAGAAGACTTTTTCGAGCTTTTGAATCTCAAAGTCTCACCATTTCATCTGCTATCTGAAATAGAAGCAGAAACAGAGGAGAAGCTGCCTGTAGGTCGAAATCAGCTATACAACATTGTTAAAGATGGCATCAGTCAAAAAATTAAAAACAAACTACTGTCATACCTCAATCGTGTTGCACCTGAACTCACCCTCAATTTCAAATTCAGTATTGGCTTATTCAAGAAACTATACGAATCCAACAAACTTGGTGCCAATGCGGGAGCTTGGCTATCAATGCTAACGGGGTTTAATCGTTCAAGATCATCCGATCAGCTTGATTTGCTTGTTCAGTTTATAGAGGAGAGATCGCATGCAGAGCTTGGTCTGTGTAAGCAGGCCAACCGTGTTAGGAAACAAGACTTAACTGGCCACGAACAAGCACTATTCATTTCAGGCTTTCTGTCTGATCACTCTTTGGTCCCCAAAGAGGTTTTGAATGACTACTGCGATCAAGTAGTAAGAAATGACTCAGGCCTCGAATTCGATCAGCTGGCAGTGATAAAGTTTCTACTTTTCACCTGGTCAGACTTCTACCTCTCAGCCATAGCTTCATACGAAATTGGCACACGAAACTACATGCAACGCTTGGGGTTGGTTGTAGAGTGGGATGCTGATACAAGTATCCAAAAATCCATGCCCGACCTTTTTAATGAAGATACAAAGAGAAATTCAGCATTTAACAATTTGCTAGAACTGACTAAAAAACTTCATAGCAAAGGTGAGGAGCTCAGTTGGCGTGAATTCTCCAGAATGATTCCGATCAACGGTCAAACTGAAGAAAAGCAGAATAATTACGATTCGACTTCATTTGCCGATAAACAATACAAGACCCTTAGGCGCTGGCGATCAGGAAGAGATCTACCTTCAAGGAAGCTTCTTTCTCAATTCATTACGTCTTTTTGTGAGAGTAAAACCCTTGAGCATCAGCTCATAATGGAGCGCTTTACGATAGCTCTCGCTATTGATTCCTGGATTAGAAAATGGGACGAGTGGTTGGAATCGAATGGTATAGCTGCTGATGTGAGGCATGAATTAATCCAATCAGTTCTAAATCACTACGATGCACATCTGGCTCAGATGAAAGAGAACCATGCAGAAATTCTTGAAGATGATAAGGCCGCATAGCGGCCTTATTAGTCAGTGAAGATTAGTTATCTTCTTCATCATCAGAGTCATGGGTTCTTTCGTACCAGTCCTCTGGGCGCTCATCTTCACCACGGCTTTGCCAATAAGCATCATGTTCAGGGTCTAACTGGCATGAACGGTTGTCATCATCATGTTGAGCCATTCTCATTTACCTCCTTTCTTGGCGATAGTTCGGGTAGCGCGAGCAGTAAAGCTATCTGAACTCACTTGGCCGCCAGACTTTTTTGCTTCCGCGCTATGGATACGTTTTACAGCTTTTGGGGTCATCTTTGTTGTCGTCATAATCAATCTCCTAAAATGGTTTAATTAGCTGGTCATCAGCCAGCGCAAGAGATGATCGTTCTTTTGAAATTGAAAAAGGTGGGGGGGAAAGTATTTTATTTTTGATATAAAACTAAATTTCTCATATCAGCGAGTTATGTATTTGTCCTATGGGCTTGTAGTACACTGATTTCCAATAAAAAAGAGGCAGCGGATGCTTCATCTCATCACCGCTGTATATGTACCTTTGTATTTAGGAAAGTAAGTAAGGAACAGCAGTGTCTGATTTCAAAAAGATTGAACAGTTAGAAAAGCGCCTGTGGTCTGCGGCAGATAGTTTACGAGCGAACACAGGGCTTACCGCACAAGAGTATTCCCGCCCGATTCTGGGGCTGATTTTCCTGCGTTATGCAGAGTTTCGTTTCGAAAATGCTAAAGCAAAGCTGGAAGGTCAATCCAGCCGCCGCCGTGGCGGTGATATCAAGAGCCGTATTCAGGCAGAAGGGGCGATGTATGTGCCAGAGGAGGCGCTGTACTCCAATCTTTTGAAACTGCCGGAAAGCACCAATATCGGCCTGAATATCAATGAGGCAATGAAGGCTCTGGAAGCGGATAATGAAGCTATTAAAGATGCGCTGCCTAAATCCTATACCCGCTTTGATAACACCATTCTGAAAGACCTTCTGAAGAATTTTGCCGCCATCGATTTTGGCATGGGGTCAGATGTATTCGGGCGTATCTATGAGTACTTCCTGAATGAGTTTGCCAAAACTGAAGGTCAGGGCGGTGGTGAGTTCTTCACGCCGTCTACACTGGTACGTTTGATCACAGAGATTATCGAGCCTTACCACGGCAAAGTGTTCGACCCTGCTTGCGGTTCGGGTGGTATGTTTGTGAGCTGCGCGAACTTTGTTGAAGAGCACTCTTTATCTCAAGGGCAGTCATCTCAGGAACAGAGAGACGCTTCAGATCACCTTTCTATCTTCGGTCAGGAGAAAACTGGGGATACGGTTCGCCTGAGTAAGATGAACCTGGCAGTCCATGGTCTGCAGGGCGATATTCGTGAAGGTAACTCCTATTACGAAGATATTCATAACTGCGCGGGTAATTTCGACTTTGTAATGGCGAACCCGCCATTTAATGTTAACGAGATCCAGAAAGATCGTTTAGTTGATGACAAAGCACGCTTCCCATTTGGTATGCCACGTACCGATAACGGTAACTATCTATGGATTCAGATGTTCTATGCGGCACTGAACGAAAAGGGCCGTGCAGGTTTTGTTATGGCGAATTCTGCCAGTGATGCCCGTGCGTCTGAGCAGGATATCCGTCAGCAACTGATCGAAGCCAAAGCTGTGGATGTGATGATCGCGGTATCCAGCAACTTTTTCTATACCGTAACCCTGCCATGCTCACTCTGGTTCTTTGATAAATCTAAGAAAGGCACGGATCGGGAAGATAAAGTCCTGTTTATCGATGCTCGCCATATCTTCCGTCAGGTCACCCGTGCGGTACGCGATTACACCAGCGAGCAGCTGAACTTTATTGCTAATATCGTGCGCCTTTATCGTGGGGAAGCAGTCGATAATACCTACCTTGAACAGCATCCAGATGACGTACAGGGAAGTACTAATGTCGCGGGAGACAGGACGTCGGGAGCGACCGAAGCCAATAAGGGCGATTGGGCTGTCGATAAGCACTTCACCGAGGGTCAGTATCAAGATATTGCTGGGCTATGTAAGGTCGCAACGATTGAAGAGATCAAAGAACAAGGCTGGTCGCTGAACCCTGGGCGCTATGTGGGTGTAGCTGCCGGTGAAGAAGAGAATGATGAAGATTTTGTGGTTAAGTTGGAGACGCTTCAGGAGGAGCTTTTGGTATTGAATTCAGAGGCTCATGAGCTGGAGCAAGCCATAGCTAACAATGTGGTGAAAGCATTAGGAACTATGTCGTGAGCCTAGAAGGTGAGGTTTTTACATTGGATGAACTTGGCTATTTAGGTCGAGGAAAATCCAAACATAGACCCCGTAATGACCCCCAACTGTATGGGGGGGGGTACCCATTTGTACAAACTGGTGATGTAAAGGCAGCAAACCTTTACTTGAAGAACTACTCGGGAACATATAATGATTTTGGTTTAGCTCAGAGCAAGCTTTGGAAAAAAGGCACTCTTGTTATTACGATTGCAGCCAATATCGCAGAAACAGCAGTATTAGGACAGGATTCATGCTTCCCTGATAGCGTCGTTGGCTTTGAGCCAAATGAAGATAAAGTTAACTCTTTTTTTATCAAATACTACATCGATCACATTAAGCGTGAAATGCAGAGTATTTCTCAAGGAACCACTCAAGACAACTTGAGTTTAGAAAAACTAAGAACTTTCAAGCTTAAAGTCCCTTGTAAGCAAAGTGTTGACAAAATCACTGAGGTTTTACTTAGTTACGACAACCTAATCGAAAATAACAACCGTCGTATCGCTATTCTGGAAGAGATGGCTCAATCCCTCTACCGTGAGTGGTTTGTTAAATTTCGTTTCCCAGGGCATGACCAGTGCCAGATGGTTGATTCACCACTTGGGATGATTCCTGAGGAATGGGAGATACGAAAGCTCGAAGACGTTGCAGATGTTAACCCTGAATCCATTAAGCCTAAATCAGCACCTGAGCAAATTCATTATATTGATATTAAAAGCGTATCCACTGGAAAAATAGACGAAGTACGCACCCTAAGCTTCTCTGAAGCGCCAAGCAGAGCAAGAAGAATAGTTAGGGATCAGGATGTTATTTGGGCTACAGTAAGACCGAACCGTAGGCAGTTTTCATATATCTGCAAGCCTATTGAAAATACGATAGCCTCAACAGGATTTGCAGTTCTTAGAGCAAAGAACATTCCTGCAAGCTATCTTTATTTCTTCACTACGACTGATAGTTTTACGTCATATCTAGTAAATCATGCTTCTGGGGCTGCATACCCAGCAGTAAACACATCAGATTTTAATAACGCTGATATTCTGTTGCCAAGTGATGGCATTCTTGCCCAGTTTGATAATGCGGTTAAAGAAACATTGATCTTAAGTGAAAATCTTAAGCGCAAAAACGAAAATTTAAGAAAACAACGCGACCTTCTGCTCCCCAAGCTAATCAGCGGCCAGATCGATCTGAGCCAGGCAGAGCAAGCTTTAGCATGATTATTCACTGCACTCAGAAGCTATCTGCCAAGTTAAAGAGTGCTGGCCATGCGGTAAGTACAACACCACTGGTTTCTGCTCAGTGTTCAGACAGCACAGAGAGTTCCATTGGTTCATGGCACGCTAATATCACTACAATTCAGCGTCGTCAGTGCGTGGTGTTCTGCCATGACCAGACCCGTTTTGCGCTGGTGTTGATCGGCGCTACAGCAAAAGAGCTGAAAGCAATCGATTACTGGTTTAGCGATCTGTTAGTGAACACCTTGCTGAAAGCGGGTGTTGATCCCGTCCTGATCAAATCGACCTGTCAGCAACTACCTGCACTGCAATTTGATACAGCTTGCAACCGCTCAGTACAGGGCACACTGAATCAGTTGATTCAGGAGCTGGAATGGACTGTTCAGTATGATGGTATCTCAGTAATGGATCTACCGATTTACAGCACCTGTGTGAGATTAAGTAAGCGCCCTTGTCGAATCAAGGGCATGAAAGAAAGCGAGTGTTTCTGGCCGATAACGGAGATGGAAGCACTATTGAGAGAAGTTGCGCCAACTTAAAACACATCTGAATAGATGTGAAAATTGCCAAATGTTTAAATAAAAGCTACATTTGTACCTAATTTTGCAACACTTTGGTTTCTCTACATACGAGTCTATGAATGTCAGCTACGCTATCGTCCATTCTGTTTAAAGATTACCGCCGCCGCGCGCTTAATCTGCTACTGCTACATCCAGATGAGCAGTTTCATGTACGTGAGGTCGCACGATTGACCGGTACGATTGCGGGTACAACTGGACGTGAGCTAAAAAAATTACAAGAGGCAGGCATTCTGAACCAGTCCCGGCGGGGGAATCATCTGCTGTATTCGGCAAATCGAGACTGCCCAATTTTTAATGAGCTGGCTGCTATTTTACGAAAAACGTCTGGCCTTGCGGATGTGCTGGCCGACGCGCTGCTGCCGATTCAGGATCAGATTAAAGCCGCGTTTGTGTTTGGCTCTGTTGCCAGCGGTAAAGCGAGTGCGCAAAGTGATGTTGACCTGTGCATCATTGGTGATGTTTCGTTTTCTGCCGTGGTCAATTGCTTGTATGATACACAGGATATATTGGGGCGAGAGATCAACCCGAAATGCTTCTCAGTGGAAGAGTGGCAGTTGCAGTGTACTGACCCATCAGTATTTATGGAGGAGCTGCTGCACAAGGATGTTATCAATATCATAGGAGACAGGGATGACCTTAGAGAATCTGTTAGGGATTAGGCTGGAAACAATCAGTGCTGATCCGGGGATGATTCAAAAGCTGCTTCAAGCGGCGGCTTCCAGCCTTAAGGACGCATCGATTGAAGCGTTAAGTAATGAAACGCGCTTTGATGTGGCTTATAAAGCGATCATGCAGCTAGCTAATGCCGCATTACAAGCAAATGGCTTTCGAACACTCACCAGTGTGCCAGGCCATCATCAAACAATGATTCAGTCTTTACCAAAAACCATTGGTTTACCTCGCGAGCGTATGATTGAGCTCGATACTTTGCGTAAACAACGAAACCTTGCTGATTATTCTGGCGCGTTAGTGACCGATAAAGAATGTGATAGCTGCATAATGTTAGCCCAAGAGCTGTATACCCTCGTCGAACAATGGCTATTGAACAACAAGCCGCAGTTATTGAATGAAAAAACGGAATATTAAGTTGTTGGATTAATATGACTTACACAGAAGACGGACTTATTGAACAACCTGCTATAAACCTGTTCGGCCAGTTGGATTGGCAAACAGTGACCTGCTGGGAAGAAACCTTTGCCGAGGAAGGTCAGGCTGAAGGCCAGCCAATAGGCAGGGAAACCCGTTCGGATGTTATTCTCTATAGTCGCCTGCGTAGTGCTTTAACCCATATTAACCCCGATATTCCAGAACGTATTCTACAAGAAGCCATCGATGAGATAGCACGTGACCGTAGTGCGATGAGCCCAATTGCAGCGAACGAAGAGGTCTATGGACTGCTAAAAGATGGTTATGACTACATTAGCCATGCTGAAGATGAAGAGGACTGTACGGTTCGCTTTATCGACTGGCAGCAGCCTCAAAGCAATGACTTCCTGCTTTGTAGTCAGATGACTATCAGCGGTGAAATAGAGAACCGCCGCCCTGATCTTTTAGGCTTTGTTAATGGCTTACCTTTGCTGTTTATCGAGCTTAAAGCCAGCCATAAAGAGCTGATAAATGGCTATAAAGATAATCTTAAAGATTACCGCAACACTATCCCGCAACTCTTTGTATTTAATCAGATAATCATTATATCAAACGGCATTCAGTCTCGCGTAGGTACTATATCCAGCCAGTGGGAACACTTTGCCGAGTGGAAGAAGGTTGAGTCCGAATCAGAGCCTCGGAAAGTCAGTTTAGAGGTGGCTATTCGCGGCGTGTGTGAGCAGCACAGACTGCTGGATATTGTTGAGAACTATGTACTCTATGTCCGTGCTAAAGAGACCATCAAGATTGTAGCCAAGTACCACCAGTACTTAGGTGTAAATCAGGCGCTGCTTGGATTAGATTCAGTCGAGCAGAAAGCAGGCGGAAAACTAACAAAAGGGCAGCTGGGTGTTTTTTGGCATACCCAGGGGAGTGGTAAAAGCTTCTCAATGGTGTTTTTTACCCGTAAGGCCTTCCGATGCTTCACTGGGAACTGGACCTTTGTGCTGGTAACTGACCGTACTGATCTGGATGATCAGATCTACAAGACGTTCAATGCTGCAGGCATGATCACTGAGGCTTGTCAGGCCGATTCTGGTGCTGAACTTAAGCAATTGCTCGCTGAAGACCACCGTTTCGTCTTTACTCTGATCCAGAAGTTTAAAGGGGATGAGAAGGGCGATTACCCCGTGTTGTCTGAGCGGGATGACATTATTGTGATTACCGATGAGGCCCATCGTAGCCAGTATGATTCGCTGGCAATGAATATGCGTAAAGCGATGCCTAATGCTTCGTTTATGGCTTTTACGGGGACACCATTACTCTCTGGCGAAGAGAAAACCCGTGAAGTGTTTGGTGATTATGTATCAACCTATAACTTCTCAGATGCAGTAGATGATGGTGCGACTCTGCCTCTCTATTACGAAAACCGCGTGCCCGAAGTCACTTTGCTGGCAGATAACATTGGTGAACAGATCGCTGAAATTCTGGATGATGCAGACCTGAGCGAAGATCAGGAATCGAAGTTAGAAACAGAATTCGCAAAGCAGTATCACATCATTACACGCGAAGACCGCCTTGAAGAGATCGCTGAAGACTTGGTAAACCACTATATCAACCGCGAGCCCTTTAAAGATGGCCGATTAGGCAAGGCAATGGTGGTGTCCATTGATAAAGCCACGGCTATTCGTATGTATGATCAGGTTCAGAAGGCATGGAAGAAGAAGCTATCCAGTCTACAGCTACAGGCAAAACACCTGTCAGGCTCTCGACTTGTCAGAATTGAATACCAGATTGAGCATATGCAGTCTGCTGATATGGCGGTGGTTGTGTCAGGCGGCCAGAACGATGATGAAAAGCTGGCTAAACGTGGCTTGGATTACAAAATCCATCGGGAGCGTTTTGTTAAAGAGAAGCTGGATGAGAAGTTTAAAGACCCCGATGACGATCTAAGAATTGTGTTTGTTTGTGCTATGTGGCTAACAGGTTTTGACGCACCTTCGGTTTCGACCCTGTATATCGACAAGCCTTTAAAAAGCCACACGCTGATGCAAACCATTGCCAGAGCCAACCGAGTTTACCCTGGCAAACCTGCAGGCCAGATCGTTGATTACATCAATATCTTCGGAGCCCTACAGCATGCGTTGGGCCTCTACGGGGGTGGCGTTACTGAAGAGCAGGGGACTTATACCGTTGATACCCCTGCTAGGGATAAATCAGAGCTGCTTTCTGCGCTTAAGACAGCGATCACTGATCTGGTCATTTATCTGAAGAAATGTGATATCGATCTTCAGGCGATTCTCGATGCGCCTGCAACAGATTTCACCAAGCTAACGTTGCTCGATGAAGCCAGTGAAATACTCCTAAATCCTGAGTATAAAGAGGAATTTGTTGCATTCCTGAGGCAAATAAACCGCATCTTTAAAGCCATATTGCCTGATGATAGTGCAACCGAATACACGCCACACCGTATTGCCATTAACGTTATCTATAAGCAGATGCGTGAGAAATCAGGTCTCAGTATTGATGACGAAGATGTATTAGATGTAGTTCGTAATCAGGTTAATGAACTGCTGGATGAATCTATTGAAACAATCAATATAAACAGCAACTTACCTGAACCTATTAATATCGCGGGTATCGACTTTGATGCACTGGCAGAGATGGTTTCGCGGATAACCACCCCGAAACAGTCTGATGCAGAACGCCTGAAAAACATCATTGAACGAAAGCTTCAGCCAATGATTATGCGTAACCGCACACGTCAGGATTTGCAGCAGAAGTTTATGGATATGGTCGAGGAATACAATCTCGGTGCCTATAACGCTGAGGAACTGTTCAGACGGCTTGAAGAGTTTATCCGTGAGCTGAATGTAGAAGATAAACGAACTGTTAAGGAAGGCCTTACAGAGGAAGAACTTGCGATCTTTGATCTGCTATTAGAAGACGTAACGCTATCTGATAAAGAACGAACTAAAGTAAAAGCCATCGCAAAGATGCTTATCAGTAATATGCAGGACGCTCTCGTTATCGATTGGCGTAAAAAACAGCGAACCAAAGCCAAGATCAAAAACCTGATCGAAGAGGTCTTAGATGAGCTTCCAGAAGCTTACGATGATGACCTATGGCCAAAGGCATGCTCAGAAGTCTTTATGCACGTTTATGAGAAATACCCTGGTCAGGGTCAGAGCGTTTACGTACATTAATATCCAATAAGTCGAAAGAGCAGCGTGCGCTAGGTTGCTCTTTACGACACTTTACCCGCGAAATAGAATTCTTCGAAGCTCTCCGCACGATCTAATTTAACCCTGAATAAGCCTAAATGCGGAAAAGATTGGACGGTGGTTTTTATACTCACGCTTTAGTACTGCAATCAAATACGCAACTGGCGGGGCTTGTGGGCATTTTCACAAGTACAAACTTTTCCAAACTTAGTTTGGATGTGGATTGGATAGCACAGGCTTCATTGTTAATGCCTAAATACACATCACAGATTCACTAAACTGGACAAAGAGTCATTTGAATCTGAAAACAACAAAAGGGCAAACCAGTCTATAGCCAAATAATTATCCTATTTAACATAATATATATTATGCGAATATATCATTATGGCTATATAGGGGACTACAGATTAGCTAATGCTTACTATTATTTGGATTAATTTGTTTTTTAGCGCTGATTATTGAGCTATTAACTCGCTCAATTTCGCGGCTATGCGTGGTAATTTAAGCTCGCTTTAGGCGTGAGACACTGGCGTATCTGGTGCTTGATAGCTGCACAGTAACGCTGGATGGAGGTTTATAAATTCGCCAGTTATATCCGATTCAACAACAAGCATCGAGGGTTCTGCTGCTACTGCACGAAGCTTGGCGACAACCTCATAAGCTTGGTATTTGTGTAATTTAAATGTATTGGATTCATATAGATCGGCATCTAACATAACGCTATCCCCAATGGAGATCTCATTCCAAAGAAACTCGGTTTCCATATGCAGCTCAGTAAAATCTAAATCGCTCATGGTGTATCCACCTTATGAGTTGTTATATTTTTAAGCTTGGACGATACCGTGACGAATTGCGAGGTGGACTAGCTCTGAATTATTACTGATAGTCAGTTTTCTAAAAATATTAGTGCGGTGTGCGTGTACAGTTTTAGGACTTAGGAATATCTCTTCAGCAACCTGCGAAACAGTCCTGCCCTCTGCAAGCAAAGCAAAGACTTGAAGCTCACGTTTAGTCAAACTACTAATAGACGCGGCCTCAGTAGAACCATCACCATTAATTCGGGTGCGCATCTCCTCAGTGATATACTCTTCACCATTATGTATTGCTTTAACAGCGGCTAATAGTTCATCAGGTGCGCAGCGCTTAGTAAGAAACCCTTTAGCGCCCGCATTAACTACATGAGCAGGAAACGGATCAATCTCCATTGCAGTTAACACAAGTACTTTAGCTTTAGTATCATGGGAGATTATTCTTCGGATTGCTTCCAATCCGCCATTTAGATTATGACAAGCCTCATCGCTAGCAGACGAGTCGTTAGGCATATTTAAGTCCATAACAACAACATCAGGCGCGTGAGTAGCATACATATCACATGCAGACTGGCCGTTATCCGCTTCGCCCACTATCTCAATGCTATCATCAGATATTAGCAAACGTTGAAATCCCGCCCTTACCAAAGGATGGTCATCAACAAGGAGAATCTTAATTGGATCAGTCATCTATTTTCCTGTAATTTGCTTTATTATATGCTCTTGTTGTTTTTTGAGATTGTTTATTTAGAAACAACAAGTTAGATGATAAATATTAAGCTTGTTCTTGCAAGGCTATACATCCTCGTCGGGTAGAATTGCATCTGCCCCTTTATAGACATCATGGCAATTGATATCTAACGCGCCTGCACTTGAGATCTCTTCGTCTGAAACACTTGCAGGCAAAGCAACCAGTTCATCACTATACCCGATAAGCTGTATGCCTTCGTTTTTACAATGTTTCAAAACCTTTTCTAAGGCCTTGATAACGGTAATCTGCCGACTATTAAGCAAGCCGGAGCTCAGTGCTTTATTCTTAGGCTTACTGGTTACCTGTCTTATAGCGTAACCGCCCTCATCCAGAAGCTGAACGGTAACATTCTTGAGTTTCTCTTTGATTAAGAGCTTCTTTGAACGCTCAAATGTCCCTGTATCCTGACAACAGACAGCATCCTCAGAACCGCATTCATGCAGCGCATCCAATATCACTACATCTTCAGCTTCAAGATTTAAAACTATATCCATATTAATTAGATACCTAAGAAAGCCAGAATGGAGGTTAAGTTACATAGATCAAATACAAGCATATAGATTAACATTCCTCTGGGTTTTGCACTAGCTTATCCCCTGCTTCAACGCGCTAACCTCTGCATTTAACTGTATATTTTCCATTTGAAGAGATGATTTATCACTAATCAGCAACTCAATCTGTTTGTTTAGGCGCTTATTTTCTTCTTTGAGAGTTCGGTTATTAACCTGAATTTCAATATATTCATCAATATCTTGCGTGCCTTTGCTCATAATCTGCTTCTGCTTTAACTCTCGCTCTAAAGCTTCGCTTTTTGCCTGAAGCGCGATAAGTGTATTCTCTTGCTCAAACAGCTTACCCTGAAGGGCGAGTTTTTGATCAGAACATTTTTCATTTTCCTGAAGCAATCTAAGGCACTGAGAGCGTAGTTCTTTTAATTCGCTATTATCTGCTTTCGATGAATTTGCGGCTTGATTGATTTTTTCTCTATATTCGCGCTCAAGATTATCGCGGCGCACCTCCAACTCCTTTTCTGCATAAGCAAGCGCCTGAAGCCATAGCTTACTCGCACTTTCCGCCACAGGGTCTGGCAGCATAGGATGGCTCGTATTTACCTTTAGTCGCTCACCTAGCTCCTGCCACCAAGCATTTAACGCTTTATTGATGGTTGTAATAGAGCCGCAACCCATTCGCTCTCTCACATTTTGCTGCGTCGGGCGAATACCTTCCTGTAGAAGAATGTCTGCGGTCTTTTTAGCAAACTCCTGTGTATCGCTCTTTTTTGCCATCTTGCAATATCCAATATGTACTATTTGATACATATTATAGCTAACTTCACCGCCCTCAGCAGCTTTAATAAATATCTTTTAGCGCCACTCGCTGTTCTGTACTAGGCTGAAAAATAAGACGATAAAGGAGTTTTCATATGAGCATGCGTATAGCGATCAATGGCTATGGCCGTATTGGAAGAAACATCCTTCGTGCAATTTACGAATCGAACCAACAAGAACACATACAAATTATCGCGATCAACGATTTATGCGATCCAAAAGTAAATGCCCACCTAACTGAATACGATAGCGTTCACGGACGTTTTATGTACAAGGTCGCAACCAAAGATCATTGTTTAGAAATAAACGGGGATCGGATAGAAATCCTTAAAGAAAAGTCCATAAGCGCCCTTCCCTGGGAGCGCCTAGAGATAGACATAGTATTTGAGTGCACAGGGCTTTTTGCAAACAAGGACGCAGCAATGGAGCACATAAAGAGTGGTGCTAAACGCGTACTAGTATCCGCCCCTGCCAAAAATGCTGATGCCACAATAGTATATGGCGTAAATCACAACATCCTAACTAAAAACCATTTAGTTATCTCTAACGCCTCATGTACCACTAACTGCTTGGCACCTATGGCTCAAGCACTCAATAACGCTATAGGTATCAGCTCAGGCCTCATGACAACCATTCATGCTTACACTAACGATCAGCACCTAACAGACGCATTTAGTGGTGACTTATATAGAGCGCGTGCCGCGGCAACATCGATGATCCCAACAAAAACAGGCGCAGCAGATGCTGTAGGAATTGTTCTCCCCGAGCTTGCGGGAAAGCTTGCTGGCATGGCCGTACGTGTTCCAACAGCCAATGTATCACTTGTTGATTTAACCTTTACACCCAACACACCAACAACCGCCGAGGCTATCAATAACATTATGAGAGAGGCCTCAAAAGGCTCAAATAATAGCGTGATCACCTACAGCGACAAGCCATTAGTATCTGTTGATTTTAATCACCAGCAAGCTTCTTGCATCTTTGACTCCACCCAAACCATCTGTACCCAGGAGCAAGCTAAAGTCTTCGCTTGGTACGATAACGAATGGGGGTTTTCAAATCGCATGCTGGATACAGCAAAAGAGATAGCCAAAATTGGAGGTTTTTATGACTAGACAAACAGGTAGAACTAAATTCACAGGTCGTTGACGAAAAGCAATGCTCCTACGGCCTGCGCAACTATTCTGCAGTTTTTATTTTAGAAAGGTAGAGGTCCAAATTGTTACATCTATCCGGCTCGATAATGTCTCGTTGCAACTGCTGTCTTATACTATCGGGAATCTCATCGACTTCAGTAGCTGTAACAATCTGGTCTTGCTCTTGAATTAAATAGGATGGACTGTATCTTGAAACCTGTATATAGGTGATACCTTCGCTATCAATAGATGCGTAGCTGATTTCTGAGAAGCGATTATCATTTAAGTCACCCACAATATAACCAGTTTCACATGCTGAGTTTAGCGTTTTTCCTGCCGCAGTAGGCTCAAGAATATCGGTCGGATCCATGCCATTATCCATAGACTCTAGAAAGGTAGCTTCACTTGATGCTGATTTATTAGACGTAATCTTAGCTGATGGTCGAGTATCAAGCGCACTAAAAATTTGGCCACCGACAACACCTACGGCCAATAAAATTAATACCCCTTTAGATAGACCACCCATACCTTTCTCCTTTAGGTCTTTAACACGCTAGGCGATAACCACTCATTCCATTATAGCAGCACATAACGGCTCAGCCAGCTACTGCTGAGCCCTAATTAATTATCAAACCAAACTTATATCTAATTGATAGGATTATAATTTGGCAACTTTAATGGAATTATTGTACTGAGGTACAAGTGCATAGATACATTAAGCTATAATCCCAATAACGACACACCACCCCAAGATGCACAGAGACAGAAAAGTGAAAGGCCGCTAAATCCCACACCAACTAAGCTGTAAAAATAGACAACAAAATAAAACAGGCAGCGCTCACTTGCGGGGCTTAAAAACCTAAAAAAGCGGGACTCGAGCCCAAGTCTGAATCGGAATACGAAATAATATGGATAATTGCACTTATGACGCCGCCTGTTATTCGTATAACAAATCTGACGCCCAGGCAGGCAATGGTTTCTTATGCTCAGTGATTGCTTGATTCCGAATAGTAGCTACTTGCTCATACGGACTGCCGCAACTGGAATTATCTAAAATTCTTACATGATCACATAGAGGAAGTACGCTTCGTACATTTGCTAGCGTTCTCGAGATACGGGTCTCTACCTTATCATCCGGCACAAAGTGCCCACCTTCCTCTACTCGTTGAGATATTCGAGCTTTATTCAATGAAAGGCTATCAACATGAATAAACACTAAAACAACCTGATAACCCAACGCTTTAGCCTTAGCGACAAAGTCGATTTTGGAGGGATGAGAAAAAACGGTTTCAAAGCAAAAATTAGCACCATCGATCAGTAACTGCTCACGCATTTGCGTAGCTAACTGAGCAGCCTCGTAACTATTGCCTTCTGGATCATCAGGAAAGACTTGCTTTGCGAGCACATCGGCATTAATAAATGGCACACCCTTTGGTTCAAGGTATTTACGGTAGAAGGTGCTTTTGCCTGCACCATTTCCACCAACAAGCATCCATAACTGCTTGGAATTACTCACAAATCACGCCAGCGGATGGGGTAAATTTACCATTTTCGAACTGACCTACAATAACAGTGCCATCTAAAGCAATCTGCTCTAGCATTCCAGGATATTGAGCTGAAGCCTGATACTTTAATGAACTAGAAGTAATATTATCTTGGAGACAACCCGCTACCCGATCATCTTCCAATATATCAAAGAGTCTATCAGGATCTACAGTTGGACCATCTACTGGCTCTACTTTAACTTTTACCAATCCTGCATAGAGCTGCAGCAAAGTCTCTGGCGTAATTACTTTAGATACACTACGCCCAATGTCCGCCCAATACTCGATCTGCTCTGCTGTCGAACGGTGAAGATGCTTTCCTGATAGTTTGGCTTGCTCTACTAGGTTTGCATCTAAACGCAACGGGGAATGTGCTTTTGCCATATCGTACGCTCTATCATTTTATTAACTCTTTACTGATTGTAGCAGATCGCTACAAAAAAGAGCTATAACTTTAGCTAATCGAGACTTGACTGGCCTATGAAGGCAGCACTCATTCTGCACTCGAGTGGGCTATAAATTACAGGAGCGTACATAAAAAAGACAACAAAAAACCCCGAAAGCGTTAACTTGCGGGGTTTAAAGTTCACCACGAAAAGTGGTGCCCGGGACCGGACTCGAACCGGTACAATCTTACGATCGGGAGATTTTAAGTCTCCTGTGTCTACCAATTTCACCACCCGGGCGAATTTTAATGGAGGCGCGGGTCGGAATCGAACCGGCGTACACGGAGTTGCAGTCCGCTGCATGACCACTCTGCCACCGCGCCTCTATAACTTGATCTAGCATATGGAGCGGGAAACGAGGTTCGAACTCGCGACCCCAACCTTGGCAAGGTTGTGCTCTACCGCTGAGCTATTCCCGCTCTGCTGTAACAAGTGGTGCGTATTATAGAGTTCCCCTATTATAAGTCAACACTGTTACGATAAAAAAATTATGCTTAATTATTAACCACTTACATCTCTTCAGATAAAGCGGGCCAAGCAGCTCTAAGATACTGATACATAGACCATAAAGTTAGAATTGCCGCTATATACAAAGCGGTAATCCCAGCCCAAGAAATAGTCGTATAAGGCTCAGTAACAATCATCAGCATAATTGCTAGCATCTGCAAGGCTGTTTTTACCTTACCAATGTGAGAAACCGCAACATTTGAGCGTTTTCCTACCTCTGCCATCCATTCACGTAGGGCTGAGATAACAATCTCTCTACCGATAATAACCACGGCGGGAATTGTGATCCACCAATTTGCATAGCCTTCTACTAGCAATGCAAGGGATATAGCTACCAGTAATTTGTCAGCCACAGGATCTAAGAAAGCCCCAAAAGGCGACGCTTGATCCAATTTGCGAGCTAAATAGCCATCAAGCCAGTCCGTAAAGCCGGCGATAGCAAACACGCAACCTGTCGCTATAGGTGCCCACTCATAAGGTAAATAATAAACGAGTACGAATACAGGTATTAGTAGAATGCGTAAGCTTGTCAGTATATTTGGTATTTTCATCAATTCTTATACATCAGGATGAAGTGCCGAGTAGATCTCTTCGGCTATGGTCTGGCTTATGGTAGAGACTTTTGCAATTTCTTCAATACTCGCACGCTCAACTTCTTGTATTCCACCGAAATGACGCAGTAATTCGCGCCGTCTTTTCGGGCCAACGCCTGGAATATCTTCTAAAACTGATTTTTTGCGCGCCTTCCCTCGTCTCGCTCTATGTCCAGTAATAGCAAAACGGTGGGCCTCGTCTCTAATATGCTGCATTAAGTGCAAGGCCGCTGAATCGCTTTCAAGTATCGTCTCTTCGCCAGTATCACCTGATATTAACACTTCAAAGCCCGCTTTGCGCGTTGGGCCTTTTGCGATGCCAATCACAAGCACATCACTGATCGACAGGTCATCTAAAACTTCCATTGCCTGCGTGACTTGACCTTTACCGCCATCAATAATCAAAACATCAGGTAACTTCCCTTCACCTTTTTTAAGACGGGTATAACGCCGATGTAAAGCTTGGTGCATAGCGGCGTAATCATCACCGCCGGTAATGCCTTCAATATTAAAATGCCGATAATCACTTTTAAGCGGGCCGTTACGATCAAACACTACACAAGAGGCAACCGTTGCCTCACCTGAACTGTGGCTAATATCAAAACATTCTAAACGCTGCGGCACTTCTTCAAGTCCAAGAAGCTCTTGAAGTTCCAAATAACGATTATAAATATTCTTTTTATTGGCTAGAAAGCTATTCAGCTGTTGCTCGGCATTTGTATATGCCAATTTTTGCCACCCTGCTCTTTCGCCTCTGACCTGATGGGCTAAGGTGACCTTTTTATTTTTTGCTTTTGCCAGCGCGTCTTCTATACAAGACTTATCAGTAACCTCATGAGAAGCAATAACATAAGCTGGAATATCTCGAACGCCGCTAAGATACCACTGCGCAATAAACGATGAGAGTATATCTGATTCACTCTCTTCTATAGCCACTTTTGGGTGATATGATTTACTACCAATAATACGACCACCGCGAACAAAAAGCATATGGATACAAACGCCGCCGGGCTTTATCGCACAGGCAATTACATCTGCATCACCCTGCTTACCTGATACATATTGCTGCTCCTGTACTTTCTGCAAGCTAATCAATTGATCACGGTAGGTTGCTGCCTGCTCAAAATCCAAGTCATTCGAGGCTGATTCCATTCGGCTCGCCACCTCATCCATGACCGCACTGTTTTTTCCTTCTAGAAACATAGCCGCATGACGTATATCTTCTTGATAAGCCTCTTCTGAGATAGCTTCAACACAAGGGGCTGTACAACGTTTAATTTGATGCTGAAGACAAGGCCTAGAACGGTTTTTGAAGAAGCTCTCTTCACATTGACGTATTTGAAAGATTTTTTGCAGTAAGTTCAAACTATCTCGAACAGCCCCACCGCTAGGAAATGGACCGAAATAACGCCCGCTTTTCCGTTTAGCTCCACGACTAAACTGGACAGCCGGATAGGTGTGCTTATCGGAAATGAAAATATAGGGGTAGGACTTATCATCCCTAAGAAGGATATTGTAGGGCGGTCTATATTGCTTTATTAGGTTCTGTTCTAGCAGCAGCGCTTCGGTTTCGCTATTAGTGACCGTTACATGCACATCGGCTATTTTAGCGACCAATGCGGCTGTTTTTATACTCAGTCCCGTCGATCTAAAATAGCTACTAACGCGATTCTTTAAGTTTTTAGCTTTACCAATATACAGCAACTTATCAGCCTGATCATA
Organism: Neptuniibacter marinus; assembly: GCF_001597725.1. Taxonomy (GTDB): domain Bacteria; phylum Pseudomonadota; class Gammaproteobacteria; order Pseudomonadales; family Balneatricaceae; genus Neptuniibacter; species Neptuniibacter marinus. The sequence continues at coordinate 77,263 of NZ_LUTR01000005.1, forward strand.
CATCTGATAAACGCCAGGGCGCGTTGTGAGCTGTTTAAGGAAGCCTTTGGCATCAAAGCCCTCTGTCGTATTATCCGGTTTCACGCTTAATTATCTGCCATCGCCTCAAGTTTCCGAGTATCCATATATTCATGGGTGGCAATACGATGAATCTCTTCAAGGGTTTCAAGGGTTTCATCAGTAATACCTGCGCCTCTAGATAAAGAAACTTCAAGATAAACGCCAATTTCTGCGTAATAGCAAAGCCGTGCATCAGTACTGCGTGCTCTACGTAACTTCATAAGTGAAATTTGAGCCCCATTAACTATGATACTGTTAATATCAGAATCAGAGAGCATTACTTCACGGTTTTGCTCATTTAACGGCTTTTTATTGCTATTTGTACTGCTCATTATTTCTCTCTGTAATCCAAATTCGGGTTAAGGCATACTTTAAGCGATTAAAGCCCTATGTGTAACTAGATAGTTCATATGATAGACGACCTTTTTTGGATATTAAAATGCCCCTCTTTAATAAAGCTGACCAATGATGAGATCACATCAGCCGTCGACTGGATTAATGAAGTTGAAACCCCTTTAGCTTTTGAGGCGCTAGAGGTCGCTTCAACCCATAATCGTATAGGTTACTACTATGAGCAGCTTGTTAATCAGATTATCAATAAACAGATACAACCAATTGAATTAAAAAGAAATATACAAGTCATAGAGCAAAAGAAAACTCTCGGAGAATATGACTTCCTAGGCCGAACAGAGCAGTACGATTTTCATCTAGAATGTGCAGTTAAATTCTATCTTTGTGTCGGTGACGGCAGCCAACTTTCTCACTTCATCGGGCCTAATAAACGGGACCGATTAGATCGAAAACACCAACGATTATTGAACCACCAACTTCGCCTATCTGATAGCCCTGCGGGTCGCGCTCAGTGCGAGGTGTTAAATATACACCCTTCCAAAAAACTTATGTTGTTACAAGGCTATCTATTTTACCACTTGTCACAACCGTGCAACTTAAGCACCTTACATCCTGAAATCAACCCTGATCACAAAAAAGGCTGGTGGATAAAGCAACAGGAACAACATCTGCTCAGCGAGCAATTTAATTATGCTATTCTCGAAAAACCTTATTGGCTATCACCTAAGGTAAACAGTCTAAAAACACTAAACCAATTTAAACTAGTTATAGACGGCTCGGATAAACCGTTGTTGGTTGTTAGGTTTGATAAAACAACAGGAGGAGAAGTCGATCGGGGGTTTATCGTACCTAATCAATGGTGCGAATAAGAGGAAGTATACTGCCCTACAGTAATTCAGGCAGACTAACCATTGTTAGCCTGCCTGACAAAATTACAACTTATTTTTCTGCAGAAGCAGCGTCTTTAGCTATAACTTTTTTAAGGGTTGCGATGCCAACCACTGTGCCAATAATCATTGCGGCAACAATAACTAAGCTTGGTGCAACAGAGATCAAACTATACTTATCCATAGAACGGTCCTTGGTATTCTTTAATAATAATTTTGAGATCGACTTTATTATATAGTTTCAAATGATGATGTCTATCCGCATCTAGGCCACAAAAACCATACTAATAAAAGGGTTTTATTCGTCTATTTCTAATCGCTTCAGCAAGCTTGAGGTATCTAAACGCCCACCTCCCATCGCTTGCACGTCCGCATAAAACTGATCCACTAATGCGGTAACAGGTAAACGAGCGCCATTTTTACGAGCTTCAGAAAGTACTATATCAAAATCTTTCCGCATCCAATCGACAGCAAAACCAAATTCAAACTTATTATTAATCATCGTTTGATGGCGATTAGCCATCTGCCAAGAGCCCGCAGCACCATGCTGAATTACATCGAATACTTGTTCAGCATCTAGGCCTGAACATTTGGCAAAATGAACCGCCTCAGAAAGGGCCTGCACCAATCCACCTATACAGATCTGATTAACCATTTTGGCTAGCTGTCCTGAGCCTACCTCTCCCAGTAAACGTATAGATTTTGCGTAAGCCTCAATAACGGGCGAGGCTTTTGCGAACGACGCATCATCGCCACCAACCATGACACTTAATACACCATTTTCTGCACCTGCCTGACCACCTGAAACGGGCGCATCAAGAAAGCCAACATTTTGTCCTTGAGCGATTGCATAGATCTCTCTAGCCACTTCTGCTGAAGCGGTTGTATGATCAACGAGTATCGCGCCCCCTGAAATACCTTTGAGAACGCCGTCTTTACCACAAATTACATCACGTAAATCATTGTCGTTACCTACACAAACAAATATGATCTCTGCGTCCGTTGCGGCCTCTGCTGGCGTAATGCCGTAGCTACCTTTGTGTTCCTTCACCCAGCTTTCAGCTTTACTTGTTGTTCGGTTATAGACTTTAACCTGATGACCCGCTTTAGATAAATGCCCTGCCATTGGGTATCCCATAACGCCTAAGCCAATGAATGCTACGTTCATAATCATCCTATAAATTGCTGGTTAAACTAACGAATTGGTACTAAGAAAAGCCACATGACGACTTAAAAGAATCAACAGTTAAGCAAAAGCATCTCTTTTTTTCTACTTGTTTATAAAGTTTAAGTAAACATTGGGCTGCCAAGCATTAGCTAAAAATAGCTCTATAATATCAAGGGAACAATAAGCGGCATAAGGTAAAACAACCCCCACTAATTTGTTAGAATGATTGAAAATCATTAGTAGGTAATCAAATGAAATTCCGTAAAATTATTGGCCTTTTGCTGATGCTATTTATTACCTTCAGCATGACTCTTAGCGCACATGGGGAAACAGGCTCTGAACTTTTTAAACTCAGCTTAAAAGATGCAGATAATGAAACGGTGAACCTTGCAGATTATAAAGGAAAAATCATACTCCTTAATTTCTGGGCTACATGGTGTCCGCCTTGCGTAAAAGAGATGCCATCCATGCAGCGGTTAAAAGTGCATTTCTCTGAGCAACCTTTTGAAATAATAGCGATCAATATTGGTGAAAGCTCAACAGCGGTGTCTAGCTTCTTACTTGAGCTTGAGACAGAACTGACCTTCCCTATCTTACTTGATGAAGAGGGAGAATCTTATCAACGATTTGGTATTCGAGGTTTGCCAATGACTCTTCTTCTGGATAAAGAAGGCGAGTTAATTTTACGAACCTTGGGCGGTAGAGATTGGGATAGTGATGACTCCATCCAATTAATAAACAACGCTCTCCATTAAAAGATAAATAGATCATTAACGCCTAATAAAAAACCGGCTTACAAAAGCCGGTTTATCTTTAGATAACTCACGTTATTCAGCCGCAAATACGGCCGCAGCCGCTTGCGCTGCAACACCTATATCAATAGGTGCTTTCATATCAACTAAAGTGTTTTCCAATGCATCTAAGCAAAGCATAACATTACGTTGCGTTGCCGCTGAGCCCATCAAACCTATGCGCCAAACTTTACCAGCTAAGGCGCCGAGACCGGCTCCGATCTCAAGATTATAGTTTTGCAGTAATGCGGTACGTACAGCTGCATCATCAACATCTTCAGGTATATAAACTGAATTCAGTTGCGGTAAACGACTATCTTCCTCAACTAAAAAGCCAATTCCCATAGCCTCCAAACCCGCGCGCAGCGCTTGATGATGCTTTTCATGCCGAGCCCAAGCGTTTTCTAAACCCTCCTCCTCAAGCATAACTAACGATTCGTGAAGCGCATACAAAGAGTTTACCGGTGCGGTATGGTGATAAGCGCGCTTACCGCCACCTCCCCAGTAACCCATTACTAGATTTGTATCTAAAAACCAGCTTGGAACGGGTGTTTTACGGTTTTTAACCACATCAACTGCTTTATCACTAAAGCTAACCGGCGAGATACCCGGAGGACATGACAAACACTTCTGTGTACCGGAATAGATTGCATCAATCCCCCAACCATCGACGTCAAGCTCAATACCCCCTAGTGAGGTAACTGCATCGACAATGGATAATGCATTATTAGCATGGGCGATGGCGCAAAGGGCCTTAGCATCCGAGCGAACACCCGTGGACGTTTCTGCATGAACAAAAGCCAAGGCTTTAATATTTGTGTGCTCCGCAAACGCGGCTTTTACTTTCTCTACGCTAACCGGAGTTCCCCACTCATCTTCGATAAGAATACACTCACCACCGAAACGAAGGACATTTTCCTTCATACGTCCGCCGAATACACCGTTTTGGCAAACAATAACTTTGTCACCAGGCTCAATAAGGTTAACAAAGCAGGCTTCCATTCCAGCGGAGCCTGGGGCCGAAATAGGCATAGTTAACTCATTGTTAGTTTTAAAACAGGTTTTGAGCATCGCTTTTACTTCATCCATCATACGGATAAATTCAGGATCAAGATGCCCAATCGTTGGTCGCGCCATAGCGGCAAGCACACGGGGACTTACATCAGAGGGACCAGGGCCCATTAATGTGCGTACTGGAGGGTGAAAAGAAGTTGTCATTTTAGAGCCTTATTTAACGCTTGCTAAAGCTAGTAAATTTTTAAGGCTCTATTTGTATCAGTTGACGGCTAACTCATCAATCATTGCGATGATCATTTCTGCAGAATGTTTAGCCGCTGTTGTTAAAAACTGATCGAAGGATACCCCTGACTCTTTACCTGCAATATCAGAAAGTGCACGAATAACAATAAAGGGAGTAGAAAATTGATGGCAGGCTTGCGCTATAGCTGCTGCTTCCATCTCAACCGCTTTCATGGTCGGAAAAAGAGCGCGTTTGCGTTCAACGCGTGCTGAATCATTCATAAATTGATCACCCGTAGCGATCAAACCTCGTACGGTTTTGACTCCATCCATGCGAGATATACAACGTTCAGCGACAGCCGCTAAGGTTTCATCAGGTAAGAATGAAGCGGGCTGCTGAGGTACTTGGCCATAAACATAACCAAACACTGTTAAGTCAACATCATGGTGACGGACTTCAGAGGAGATAACGACATCCCCTACATTCAGCTCTGGATCAAAACCACCAGCGGAACCTGTATTTATGATGCAATCAGGCTTAAACATTTGCAACAAGATGGTTGTACCAATCGCAGCATTCACTTTACCAATGCCTGACTGTAATAGCACAATATCTTTGCCGTGCAGTTTACCTGTATATATATGATAACCGGCAACGGTATGATCTTCTCTATATTCAAGAGAAGCCTTAAGCAGTTTTACTTCTTCGTCCATTGCACCGATGATTCCGATGCGTACATTACCGCTTTTCTGCTTAAGCAGATCAGCCATATTTTGATCTGTGCTCATTAGAGACTGTTACCGTCGTTTTATTATATAAAGTATGTTGATAATCCGTGGCGGATTAGATCACAGCTGTCAACAAAAAAATAGCATTGAGGCCTTGCTTATTCGACGATTACGACCTTTTTCTTCATCTCTCGTAAATTATCTGCACGTTCATTGATATAGCGCTGAAATTCGGGTTCTCTTTCATATATTTTTTGACTGACGTATTCCAAAGCTGCTTGGAAATGAAATGACCTTACATAACTATCAATTCTAAAACGCTCTTGATTATTTTCATCAAATAACACGAGACTAGGGAAGTAGGTTAAGCCTAGATCATCCGCCCACTGTTTTGCAGTTTTAGGCGCTTGATCAGGTAGCGTAAGTAGCGTGTTTTCATCAGACAGATCAACTCTTAACGCTTTATATGGCAATAGCAGTTGATGGGTATCTTTACGTGATAACACTGTTTTATGAAGCTGTTCACAATCCGCACAACCTGGGTATTCAAAAAGTACGGCAACAGGCTGATCTGCATTTAATTGAGATGATTTTTTTAGCTCATTAAAAACCGAGGTAGGATAAAGCTCAACGCCTGTAGTTTTACTGATAATCTGTTGGGCTAAAAATGGTTCTTGTGAGCCGCTAATCACATAGTCCATAATTTTAGCGAGCATGGCTTTACTACGATAACCATCAATTCGTAGACTAGGTTCTAGGTCCCCTGTAAAAAAGATAAGCGTTGGCGTAAATTGTACTTTCCATTTAACCGCAAGCTCTTTCTCTGTAAATATTTCACCGCTAGGTAATGTTATCTCTCGATCCCCCCATAAATTAAGGGCAATCACATCAAAATGCTCCTGAATAAAGACGCTTAACTGAGGATCTAAAAAGGTTTGCTGCACTAAGTTATAGCAATAAGGACAACCTGCCTGATGAAAATAAAGTAATAGATTTTTCCCCTCCTCGTCCGCTTCTTGAATATCATCGGCAAGGTCTAAAAAGCTGTTTTTGAACCAATAAGGCTCCTCAATTACAGTACCTGAATAGTTAATGATCTGAGTGCCCACCTCAGGCTCATCTGCATAAGCATTGGTTACACCTAAGCTTATTACAACTAAAAACATTAACCATCTATGCATTTAACCACCTGCGCTTATCCAATCTGGATAATTGTCTTTAAATGAGTGTTTAGTCCGAGAGGTACAATCCATCCCAAGCAAACTTTTTAAATAATTGATCTGTATATTGATCAACCGGTGCACCAATATCCATCATCTGCTGGGTGACAGGATGTTCAAACTTAATATTAGATGCCATTAACATTAAACGCTGTAAATCGAAGTTCTCACGAAACGATTTGTTATGTTTATTATCCCCATGATTTGTATCACCAATAATGGGATGGAAAATATGTTTCATATGACGGCGAATCTGATGTTTTCTACCGGTTTTAGGCTTTACCTCAACCAGCGAATAGCGTGATTTTTCATATCGACCAACTGGAATATCTAACTCTACTGTTGCTAAACGTCGGTATTCTGAAACAGCCTCTTGCGCCTCTTTATCTTTCTTTGCGTGTTTATCCGCGATCTTATCCAGCTCCTCTTTCAGCGCGTAATCGATAAGATCTGCTTCGGGAGTATAGCCTCTCACCATACAGAGATAAGTTTTTTCAACTTTTCTCTCTGCAAAGAGTAAATTCATTTTTTGAGCAATCTCTTTATTTTTACCAAACAAAATCACCCCCGATGTTGGCCGGTCCAATCGGTGAATTGTATAAGGGCTCCCGCCATTAAAATACTCTTTAAGCATAGAGGCTAGATTTGGCGTGCCCCGCGGCGCTATCCAACTAGGATGAACTAATAAACCTGAAGGTTTATTTAGGGCAATAATGTCATCATCTTCAAAGAGTATATTTAAATTATTCATGCTGATTTCATCTGTTTGGAGGACGGCTGATTCTACGTGAGCGTAAAACTATGTAAAGAGACCTTGAAAAACCCAGTAAAATGCTTATATATAGAGGTATATTAAACAAGGATTTTCTTCGAGGGTAACATGCGTAACGTAAACACTTATGATGTTCAGTCTGAACAATCAGTTTTACAAACGAACAAAGTAATTCGAAATACCTACATGCTACTTGCTATGACGATGGTTGTTAGTGCAATTACAGCAGGCATTTCAATGCTGCTACAAATGCCTATGATCGTGTACTTAGGCAGCTTTATACTTAGTTTTGTTATGTTATTCATTTTGAATAAGAAGCAGAACAGTGCTGCTGCTCTTCCGCTTGTCTTCCTTTTTACCGGCATGATGGGCTTTGGACTAGGCCCTGTCATTAATAACTACCTTGCCATGGCAAATGGTGGGCAGATTGTAATGACAGCGCTTGGCATGACAGGCTTAACCTTTTTTGGTTTATCCGCTTATGTACTGACAAGCAAAAAAGACTTCAGCTTTATGGGAGGCTTTTTAGCAGCAGGTATGATGGTTGCGATTATTGCCATGGTTGCCTTATTTGTATTGCCACTTTTCGGTGTACAGCTAGGTGCCCTACATTTAGCATTTTCTGCTCTTGTCGTATTGCTGATGTGTGGTTTTATCCTTTATGACACAAGCAATATCGTAAACGGTACTTACACAAACTACATTATGGCGACTGTTAGTTTGTACCTAAACATCTACAACCTATTCATTCATCTGCTTAGCCTTGTTGGCGTGCTTAGCGATGACTAATTAAAGTAATAGTATGAAAAAGCCCCGCTTTCTTTGATAAGATAGCGGGGCTTTTTATTTTGTAGCTGATGAAAAATAGCGCCTAACGTAGACTTCCAACCAGCAGATACTATGAAATTTTCTTTAATCGTCCATGCCTCACCCTTTAGTGCGCAAACCTCCTCAACCGCTTACCGTTATGCGAAGTGCTTGTTAGAGGAAGGGCATCAAATTTTTCGTATTTTTTATTATGGTGATGGCGTGCTCGTGGCTAATCAACAGATTGCGCCTCCTCAAGATGAAACTAACCTTTTAACCTCATGGCAGTTGCTTGCTAAAACGCATAATTTAGATCTTGTGGTTTGTATTGCCGCTGCAGTTAAACGCGGTGTTTTAGACGACAATGAAGCGCAACGATACGATAAGAAAAATGCTAATCTCGCTTTAGGGTTTGAACTATCTGGACTAGGCCAGCTTGCTGAAGCCATTGCGGCTTCAGACCGTGTTATCACTTTTGGGAATTAAGAGATGATTGATAAAAAAAGCATATTAATTATCAACCAATCGGCGCCTTATGGATCAAGTAAGGCAAGAGAGTCTCTTGATGTTGCGCTAACTTGCTCCATTTTTGAAATGCCGGTATCCCTTCTTTTTATCGGTGATGGCTTGTACCAACTCATCAACAACCAATCCCCTGACGCCTTGAACATGAAAAAACATGAAGCAATGCTCAGTGCTCTACCTATGTATGATATTGAAAAGATCTACATAACCGAAGAAGACTTAGAAAGCATAGGCTTAACTGAAAACGATTTAGCTATGCCGGTAACACTTATCCAAAGAGATGCTATTGCATCACTTATCCAACAAAATGATTCTGTACTGACTTTTTGATTATGACTTTACATGTAATTAACAAAACGCCCCAGAATAAGTCTCTATATCTCAATATGTTGAATGGCCTATCCTCTGGCGATGCCATACTACTTATTGAGGATGCGGTTTATAGCGCCTTAGAAGCTCATCAAAGCCTTTTTAAAGCTTTATCGCCTGATGATATTCAACTAAGCGCACTAGAAGCTGATATCCAAGCACGCGGTCTAGAAGATAAGCTCTCACCTAGATTTAGCAGCGTTAATGACCAAGGCTTTGTTAAACTAAGCTGTGAACACGACAAAATTGTCAGCTGGTACTAAAATATGCCGATAGAATTTGATGATGAAGGTTATTTGCGTGATTTAAGCGACTGGTCTCCTGAAATGGCAATAGACATTGCCACGGCAGAAGGCATTAGCTTAACCGACGCACATTTAGAAATTATCACTGTTGTAAGAGAGTTTTATCAAACTTATGAGCTTTCACCCGCTATGCGTCCGCTAGTAAAAGCCGTTTCCTTGAAACTTGGAAAAGATAAAGGCAAGAGTATCTACTTGATGAAGCTATTCCCAGGAAGCCCAGCTAAAATCGTTGCCAAGATTGCGGGCCTACCTAAGCCTGATAACTGTATTTAATTAACCTACGAATTATTGATAAGCTCAAATCTACGCGGTTTTTTCCATATCTGAGGTTTTCAGTCTAAATTGATTAGTCTATGTTTTAACAAAGTATATTTCTAAGCTTTTCAATAGTATCCAAGCTATGGGATACTCGGATAAAAGTATAGGGCCTTTTTAAGAAGTCATTTTTTAAAGAGACCTTTTGTATAGTGAATTTGGATGGGTAGAACACCATGGGTTTAGAATCAGCAGCTGAACACCTTCGGAGCTTACAAGCAGATCAAGCTTTTCAGCAAAAAGAATCAACTGAAAGCAGACGAAGCAATCAAGAGGAAGTGGTCTACCATCAACTAGCAACATTCAAGGTTGATAATGAGCTTTATGGCATAGATGTAGTCCAAGTAAAGGAAGTTTTGCGTTACAGCGAAATAACACCCGTTCCCGGCTCTGATGATTATGTCCTAGGTATTATCAATCTACGCGGTAACGTAGTCACGGTTATTGATACACGACTTCTATTTGGGATAGCCGCCCACAAACCAAGTGATGATACGCGTATTATCGTGGTTGAATATAACGAACAGGAAGTTGTCGGTTTAGTGGTCGACAGTGCCGATGAGGTTATTAATCTGCCGCAAAATGATATTGATCGAGCCCCTAATGCAACCGGCGAAGAAACCACAAAACGCTTTGTAATGGGTGTGTGCTATTACAATAATATTTTGATTATTTTGTTAGATATATTCAAAATGCTACAAAGCATTACCCCTTTAGATGAAAATGAAGAGGCCTTCTAAACGCCTTTTTAATATATTAAAGGCTGCCAAAGGTAGCCTTTAATTACTCACCTATATGAACAGCTATTTCCCTCCTACTACCCGCATGGCGGTGCTCCCAACAAAACACACCTTGCCACACGCCCAAACACAAGCGCCCATTTTTAATCGGTATAGAAAGAGAACTTGCCGTTAAAGCTGCCTTTATATGCGCGGGCATGTCATCAGCGCCTTCAAAGACATGAGTATATAAACTATCACCTTCAGGTACTAAGCGATTAAGCCATTTTTCAAGATCCGCTTGAGCGCTAGGATCTGCATTTTCCTGAATAACCAAACTCGCACTTGTATGCTGAATTAAAAGATTACAGATACCATCAGTTACTTTTGAGCGCTCCACTAATAGCTCTAAATCCGATGTAAATTCATATAAACCTTGGCGGCGCGTAATAACCCTAAGTATGTCGACCATAAAAAATGCCCCTTTTTAAAAGGGGCATTTTAGCAAGAATATTGAGTCTATGGCTGTGAGGAATCTACAATCACATAACCCGATTGGTTGTCATAAACTTACTTTCTACATCAGGGCCTGCATTATCCGCATACAAGGTAACCCCTGAACGTAAACAGATCGATAAATTCTGATGTGATTCTTCTGTTTCTTTAGGTAGAAGATGCTCAACGATCTCTTTCTCATCAAGCAGCTCTTGCTCAGTCGCTGTTAGACGTTGGCGACTAAAGTCCCCTACTTCAATATCATGCACAATCTGGTAGCGTCCGTAGTTACAACGCACAGGGAATGAATAGAAAATACCTTTAGCGATCCCATAACTACCATCACTCAATATACCCATACTGATGATTTCACCAGGATCAGTTCCTAAAACCCAGTCGCGCATCTGATCGACAATAGCTTGTGCGGCAGACGCGGCACTTGAAAGGCCTCGCGCTTCAATGATTTCCCCGCCCCGCTGTTGAACTTTAGGAATAAATTCATCTCGATACCATGCAGTGTCAACCTGAGACATTGCCGGTTTGCCTAGGATCGTTGCTTGATGTAAATCAGGGTACTGGGTTGGCGAATGGTTACCCCAGATCATAATGCCGCCAATATCACGCGTTGTTGCCCCACAGTGATTAGCGAGAATACCTTTTGCACGGTTGTGGTCTAAACGAGTAAGGCAAGTAAACTGAGACGGGCTCAGGTCTGGCGCATTACGGCTAGCAATTAATGCATTAGTATTTGCAGGGTTACCGGTAACTAATACTTTTACATCACGGTTAGCAAAATCGTTTAATGCTTTACCTTGACGGGCAAAAATTGCCGCATTTTCTTCTAATAGGTCACGTCGCTCCATGCCTGGACCACGTGGTTTTGCGCCAACTAATAGAGCGTAATGGGCACCTCTAAAACCGGCTTCAACGCTATCATGCAGTGTAATGGTGTGCAGCAATGGGTATGCGCAATCCATCAACTCCATCGCAACGCCACGCAACGAGTCCATTGCATGGGGAAGTTCAACTAATTGAAGAATAACGGGCTGATCTTTTCCCATCATCTCTCCAGCGGCTATTTTGAATAGTAAGCTATAACTGATTGCACCAGCTGCACCGGTAACCGCTATACGAACGGGACGTCTCATACCTATAACCTCTTAGAATATACTTATATTTATAGAGAAATTATACCAAAGTATAACAACTTGAGAGCGAAAAGTAATTAATCCACCTCTAGTTGGGGATACCTTTTTAGATACTATCGCGAATATATGATTTATTCAGACTTATTTAATAAGATTCAGGCAGTGCTAATATTCAGCGTTCGTGCTTTAGGCAAGCTTTCTATAAACCTCTTGAGGTTTCAGCGCGAAGAAAAGTACGCTCATCTTGAGCTAAAGCCATTTTTATCATCCCTAAAAGCTTCTCTTTATCTCTATTTAAAATGCCTTTAAGGACTAAATAGTTAGAGGCATGATCACTGCGGAATATGGTTTTCTCTAACTCAAGATGGGATATAAATAACTCCATCTCTTGTATAAGCTGCCGTTGAGAAGCCATTATAAAATCATCTCCAAATGCAGAGATAAAGTTCGCTTCGCCTTGACGAAAAAACAGGACTAATGTTGCTAAGTACTCAGGCTGTGTTTCATTGACCAGTTTTGCGGCATCAAGTGCATGTTGCTCAGAGTAATTAACGCCCCCCATACCATTGATGATCATTACCGATGATTTGATGCCCGCCCCTTTAATTTTATGCAGAGCATCAACTGTCGATTGAAATGTCTCACCTTTATCGATTTTAGAAAGAATCAGGTCATTGCCACTCTCTGCCCCGACATATAAAAGCTCTAACCCTAAAGCTTTGAGTTCAGCGAGCTCTTCAACACTTTTCTTTTTAAGATTGCGCGGCAGGCAATAAGAGGAGACACGGCTAACAGTCGGCAAATGCTCTTTTATCGCCAGCAGAATCCCTTTAAGGCGTTCGAAAGAGAGCGCCATCGCATCGCCATCAGCTAAAAATACACGCCTTACAGCGGCGAGAGGTTGCGCACAACGTTTCAGATCTTCGACGATGTCATGTTGTGATTTAGGTTTAAACTTCTTTTGCGGTTGGGTATACATTTCACAAAAAGTACAGTTATTCCAACTACACCCATTTGTTACCTGCAATATGAGTGAATTGGCCTCACTGGGAGGGCGAAAGACAGGCTCAATATAGTTAATGGGTGGGTAGATATGCATATTACTGCGCGGCTTTGTTAAACAAGGTATAAAAGTTTTCGCTGCTGGCTTCGGCTACCGCTTCTACGCTAATGCCTTTCAAATCGGCTACGCATTGAGCAACCTCAACAACATACTTGGGCTCATTTTTCTTACCACGGTGAGGAACTGGTGCTAAATAAGGCGAGTCTGTTTCAATCAGGATGCGATCCAGAGGCACCGCTTTAACGACTTCACGTAGATCTGCCGCATTTTTAAACGTGATAATGCCAGAAAAAGAGATCATATAATTTAAGTCTAGCGAGGCTTTCGCCATCTCCAAGCTTTCGGTAAAGCAATGCATCACCCCAGCAGAATCTAAATTGCCATGAGCCTTAATCAAAGAGATTGTGTCTTGTTGAGCTTCGCGAGTATGGATGATAGTGGGAAGCCTCAATTGTCCTGCCGCAAGCAGATGATTCTTGAAGCTCTCTTGTTGCGGTTCTTGAGTGTCTTTCTGATAGAAATAATCTAAACCCGTTTCGCCAATAGCTATGATTTTTTCACGCTCTGCGCGCTCGATAAGATCACGAATATCCACCGCCTCTTCAGATGCACTAAGCGGATGGACACCAACCGAAGCATATACCTGCTCATATTTTTCGATAAGGGTATACATAGCATCAAAATTGGCAAGATCGATGGAAACGCAAAGCATCTTTTCTACTTTACGGTCATGTGCAGCCTGAAGCATTTGAGAAAAATCATTGTTATATGGGGACAGGTCTAGCCTGTCCAAATGGCAGTGCGAATCAATAAACATAGGAGGGGTAACTTAAAGTGCGTTAGTCTTACGCTCAGAACTTAAAGAGCCGGCTAAGTAGTTTTCAATCTTGTTAATTAAAGTGGAGTCATCCGTTGATAGTTGAATGCCTATACCGGGTGTACGGCCGCCTTGGGCGCCTTTAGGGGTAACCCAAATAACTTTACCCGTTACCGGTATCTTATCGCCCTCTTCCATTAGCTCAAGCAGCATAAAAACTTCTTCGCCAAGATGGTAAGAACGTAACGTAGGTATAAATAGACCGCCGTTAAGGATGTACGGTAGATAAGCCTCATACAGCTCTTCTTTGGTTTTTATCGTTAACGATAAAATACCATGGCTTAAACGTGGTACAGCGACCATAAAATCTATTCTCCTTAATTAAGCAGTGCAGCCCACTCCAGTAGGATGCATTCGAGCAATAATTGTTTATTCGGATTTTGCCTTAACAATATAGCTTTGCGCTCTTCATGAACTTTATCTGCTAACTTGAAGATTTTAACGGGGTTAGTTTTTTTAGCAACTGCATTGATCATATTACGAGCATCATCTTGACGAATAAACTCACTTGATTCACATACAGCCCCTCTCGCGGCGTCAATCAGCAAGCTATAGAACCAGCCTAAAATAAGTTCAATGTTTAATTTATTCCAGCTTTGTGCGACTTCAAGGGCGGTACGACGCTGTTTAAGTATATCGGCTAAGCCTCTAACAAGATGCGCCCTCTGCTCATTTAAACCATTATCAATATAAGCTAACGCCTCCATGGGCGCTCCCAAGTTGATATGAAGTATATTTTTAGCGCGTTCTTCATCCAGCTCGGCAGCATTCATTAACCAGCGTATAGCTTCTGGCTCTGCGGGCGGATAACACTCCACATGCTGGCAACGGCTTTTAATGGTTGGTAATAACTGCCCCATTTTTGAGGTGATCAGCAAAATCAGCGTATCTCTGCCTGGCTCTTCGAGCATTTTCAATAGAGCATTTGCAGATGCGATATTCATTGAATCCGCAGGGTTAAGCACAACAACTCTATACCCGCCTTGCTGTGCCGTACTGTAAATAAATTCGTTTAATGTGCGAACTTGATCAACTTTTAGTTGTTTACCTTGCTCTTCAGGTTCTAACAAATACAGATCTGGGTGACTGCCTGCTATATTTAGCTCACAAGGCTTGCAATGTCCGCAAGCTTTACCATTTTCTGGATTTTGACAAAGTAGATAGTGAGCAAAGGCTTTAGCAAAATCGACTTTACCTATACCCGACATACCATGCAGCAAAAGCGCATGGGGAAGGCGTTTATCTTGATGTAACTGAGCAAGATGTCGAAAGCGGTCATTAAACCAAGGATGAATTGATACAAGCTCAGACATAAATCTAATTACCCAAATACAAACTGACTGCTGATGCTATCTGCTGCTGAACTTCAGACAATGGAACTGAGGCATCAATAATGGCGAAACGCTGAGGCTCATTTTTAGCTCGCTGAAGGTAAGCGTCTCGAACCTTGCTAAAAAAGTCGATTTTTTCCTGTTCAAATCGGTCGGGTTCACTACGCGCAGAAGCGCGTTTCAAACCGACCTCAACATCCAGATCCAATAACAAGGTTAAATCCGGATGAAGACCATGCTGAACCAGCTTTTCTAATAGGCTTATATGCTCGTAATCAATACCTCGTCCACCACCTTGATAAGCAAAGGTCGCATCAGTAAAACGATCGCTTATCACCCAAGCACCTCGATCTAATGCGGGGCGGATCACGTTTTCTATATGCTGAGCCCTAGCGGCAAACATCAGTAAAAGCTCAGTATCTTCGCTTACACGCTCATCACGTGGACTCAGTAGAAGTGCGCGCAACTCCTCAGCGAGTGGTGTTCCACCTGGCTCTCGAGTCAATACAATCTCGATCCCACGCGCTTTCAGAAGGTTACATAGGAAATCAATATTGGTCGATTTACCAACCCCTTCCGTACCTTCAACAGTGATAAAGCGGCCTTGCTGAACTCTAGTCATATATTCCTGTTTATTATTTACGGTGATGAACGATAATCTTTACGACGCGACAACTGATACTTTTTCACCGCATTATTATGTTCTCTAAGCGTTGAAGAAAAGTAATGGCTTCCATCACCTTTTGCAACAAAATAGAGTGCCTTACCCTCTTTAGGGTGAAGTGCCGCAGTAATGGCATCAGGCCCAACCATAGCGATAGGCGTTGGCGGCAGCCCTGAAATTGTGTAGGTATTATAAGGTGTCGGCTTGCGTAGATCTGAACGACGTATATTACCTTTGTAATTATCTCCCATACCGTAGATAACCGTAGGGTCAGTCTGTAAACGCATACCTATATTTAAACGGCGTACAAACACTCCGGCAATAATGGGTCTTTCATCGGCGCGTGCGGTTTCTTTTTCAACAATTGACGCCATGATCAAGGCTTCATATGCAGACTTATAAGGCAATTTTTCATATCGAGATGCCCATTGTTGCTCTAACTGGTCAACAAGCATCTTATGCGACCGTTTAAGCAAGGCAAAAGCTGAACTGTTTTTTTCAAAGCTATAAGTTTCAGCGAGAAAGAGGCCTTCAAGATGTTTATATTCGGTATCTAACTGTTCGAGTAGCTGTTCTGGTGAAAGCCCTTCAATATCGTTCTTTAAATATTGATTTGACTGTAGCGCAGCCAATAGCTGCTTATAATTACTACCTTCTATAATTGTGAAATTGTAATTTATCGAGCGCCCTGAGGTTAATTTCTTCAATAACATGACAGGCGTCATATCAGACGTTAAGTGATATTCACCCGCTTTAATTTTTCTACCAAGTCCCGTTTGACGAGCATAAAACTTAAGATAATAGATATTTATATCATCATTTTTGGCTTTAAGTTTATTAACCAAACCATTGAAGGGTAAGCCTTTATCTATAACAATAACCTCATTATCAGAAAAATTTAAAGGCGTAGCGATATAAAGCTTAAAATCACTATACAGCCAATATGCAGCTGCAACGGCAATCAATAGTAGGCAAGCAATAATAGATAATATTTTTCTCAACAACTTAACTTCCTGAACTAATAAAAGACAAACAATCTCTCAAATTCAATCTAATTCTCGAGCAAGAATTGATTGCAGTTTTCGAGTTATGGAACCGATCTTATAATGATTATGATCTAAAGCAACGATTGGCCAGATACCAATTAGACTATTACAAATAAATGCTTCACTCGCTTCACTCAAGACGGATGGGGCAAAGCGCCCTTCCACAACCCTTACACCCTCTCTGTGTGATAGAGAGATAATATGATCCCGCATCACACCTTTAACCCCACAACGGTCAATAAGCGGCGTCTGAAGCTCTCCTGCTACGGAATTAAACCAAAACAGGTTACTCATTGTACCTTCAATCAGAAAACCTTCAGCATCTAGCATAATCCCTTCTGCAATATTAGGATCATGCCACTCATTACGAGCCATTATCTGGTCTAAACGATTCAGATGCTTTAATTGCGCCAACACAGGATTAAGAGGCAAACGATAGTCACATAATCGGGTAACAACACCCTGATCAGCCCTATCATAATTTATCACGCGATCAGTTAGCGTCATCACGCGGGTCGCTGAAACCTCTTGAGGCGGCATATAACCGCGAAAGCCATTCCCTCTTGTCACGATCAGCTTAAGTGTTTGATCCCCCTGAAACGACAATAGAGCAAGATCTGATTCAATTACAGACTCTATTGCTTCGGGAAAACCTAGCCTTTCTAAGCTAGAACGCATACGATTTAAATGCTGAGATAAAAGCTGTGGGCGCCCATCTACAACAGCAATCGTTTCAAATACCCCATCGCCGTAACAAAATCCCCGATCAGTAACCTTTATCTGATCAGTAGGAATCCCATTTACCCAAACAGCTTGCATAACTTACCTAATAATAATTATATTTTCTTAAAGAGTAGTGATGCGTTAGTCCCACCAAAGCCAAAGGAATTGGATAAAGCGGCCTCTATAACACACGCTTGCGGCGTATGAGGCACATAATTCAGATCACAGCCTTCAGATGGTTGATCTAAATTAATAGTTGCGGGTGCGATTTGATGCTTCAAGGCTTTTACACAGAATATAGCTTCAACAGCGCCCGCAGCTCCGAGTAGATGCCCTATCATTGATTTTGTTGAACTCATCCGAACATTATCAGCCGCACTCCCTAAAACCTGTTTAGCTGCATTAGATTCAGCTACATCCCCTGCGGGAGTCGAAGTGCCATGCGCATTAATATAATTAATTTTATCTAATGTGATTTTAGCGTCCGCAATTGAGTTACTCATCGCTAATGCAGCCCCTTCTCCCGATTCAGGCGGCGCGGTCATATGATAAGCATCATCACTCATACCAAAGCCAGCTAACTCGCAATAGATATCTGCGCCTCTCGCTTTAGCATGTTCATACTCTTCAAGAACAAGTATGCCTGCTCCATCCCCAAGAACAAAACCATCACGATCTTTATCCCAAGGACGACTAGCCGCTTCTGGGTCTTCATTACGGGTCGATAAAGCTCTAGCCGCTGAAAAACCAGCAATGCCTAAAGGCGTTGTTGCCATCTCAGCACCGCCGGCCAACATAACATCAGCATCGCCATATTGAATCATACGCATTGCCTGACCAATATTGTGCGTTCCTGTTGTACAGGCTGTTGTAATAGCAATATTAGGCCCTTTAAAACCATACTTAATCGCTAAGTTACCGGAAATCATATTAATAATACTACCGGGAACAAAAAAAGGAGAAACTCGACGAGGACCCGACTGACTAAGTATATCGATATTCTTCTCAATCATTGGTAAGCCACCAATGCCTGAACCTATTGCGCATCCTATGCGTCCAGCATTTTTCTCCGTAACTTCGAAACCAGCATCTTCAATTGCCTGTATCCCTGCAGCCAACCCGTACTGGATAAAAAGATCCATTTTACGCGCTTCTTTTTGGCTCACATATTGAGTTACATCGAAGTTTTTAACTGAGGAAGCAAAACGCGTCCCATAGGAGGATGCATCGAAGTGAGTAATAGGTGCCGCACCACTTTTACCCAATAATAACTGGGACCAAGTTTCAGCAACGGTATTACCTATTGGCGTTAACATGCCAATTCCAGTGACAACTACACGCCTATGTGCCATTGAATATCTCCATATACGGAATACAGATGTATAAAATAAGACTGACAGACAAAAGAAAAGCCGCGCTATCTAGGATAGGCGGCTTGTCAGAGATTCGTGCTATTAGCGATTACTGGTGTGCGTTGATGTAATCGATTGCTAGCTGAACTGTAGTGATTTTCTCAGCTTCTTCGTCTGGGATCTCTGTTTCGAATTCTTCTTCTAGAGCCATCACTAGCTCAACAGTGTCTAGGGAGTCAGCGCCCAGATCTTCAACGAAAGAAGCTTCTTGAGTAACTTCTTCTTCTTTAACACCCAACTGCTCTGCGATGATCTTTTTTACGCGCTCTTCAATGCTGCTCATATCTCTTCCTATCTTCTTATTAACACCATATACCGATTTAGCATACGGAAAGAAATTTTATTAAAAGCACTTCAGCCAACCAAGTTAACTTAAACCTAATTCAGCTAAAATGAAAACATTCTCTACCTGACGGCACATTATCAACATTTCGAGGAAAAAAACAATTCCCTGAGGCCGCTTTTAGCCCATATACATGCCACCATTGACCTGAATCGACTCTCCAGTCACATATCCGCCACTTTCGCTGGCTAAAAAACCAACAACTGATGCAATTTCTTCGGGTCGCCCAAGGCGATTCAGAGGAATTTGTGATTTCAACGCTTCTTTATGCTCATCAGCAAGCCCACTGGTCATATCGGTATCGATAAACCCAGGCGCAACACAGTTTACCGTAATATTACGGGAACCCACCTCACGCGCTAATGCACGTGTAAAGCCTTCCATGCCTGATTTAGCGGCCGCATAATTAGCTTGTCCAGCATTACCCATAGATGCAACTACTGAGCTGACGCTTATAATACGTCCCCAGCGAGCTTTGGTCATGCCTCTTAGGCAGCCTTTAACCAAGCGAAAAACGGAATTGAGATTAGTATTTAAAACTGAATCCCATTCATCATCTTTCATACGCATCAAGATATTATCACGAGTAATACCTGCATTATTAACAAGTATCTCGATTGTACCGAAATCTGTTTGTACTGTTTTAAGAACACCGGCAACGGAGTCACTACTTGCAACATCCAAAACTAAGCCTGTACCTTTAATACCAGATTCGGATAGATAATCGCTAATGGAAGTAGCGCCATTTTCACTTGTTGCAGTGCCAATAACAATCGCTCCCTGCTTACCAAGCTCAAGCGCAATTGCTTTACCTATACCGCGTGTTGCGCCGCTTACAAGCGCTACCTTACCTTCAATACTCATTCTTATTATTCCTTGCTCGTACGATTATGCATTAAGCGCTTTTTCAAGGCCCGCCGCATCATTAATCGCAGCTACGATCAGAGGTCTATGAATTTTTTTATTCAGGCCGGATAATACTTTGCCTGGCCCACATTCTAGTGCGTTTTCAATACCTTGCGCGACCATATTTTGAACGCTTTTGGTCCAAAGTACAGGGCTATACAGCTGACTTAACAGATTTTCTTTTAACTCATCAACTGATGAGGGTACTTTCGCCGTCGTGTTTTGTAAAACCTGAATTTTCGGCATACGAACTTCAATATTTGATAGCTCAATTGCCATCTGCTCAGCGGCAGGTCTCATTAAATCACAATGAGAGGGAACACTCACAGGTAAAGGAATTGCTCTTTTTGCGCCCGCTTCTTTACAATTCACAATAGCACGAGCAACGGCCTCTTTGTGGCCGGCAATAACAACCTGACCTGGACAGTTGTAATTTACAGGTGAAACCACTTCGCCCTGCTCTGCATCTATACAAGCACGTACAATAGCAGCATCTTCAAGACCAAGAATGGCAGCCATAGCACCTGCACCCGCAGGAACAGCCGTTTGCATGAATTCACCGCGCAGTTTCACAAGCTTCACGCCATCTGCAAAACTAATAGCACCAGCACAAACCAGCGCGGTGTACTCTCCTAAACTATGACCGGCAAGAACAGTAGGCATTTCACCCCCCATCTCCTGCCAAAGTCGCCACAAAGCCACACCAGCCGTTAACAGCGCAGGCTGAGTTTTATCTGTCTGATCAAGATCTTCTGAAGGACCGTTCTGAACAAGCTCCCATAGGTCATAACCTAGAACCTCCGATGCTTCTGCAAAGGTATCGGTGATCACAGGATGAGATTCTGCTAATTCAGCAAGCATTCCCTGTTGTTGGGAGCCTTGTCCCGGAAAAACAAAAGCGAGTTTTTGCGACATGATTTCCTCAAATCGACAATAAAATTAATAGCAAGCCTGCGGATTAATAAAAGAATACAGACCAAAGGGGCGTAGTTTACAACATTACGAGGTAATTAAAACCGCTATAAAGCGAATCAAGCAAGCTTATGCTCAATTTCATTGCATATCTTACTTGGGAGGTTTTGCTCTACTTCGGCTACAGCTTGATCTAGCGCATAACCAAAACAGGTTTTATTAGCTGCCCCATGACTCTTGATCACAATTCCTTGCAAACCTAACAAGCTTGCACCATTGCGTCGAGATGGGTCCAACTGCTGTTTTATTTCACTCAAAATCGGACTAGCAAGAAAGGCTAATACTTTACGATACAAGCCTTTTTTAAAACTCGATTGGAATTTATGGCTCATCAACCGCGCCAAGCCTTCACTGCTTTTAAGCGCTATATTACCGACAAAGCCATCACAAACAACAACATCGGCCTTGCCTTTGTATATATCATCCCCTTCAATGTAGCCGATATAATTAAGGCCACCCTTCTCTTCAATTAAGCGAGAAGCAAGCTTAACCTGCTCATTACCTTTAACTTCCTCGGCGCCTATATTGAGCAAGCCGATTCTAGGCTCAGCTATACCATCCACCGCTTGCACCATTACAGACCCCATTATAGCAAACTGAAGAAGGTGCTCAGCACTGCAATCAACATTAGCGCCAAGGTCAAGTATGTGGCAATGCCCATCAGCAGTCGGAACAGTTGAAGTAATAGCGGGCCGATCCACATTAGGCAATGTGCGTAATATATAACGCCCCAAAACCATCAACGCTCCAGTATTTCCAGCACTGACACAGGCCTGCGCCTGCTTATCACCAACCAACTGAAGCGCTTTAAACATTGAGGACTCTTGACCGTTACGAAGCGTTAGCGAAGGTTTTGCGCACATTGAGATAGTCTCAGCCGCATGAACAACATCAAGACGACAGGCAATTTCAGAGTTTAGCTGAGTCAAAAGAGGGGTAATAGCTTCTTGATGGCCAACAAGTTTGACCGAAAGATGCGGGTAACGTTTTAATGCGTCGATTGTAGCGGGGATCGTAATGCGGGGACCGAAGTCCCCGCCCATCACATCAACTGCAATGGTGTAGTAGGCTGACAATATTACTCGTCGTCCTGCTTAATTACTTGCTTACCACGGTAGAAACCGTCAGCAGATACATGGTGACGAAGATGCGTTTCACCTGTAGTAGTTTCTACAGATAGAGTCGGGTTTCCTAGCGCATCGTGTGAACGACGCATATCGCGACGGGAACGTGACTTCTTACTTTTCTGAACTGCCATGACTAAATAGCTCCTGGTTCTTTCTATTTGTTATTGGCTTTTAATTGCGCCAACACACTAAATGGATTCGGTTTATCGTTGTTTTCTGCCACTGCCCCGGCATCGCCGTATGAAGTTTTGATCGAGCAATCATCATGATAAGCATCATGGGGAAGACTCAAAATCAACTCTTCTTCAACCACAGAAAGCAACTCAATCTCTTCATCCCCTACTATCAGAGGATCATAAATGCGAGGAAGCTGTTTTGCAGCATCTTCACTGGCAGCAAGGCCAAGATTAAAATCTACCTCTACGGCAACCTCTACTGGATCTAAACAACGTTGACACGTCATGAAAACATGACCTTCAGCGCTGCCAGTAATGGTACGAATACGCTGTTCATCAACAGCAAACTGGAGATCGACATCAATAGAGCCTTCTGTACCAATCAATGATTGGCAAAGTATAGGCATCTTATCTAAGGCGACTGCACCTGTTATCCGCACTTCCCGCTCAGCAAGTTTTCGCGGGTCTACTTTGTTAGGTAATGGACCGTTTGACATAAGCGCGCAATTCTAGGGCTCGAAAACCCATCTGTCAAAGACTTTGGGGTTTAATTATGTAATAAAACCGCTAATATTCGAGCCTTCATACATTAACGGTTAAAAAAAGACATGAGAAACCTGATTTTAGCATCTAGTTCACCGTTTCGTCGTCAAATTTTAGACAAACTACAGCTTAAATACGCCTGCATTTCTCCAGATATAGATGAATCACCTCTAGCTAATGAAACACCCGAGGATCTCGTTGCACGATTAGCCATAGAAAAGGCACAAAAAGTAGCTGGCACTGAGCCTGATAGCTTAATCATAGGCTCAGACCAAGTCGCTGTTTTAGGCAATGAAATTTTAGGTAAGCCCCATACTCATGAAAATGCAGTCAAACAGCTACAAAAACTATCAGGACACACCGTTACTTTTTTAACAGGCCTAGCCCTGATTAATTCAAAAAGTGGTGAGGTTCAAAGCGAAACGGTGCCATTTAACGTTGTTTTTAGAACATTAACAGATGAGATGATTGAACATTACCTGCATGCAGAGCAGCCTTATAATTGCGCAGGCAGTTTTAAATCAGAAGCACTCGGCATCGTATTGTTTGAACGTTTAGAAGGTGAAGACCCAAACACCCTTATCGGCCTCCCTTTAATTCGTTTGGTGCGTATGCTGGAAAAAGAGGGGCTCAATGTCCTGTAGCCGCTAGAGTTTACCGCTAACGGTGTGTTAGATAAAAAAATGGAGGGCTTAGCCCTCCATTTTTCTCATAAGCACGCTAATTAGCGCAGTTGTGCACCCTGACTTAAGCCCAGCTGTGCACTTATCGCTTTGGTAAAACTAACACCAAGCTCATCCACAATCTGCTTCCATGGTTGGCGCTTTGGTGTGTAGTCAACAAGCTTCTCGACTTTAACGACTTCTCGCGCCACTGAACTCGTGCTGCCCAAGCCATCAATAAGACCTAAATCAACGGCCTGCTCTCCCGTCCATACAAGGCCACTAAACAATCGAGGATCGTCTTTTAAGCGATCACCACGCCCCTGCTTAACTTGATCAATAAACTGCTTGTGCGTGGTGTTAAGTACACTTTGCCAAAACTCTTTTTCGGCTTCATTACTTGGTGAGTAAGGGTCAAGAAAAGCCTTATGCTCACCTGCAGTATAAAGGCGGCGTTCGACCCCGACTTTATCCATTAGGTCAACAAAGCCAAACCCGCCTGCCACAACACCAATAGAGCCTACTAAGCTTGCTTTATCTGCATAGATAGCATCCGATGCAGCCGCTATATAATAAGCTCCTGACGCACCAATATCCGCGATAACAGAATAGAGAGGCTTCTCCGGGTGCATCGTGCGAAGGCGCTTAATCTCATCATAGATATAGCCCGCTTGAACAGGACTACCGCCAGGACTATTTATACGCAAAACAACCGCTTTTGCATTGTCTTCTTCAAAAGCTTCACGGAGTGACCAGATAATCGCGTCGGCACTCGCCTCATCATCAGCACTAATGGGTCCTTTCACTTCTATAACTGCAGTATGTGCTTCAAGTGAGGAGCTTTTTTCTAGATCATTATTAAAAAGTAGAAGACCCATCAACGCAAACAGGTACCCAAAAGTCAGAAATTTAAAGAAGATCCCCCAGCGACGTGCTCTACGCTGTTCGACAAACATCCCATTTAAGAGTTTCTCTATAAGCTTCCACTCTTTTTTACTTGAGGAGTCTTGTTTAGCATTCTCTACCGCTTTACCTAATTTACTATTCGCATCTATATCAGATTGAGTATCACTTACTGAATCATTAATAGCTTCGTCTTCTGACGCTTGGCCTTTTTTTTCATTCCATGGATTATCAGACACAAATCACTCCTGTTAGGCAAAAGCGCCTTTACTATCTAACCAATGTTCCAGTTCTGGAAAATTATCCACCTCCAAAACCGGATCAAAACCTTTTAAACGATCAATATGATGCGCACCATAACTTACCGCAATCACATCCATACCTGCTCGCTTACCCATTTCGAGATCATATTCCGTATCGCCGATCATTATTGCTTCAGAGGCAAGAACCCCTGTTTCAGCTAATATTTCTTCCAACATAAGCGGGTTAGGTTTAGATATAGTTTCATCCGCACAACGCGAAATTTCAAAAAGGTAAGCCAAACCCGTTTGAGCAAAAGCCCTATCTAAACCACGACGACTTTTGCCCGTTGCAACCGCCATACGCATCCCCTTGGCATGCATACTTTCTAAAGTATTTTGCACCCCCGGAAACAAAGGGGTTGGGGTTTCATTAACACCTAAGAAATGATGCCCATACTGAACACGCATCTGCTCAATACCAGAATCATCTATATCTGGAATCAGTATTCTGATCGCCTCAGGCAAGCCCAAGCCGATAATATTCATCACAGAAGCACTGGATGGCACAGGAAACTCACAATCAAGCGCTGCCGCTTGCATGCTAGAAATGATACGTGCAGTTGAATCAATAACCGTACCATCCCAATCAAAAATCAATAACTTATACACAAAACTCCCTTGAGCCATCTTAAATTAATGAGAATACATCTATATATAGGACTGAGCGCAAACTTCAAGCAAACTTATTAATTATTGACCTATATCTTGCTTTACTTAAGTGACGTAACGTATATTTCAGGAACTTATCCTTAAAAAAAGTTAAAAATGCAATTAAGTCGATTTACCGATTATACGCTTCGCGTGCTTTTCTATGCCGCCATTCATAAAGACCGTCTCGTCACACTTTCAGAGATAGCTAATTACTATGGTATATCTATTGAGCATCTTAGAAAGGTTGTACACGCTTTAGCGAAGTCGGGCCATTTAGCCACATTTCGCGGAAAAAAAGGTGGCATAAAATTAGCGCAAGCATCAGCAAAAATAAATCTTGCTGACATTGTCAATCAATCAGAAGGCTCACAGCCGCTAATTAACTGTGCAGAACAAGCCTGCTGTCTGAGCAATCAATGCTCACTACAAGAGGTCTTAGTTGAGGCCCAGCAAGCATTTATAAAGGTATTAGAAAAATATACCCTCGAAGATCTGTTAACCAATCCTAAAATGCGCACACTTCTCATTGCTCGCAGTACTGGTTAACAAATCTATCAACGTGTTAAACATTAGTCGTACAAAATGCTAAGGTCATATAAATACATCTAAAAAAGCCCAGACTTGAAATGAAAACATCTCAAACACGGGCTTTTAAACATAGCTGACAACTTAATCTTCCGATACTTCAAGCTTTTCAGGTGAGATCAATACACCATTATTATCGGCATAGACATATTCTCCTGGGTGGAAAGTCACACCACCAAACGTCAAGTGAACATTAAGCTCACCTAACCCTTTTTTATCTGTTTTCATTGGATGTGCGCCTAGTGCTTGAACACCAATATTAAGATCAGCAATCGCGTTAACATCACGGATACAACCGTAGATAATAATCCCTTCCCAGCCATTAACCGTTGCTTTTTCAGCTAGCATATCACCCAGCATGGCTTTACGCATCGAGCCACCACCGTCAACAACGAGCACTTTACCTTTACCTGGAAGTGCAACCTGTTCACGAACTAAAGAGTTATCTTCAAATGCTTTCAGCGTGACAATTTCACCCCCAAAACGCTCTTTACCACCAAAATTACCAAACATTGGTTCTACGACCTGTACCAGGTCTGGAAATTGATCACATAGTTCTGGTAAAAGATCTTCCACAGTTAGCTCCTTAATTGGGATTTATGGCATACAGCTTGGTGCTATATACCGTAAAATAAAACATGTATATTCGCCGATTCATTGTGCAATTGCACTACAACTTAGGCAGGAATTTAGGAAACATTAATCCACATGTGCATTAAAAGAACACCCTTATTCCCCGTTATCACCCTGACAATGGCTAGCAGTATTATCATAACGGGCTGTGCGCAGAAAGCACCGCCTGCATGCACTTATCCTTACGACCAATGCACCCCAGCACCCCCTCGAACATCCGCAAAGCCCAACCAAGGGGCTCATCCGCCTGAACATTCCATCACCGCCCAAAGCAGAAGAGCGACAGCGCGCATACATCACAACACAGCAAACCGCTCAACTTCAATACCTGCGAGCAAACCATCTAAGGTCGTGATTATAGAAACACTCAGAAAACCATACCAGCAAACACGACCGCCAAGCTCATTTGAGCACGAAAAAGGTTCAGTCCCCCCTTTGCCCTTTTACACTTTACAGCTTGGCGCCTATCAAAAAAGCAGTAACCTGCAACGGCTAATCAATACCATTGAAGATAAAAGCGATCTATTTACTTATTCGATAAAAACTAACCTTCGTGGGATCGCTTATGGTCAATTTAAGACAATAGATGAGGCTAAAGCGCAGGATACATGGCTAACCCAGCATGGGATTGATGACTTTTTTATACGCAAGCTTCCTGCAAATGCAAAAGCGTTATGGGCTGACTAAATATTAATAGCTATCCGAGAACTTAAAACACAGCCAAGTGGCTGTGTTTTAGATAGAGTGATACAGTTTATTAATGGTGAGTATGTAGTTGCGCTAGCAGCATTTGAATAGGATGAGGAATAACTTGCTCATCTATACGCTTAACTTGGCTACGACAAGAATATCCTGTTGCAACTAGCTTATTCTTATTCTCAGGCGCATTGACCACATCAGACCAACTCAATTGGTAGATAGCCCTAGAGGTTTCTGCATTTTGAGTTTCATGCCCATAAGTCCCCGACATACCGCAACAGCCGACCGTTTGAATACTCAGTTTTTGCCCCATAGCTTCATAAATCTCCTGCCACAGGCGAATTGAGGGAGCCACCGAGGTTTTTTCGGTACAATGCGCGAGCAATTTAAACTCGGCACTAGGCAGATGCGGCGAGTTGTACGTTTTAAGACGATCAGTATGTGTGACTAACCACTCCTGAATTAGCTGAACGTTAGGTAGCTCTTTTTCAGGTATGACATAACCGTACTCTTGGCGGTAAGTTAAGGTCATGGAAGGGTCAACGCCGATAAGCGGTACGCCTGTTTCGTCTAAGGCTTTAAGCATAGCACCGTTAGATTCAGCGGCCTTCTCAAATGCCTTCATAAAACCATGTACATGCAGTGGCTTACCGTTGGGTTTAAAAGGTGCCATCAACACATAAAAACCTAGGCCCGTTAAGAGATCAACTAGATCCAAGACAAGTTGAGATTCAAAATAACTGGTGAACGCATCCTGTACGATAATAACCGCATTATCACGCTCCTCAATACTTAAGCCTTTTATCAGTTCTGGTGTTGCAAACTGAACTCCACGGGCTTTCATGCCAGAGATTAAGCTGTTGGTACAGATAGCTGGGCTATCAACCATACCTACATGTTTACGGAAAATAGCTTTAAGCGCCCTATTCTTCATAGCCCAGTTGTAAGGTGCCGGAAACTTCGCAAGCCATGGAATCATGTACTCTAAACTGCCCACCATATAGTCTTTAGCTGGACGTAAGTAACGCCCGTAGTACACCTCTAAAAAGCGCGCTCTAAAATCGGGAACATTAACCTTAATGGGGCACTGACCAACACAAGATTTACAGGCTAAGCAAGCCATCATGGATTCATGCACTTCGTGAGAGAAGTCATATTCATTATCTTTTGTTTTTGACAATGTATTTTTAATACGACTCGGCAGTGAAGCGATAAACGAACGTGTTTTCACTTTAGCTGATTCAGCTTGTAAGTCAGTACCTGTTTTTTCCACTAAACGAAGCCACTCTCTAATTAATGACGAACGGCCTTTAGGCGAATTAATACGCTGCCGAGTGCCTTTCCATGAAGGGCACATCGCGTCATTCGGATCGTAGTTAAAACAAGCTCCATTGCCGTTACAAAACATCGCTGAGTCATACTCTTCCCGTACAGCAGCGCTGATCTGACGATCAAACTGACCACGGGTTGGTACTTGATCAATTTTAAGCAGTTCAGCGCCCTCAATTGCAGGGGTAGCAATTTTCCCAGGGTTCATCTGATTTCGAGGGTCAAACGTAGCTTTAATCTTTTGAAGCTCTGGGTATAGTTCATCAAAAAATTCAGGCGAGTATTCAGAACGAACCCCTTTACCATGCTCGCCCCAAAGCAGCCCTTTATATTTAACCGTAAGCGCAACCACTTGATCGGTAACTTCACGAATCAGCGATTCTTGCCGCTCATCTTTCATGTCGATTGCGGGGCGCACATGAAGCACGCCAGCATCAACATGGCCAAACATGCCGTATGCCAACTCCCTATCATCTAGCACCTTGCGGAACTCCATAATAAAGTCAGCAAGGTTTTCTGGTGGAACCGCTGTATCTTCAACAAAAGGGATCGGGCGCTCTTGGCCTTTGGCGTTGCCTAATAAGCCAACCGATTTTTTACGCATGGCCCAGACTTTGTTAATTTCTACCGCACCATACACAACCGAGAAACCAAAGCTCTTACCCGTTTTACCTTCAACGGTCTTTAAATGGGCTTCTAACTTTTCAACATCGGCTTTTAATGCGGCCTCATCATCAGAGGTGTATTCAACTAAGTTGATCCCTTTTATATCAGACTCGCCCGCTTCGCTTGGAAAATAAGCACTGACCGTATCCCAAATAATATCGCCCATTGCCAAGTTAAGTACTTTAGAATCAATGGTTTCTATAGATGTTGGGCCAAACTTCATTAAGTCTGTCGCATCACGCAATGAGGCTTCAAAACTATCGTATTTGATATTAACCAGCGCTGCATATTTAGGGATAGGTAGCACATTAAGCTTCGCTTCCGTAATAAAAGCGAGAGAGCCTTCACCACCACACAACACCGAATTTAGATTAAAAAGACCGTTTTCATCGCGAATATGTGCAAGATCATAACCGGTAAGGCAGCGGTTAAGCTTAGGGAATTTCGCATCAATAAGCTCTTTCTTTTCAGTGAAAATCGCATCAATTTGGCGATGCACCTCGCCTACTTTGTCGTCACGCTTTTTGATCTCAGCCAGTTCGTCATCCGGAATAGGCTTAGATGACCAAACCTCTCCGCCGAGAAACACTGAGTTAAGCTCAAGCACATGGTCACGGGTTTTCCCGTACATAACAGAGCCTTGACCACTGGCATCGGTATTGATCATGCCACCAATGGTTGCACGGTTACTGGTGGATAGCTCGGGTGCAAAAAACAAACCATAAGGTTTTAACGCGCGGTTCAGCTGATCCTTTACTACACCGCCTTGAACGCGTACCCAGTGTTCCTCTGCATTGATCTCTAATACCTGATTCATATGCTTGGAAACATCAACGATCAAACCGTCTGTTAAGGATTGACCATTAGTCCCTGTACCACCGCCACGGGCACTTAATTTCACCTCGGCAAACCGCGTTTCATCCGCCAACTTAGCAATAAGTACCAAATCCTGCTCTGATCGAGGGTAAAGTACCCCTTGCGGTAACATCTGGTAGATACTGTTATCCGTAGATAGCACAATGCGGTTCGCGTAATCAGGGTTTAGATCACCGGAAAAACCGTTTTGTTTAAGTGCATCAATATAATCAAGATACAGGGCGTTAGTGGTTTCGACTTGCGAAAGACGAGGAATCATCTTTTAGGACCTCTATAGGCAACCGCAGCACTGATCGGCTCAAAAATCAGGCTTATATCGCGGTTATTGCTCAAATTTGTGATATTGGCTGCTATGATGCAGAATTGTTATTTATCAATCAAACGATAAAATTCTATTAATTAATTGATTATGTCGAATAATATATCTATACGCCATCTACGTGCTTTCACTGAAATTGCTAAAAGTGGCAGTTTTACGCGGGCGGCCGAAAACCTACATCTGACTCAATCAACACTCACCGCCACAATAAAGCAGCTTGAAGAGCAGGTCGAGTTGAAGCTGTTTGACCGCACAACCCGCCGCGTTATCTTAACCGGCGAAGGGGGAAACTTTTTCCCAGTAGCAGAAAAACTAATCTCCGATTTTGATACCGCTTTTAATGACCTAAAAGCAACCACATCACAACAAAAAGGTAAGATCGGTATTGCAGCCTCGCCCTCAATGATTGGCCGAATGCTGCCTGAGATTATCAAATCCTACCATCAAACCTATGCCAATATAGGGATTTACCTGCGCGATGATAATGCGAGTGGCATCGAGCAGCGGGTATTAGAAAATGATGTGGATTTTGGCTTAGGAGGTAATCATTCGAATCAACCGGAATTAAATTATCAACCGGTTTTAATGGATCAGTACGGGATTGTCCTCCCTTCAGACCACCCTTTAAGCCAAACGGCACAATTGAATTGGGCACAAGTGAGCTCACTACCAATAATCCATTTAACCACGGATACCGGCACCCGTTCACAGTTATATAAATTAGAAAGGGAAAACAATCTGGGATTAAATACCCAAAGCCCATTAATTGAAGTCTCAACCCCGGCTGGACTAGCAGATATGGTAAAAACGGGGCTAGGTGTTTCTATACTTCCGGCACTTGCGGCCAGCACTAGCGCCTTTTCAACGCTAATATTTGTGCCTTTGCAATCACCGGAACTAGAACGAAAAATTTACATTATTACCCGTAAAGGTCGCGCGCTAAGCCCAGCCGCAGAAACAATGATGATTATGCTGCAGGATTATTTTAAAACGACTCAGCTCCCCCATCATGTAACTAAAGCTTTTTCTTAACCTAAGTCAATTAAGGTTCTTCAGAGTCTCTTATACGCGCTAGGCGCTCTTGCTCTTCAGCAAAGGCCTCTTTGATCTCAAGCAGAACCGAATCAACATCAGCGGCTTCTCCACTCTCTTCAAATAGCCCTGTAAGCTCAGTATCGGGGGCTAAATCGCCCTCTTCATAGAGTGCCCAGATCTCTTTCGCATACTGTGTATTTAAGAGTTCAGGCGCGAACTGTCCGTAATAGCTACGCATATTATTAACATCGCGCTCGAGCATCCATTGAGCATGATTATTTGCGGCAGCGTCTACCGCCTGAGGTAGATCGATAATGACAGGACCATAGGAATCCACCAACACATTAAATTCAGATAGGTCGCCATGAACCAATCCGGCACAGAGCATTCTAACAATATCGCGAATGACAACCGCATGATCGGCTATAGCTTGTTCAGCCGACATTGCCACATCATTAAGACGCGGCGCAACTTCACCATTATCGTCCGTTACTAATTCCATCAGCAGCACACCATCGAAACAGCCATAAGGCTCAGGCACTCTTACCCCAGCAGCAGCTAGGCGGTACAATGCATCGACTTCAGCATTGTGCCAAAGGGCTTCCTGCTGATCTCGACCAAACTTAGAACCTTTCTCCATGGCGCGCGCACGGCGACTATTCCGTACTTTTCGGCCTTCTTGGTACTGCACGGCTTGCTTAAAGCTTCGTTTCGCCGCTTCTTTATACACTTTCGCGCAGCGGATCTCTGATCCACAACGTACCACGTACACTACCGCCTCTTTTCCACTCATTAATTGTCTAAGAACGTCATCGACTAGACCATCATCAACAAGTGGTTGTATTCTTTTAGGGATTTTCATGGTGCCCTTATACATGGATTAGAGTACATATGAAACTATATGAAATAAAAAGAAGCAATTTTATCTGCTGATCTTTTTAACTAGAGTATTCGTTAAACGCCTACTGACGCGCAATTATTGTTTCAGATAAGATACAACCTGATCTCCTTTCTATTTAAAGGCTTATTTATGGCACAAGCAGGCCCACTGATTGACACCCTAAAGCGCGAGCTAAAGGCTCAAGGAAAAACCTATGCGGATGTTGCTAAGGTTCTAGAACTGAGTGAAGCATCAGTAAAACGGCTCTTTGCGGACAAAAATTTTACCTTAGAACGCTTAGAACACATTTGCGATATGCTAAATATCGAGCTATCCGAATTAGTACAAAGAATGAGTAAAGCGCAACATCAACTCATACAACTAACCCGAGACCAGGAAAAGGAGATCGCTAACGATTTAACCCTTCTGCTAATCACGGTAAGCGTTATAAGCGGGATGTCTTATGACGATATTATCTATACATATAATATCCCTGAAACGACATGTATTCAGAAATTAGCACAGCTTGATCGATTAAAAATTATAGATCTACTACCCAACAATAGAGTCAAACTTCTAGTCGCCCCTAATTTTCATTGGCTACCAAACGGACCCATACAGCAGTTCTTTCAGGAGAAGGTAGAACAAGACTTTTTCAGCTCTCGTTTTGATAAAGCTAACGAAAAATTGATCGTCACTAATGCGATCCTTACCGATAGCTCTAATGCCCGCTTACAAAAGAAAATGGAGCGCTTAGCCGCCGAGTTTAATGAACTGATGCAAGAGGATCATGCAGCACCAAGCCAGCAAAAAAATGGCACAACTATGGTTTTAGCCATTCGCCAGTGGCAGTACTCTCTATTTAAGAAAATGAGTAAGTAAATATCCCTTATAAAAATAGAAAACGGTTAGCGCTAACCTTGTTCAACAAAACGCTACTGGAAGAAAGGTGTATCTAGGAATACACTTACAAAATCAGTTAAGTATAAGTTAATTATACTTATTGTAGGCTCTGGCCGTTTTTAATATCGACATGGAAAGTATTTTTTATGTTAATGGAGTTTGATATTGCGTTCCTGTAATCATAAAGTTGAGCTCAATGACCGATTAGAGCTTCTCTATCGGAGTTCTTATGCAGGCTTTCTGATAATGCTAGCTGCTGCTTCAGGCTTAGTTTTTTGGTTTGATTCAACAAGCCATGCATATGTAAGACTAGGCTGGTGGGTAGCTATATTGTTATTGATGCTATGGCGACTATTCTACAGTTACACGTGGTGTGTTAAGTCAAAACAAGGCGAACTAGGGACATCCAGCGATCTCTTACGATTCCGCATAGGCGCATTACTTACCGCTTCACTCTGGGCCTTTTATTGTATTTATTTTTATTCTGATTCTGACCTTTATCAACTTTGTATATCAATGGTCATTGTTGCAACGCTAGCAGGAGGCGCATCCACTGTTTTGTCCGGGGATCTTCTTCTTGCCACCCTCTACCCGCAAATTTTACTCGTCCCTTATTCACTACTATTAGTTTTATCAGGTACATCTGAGCACCAACTACTTGGAGTTTTAGGCTTAATCTTCGCAGGCATTATATTCTTTACTGCGCATAAAGCGGCTCGATTCACTTTAGACTCCATCAGGCTTAGGTACCAACACACTCTACTGCTAAAAAATATGCAAAGTGAAGTTGAATCAAGAACGGACAAAATAATTGAATTAAGTCAGCTAGACTCACTCACTAAACTCTTAAACCGACCCGCCTTTATCGAAGCAGCAAGTAAGCAAGCAAATAAAACACACAGCTAAAAACAAACATCTATCTGTTTTTTTTATTGATTTAGATAGTTTTAAACCAGTGAATGATAATTTTGGACATCATGTAGGCGATACTCTTCTTAAACAATTGGCCTCACGTTTAAAAGAAAATTTTGGAACTAATGCCTTAATCTGCCGTTGGGGTGGCGATGAATTTATCATCCTTTCTAAAACAACTAACAAAAAACAAGTCGAGATTATTGCCAATAAAATCAATACCCTGATTGAATCTACCTTTATATTTGATGGGTATAAAATTGACTTAAAGGCATCTATTGGCGTATCTATTTATCCCAACCATAGTCAATCTATCGAGGAATTGATCTCTTTCGCCGATGTATCAATGTATGAAAATAAACATACACAAAAAACGGACTATGTGCTTTTTAGCAAAGATCTAGCAGAGAAGGTACAACGCGACTTTGCACTCTCTTCCGCTATCAGAAGAGTAGTGCCTAGAAAACAACTTAACCTTGTGTATCAACCTATCATTGATACTAGAAATGGTGAATGCCACGCTGTGGAGGCCTTGCTGCGCTGGGAACATAAAGGAAAAGCGATTCCCCCTGATGTGTTTATCCCTTTAGCAGAAAAACATGGCGCTATTCGAGAGATTGGCTATTGGGTGCTTGAGAAAGCGATACAACAGCAAAAATTAATGATGCAAGATGGCTTAAATATAAAAATCTGTATCAATGTCTCTATCGTTCAATTTGAAGATGCTGAGTTTGTAAACACCGTTAGGAATATGATAGATAAGTACCAAGTTGATACTAACCTCTTCCATATTGAGATTACAGAATCAGTGTTCTCTAGTGATAAGCCAAAGCTTTTACAGGCTATAAAACAGCTACAAACCTTAGGTTTTTTTATCTCCGTCGATGACTTTGGAACCGGCTATTCATCATTATCAGTTATTCAAGATCTAGCGGTAAACATTGTTAAGATTGACCGCTCCTTCGTCAACAAACTAGATTCAAATGGAGCGGCTATTATTAAAGCAGTAATGCTAATGGCCAATGAACTTAACTATAAAGTTGTTGCTGAAGGTGTAGAAACAGTTGAGCAAAAAAACAAACTAAAAACGCTTGGCGTTCACTATTTACAAGGCTATTTATTTAGCAAACCCCAAAACTATATGGATCTCACAAATCAATTTGGCGCCTCCTTTCAATCCATTGCTGAAACCACATCAATGCAATAAGCGTCTTACTAACCAAAAACAAGTTCTGGTATTGAAATATAATACCTAAAGTTCAACATCTCGTAACTTTACATAGTAAGGTATTAGCTAAAAACAAATTCCATCAATCTTTCCCTCGTTCATTCACGAGGGAAACATAATGACTCACTTAACAACACACAAAACAGCACTCTTAACAGCGTTAGGTCTAAGCTTTGCTCTAAGCTCATCCCTATTCTATTCACCTTCCATAGAAGCTGCGGGCTTACTCAAACCAAACAATGCAAATTACACTGACTTACAGATCAAAGAACACCACGTTAATGTTGTTATCGAAGATATGTATGCAACGACAACTATTGAACAAACCTTTCATAACCCCAACGCAAACGATTTAGAGGCAATCTATTCGTTTCCTGTGCCAGAAAAAGCGGCTGTTGGCGAGTTCAGCTACTGGATAGATGGTAAACCGGTCACTGGCGAAGTCGTCGAAAAGCAACAAGCACGACAGATTTATGAACAACAGAAAGCACAAGGCAATGAAACAGCTCTTGTGGAAAAAGATAAGTATAAAACTTTTGATATATCCGTTTTTCCAGTTAAAGCAAACCAAGACGTAAAAATAAAACTGGTCTATCTACAAAACACTCAAACCGACACGGGTATAGGTCGTTATGTTTATCCACTTGAAGATGGCGGTGTAGATGTAGAAAAACAAAGCTTTTGGAGCCGCAATGAAACCGTTGAAGAAGCGTTTACCTTTAATGTAAAACTACGTACAAGCTATCCAGTTGATGGACTGCGTATGCCTCAACATCCAAATGCCCAACTACAACAAGTCGCTCCTTATGAATGGCAAGCTGCGCTCATGAACCAGACCGCCACACAGGTACAAAATATCTCACCGGATTTAGAAACACCGGACACAGATACGCCTACGAGTTTAGACCTTAACGGTGAAGCAGATACAAAAGCACTTAACCAACCAACAACACTGACCCAATTAAATAAAGATATTCTTCTCTACTGGAGGCAAGCTGAGGGGCTTCCGGCCAGCGTCGACATGATTAGCTATAAAGAGGCTAATAATAGTAAAGGTACTTTTAAGCTAACTTTAACACCGGGCACTGATCTGCCTCTTGTTACACAAGGACGTGACTGGGTCTTCGTCTTAGACATATCGGGTTCAATGCAAGGTAAATTCTCAAGTCTAGTAGAAGGAGTACGTCAGGGATTGGGACAGCTACCGCCTCAAGATCGTTTTAAAGTCGTTCTCTTTAATAATCAGGCACAGAATTTCACTCAAGGTTATCAACCCGCAGATAAACAGAGCATTAAGAGCGTTATGACCCAGCTTGATAATGTACAACCCGGAAATGGCACCAACCTATATGCAGGATTAAAAAATGGCATTGATCAACTAGATTCCGACCGTAGCACTGCGATTATCCTTGTTACTGACGGTGTTGCTAACGTTGGTGAAACTGAGAAATCAAAATTCCTTAATCTCCTAGAAAAACGTGATGCGCGCTTATTTACCTTTATTATGGGTAATAGTGCCAACCGCCCTCTACTAGAGGAGATGACACGGGTATCTAATGGTTTCGCTATGTCGATCTCTAATGCTGACGACATTATGGGCCAATTAATGCTGGCAAAGGGCAAAATGTCTCATGCAGCTATGCGTGATGTCAGCCTAAAAGTATCAGGCGTACGTAGTAAAGAGATCGTAAAACCTCGTTTAGCGAACACCCTTTATCATGGTCAGCAGTTAACTGTCTTTGGTCACTATTATCAGCCAGGCGAAGCAGAAATCACATTAACAGGTACTGTTAATGGCAAAGAGAAGAGCTATAAAACACGTTTTATGCTTCCAGAACAATCCACTCTGCATCCAGAACTCGAACGTTTATGGGCTTATGCAGCAATTGAGGAACTACAAGCAAAGATTGATTATTTAGGAACAGATAAAGACGCCAAACAAGCGATAACGGATACGGCTATTGAGTATGGTTTAGTAACAGATTACACCTCAATGATTGTTGTACGAGATGAGGTATTTAAAGCATTAAACATTCAACGTAATAACCAGCAACGGGTGGAGAAAGAACAGAAAGCCCGCGAGCTACGTGCACACCAACCCGTTACAGCACAGCAAAACCGCGTTGATCAACAGCAGCCTATGTTTATTGACTCCTCCTCGGCTCAACCCAACCAAAGTCAGCAGCGTGCATCCGTATCGCCTAGCCGCTCTGGATCCGGAGGTGGTGCCATATCCCCTTGGTTGGTTATCTTGATGGCCGCGAGTATTGCATTAGTTCAATTAAGTCGCTCTCATTCAAACCGCTCTAAAGACGTTTAATAGCAAGGTATGATGATTATGCGTTCCTTATTTAACGACACATTCACAGCCTCCCCAAGGGGGGGGCTTTCGCCTCATAAAGGCTCCATCCCCTATGTAACTCTTATAGCCTGCGCAATAATGTTGATGTTAGGTGTTCTACCCAACAACTTAGTTGGGCTTCACTCATTAAGTTTTGATTACGGCGCCATTATCGAACAACAACAGTATTGGCGGCTGATAACCGGCCATTTAATACACAGCTCGTGGAACCACCTGTTATGGGATTTAACAACCTTTACTGTTGCCGCATTTTATCTCGAAAAGCAAAGCCCTAAGCTTTTAATATACGGAATAGTTGTCTCCGTTACTGTGTTAGATCTGTACCTACTTTCACCTCTTTCAAGTCTTGAAAGCTATGCAGGAATCTCAGGTGTTCTATATACAGTGATCACCCTCGCCGCTCTGTTTTGGTATAAAAAAGAACCCTCCTTACTGGGCCTTGTTCCTTTGCTTATGATTCTAATTAAAACCGTATTAGAACTCACTGCGCAAAACGCTCTATTTGTCACTGAGGGCTGGAGTCTCTATCCACCCGCTCATTTAATTGGCGCAGCAATTGGCATCACACTATGGTGCATATATCGGCGAAAAAAATCCGCAGCATAAGGACTAAAGAGAGGAACAGTATTTCACTTAGGGGAAGCGTTTACGCTCAGAAAAAAAGGTCGGTAAGTCTAAATATAATGTACTTTAGAAAGCCCGCTTGGCGGAAGGTTACTCGATGAGCAATCCTCCTTAAACCAAGCGGCAATCTTTACTTTTCGTTATTGGCTAAGAAAAACCACGTATCTAACACTGAATCTGGATTTAAGGAAATTGTATCAATCCCCTGTTCCATCAACCAACGTGCAAGATCAGGATGATCTGATGGGCCTTGGCCGCAAATACCGATGTATTTACCTTGCTTTTTACAAGCAGAGATCGCCATAGAGAGCAGCTTTTTAACCGCTTCATCTCGTTCATCAAAAAGATGGGCAATAACGCCAGAATCTCGATCGAGACCTAATGTTAATTGAGTCAGATCATTTGACCCTATAGAGAAACCATCAAAATGCTCTAAAAACTCGTCAGCCAACAAAGCATTGGAAGGTATCTCGCACATCATTATGACACGTAAGCCATTTTCGCCTCGTTTGAGGCCATTAGCTGCAAGAAGATCAACCACTTGCCTAGCCTCTCCTGGGGTGCGCACAAATGGGATCATCACTTCCACATTGGTTAGCTGCATCTCATCACGAACACGCTTAAGCGCTCGGCATTCTAGCTCAAAGCAATCACGAAATGATTCTGATATATAGCGCGTAGCCCCACGAAACCCTAACATAGGGTTTTCTTCGTTTGGCTCATACATATCACCGCCAATTAGGTGTCCGTATTCATTAGACTTAAAGTCCGACATACGCACTATCACTTTCTTAGGATAGAAAGCCGCTGCCAAGGTAGATATACCCTCAACTAGACGGTCAACATAAAAATCGACGGGGCTTTTATAACCAGAGATACGACGTTTAATCGTTTGTTGTAATGAAGGGGCTTGCTGATCAAAGTTCAACAAGGCTTTAGGGTGTATACCAATCATGCGATTGATAATAAATTCCAACCTAGCAAGGCCGACTCCGGCACTAGGTAACGCCTGAAAATCAAACGCCCTATCTGGATTGCCAACATTCATCATAATCTGAAAAGGTAACTCAGGCATAGATTCGACACTATTAGATTGATGCTCGTAATCTAACTTGCCTTCATAAACTCGCCCCGTATCACCTTCTGCACAAGATACAGTAACAAGCTGACCATTCACGAACTGTTCTGTTGCATCACCACACCCAACAATTGCAGGAATACCTAGTTCACGGGCAATAATCGCCGCATGACAAGTACGTCCACCACGGTTGGTAATGATTGCAGCGGCGCGTTTCATCACAGGTTCCCAGTCAGGGTCTGTCATATCCGTAACAAGTACTTCACCAGGTTGTACCTTATCCATTTCGCTAAGGTCATAAACGATACGGACTTTGCCGGAGCCAATTCGGTGGCCAATAGAGCGCCCCTCAACTAAAACTCGGCTTGTTTCTTTCAGCAAGTAGCGTTCAATCACAGCCTGATTACTGCGGCTCTTCACCGTTTCAGGGCGTGCTTGTACAACAAATATTTCGCCTGTATCTCCATCTTTCGCCCATTCAATATCCATAGGACGCCCATAATGGGATTCTATTTCTAAAGCAATCTTAGCAAGCGTTTCCACATCTCCATCATCAACAGAAAAACTACAGCGCTCTTCTGGACTAACCTGGACAGTAGAAACGGGGTTCTCAGAACCGGGTTCGGAATAAACCATCTTGATCGCTTTAGAACCTATAGTTCGACGAATAATCGCAGGCGCACCCATCTTAAGCGTAGGTTTGTAAACATAGAATTCATCGGGGTTTACTGCACCTTGCACAACCGTTTCACCTAATCCATAGGCAGCAGTAATAAAGACCACATGGTTAAAACCTGACTCAGTATCTAAAGTAAACATAACACCTGAAGCACCGGTTTCACTTCTAACCATCCTCTGAACACCGGCTGATAGCGCCACTTCGCTATGCTCAAAACCGTGATGAACGCGATAAGAGATAGCCCGATCGTTGTACAGCGAGGCAAACACCTCTTTTATCGAGGCTTTAATATCCTCAAGTCCGCGAACATTAAGAAAGGTTTCCTGCTGGCCAGCAAAGGATGCATCGGGAAGATCTTCCGCCGTTGCAGAGGAACGAACAGCGACTGCAATATCTTCGCCATTAGACATTTCGGCCCAAGCGGCTTCAATCGCGCTATTAAGTTGCGGTTGAAACTCAGCACCCATAATTAAGG
Organism: Neptuniibacter marinus; assembly: GCF_001597725.1. GTDB lineage: Bacteria > Pseudomonadota > Gammaproteobacteria > Pseudomonadales > Balneatricaceae > Neptuniibacter > Neptuniibacter marinus. The sequence continues at coordinate 118,147 of NZ_LUTR01000005.1, forward strand.
CGCGAATTGTTTTTCCTGCCTCTTTAAGATCTTGGATATTATTCGTATCCAGCTGCTCTAGCTTATCTTTAATTTGGTCTTCTAAACCGCCATAAGTTAAAAAATCTTTATAGGCAAGTGCGGTGGTTGCAAAGCCGTTCGGGACTTTAACATTTGCTCCCGCCAGCTCTTGCAACATCTCCCCCAGAGAAGCGTTTTTACCACCCACGTTCTCTACATCATCCATACCTACCTGATCAAGGCGCAGTACATAGTTCTGCAACGGTCTATCTCCTACTCGGCTGTCGTAACTGTTCATCAAACTCATACAGATCTATCAGCATTAAATTCTGCTGACTTTGCTCTACTTATTATAATGTGATTAAACGTTGATAAGAGCGCTAATCTGACGTTGATCTTACTTGAGTGAAAACAAAAAATCCTTACCAACCCAAGTTTAAATGATTTAAAACAGGCAAAAATAGCAGAGTCCTAATGCATTGACAGACTTAAAACGTCTATTTAAGACGTTTTTCAGATCTATTTAAGTCTGATCAACCCCATCTATTTTAGCCAATCTGTTATAGTGCTCACTCTATTGTCCGCTATATTTATAAACCAATGATGAAACGAACAGCTTTTTTTATCTCTGATGGCACAGGTATTACCTCTGAAGCTTTAGGACACAGTCTTTTAGCCCAATTCGATAGCATTGAGTTTGAACAGATAACACTCCCTTACATAGATACCCCCGAAAAAGCGCAAGAAGCCGTGTCCCGTATCAATAATGCGGCTACGAAAGATGGTACAAGACCTCTTATTTTCGATACAGTAGTCAATGAAGATATTCGCGCCATTATTTCTGAATCTGTCGCATTCAAAATTGATGTTTTCTCAAGCTTTTTAAAGCCTCTCGAAAGCGAACTCAATGCCCGCTCAAATTACTCTGTCGGTAAATCCCACGGTATTGTTGAACAGACGCGTTACAAAGATAGAATTGATTCCGTCAACTTCGCAATAGACAATGACGATGGTGCCAGAACGCGCCAATATGCAAATGCAGATATTATTTTAGTGGGTGTATCTCGGTGCGGTAAAACCCCCACTTGCCTTTATATGGCGATGCAGTTTGGCATCAAAGCGGCCAACTACCCTCTCACAGAAGAAGACTTAGAATTCAATAAGTTGCCAGACGTTCTTGAAAAACATAAACATAAACTCTACGGCTTAACAATTGACTCATTTCAGTTAGCAGCAATACGGCATGAGCGCCGCGCTAACAGTAAGTATGCTTCTCTAGATCAGTGTGATTTTGAAGTACGTGAAGTAGAGAAGCTATTTAAGAAACTTAATATTCCCAGTATCAATACAACTAACTTCTCTATAGAAGAGATATCCACCCGAATTATGGCGCAAGTAGGGCTCAATCGCAGGATGAATTAGTTCTGCGTTGAAGCGCCTTTTAACTGCCGTACTAAGCCTCGAAACTTTTCGGCTTGATGCTCTTTATTTGGAAGATCATCGAGCGCTTTAGCCATCAGCTCATATGCAGGTACAAGCTCCTGATAATCAGGAAAATCCCGGTGTAAACCATTCAGTAACTTCACAACAAAAAGGGATTTACCCGAATCAAAGCACCCTAAGGCGAGTTGATAACGCACTTCAGGTGATGCCGGTACATATTGCTTATCGAGCAGCAAAATACGCTGATAAACCGTTGTTAATAGATTATCCCGGCCATGGCTTTTTAAAATCGTTAAATAATCGACTAAAAGATTATCAATCTCCTTAATTCTCTTTATGCCACAAAGAAAATCAAAGAAACGGCTATAAAAATCATAATCATTGGTGATTGTTTTAGTCCCTTGCTTAAACGTGGCCAGCCCCCCTTCAAAATCCCCCTCTTTCGTAAGAACATCAACTTTAGACAAAATTCTGTTTTTCTCAGAACGCAGGTCTGAAGGTGTTGATGAATCTAAACGGCTAGCAAAACCTAATGATTTTTGTTTCTGAAAAATGAGATAGCCCATTAAGTGGAATATCACTATCAGATAATAGTAAGAGACGATACTCTGTAAAACCGCCGAGAAAAAATAGAATTGCTCGTCTAATATCTCATGCAAGGTACCAACCGAAGCCATCATGATCGTAATAAATAATAGTAAGAGCACATAAGCACTACCTAGCGTCACAACCAATCGTCCGATCTCAATGGGGTTAATCGCGGGGCCTATATCCTCAAACCGCGCATAGTTAATAAAAACAGCAGGCAAACAGACTATCCAAAAGATCAAAAATAAGACGGCAACAAGGCCCCCAAAGACTCTTTCAACACCTGAAATCATTAAACTGATAACAATCAATATCACAATAATATGCCATATGATTTTAAAGCCCCCGGAAAATGCTTCATTCATATCAGGTGCTCTAAGCTGCCCCATTGTCGTGCCTTGTAAGCACAAAAAGCTATATTTGGTTGTGATAGCTGTAATTGCGAGCGATATACAAAAACCCATTATCCCGCCAATAAATGCACCTATAGAGGTTAGAACCGATGCAATCATGATCAATAATATAGTTTGCTTATTCATTGGATATTGAAAAGCACTATCCAATCTCCGCCAGAAAGGTGCGATGTCGGCAGAACCTAAACTATCAACCTCACCCCCACAGACAAAACAGCGTGGCTCGGGGTATTCAGGATCATCATCAATACAGTAATCGCATAAACTGATCTGACAATGTTCACAATGATAGGTTGCTGCAGTTAGTGGATGGTATTTGCAATACTCCATATTGCATTTAACTCCTACAAGCGGTTGTTAAACCGATAAAAAACTCGGCGTATTAAATCACCCATATCACTTAATGAGTCATCCTAGCTCTATAACATTTAATATCTACGGCATCGTTCATAGATCTCAACAGCCGCTTTTTCATATTTTACTTTTTTGGCTTCATGCTCTCGCTCGCCAAAGCCGATGGAAAGCTTTCTTGCAAAGTGGCTCAAAGTCTCATTTTTGATCCCGTTAGAATAAAGATAAATAAAAATCTGCTCAGAGGTCATTAGGCTAGGTAAGGCAGACAAACGCCAGCCTAACTGAAGAACCTCATCATTAGACATGCTCTGTTTTAGGCTTTCATTATTTAACCAAAGTGTCTCCACCCTTTCCAACTGGTTAATACTGAGTTTTTCCATATTCAGTAGCCTGATAAGTGCCGCTTCCTGCGCTGGATCTTCACGTCCTTTTAATATTGAGTATTTCAATTTCAGGAGGTCAAAATCTTCACCATAAGTATCAATAAAATCATCTAACGCTTTTAAAGCCGTATCAAAAGAGAAACGGCCTAAGGCTTTATAAATTTTGTCTAAATCTCTCTGCTTTGAAGACTCAACCTCATCCTCTGCCAGATATTCCTCATCCAACATTTTTGGATCGACCAGCAACACAGTCAATATCAAGATCGCCCCACTAACAAAGCCCCCTGTATGAGCCATAAAGGCAACATTGGAGTCCGTATAAGTGAAATAGTTATAGAGTTCGTTCGCTATATAAAGCGGGAGTACAAGTAGTGCTGGGGCTCGAATAAAGCCAACAAAAACAAAAAACCAGTAAAAAAACTCTATTTTCCTAAAACGAAACACACCTAAATACATAGCCATCACTCCGGAAATAGCTCCGGAAGCACCCACCAGCGCATTTGGACTGTATTGATTAACCATGACAAATAGAACGCCACCAGCGATACCAGAGACAAGGTAAAAAAGAAGAAAGCGAAAATGTCCTATAGCGGCTTCAACAGCAAAACCAAAAATAACGAGAAAAAACATATTCCCAAATAAATGCATAGGACTACCATGCAAAAATTGATAGGTAACTAACTCAGCAAGACCAAGATCTTTAGGCTTTAAACCGAAACCATAGAGGGCTGTTGATTCAAATTCATCATGAATTTGCTGTCTATCTGTCCAATAGTCCCCTTTTTTAGGTTCTTGGAAACTAACCCAGTGGGCATTTAAATAGTCTAGAAACTTAAAATCGCTAAGGATATAAAAACTAAGCTGCTGGCGATGGCCTTGGTTATAAAGCGTTTGGTAATCAGTAATAATATCTTCAGGAACATCATTACTTTGAAGATAATCAAGATAGACAGGCCATTCTGTTTCAAAGTATTCCAACCTGTCATAACGATCTAAAGCACCTTGAAGCTTCCTTTCATCTTCGCCTTGATAGACAAAGAAAATAATCACATTGGTGAGCACCAAAATGAACAGCATGATTGGAGGACGCTTCCAATCAAATCGTTTTTCCGTTGGTATAATGACCATAACGCGACAGATCCATCCTCTGATCTACAGTTACCATTTATCTTATTATTATCAGCCTTTAGGAAAGACTAGCACGGTTAAAAGCTTATGCCTGCCTTTCTATGAAAATTAATCAAAAACAGAGAGTTAGAAGATTTACTCAAAACTAATTAAATCCTAACTGACATAAGTTAAGCCTATATCGCTGATAAGATACCCCATCGAACAATGGGGCATATAGCCTGTAAGCAGTGGTTTATTTATAACGATTATCTTAACCTGCTAACCACAGATAAAGACTCAAGGCTTAGCAACTTTCACAAGCTCAGCTTTATGAAAGTGCACTTCGTTTCCACCTATAATGGCACTGCCATGTATAACGTTTTTATCAAAATTAATCAGCAAGGTGACGTAATCACCGTAGCCTTTCTCAAACCAGGAGGCAAAATAAAGATTATCTTCCACCTCCATTGCTTGATATGGAAAAGGTCCCCACCAAACATCCGGTTTTGAGCCTGTCAGATAGCGGTAGCTAACCCCCTTCTCTTCAAACTTCACATTATATGAACGGCCACTCGAGTACATATACGTGATTTGAGTTCCATTAAGAATTCGAGTCGTTTCAGAGGCGTACCCATAAGTATTTCCAACCGCGAACAGTAAACAAAAGAATGGTAAAACGAGTGAATAGAAACGGTTTTCCTTTTTCATAATAGTTACCATTTTAGACTTGGATTAGATCTCAGATTGAGATTACAGAACAACGATCGGGTCGCTTAGCCAACAGCTGATGCATTATTCTGTTTAGACGAGCTAAAGCAATACATCGGCGTCGTTGTACTAGTTTGTTAATGCTGACTGTTTGAGTACTTTATCAAAAGGCGCTATGAATAGCGCCTCTAAGCGTTGTAAAGGCTTAGAGGTGCTGTTTTTTTAAAGGTTAAAACCCTTAATCGTCATCATCAGAGGCATCATCATCCGATACAGAAGGAATACTCGCCAAGGTATAGCAATTTATTTTACGATTTACTTTATCTTGGTAACGCTTCCAAGTCCGCTCATGGAGAGATTCTGCGTCTTTATCACCTTGGCAGAATGCCATAAACGCTTGTTCTTGATCACATAAAGGAGCACGTGCGCCTGATGCTAATTCAATATAAGCATAACCGTGATTCTCTATTAACTGGGCTTGCTCACGCGTGAACTCACCACTGCGTGCAAAACCGTAAGGAAAGTTTTTAGGATCTCTAAACCGTTTATCTGACTTGAAAGCGTCATCAAGTTGCATCTACATGCCCCCCAAATCTATAAAGTAATATCGCTGACAATAGAAAAATCGAGTGGTTATCTTTAATCTTGAGGAGAGATTTTGATGCTAACAGCCTATTTTCAAAAGCTTTAACACACCACCGATCAGTTTTTTGCGATAATAATCCTAAAAGATGACAAATAGAAGTATTTAAAGAAGCAAAATATTGAGGTTTTTATTTCCAACCTTGCAGCCATCGAGTTTGGTCTTTCAACTCATTAAAATCCATAAAGAATTGTTGTTTATTGATCACCGCTTCTAGAACACAAGCGACAACCTGCTGTTCCAACTCATCCTTAACAAGCTCAGTGATAATAAAGTGTTTCCTTTTCTCAAACGGCTTAACCGCTGTCCACTTAGAAAGCAGTAGTTTATTAGGATTAAATTGATTCATTTGATAAATTCTGCCCAATTAATAACGAAGGTTATAACCACAAATATTATCAATCCTCTAGCCTAGATCAGCATTAAGGTACGTTTAAATACTTACTGGTACTCTTCAATACTGCGCCTACGTTCAGCTGCATAATCAATTATAGGTTGAGGTCGTTGGCCCAAATCAGAAGGCAAAGCATCACCCAATAGATCAGTATTCATATTGCTGTCATCTGGATGATCCAAGTCCAACCACTGCTTGGTATAAAGGCCTTTTGCATCAAAACGATCAGCTTGTCGCATTGGATTAAAAATCCTAAAATAAGGCGCTGCATCAGCACCAACAGATGCACTCCACTGCCAACCACCTAAATTAGAAGCAAAATCAGCATCAATTAAATGCTGCATAAAAAAACGCGCCCCTAAACGCCAATCTTGACGCAGTAGTTTTGTTAAAAAAGAAGCCGTTATCATTCTCACACGATTATGCATCCATCCTGTTTCTAATAACTGCTTCATCCCTGCGTCGACAATATCAAAGCCAGTTTCCCCGTTGCACCAAGCCTCAAATTTAGCTTGATCATGCTGCCAAGCTATCTTCTTTTCTATATCAGGTTTAAAGGGTTTCCAACGGTTCATTTCAGGAAAAAGAATTAAAAGATGACGATAGAACTCTCGCCAAATAAGCTCAGTAACCCATTGGCTGTAGAACCAATCAGGATCATCTGAATAAGCTTGCACACCTGCAATACACTGCCTTGCGGAAAGTACACCCACACTTAAATAAGGTGAAAGTGAGGAGGTTCCCGTTTGCGCAGGAAAGTCCCTTAACTGGCTATAATCGGTGAACTGATCTAACACAAACTGCTGTAGCTTCCGATGCGCACTTTCTGTACCTGCTGGCCAGATCTGTTTGTTCCAATCAGCTCCAAGCCTTAGGCCATAACCTATATCCTCTGGAATATTATCTGATTCAATAACAGTGGATAACAAAGGCTGAGGTGCAGGTAAAGGCCCCTGTTCACTCAATATAAATTGTTGTCGCCACGCCTTGCTGAACGGTGTGAAGACTTTATAAGGCAGGCCTTGTTGATTAAGCACAGATCCAGCTGGAAGCACGAGATCCGCTTCATAACGGTGACAACCTATTCCTTGCTGGTGAAAAAGTTGCTCTACCTGCTGATCTCGTTGCTGCTCATATTCTGGTGCTTCATCGTTAAAATAGAGAGCTGCTACATTATATTGTTTAGCTAATCTAAGTAGCTGCTGTGGAATCTCTTGATTAGTCTCTGCATGAATAAGCTTTAACGGAATATTAAGCCCAGCCAACTCATCTTTTAATGAATGGAGATTAGCTAACCAAAACTGAACTCGACTCTTAGATTCATCTTGCAGCATCCACTGTTTAGATGAAATCGCAGCAACAGCAATAATACCCATTTCAGCGCTATTTGCGCTCTGAGCAACATGTTCACATGCACTATAAAGAGCACGATGGTCACGGGTCCGAAGGTCATTTCTGAACCAAACTAGTTTTATATTTTTCACGACATCTCAATAAAAAAGTTTAAACGCAGCTCTTAAGCCAGTTCCATAGGAAGGAACCCTGTTAGATATAATTTCTTAATCCAAGTTCATGGGGATAAGGATCAAGATAAGCTTGGGATTTAATATAATCAGAGCCATGACGTTTTAAATAATGTTTAAGTAATGCCAAAGGAACAACTAAATGTACTTTATTGGTTCTATATTGCTCAATCGCTTCCAATAGATCCTGTTTGGTTTCGGCATCAATCTCTTTTTTGAGGTAGCCCATAATATGCATAAGCACATTGGTATGACTTTTACGATCCGCTTTTTTGGTCAGATAGGTCATCAAATCAAGAATATATTTTTGCACAACCTCATCTATAGGTTGTTTACATGCCTCATCCGCTAAGTACTTACCCAACTGCTTATAGCCCTCATAACTATGCGCCATTAACTGATACTTATGACGGCTATGGAACTGAATAATTTTATGCAAGCTAGGGTCACTCATAACCTCCTGCTGCCAGTTAGAGTAAACAAAGACCCGCGTAATAAAATTTTCACGCAGTACTGCATCATTTAAACGACCATCCTCTTCCACCGGTAAGGCTGGATTATGCTTCATTAATCTTGCCGCATAAGCGCCGCTACCGGATACATTAGGCATCCCGTTTTCATGGTAAACCTTGACTCTCTCCATGCCACAACTAGGCGAGCCCTGCATTAATATATAACCACAAAGATCTTTCTCTGTACTGCTCACTTGATCAGCATAAGCCGTAAGCCGATCAGTCACATCAAGTGTAGGATCCTTAACCCCAACAACACGCGGAGCCTCAGCACTTCCGACTAAACGTATAGGTTCACGGGGAGTACTCAACCCTATGGCAACTTCCGGACAAAAAGGTTTTAGATCGAAACATTCACTCAATACATTTAAGCAATACTTAGAGCGCTTATGACCACCGTCATAGCGAACTTTGTGCCCAAGAAGACAAGCACTAACACCGACAGGAATTGAGAGTTTAAGCTCACTAGTTTCCATTCCAATACCCTCTAAATACTTAATTATTCGGCTCAAAGACTATTTAAAAACCGGTCATCGGCTGAACAATCTTTCCTAGTAATGTACTAAATTTAAGTGGCGCATCCGTCGCAATTAAACAGATACAATCCACATCACTATCCACCAGCGGCTGATGCTCCACTTCACTGTCAAGATCGGCGATATCACCTACTGTAAAGCGGCCAATTTCATCAGAAAAAGACCCCTGCAATATTAAGGTTAGTTCATTACCATCATGACTGTGAGGTAACATAGCTTTGCCTGGGGCAATCCGTAGCAATCGTGATACACCGCCCCGCTCGCTTTTACAGGGAAGATCATGAAAATACACACCTGGGACTATTCGTTTCCATTCAACATTTGCCAATGAACCACCAATATAATCCCCTAAAGCTGTTGGGATATCTTTATCACTGTAATCTTTATGAGGCCTATTTATATCAGGACGATCCAACAGCATCGCCTCTATATCAGATTCCTCATCAATACTGGCTAATAGCTTCTGTAGTGAATCCTCAGCGACCTTTGCTGGTGGTAAAGCATCTAATAAAGCACCTCCCATTGCTTCAGAGTGAGCTAATCGTTCACGACACTGGGGGCACATAGAGAGATGACAAGCGGTCACTAAAGCCATTGCTTGGGACATTGAGCCCGCGGCATAGCTAACTAATGTTGCTTCATCAACATGATGCTTAATATTCATACACCATCCCTCCACATAGTTTTTAACTTTTCAGATGCCAACCTAATTCTTGATTTGACGCTACCTAAAGGAACGCCTAGACGATCAGAGATATCTGCGTGAGATCGCCCTTCAAAAAAAGACATATAGATAACCTGTGCTTGATTTTCCGGTAAAGTGTTAATCGCACTATTCATCCTTTCAGAGACAACCCCTTGCTCACATGGGCTATCCTGATGGTCTGGCTCTTCTTGCCACTCTTCCAGATCATATTCTGGATATTTCTGCTTACGCATTAAGTCGATACTTTTGTTTCTAGCCAAGGTGAATATCCAAGTGCTCGCGGCCGCTTTACTACTATTGTAAAGATGAGATTTACGCCAAACAGCGAGCATGGTCTCCTGCATTAACTCTTCTGCAACTGTATCCACAAGTCCTAAACGTATAAGGTAAGATTTAACTCTTGGCGCAAAATGCCGAAACAACGCTATATACAGCGTTTTATCTTTACTCTCCGCTAAACGAGATAACATCTCGTTCCAATCGGGATCTGCACCGCTTAGGCGGTTTGACATCGATGGCATAGCTACAACATTTTCCACATCTTCACCTGGTGGTTTATTTTCCATACTATCCCTTACGATACCTTACAAAGATTGGATCACACCAAACCGTATAACTGAAAATATATGCATAGTACATGATCTTTTTTTCTTCACCCTGCGTAACAAGCGATGAATATATAATTAAATATGGATCATAAAATGAATATTGTCTCTATTCGTCCAAAAAGAATTGCAGTGATCGGTTCTGGTATTTCAGGACTAAGCTGTGCTTGGCTGTTAAACACAGCACACGATGTAACACTGTACGAAAAGGACGATAGACTAGGTGGGCACTCAAATACAGTCACTTGCGATATTCAAGGTACGCAGGTTGACGTAGATACAGGTTTCATTGTTTTTAACCCTCCAAATTACCCGAACCTAGTGAAGCTTTTTGAAACACTAAAAATCAATACCTGTGGAACGGACATGTCTTTCGCTGTATCTATAAACCAAGGTGCACTGGAATATTCTGGTACCGGTTTATCCGGTTTGCTCGCGCAAAAGCGCAATATGATAAAGCCTGGCTTTTGGCAAATGGTTCGTGAGTTGCTTAGATTTTATAACGATGCAAACACAATGTTAGCTCAATCAGATATCAATGAACTGACATTAGGAGAGCTTTTACACCACCATAACTACGGTGATACTTTTATTTATAATCACCTACTACCTATGGGTGCCGCGATCTGGTCAATGCCTGTAGAAAAAATGTTAAACTACCCGGCCAGCAGTTTTCTCCGCTTCTGTAAAAATCATGGACTGACTCATCTTAAAGATCGCCCTCAATGGAAAACAGTAGTCGGCGGAAGTCACTGCTATGTTAATAAAATAGCTGATTCCCTACAGAATAAAATCCGCTTAAATAGCCGTATTCATAAAGTTATTCGTTGTGACGATCATGTGATTATTGAAGATCTACACGGTAAACGGGAATACTACGATGATATAGTGCTAGCCTGTCATTCGGATCAAGCCCTCGCTTTATTAGAGGCGCCAACGGATGATGAGAAACGCTTACTTAACCACTTCCCATATCAGCGTAATAAAGCATATTTACATACAGATCCATCCTTAATGCCAAAACGTAAAGCGGTTTGGTCAAGCTGGAACTACATCGCCACTGGACAACGGGATCAATCTCAAGAGGTATCAGTAACTTATTGGATGAACCAATTACAACCGCTTAACACTGAACTGCCTCTGTTTCTTTCACTTAACCCGCTAAAAGATCCTCAAGATGGAAGTATCATTCGAACCTTCTTTTATGACCATCCTGAGTTTTCTCAAGGTGCTCTTAATATGCAAAAAGAGTTATGGCAACTACAAGGCAAAAAGCGAACTTGGTTTTGTGGTGCTTACTTTGGCTATGGTTTCCATGAGGACGGGTTGCAAGCGGGTCTCGCCGTAGCTGAACAGCTTGGCGGTATACCTAGACCTTGGACACTCGAAGACAAAAATAGTCGTATTTTTGTTAGCAAACCACAAAGTAGAGAAACAGCCCCAGCTGAACAGGTTAAAGCCCATGGTTAAACTAAGCTCTTGCCTCTATCAAGGGGCCGTTATGCATCATCGATTTCGCCCTGCAAAACACCGATTTATCTATAAGGTTTTCTCACTTTGCCTAGATATAGATGAGCTACCCCGTTTAGACCGATTTAGATGGCTCTCTATTAACCGTTTCAATCTTTTTTCATTTAATGAAAAAGATCATGGTAGCGGTAACGGCAACTTAGCTGAAAACATCCGTCAGTTACTAACTCAACGGGGTTATAACCAGGCAACACATCGAATACGCCTACTCTGTTATCCACGTATCCTAGGCTATGCTTTCAATCCACTTAGCGTGTATTTCTGTTACAACCAAGATGATCAATTAGATGTGATCCTCTACGAGGTCAGTAATACATTCGGCTCGCGACATACTTACCTGCTTGAGGTTGATAATAAAGCCGATCAAATACGGCATTCCTGCAATAAAGAGATGTATGTAAGCCCTTTTATACCTATGGATACCGCCTACTCTTTTCGTATATCCCCGCCTTCAGATAAGGTCGCTGTCTGCATTCGACAAACAGAGCAATCAACGCTAGGAGCAAGGCAACCTATTTTGCTAGCGACATTTACGGGAACCCAAAGCGAATTAACAGATAGAACCTTACTAAAAGTGTTTTTTAAATACCCCCTAATGACCTTAAAAGTCATTCTAGCTATCCATTGGGAAGCACTCAGGTTATGGCGTAAAAAACTAAGTTTACAGCCTAGAGACACACGACAAAAACACAGTATTAGCTGGCAGGACAAAAGCGGAGTGACCCATTATGAAAGCTTATGAGCAACAAACAACCCTTAAAGCTCCCTACTCTCAAGCCACTTGGTTTGAAAAAAAGCTCCTTAGTCTATTCCATAAAAAACTGAATGGTCATCAAGGCACGCTTCGCCTAACGCTACCAAGTGGCTTTACATGCAAGATTGGTCATAATCAGCCAGAAGCCGATATCCAATTAAACAATTTCCGACCACTCTATCGCCTATTTTTTGGCGGTATCAATGGTGGTTCAGAAAGCTATCTAGCGGGAGAATGGGAAAGCTCAAATCTTACAGAGTTAGTAAAATGGGCGCTCGCTTATGAAAGCTCCCTAGCGGAGCTATCTAAAGCACGCATAGTGACAAGTACACTCCACAATATCTATCACTGGACGCGTGACAACACACTGACTGGAAGCCGGAAAAATATCGCAGCCCACTACGACTTAGGGAATGATTTTTACAAACACTGGCTTGATAGCTCTATGACCTATTCTTCTGCGTTATATAGTCACTCAGACGAATCCCTTCTATCAGCTCAGCAAAGAAAAAACGCGCGTATTCTTGAACTGCTCAATGCCCAACCGGGTGAACATGTGGTCGAAATAGGCTGCGGCTGGGGAGGTTTTGCAGCCCAAGCAAGCAAAGAGCATGATCTAAAAGTTCACGGCATAACCTTATCCCAAGAACAACTGAAATGGGCTAAACAACGTATTAAAGATGATAATCTCACCGATAAAGTCCATCTGAGTTTAACCGATTACCGTGACCTCCATACCCAATATGATGCGGTGGTTTCTATTGAGATGTTTGAAGCGGTCGGTGAAGCCCATTGGGATACTTATTTTGAAACCTTAAAACGCGTATTAAAACCTGGAGGCCAAGCGGTACTGCAAGTGATAACCATCGAGGATGAGCGCTTCCATCATTACCGTAAACAAGCCGATTTTATCCAACGCTATGTATTCCCTGGCGGTATGTTACCTAGCGTATCAGCCTTTAAAGATAAACTAAGCGAACATGGCTTTGTACTTAAAAAACATCAACTATTCGGTAAAGACTACGCCAGAACCATACGCGAATGGTATAGCGATTTTGAAAAATCCTGGGGAGATATTAAAGCACAAGGGTTTGATGAAACCTTTCACCGTTTATGGCGCTACTATCTAGCTTACTGTGAGGGAGGTTTTGAACATGGTTCTATTGATGTAGGACTTTATGTATTAGCCCACGTGGACGAAAAGCTTTAAGCCCACAAGAGAATAATCTTAGCTGAATAATGCCATATGGGCTGCCTAGCAGCCTTGAGGCGATGCTTACATATTGATTCAGAAGATCAAAGAATCATATTTTTATCGCCTAATATTCAACTCTATTTCTACCCTGATCTTTCGCTTTATATAGCATGCTGTCGGCTTTGCTAATCAACTCTCCCTCATTACAACCTAAGTGGGGAACCATCTCAGCTAAACCCACGCTGGCCGTTAGGTACTTGTTGATAGGTGAATCACTATTATTGATATTTAAAGCATGAATTTCCTCCAACAATCTATTTGAAAGCGTTTCAGCCTGTTCAAGCGAGGTCCCACCCCATACCAAAGCAAACTCTTCACCGCCGTATCGCGCACAAATATCGCCGGGTCTACTAGTAAACTCTTTCAATAAGGCACCTATCTTGATTAAACACTCATCACCCGATTGGTGCCCATAGATATCATTGAGAAGTTTAAAATGGTCTAAATCGACTATTGCTAAACTGATAGGTTGTTTTAATCTTAAACATCGCCGCCACTCATTATAAAGAAACTCATCAAACGCTCGACGATTGGGAATATCAGTAAGTCCATCAAGCCGAGCAAGATTTCTTACCTCTTCTTCAGCCAATTTTCTCTCGGTAATATTTTGGTGTGAAATAACAAAGTAATCCTGACACGACATCTGCAGCGAAGTCACTCGCATCATAAACCAACGTTTTTCATCCGGACTATGACAGGGGTATTCAAAGTAAAACGCGGGCATCTCTTTGTTAATAACACTTAAAATGCCATTTCTTGCCTTTTCTCCGAAGTCATCCCCCATGGCCGCAGCTTTATCACATTCATCAATGTAATTAATACCCCGCCAATTTCCACCAACAGAGCAAGCATTGTTACTGCCAAAATCTGACCAACTTTTATTGGCATACTGAATCGTTCCCATATCATCAATAACAACAATATGCTCAGTTATTGAATCGAGAATCAGCCTTAAAGCTTCATGGGAATTTTCCACTTATTCACCTACTCACTAGAATATGTATAAGGATCGCTATAGCTGATTACTAGTTCCGAGTTGCTATTAAAAACATCTCTTAATGTAGCATACTAATACTTCACACAACCTATATGCCTACCGACGGACAAGGCTACACAGGAACATCTTCACTAATTTGGTAATACCTTTCAACACCTTGAGTCACTTCCCCCCATATAGAGGATCGAACTCTGGCTTGGTGATGATCAAAAGCCATGCGGCTCACGAATTCTTCATAAACATTAAATTTATTTCTATTGACTAGATCAGGAGTCACCATAAAAACTAAACAACCGGATTCTTCTAAGGTCAGTTTTTCATGCTCTGGCAGCTCACGTTTAACTCTCTCAAGATCGGAGTCAGGCACAAGAATAAACCCTTGCAGTGTGATTTTAGGCAAAACGTCCCCTCTAAAACAGACAAGATCAGCTTAACAAACTGGACTATCATTAGCGTTAAAGCAACAAAATTCACAGAAAATAAACAAGCAGGAGAAAGGATTTTTAAGCTTATGTTTGCAGATATATGCTGTGTAGGCATAAGATTTTCTAGGCAGAGCTTTACCTAAAATCCCGCTTTCAAGTTGCCTGCCACTTAAAAATGGACACTTAGTAACAGAGGATAAAATACGGTAATGTTGAGGATCAAGCAGAATCACTGCAAGCAAACCAAGTAAGGTTTTACTGAGTCGGAACTTGCACTACCTGCTTGCCAAAAACACAACCTTTTAGCTGCTGTTTTAAAGCTTGAGTAATTTCCTCAGCCTCAAACGAAACAGGAATAATGCTAGGCGCTTTAATACTGCCATCGTTAACACTATTCATTAACAAATTACCCATAAAGCTCATCTTTTGTTGAGCACATAAGCTTTCGGTTAACCAAGCGCCACTTAAAGAAACAATATTAATAACCGGGGCTTTATAGAATAACAATGAGGAGGGCAATTCAGGTAAACCATTTAAACAGGCAATTCTTCCGCAAAAACGTAATAGTTCTATATTACGAATGGTATTTGCGCCACCCACAGTATCAACAACAGCGTCAAATTGACTATGCCCTAAGGCTAACTTAAATTTATCCAATAACTTTTTATCGTTATAATCAAAACACTTGTCGGCCCCTATTTTTTTTAAATAGGCGTGCGTATTCTTAGCCGATATTGTATAGACTGTAGCGCCCCGCTGCTTTGCAAATTGAATGGCATATTGACCAACGGCACCTGCACCTGCATCAATGAGCAGATTTTCACCTTCTTGAATTTGCAATTTATCCAATGCAAAAAGTGCTGCCATACCAGCGCACGGTAAAGCTGCAGCTACTTGAGGCGCTAAGCCTTCAGGTAATTTAGATACTGCAAAATTAGGTACCGCAACGTAATAGGCTAACATTCCCTGCCGCTTAATATTGGAATGCCACATAACTTGGTCTCCAATCGTAGGGCTAACACCTACAGGGGCATCAACCACCGTACCTACAGCATCTAAACCTAATATGTGCGGGTATTCCCAATCAGGAAAACCATACTTTGCTAATTTTGCATCAATGGGATTAAGGCCAACATATTCAACACGAATCAGCAGTTCACTTTCTTTCCGCTGCGGTGTGGGCATCTCCTGCTTTACCAAAGAAAAGTCATCCCCGACTTCTCCCAAGGTGATTGCTTCCATCGTGCTGGCTATGTTAACCACAATTACTACCTTTTCTTTTTTCTTAATATAAACACCAATTACAACACTAGTGTTCTACTCCAACCACCACTAAACGCTTTGTAAGTAGAGATTTTAGCGAGCATAAAGGCGATTTTTGCATCAACCGCTGCTTGTTCAGCAACTAAGGCATCTTGACGAGCTGACAATAAATCTAGATAAGGCATCTGCCCCTCTTCATACATTGCCTTAGCTTGTTCATGCGCTATTTCAGCGTGATGTAGTCTTTTTTCTGCAAACTCATACAGATTTTTTGACTGCTTCATGCTAACCAACGCAGTTTGTGATTCAGCAATAACACTAACTATCGTATTTTCATAATCAGAAAATGCGGCTTGGCTTAGTGAGCTTTGAGCTCTTGCCTGCGCCTTTAATGCGGGCCAGCTTAAGATTGACCAGCTTAGCTTAGGCGTCAGCGACCAAGCATCGTCATTACTCGATAATTGACCGCCAATAGGATTAATTAACCCCACAAAGCCCGAGATGGAAACATCAGGGTACAATGCCGCTTGCGCTGCGTCCGCCAGGGCACTTTGCTGAAGCAATTGATAACGGGCAATGCTAATCTCAGGACGTAGGCTCACCGCCTTCTCTGGCTGAGTTAAAGCTACCGGCTGGATTAGATTACTGTTAATTAGATCTGTTTCAAAACTCAACTGCACTTGTTCAGGCGTTTGTCCTAATAGAACCGCTAATGTTGCCTGATTTTGATACAGTGCAGTTTCTATCTGTGGCAACAGTGTTTTTTGCTCATTTAACTGAGCATAAGTACGATTAATATCTAATTTAGAAGCGAAACCTTCATCAACTCGAGCCTGCAATACATCGATACTTTCCGTTAATGCAACAATCTGCTGATTAACAATCTGTAACTTTAGCTGATTACCTTGCCACTCAAAAAAGCTTCGGGTCACGCCACTAACGATCTCTGCCACTAACTGCGTTTTTTGCTCTTGTGCTTGATAGCTCTTTGCCTCAGCACCTTTAATCAAGGCGGAGATTCGCCCAAACAGATCAAGCTGCCAACTAAAATTAGCACCTAAACTGGCGTTACTTTCAATTACGCCCGCAGTTGATTCACGGTTAGCTAATGCGGTTACATCACCTTGCGGTAAATATTGAGCTTCTTCGTAACCAAGTTGTTCCATGGACGCTTTTAAGCGCTGTTGAGCCGCTTGTAAATTACGATTGGATTGCAGTGCTTGCTTAACAAAAGCATCTAATTGCTGGCTTTGGTAGGTTTCCCACCATTGATTATTCGCACCACTTTCACTCAATTCAGCGGCATAACTTTGAGCTGCAAAAAATGCCTCTTTTTCTAAATTACTTTCTCCAAGGTTAGAGCTGCTTGCGCAGCCCGCCAAGGTGATAGCCACCGCTAATGTAGAAAGCTTAGCGGTTGATGTTAAGTTCAACTTAAACATGCGCGTCTTCCTTCTTGTCACTAATCTCAGTCGCTGACTTTTTAGCAACTAAAGCATAAAAGACAGGCGTAAATAACAAGCCAAAGAACGTCACACCAATCATGCCGGAGAATACAGCAATACCCATAGCCTGACGCATCTCAGAACCCGCACCCGAAGCAAGTACCAGAGGAACAACACCCGCGGTAAAGGCTATGGAGGTCATTAATATCGGACGTAAACGCATACGGCCAGCATGAACAATAGCCTCTAAACGTGTTAATCCAGTTTCTTGCTCCTCCTTCGCAAACTCAACCATTAATATGGCATTTTTACAGGCCAAGGCCACGAGCACGATTAAAGCGATTTGGGTGAAAATATTGTTATCACCACCAATTAACCAGACCCCACACAGAGCGGAGAATATAGTCATCGGCACAATCAAAATAATGGCCAATGGTAAACGTAGGCTTTCATACTGTGCAGCCAATACCATAAATACTAGTAATACAACTAATGGGAAAATGTACACCATCGTATTACCCGCCAAAATTTGCTGATAAGTTACTTCCGTCCATTCATAAGCAATACCTTCGGGTAAGTGCTCTGCCAAAACCTCTTCAATTGCTTGTTGAGCTTGATCTGAACTGAACCCCATTGCAGGACTGCCGTTTAATTCTGCACTTGGGTAACCGTTATAATGCATTACACGATCAGGGCCCGTTGTTGGTATAGCACTCAGTACCGCACCTAGAGGTACCATCGCCCCTTGGTTATTACGGACTTTTAAATTCAATATCTGTTTAGCATCTAATCTAAAGTCTGCATCGGCTTGAGCATTAACTTGATAAGTTCGGCCAAACATATTGAAATCGTTCACATACAATGAACCAAGGTATATTTGTAATGCGTTAAACACTTCTTCTAACGCGATACCCTGCAACATTGCTTGTTCACGGTCTATTTCTATGTCCATCTGTGGTACTTGGATACGGAAACTTGAATACAGACCCATCAGTTCAGGACGCTGTCGTGCTTCATTAATAACCGTTTGCAAGGAGTTAAAGAGGGCTTCAAAACCTTGGTTTGAACGATCCTCAATCTGCAGTTTAAAGCCGCCTGTGGTACCTAAACCCAAAATTGGTGGTGGCGGAAACACAGCTACAAACGCTTCATCAATCACGGAGAACCGTTTATTCAACTCCCCTGCTATAGCTGCAGCTGACAATCCCGGCCCTTGACGCTCAGAGAAGTCCTTAAGGGGTGTAAATACAACAGCACTATTAGGACTGTTAGTAAAACCATTGACCGATAAACCAGGGAAAGCAACAATGTTTGCAACACCCGGAACCTCTTTAGCAATGGCCGACATCTCTTTAACTACAGCTTCGGTTCTATCTAAGCTTGATGCATCCGGTAGCTGGGCAATAGAGACTAAGTACTGCTTATCTTGCGCCGGAATAAAGCCACCCGGTACGGTATTGAATAAACCAACAGTAGAGCCTAATAAAGCAATATAGATGATGCCAACAATAACGCTAAAACGAATAAGCTTCTTAATTGACGTTTGGTAAGCCAATGAGCCTTTTTCAAATAGACGGTTGAAAGGTCGGAATATAAAGCGTCCAAAAATAGCGTTTAGGATTCGCGTTAACAGATCAGGCTTTGCTCCATGCGGTTTTAATAGCAACGCAGAAAGTGCTGGGGATAATGTTAACGAGTTAAACGCTGAAATCACGGTCGAAATAGTGATCGTTAGCGCGAACTGTTTATAAAACTGCCCTGTCAGACCGGTAATAAAAGCCGTTGGGATAAATACCGCTAATAACACTAAGGCGATTGCGATAATTGGTCCGGTTACTTCGCTCATTGCAACGCGAGATGCTTCGACAGGCGATAAGCCTTTCTCAATATTACGTTCAACGTTTTCAACTACAACAATGGCGTCGTCAACCACAATACCTATGGCCAATACGAGACCAAATAAAGATAAGGTATTGATACTCACGCCCAGCCACTGCATTACCGCAAAGGTACCTATCAACGAAACAGGAACTGCGATTAATGGAATAATCGATGCGCGCCATGTTTGTAAAAACACGATAACCACAATAACAACCAATGCAATGGCTTCTAATAAAGTGGTAATAACCGCTTCGATAGATCCACGAACGAAGACTGTTGGATCATATACAATGTCATAATTAACACCTGCAGGAAAATCTTCTGCAAGCGTTTTCATGGTTTCACGTACTTCATCCGACAGTTCAATCGCATTCGAGCCAGGTCGTTGGAAAATAGGCATCGCAACTGCTGGCTGACCATTTAACAAAGAGCGCAGCGCATAAGTGTCTTGGCCAACTTCGACTCGGGCAATATCTTTCAGACGAGTAATAGCCCCCTCATCATCGACCTTAATGATAATGTCTTCAAATTCTTCGATACTGGTTAAGCGGCCTTTAACATTTAACAACACTTGGAACTGTGCATCATTAGGCGCAGGCTGAGCCCCCAAAGAACCAGCAGCAACCTGTTGGTTTTGCTCACTTAATGAGTTAACAACATCACCTGCGGTAAGCTGGCGTGAAGCTAAGGCATCTGGATTTAACCAAACGCGCATTGAATATTTACCACCACCGAATACACGCACTTCACCAACACCACCAATACGTGCAATTTGATCCTTCACGTACAAGTCAGCGTAGTTCGATAAATAATCGGTTTCGCGACTTTTTTCCTTCGAATATAGGTGTACAACCATGGTTAAATTCGGAGAGGCTTTCTTGGCAACAACACCTAAACGCTGTACTTCTTGTGGTAACCGGGGTAACGCGCTGTTAACACGGTTTTGCACACGTACTTGAGCACGATCCAGATCGGTTCCTAAGGCAAAAGTAACTGTTAGCGTCATGCGACCGTCGCTAGTTGCTTGTGAAAACATATACAACATGCTTTCTACGCCGTTAATCTCCTGTTCTAATGGCGTTGCAACGGTTTCTGCAATAACTTTAGGGTTAGCACCAGGGTAATTAGCCGTAACGACAACCGTCGGTGGTACCACTTCTGGGTATTCACTGATCGGTAATTGAAACAGTGATATAGCACCACCGATTAAAATAACCAATGATAATACAGCCGCAAATATTGGCCGTTTTATAAAAAAGTGTGAAAAGTTCATGGGCCGCTTCTTATTACTTAGCAGTTAATAAAGGTTGGTTTAGTGGTGCAATTAGCGTTAACCCAACAGTGTCAGCATTTAATTGGGTTTTACGTGGCTCAATTGGCATACCTGGACCCACTTTAGCTGGCCCATTAACCGCAATAATATCCTTAGCCTCTAAACCGGAAGTGATAGCACGAAATTCACCATAACGGTCACCCACACTAATCGGACGGTATTGCAGTGTATTTTTGTCATCAACAATCAATACAAAACGATTTTTGAGGTCTGTGCCTATCGCTTTTTCAGGAATCAGTACTTGTTGTGTTGCGTCTTGGCTCGCTAAACGTATACGAGCAAATGCACCACTACGCAGCTTATTATCTTCATCAATAAAAGTGGCACGTACACGTAATGTACCTGTCGACGTATTAATCTGATTATCAATAAAATCTACATGGCCGTTGTATGCATATTTATCGCTACCGAGTAGCTGCATCACAACCGGTAAATTGTCACTGGCTTTAGCTCCTTCGAAATGGCTATTCCAAGTACGCTCATCAATATCAAAATACGCATACATCTTCTGATCAGACACAATGCTTGTTAGCGTGCTTTGATTAGCATTCACCGTGTTACCACGGGTAATCTCAGCACGAGAGATAATGCCATCAATAGGTGCAGTGATCTTTGTAAACTCTAAATCCAGCTGAGCGGCTTGAAGCTGCGCTCTTAAAGCAGAAATTTGCGCTTGAGCTTTTTTAGCAGCAGTAGCTCTAGACTCCGCCTCTTCAGAAGAGATTGCATCACGTTTACGTAAGCGTGTAGCCCTTGCAGCTTCACTTTTAGCTTGTTGATATTCTGCTACCGCGCTAACTACTTGAGCATTTAAGCTTGCAACCTGTGCTTCAAATGGACGTGGATCAAGACTAAATAATAGATCCCCCTGTTTTACCTGCTGACCTTCAACAAAATCAATGGTATTCACAACACCAGACACACGTGGTTTTAAAGCAACCTGCTGAGGTGCCTCTAAACGTGTTGTGTAGGTAAACCAAGTTTGTACTGGCTTATAAATAACTTGCGCTACATCAATCTGCGTCAATGGCATTTGTGCAGGGGCTTTTGCTTGTTCCGCCGGCTCACTACAAGCGACGAGTGCAGTAAGTAAAACACTTATAGCCACTACTTTTTTAGGTTTACTGAATGACATAGCCTATCCCTCTAAATTTAATTGCAATCATCATAAAGGTTATGAGTGTGTTAAAATAGAATCAATTTATCATTTGATTAGTGCAAAAATGGCACCAATAGCTTTTTAAACAGGGTAGTTTCATGGATACAACGAGCCGCTTACTGATGTTTTTAGATGTTGTTGAACTTGGTAACTTCGCAAAAGTTGCTGAATCTAACCGTATAGATCGTTCAGTTGTTTCCAAACAGATGAATAAACTAGAGGAAGAGTTAGGCGTACGCTTACTCAACCGTTCGACCCGTACGATATCCCTAACAGCCGCTGGCGCTGAGATGGTCAAAAAAGCCACCGAAATGCGCTTTTTACTAAGTGAAACCATACAAATTGCCGAAAACTATCACACCGAACCCCGCGGCCTCTTAAAAATAACCAGCTCCGCTATTATTGGGCGACGCTATTTACTCCCTGTAATAAACGATTTTCAAAAGCGCTTCCCGCAGGTAGAAGTCGAATTAAACTTAGACGATCGTATGGTCGATGTAGTTGGCGAAGGTTATGATCTTGCTTTTCGCATTGGCCAACCTAAAGTCTCAAATTTAATTTCACGTCCACTGGCTCGAAACCGCCTAGTCATTTTAGCCACGCCGGAATTCCTACAAACGTATGGAGAACCCGCAACACTTGAAGAACTCGCAAAATTACCTGCGGCAAGTTATGCCAGCAAGACCTTACGTATAGATGAGGTCAGTTACATCAATGACCAAGGTGTAGAAGTTGCTGTACCCATCCGCAGTACGTTCAGGTCCAATGACGGGGATTCGATTCGTTTAAAAGCCTTATCCGGAAGCACCTACTTTGTTTCACCTGCATTTCTGGTCTCTGATGAAATAAAAAAAGGCTTATTAACACCAATTTTGACCCATATTAAATTGCCTGAATTTAATCACCTTTATGCCATCTATCCACACCGAGAACTCCCCGTACGTACACAACTTTTCTTTGATGCCGTACGAGAATTCATAGGAAAAGGCAAACCCATTTGGGAAAACAACATTCCAGGTTTTGATGACATGTACCAATAACACTTACCTATCCCTAACCCCCTTCCCCACAAATGTGAGTCTGCAAACGGCTTATCCATGTTAAGCACAAAACCTACCGCTGCAATTAGGGTCAGGTTTTGTCTATATAGTTTTAGCGGATGAACCGCTTAGTTAGCGATTTGGATCTCTAATACCGACAACGGCGTGGGTGTTTCAATCACTGACGTTATTTTGAGCCCCGTTTTTTTACAAAGCTTGTCAAATTCAACCAGATCTCGCTCTTGCCCACCCCATGTCATAAGAAACGCTTCAATCTCTTTTGAGAAATGCGGGACATTCCCCTCAGGTACAATCGCATCGATCACATAGAGTTTACTCTCAGGCATCATGGCAGCTTTAACGGTTTTCAGTATTTTACAGCAATCCTCATCACTCCAGTCATGTAGGATTCTTTTTAGGAAATAAGCATCTGCGCCGGCCGGAACCTTTTCAAAAAAACTGCCGCCACTTTTATCAAAGCGTAAGTTAAGTACCGAGTTTTCCTCGATATGCGTGGCCTGTTCAATAATAAGAGGCTGATCAAAAAGCATCCCATTGAGCTGAGTATGTTGTGCAAGAATTTCCTTCAAGAAGCCACCTTGGCCACCACCCACATCAACCACAGAGTGCAGATGACCCACAGGGCAGCATTCTGCAATAACCGGATTTTCTAACTCGGCATAGTTATGCATCGCTCGCGCAAATTGATCATTTTCTTCAGCTTCATCATCAAGATGCTCAAATACACCTTTACCAAAAAGATCGGTATAACTATCTTCGCCCGTACGCACACTATGTTCTAAGTGACCGTATGCCTCCCACATGGATTTTGTAACCATATGCGCAGCATTACGTACAGAGAAATTGCCTTCAGTGCTAGTGCTAATCGCGTCGGAAAAGGCCGTGGTAGTAAAAACAAACTTATCGGTTTCTTGAAAGATTTCATAGGATGCAAGTAGGCGCATCAAGCGATAAAGGCGGTCTTCATTGATCGAGAGTTTTTCAGCCACCGTTTTAACATGCACACCCTGCTGATCTACATGGTCAGCAATACCTAATTTGGCTGCCACATGAATAGCTCTAGAGATAACAAATCCCCAGTAAAGCTCATTGATACGCTGAATAGGATTGATTTCAGATAATGACATAGAATACTTTACGCCACCGTCGGCGTATTCCTTTACTTATTATTGTTAAACAAGATCAAAAGCAAACTATATGCCATAGACATAATGCATTGTTTATAAAAGGAATTACAAATGAGTCTAGCTGCATACAAACCTATATGCTCCACATTTAGCGACAGTCTGTTGCACCTAGCTTTACCGCTACCCAAGTACTCCGATGCACATTTTTGTGACAAATAAGCACAACAGTAGTGCAAAGAGACTTACCTACAAGTCATCTGATATGACTTCTCATACCATTACGCCACCTATTTGAGTTATAACCGCCCACTAGATAGACATAATATGGCGATAATAAGTTAATTTTATTCCTGATATGAATTTTATATTCATGTGGAACAAGATTTGCTTATGAATATTGCTTACTGGGCACCCTATTGGAATGAGTCATGACACTATTAAATAAACTCTTTAGTAGATCAAAAAATGCAACGTCAAATACCATGGCGCCTATTATCCACGCCCCCGTTCCACCCACTATCAACACATCCCACTTATCTGATGATGAAAAGCGCCTCTATCGCGCATTACAACTAATTAGCAGCCAAACGGCACAACTCTCTCGCCAAATTTTCAGAGCTTTAGAAGCACAGGAAAACTTTCTCTCAGAGATTAACCAACGTGCCGCAAAACTAGATGACGAATTAAACGTTGCCAACGATTACTTAAACAGCTCAAACACTAAGGTAAGCTCGCTTCAGCAACAAATAAAAACAGAAGTAGATGAAGTGAATAGCTCAATTACTCAATCATTGGATGCGATAAGCAGTTCCCTTGCTGATAAATCTAGTAATGTAAGCGAGGTACTTGATGGTATTCTTAAAATAGGTAAAGGGATTAATCTTTTAGCACTTAATGCATCGATTGAAGCTGCTCGAGCGGGTGAACATGGCCGAGGGTTTTCTGTAGTTGCTGATGAAGTGAGACGCCTTGCAAATATCACCACTGAGCAAGCCCATCAAGCAGCCGAACAACTCGACTTTTCACAAGTAAATACTGAGCTAAGCAACATTAGCGTAGCCAATACCGAAAAATTGAATAATTTTGTCCATGTTACCCAATCGGCCACAGAGCAATTAACCGAACTATTTAACTCGATTGCTACACAGCTTAGTGCTGTTATGGAGAATACCACGGTCATCTTTGAAACCCTAGAAATGAGCAACGGCTCAATGCAGCGAATCAGTAATAAAAACCAGCTGATTAACCATGTTGTCGAAGCTATGTCGAAAGGGTTAGATCAAGTCGATATTAATAGTACAGATGTCCATCTAGCCTCTAAAGCGATCAATCAAACACTCAACAAATTATACCTCGTTGCTGATCCTGGGCATGACCAATTAGACGACATAATCCGTAGAGGCAAACTACGTGTTGCCATCGAACCTAGTTTTGTTGGCTTATCATTCCGTGAAAAATTAGGCGAACCACTGAAAGGCTTAGATGTTGATTATGCACTCGCATTTGCCCGCTATCTCGGGGTTACATGCGAATTTATCGAAGCGCCATGGGATATGTGTACAGAAATGCTAACATCAGGTAAAAAGTTTGGCCAACCACCCGCAGATATCGTCATCAGCGCCTTACCGCCCTCGGCCGAATATGACAATGTTGCCTATTCCGATGCGTATACCTACCTGCCTTGGATACTAGCTCGCCGCAAAGGAGACCATCGAATCAACACCATCCAAGATCTACAAAATAAAGTTGTCGGCGTGGTCAACGACCCAGCAGCCTTAATGATCTTAGAGGACCTTGGCATCCGCTGGAGTAGTAACGAAAAAAAACCGGGTGGCAACATCGCTCTCAATAACCTAATTGCATACTCCGATCAATCTCGTATCCACCACTGCCTTGCTGACGGTGTTGTCGATGCATTTGGTATTGATCTACCTATCTACTATTGGGCATGTAAAAACCCAGCAAGCCCTTGGTACGATAAAATTGAAATAATACCTGGCAACTTAGCGCCCCGTCCTTTTTTCTATACCATGGTGGTTAATGGCAGCGCCTCTAGCTATCGCCTATTAGCCCAAGCCAATCGTTTTATCCATTGGTTTAAGCAACAGAAAGAGCGCACGGCGATTGAACAAAAATGGCAAGGTAGCGTTCTCGATGGCAATGGCTCGTATCGTGACGAGCCCGGCAATTTATTGGGAGAGCCTGAACTGAAATCACGTTATGAGGCCCACTGTCAAAAATTCAATTTAGACCCTAAACCCTTAAAAGCATCAAGAATTCATATCCCTTAAGGGGAACATAAAGCAAACCCCAGACTTAGCTTAAGAGCTTTAGAATAGTAACTGACATTTGATATACATTGAGCCTAAAAACAGCTCGTATATCGAGCTATAGCCAACTGTTTTTTTGTCCGTTTACGCAACTTGTATGGCATAGCTAATCGCAACGGTACATGCCACAAATTTTATGACCATCTGGGTCTAAGAAATAACACAAATGTTTTTTCCCCGTTGTGTTATTTCGCAAACCTGGAGGACTTTCAATACTAGTTCCTCCATTTGCTACGGCAACGTCATGTAACTCTTTTACTTGCTCTGACGAATCGCATGTAAAACCAATAGTGGAACCATTAGCTGCACTCATTGGCTTACCGTTTATTGGCTCAGTTACGCAGAAAATCGAATCATTATGAATATATAAAAGCCGTGTCTGCCCTGTGTCATTAACATTGACAACGGGCTCTTTTACACCCAGAACTCCAAGTACTGAGTTATAAAAATTCTTTGATCTTTCAATGTCATCTGATCCAACCATTACATGACTAAACATTCCATACTCCCTTATGTGTGAAGAACTCAAGGGTAAGATCTTACATTGTGCGGATTGCCTCTGGAAGTTAAGCGATATAACACACCTGAGAACTCAATTATTAGCGGTCGTGACACAATTCACACGCCTTGTGAAAGTCTATCAAAAATCACAATAATCAACTTAAAAGAATATGGCCCTAATTAGGTATCAGTGACCTATATGCACGATGCAAGAGTCTCCCTTGAAGAAGGCCAATCTTTGGCCGGAAGTCGGCCACGGAACTAAAAGCATCAGACGACGCAATTTATTTCGTATGTTTTTTTGTTAGTTTTTAAATATAGATAAATTAAGTTCTGCCGGCTTTCCTAACCAATAAGCATAATCCGTATGATCTTTTAGGTTATTACCGGTTAGTGCATGGATCAATACGGTTAAACCACGACGTTCTTTCTCTAACCATGGAATAAATAAATCAAACTCACTGGATGAAAAGCTTATTTGACAGCTCCATTTAGGATGAGGCCCCACATTTTTTTGGTGAACCCTACCAATCGATAAACCAAACCGTTCACCTGCTTGTTCACATAGCTTTGTGGCAAAGGCTAAGGTTTCCTGTTCAAAATACACATGGGCATGATAGTAATCATGATGATTCACAGGAGCGTTTTCTATACCCATTAACGGACCTTTTTATATAGATAGATTTAAATTTTAATTAAAGCCGAGCACAATTAACACTATAAGTGGTTGGTATTGCTTACCCCCCATTAGACGCATTCATCGGCTATTAACCTTTCGCTTTGGCACTTATTAAGTATTCGGCTGACTTCCTAATGATAACCTCCCTAGTAGGAGGCCAGCCTTTGCCAAAGCTTCAAGTGTGGTGTAAAAGCGTCGCTCCCCACTTATTATTTTTTACCTGCATTAGGTTCATCAATTTTATAAGTGAGGGGACAGGCACCCTTAAATTGACAATACCTTTACTCAATCCTAAGATCAAAGCCAAGCATTATTCATTACATCGATAAAAGGATTTACCGATGACTCGCCCAAGAAAGGAACTCGTATCCGTTCAAGATACCCCCTATTACCATATTGTTTCTCGTTGTGTTCGCCGCTCGTTTTTATGTGGCTTGGATCACTCAACAGGTAAAGACTACGAACACCGTCGTCAATGGATCGAAGACCGTATACGCATTCTATCTTCACTCTTTTCCATTGATATCTGCGCCTATGCCGTGATGTCAAACCATCTTCATATTGTGATTAAACTCTGCCCTACTCAAGCACAAAATTGGTCAAATACCGAAGTTGTAACGCGTTGGTTAAGTTTATTCAAAGGTCCCTTACTGATTCAGCAATGGCAATCAGGTGAGCCTCTCAGCAAAGCTCAACTCGATACAGTGAGTGATATGATAGAAGTCTACCGGGAACGCTTAGCTAACCTTAGTTGGTTTATGAAATGTCTAAATGAACCCATTGCTCGCCAAGCTAACCAAGAAAGGAGAAGTGAAGGGACAGGCACCCTTAAATCCAGAGAAGTGAGGGGACAGGCACCCTTAAATCCAGAGAAGTGAGGGGACAGGCACCCTGGAGGAAGTGAGGGGACAGGCACCCTTAAATTGACAATACCCTTACTCAATCCTAAGATCAAAGCCAGCATTATTCATTACATCGATAAAAGGATTTACCGATGACTCGCCCAAGAAAGGAACTCGTATCCGTTCAAGATACCCCCTATTACCATATTGTTTCTCGTTGTGTTCGCCGCTCGTTTTTATGTGGCTTGGATCACTCAACAGGTAAAGACTACGAACACCGTCGTCAATGGATCGAAGACCGTATACGCATTCTATCTTCACTCTTTTCCATTGATATCTGCGCCTATGCCGTGATGTCAAACCATCTTCATATTGTGATTAAACTCTGCCCTACTCAAGCACAAAATTGGTCAAATACCGAAGTTGTAACGCGTTGGTTAAGTTTATTCAAAGGTCCCTTACTGATTCAGCAATGGCAATCAGGTGAGCCTCTCAGCAAAGCTCAACTCGATACAGTGAGTGATATGATAGAAGTCTACCGGGAACGCTTAGCTAACCTTAGTTGGTTTATGAAATGTCTAAATGAACCCATTGCTCGCCAAGCTAACCAAGAAGACAAGTGCACTGGCCACTTCTGGGAGTCTCGTTATAAATCGCAAGCCCTACTAACCGAAGAAGCATTACTGTCTTGCATGGCCTATGTAGATCTAAACCCTATACGCGCTGATATGGCTAAAACACCGGAAGGCTCAAAGCATACAAGTATCAAAGAGCGCATAAATCCGGAATTCAATTCAACATCCGCGATAGACTCTCAAAAAGCACTGCTTGCTTTGCAATATTTCCAATCCCCTGTAAAACCTCTGGCACAATTTGAAGGAAATATCCGAAACAAAGAACAGCAGGGTATTCTATTCAGCCTAGAGGATTATCTAACCTTAGTCGATATGACAGGCCGAATCTTACGCGATGACAAACGCGGAGCTATATCCGCACACCTACCACCCATACTAGAAAGATTAGAAATAAACCAAGAAGAATGGCTGAATAACGCCACTCAGTTTGAAAGGCTTTATCACAAAAAATTCGCACGAAAACGAAGGCATAACCAAGCGGCCTAACTTCACCCTTTCTTATCTACAACCGATAAAATATCAGCTCAATCGCTGAGAGATACCGCTACATCAAAAACACCGAATACCTCCCAATAAACACTTAAAACCATCGATCAGCCACTTGAAATGTAAACAAAACCTAACTGTAAAACCTGTAACGAAAAAATGAAGGGACCTTTTTTAAAAGTGCCTGTCCCTGTTTATTTCCTGTCCCTGTTTATTTATTTAAAAGTGCCTGTCCCTGTTTATTTTTTTATTTAAGTCAGCATTTTTAAAAGTGCCTGTCCTTGTTTATTTATAAGTCAGCATTTTTAAAAGTGCCTGTCCTTGTTTATTTACCTGTCCCTGTTTATTTAGCATGTCCCTGTTTATTTAAGTCAGCAGACGGCATAGTAGCCCAACGGTCAGCGTAATGGCTGATACATGGTGAAGGCCTGAACATTAAGAATAA
>NZ_LUTR01000049.1 GCF_001597725.1 Neptuniibacter marinus
GGCCCTGCGTCGGTTATCGAAGGCGATACTACAACGCCATATACCGTAGCTGTGGATCAACCTGCAGCCGATGTTGCCACACCGATCACAGTAACCTTCACCTACAGCGGTGTTGCCGCCGATGGCACAGACTTCACGGGTGTTGCGAGTGTTGATATCCCAGCGGGCAGCAACTCAAATACCTTCACCATCGACACCTTAGATGATGTGTTGGCCGAAGGTGCTGAGAGCTTCACCATCGAAATCGATAGCATCACTGATACGAACTTCGAGCACATCGCTGAAGATGCGACCAACAACAGTGTGGATACGCAGATCACTGATGATACGGATCCAGGTACTACTGAACCTGATACTGAGACGGCTTATGTCTCACTTACAGGTCCAAGTTCTGTTATCGAAGGCAATACAACCACTCCATACACAATCAGTGTTGACCAGCCTGCAGCGGATGTGACTTCTGCAATCACGGTGACCTTCACCTACAGCGGTGTTGCTGCTGATGGCACAGACTTCACCGGTGTTGCCAGTGTTGATATCCCAGCGGGCAGCAACTCAAATACCTTCACTATCGAC
Source organism: Neptuniibacter marinus (assembly GCF_001597725.1). Classification (GTDB taxonomy): domain Bacteria; phylum Pseudomonadota; class Gammaproteobacteria; order Pseudomonadales; family Balneatricaceae; genus Neptuniibacter; species Neptuniibacter marinus. The sequence continues at coordinate 577 of NZ_LUTR01000049.1, forward strand.
ACCTTAGATGATGTGTTAGCGGAAGGTGCAGAGAGCTTCACCATCGCAATCGATAGCATCACTGATACCAACTTCGAGCACATCGCTGAAGATGCGACCAACAACAGTGTGGATACGCAGATCACTGATGACACGGATCCAGGTACGACAGAGCCGGATACAGAAACCGCGTATATCTCCCTAACCGGCCCTGCGTCGGTTATCGAAGGCGATACTACAACGCCATATACCGTAGCTGTGGATCAACCTGCAGCCGATGTTGCCACACCGATCACAGTAACCTTCACCTACAGCGGTGTTGCCGCCGATGGCACAGACTTCACGGGTGTTGCGAGTGTTGATATCCCAGCGGGCAGCAACTCAAATACCTTCACCATCGACACCTTAGATGATGTGTTAGCGGAAGGTGCAGAGAGCTTCACCATTGCAATCGATAGCATCACTGATACTAACTTCGAGCACATTGCTGAAGATGCGACCAACAACAGTGTGGATACGCAGATCACTGATGACACGGATCCAGGTACGACAGAGCCGGATAC
>NZ_LUTR01000050.1 GCF_001597725.1 Neptuniibacter marinus
ACTTGGTATTGCGGCAGGTGAAGGATGTTGTCGGGAAGTTCGGTCATGGTGTTGTATAGGCGTAGGTGTCAGTCAGATCCATCCGACTCGGCATTGGTGTTTGCTTTTTTACCCAACAAGCTGCTGGAAACGAAAAGTAAGGCACCGAGGACAATTGCAATATCAGCCAGGTTGAAGGCCGGCCAATGCCAGTCTCGCCAATAGAAATCAAAGGAATCCACAACATAGCCGCGAAAGACCCGGTCAATCAGGTTGCCCATGGCGCCACCGAGGATAAGACTGTAAGCGATGGCTTCTCCTTTATGACGATTTTCAAGGATCAGCTTGATCAGAAAAATCGAGACCACTACCGCGATTCCGATAAAAAAGTAGCGCTGCCAGCCTCCACCATTCGCAAAAAGACTGAATGCGGCACCGGTGTTCCATAGGTGCACCCAGTTAAAGAACGGGGTCACCGAAACATACTCGCCATAGGCCATTGATTGCTGCACCAGCCACTTTACAGCCTGATCAGACGCTGCCAGCAGGCCCGATATGGACAATAGGGCATACGGCGAGAGCTTTTTGCCAATAATGAGCATTATTTAACCCTTCAACGCCAAAATGCGTCTGGCACCGTTAAGTACAATGCCCCCCGCGATGGTGCCGATAATCAGATCCGGATAATTGGAACCGGTCCACGCGACCAGGGCGCCGGCGGTGATGACCCCCAGGTTGATCACCACGTCGTTGGCCGAGAATATCCAGCTTGCCTTCATGTGCGCCCCGCCTTCCCGATGTTTGGATATGAGCAGCAGACAACTGGTATTGGCAATCAATGCGACGAATGCGATAGCCATCATCACCAGCGATTCAGGCTCACTACCGAATACAAAGCGTCTCACCACCTCTACGAGCACGCCCACAGCCAAGAT
>NZ_LUTR01000051.1 GCF_001597725.1 Neptuniibacter marinus
GCACCGTACCAGTAATGAACTACGTAAGTCGGGTGTCTTTGTATCAGGTAGTGGCGTCCGTTCAATTTGGGTTCGACATAATCTTGAGAACTTTAAAAAGAGACTGAAAGCTTTAGAAGATAAAGTTGCTAACGACGGCATCATCCTGAGCGATGCTCAGGTTGCAGCGCTTGAGAAAAAGAAATCTGATGATGAAGCATGCGGTGAAATTGAGACGATACACCCAGGTTATCTGGGGTCTCAGGACACCTTTTACGTAGGTAACCTGAAAGGCGTTGGCCGTATATACCAACAGACCTTTGTGGATACTTACAGCAAAATCGCTTTCTGTAAGCTCTATACCACTAAAACACCGATTACTGCTGCAGATACACTCAACGATAAGGTATTACCGTTCTTTGAAGAACAGGAGCTTCCTATGCTGCGTATTCTTACAGACCGAGGAACTGAATACTGTGGTCGGGTCGATCAGCATGATTACCAGCTTTATCTTGCTATAAACGATATTGATCACACCAAAACTAAAGCGATGTCCCCACAAACAAATGGTATATGTGAACGCTTTCATAAAACGATCTTGAATGAGTTCTATCAAGTAACTTTCCGTAAAAAGCTCTACGAATCACTTGAGGAACTACAAAAAGATCTGGACGGCTGGATGGAATACTACAACAATGAACGAACTCATCAGGGCAAGGTATGTTGCGGTAGAACGCCAATGGAAACGTTGCTTGATGGTAAACGGGTCTGGGCCGAGAAGAATTTAGCCCAGATCTAAACTGACAGACACCAGATAAAAAACGGGTAACTGTCAGATCAAGTCTGAGCTACTACA
>NZ_LUTR01000052.1 GCF_001597725.1 Neptuniibacter marinus
TGGAGCGGGAAACGAGGTTCGAACTCGCGACCCCAACCTTGGCAAGGTTGTGCTCTACCACTGAGCTATTCCCGCAAAACCTTCAAAGAGAATGGCGTCCCATAGGGGGTTCGAACCCCTGTTACCGCCGTGAAAGGGCGGTGTCCTAGACCTCTAGACGAATGGGACGCTACATCCTTGCAAGACGTGTTGCCTTGTAAGGAGGCGCGTATATTAAAGAACTGATTCTTAGGGGTCAACCCTATTTTTAAGAAAAAAGAACACTTTGTTTTCTATCCATGGGTTGCAAATACAGCAAACAGCCCTAACGCTGTTTTCACCCTAACCCATTGGTAATATTAAAGAACTTCCAACAAGGCAAACTCATGACAGCTTTACACCCAATACACATCATTTTTTGGCCACACAAGTACTAATAAGGTAGATTTTCAGTGAAGGAAGGCAGCTTAATAAACAGTTATCGGAGGGATAAAAAAAAACCAACATAAGCCAGCTGATAGAATAAACGGGATAGTAGAAGATGGAGCGGGAAACGAGGTTCGAACTCGCGACCCCAACCTTGGCAAGGTTGTGCTCTACCACTGAGCTATTCCCGCAAAACCTTCAAAGAGAATGGCGTCCCATAGGGGGTTCGAACCCCTGTTACCGCCGTGAAAGGGCGGTGTCCTAGACCTCTAGACGAATGGGACGC
>NZ_LUTR01000053.1 GCF_001597725.1 Neptuniibacter marinus
CCGGTAAGCCCTGAGCTGTTCTGAAGAGTCGTCGTGGACAGTCATTTATCTGGGATACGTATCCTACAACTATGCTGCAGGCTCCAGACAAACGATATAACTGTTTACAAAAAAATTGAGGAGTTTGCCGGTAAGCCCTGAGCTGTTCTGAAGAGTCGTCGTGGACAGTCATTTATCTGGGATACGTATCCTACAACTATGCTGCAGGCTCCAGACAAACGATATAACTGTTTACAAAAAAATTGAGGAGTTTGCCGGTAAGCCCTGAGCTGTTCTGAAGAGTCGTCGTGGACAGTCATTTATCTGGGATACGTATCCTACAACTATGCTGCAGGCTCCAGACAAACGATATAACTGTTTACAAAAAAATTGAGGAGTTTGCCGGTAAGCCCTGAGCTGTTCTGAAGAGTCGTCGTGGACAGTCATTTATCTGGGATACGTATCCTACAACTATGCTGCAGGCTCCAGACAAACGATATAACTGTTTACAAAAAAATTGAGGAGTTT
>NZ_LUTR01000054.1 GCF_001597725.1 Neptuniibacter marinus
GCGACCAACAACAGTGTGGATACGCAGATCACTGATGACACGGATCCAGGTACGACAGAGCCGGATACAGAAACCGCTTACGTCTCTATTACAGGCCCAAGCAGTGTTGTAGAAGGTAATACCACCACACCGTACACGGTGGCCGTTGATCAGCCAGCGGGTGATGTAACCACACCGATCACAGTAACCTTCACCTACAGCGGTGTTGCCGTTGATGGAACGGACTTTACCGGTGTGGGCAGTGTTGATATCCCAGCGGGCAGCAACTCGAACACCTTCACCATCGGTACCTTGGATGATGCCCTAGCGGAAGGCGCTGAGAGCTTCACCATCGCAATCGATAGCATCACTGATACGAACTTCGAACATATTGCTGAAGATGCGACTAATAACAGTGTTGAGACCACCATTATTGATAATGATGGCGCAACCGTGTCGTTAACCGGCCCATCGTCTGTT
>NZ_LUTR01000055.1 GCF_001597725.1 Neptuniibacter marinus
AGGCTTGTAGCTCAGCTGGTTAGAGCGCACCCCTGATAAGGGTGAGGTCGGTGGTTCAAGTCCACTCAGGCCTACCACTTTTACTGGCAAAATCTTAAGTAAGTGGTCAGTTAGAACTGAGAGTAAAGACGCTCAGCTGGTTAGAGCGCACCCCACTCTTTATAAAAGAAAGGGGGGTGAGGTCAGTGATTCAAGTCCACTCAGGCCGATCCATATTGCATCACTCTACAACCTGCTAGGCAGAATACTTACGCAGTCATTTTTGCTTTAGACAAGGCGCACGCTGGAGCGAGCGAAGACGTTACCCTCAATGGGTAATAACTGAGCGAGCGACGAGTGCAACGCCGTATAAAGTGAAAAGGACAAGTAAGGGGCTATAGCTCAGCTGGGAGAGCGCCTGCTTTGCACGCAGGAGGTCTGCGGTTCGATCCCGCATAGCTCCACCAT
>NZ_LUTR01000056.1 GCF_001597725.1 Neptuniibacter marinus
TCCCCCTCAACATCACCACGACTCGTCTACTAACCAAGTACCCTCTCGCCGTATCGATTGTCACCGATTTTAAGGGTTCATTTGCTGTATGGATCGAGCAAAAACGCATCTTTTTATTAATATTAGGCGCGGCAATCGCAACACTGATTATTGGCACGGTCTACATCGTCAGAATCAATAACAGTGCGCTAGAAATGAAAGAGGAAGTACACCTGTTATCGGAGGTGGTCGAGAATAATCCTACGGTTATTATCATTACAAACCGCGAAGGCCAGATTCAATATGTGAACAATAGTTTTGAAGCGATTTCCGGATACAAAAAGGACGAGGTGCTAGGTCAAACCTCGCGTATGTTTAAG
>NZ_LUTR01000057.1 GCF_001597725.1 Neptuniibacter marinus
CGTTTTGGCTCAGATCTGGAGGTTGGATCTTAGCTGGTCTTGTTTAATTAGCGCCACATTACAAGGAAGCTGAAGTATGAATACTAAGACGCAAGAGGTTTTAGAGCGATTGGAGCGGTTAGGCAATGACAACGATCGTCTGCAGTCAGAGCGAGCGAAAAAGTACCTCAACATTACAAAAGATACCGGTGAGTTTCTCTCAGTACTGGTTAAAGCCACGAACGCGCAGCGTATCTTAGAAATTGGCACCTCAAATGGATACTCAACGATTTGGTTAGCCTCATCAATCGCGAACACCGGAATGGTGCATACCATTGAAGTCAATCCGCTTAAGATAGAAGAGGCTCGTGACAACTTCGAACAAGCTCAAGTTTTGGAAAATATTACCCAATGGTCAGGCGATGTTTGTGAAGTTTTAAA
>NZ_LUTR01000058.1 GCF_001597725.1 Neptuniibacter marinus
CGACTAATAACAGTGTTGAGACCACCATTATTGATAATGATGGCGCAACCGTGTCGTTAACCGGCCCATCGTCTGTTATCGAAGGGGATACCACTACGCCGTATACCGTAGCTGTTGATCAGCCAGCGGCCAGCGTAACGACCCCGATTACCGTGACCTTTACCTACAGCGGTGTTGCGGTGGATGGAACAGACTTCACGGGTGTTGCGAGTGTTGATATCCCAGCGGGAAGCAACTCGAATACGTTTACCATCGATACCTTAGATGATGTGTTGGCCGAAGGTGCAGAGAGCTTCACCATTGCAATCGATAGCATTACGGATAGTAACTATCCTGCGATCGGTGCAGATAGCACTAACAACAGCGTTGAAACGCAGATCACTGATGA
>NZ_LUTR01000006.1 GCF_001597725.1 Neptuniibacter marinus
AGCCAGAGCCAGAGCCAGAGCCAGAGCCAGAGCCAGAGCCAGAGCCAGAGCCAGAGCCAGAGCCAGAGCCAGAGCCAGAGCCACAAGCCGCAGCACGAGCACCGGAACATGCAGGTCTATCGGGTGCGACTAGCAGAGAGATCAACTGTGTCTTGGTGAAAATGCATGGGCTTAATTTGGCAATACCTTTTGATCATATAGAAGGTGCGGTGCATTTAAGTTCAGTAGCGCTGACTTTAGATGGTACTCATGATTGGTGTTTAGGACGTTTTGGTGGTGGCTTATCTGTTGAAACTAATGTTATAGATACTGCATTGTGGCTAATTCCGGAGCGCTACAAGCCGGAAATGGCAAAATACAGTGAGCTGATTATTTTACGAGGACGCCATTGGGCGCTAGCATGTGATGAACTGGTGAAGTCGGTTCGTATACCTGCAGATAAAGTGTCTTGGGCAAGTAGTGATAATCCACGCGCTTGGTTATGGGGAACATATATGGAAGAGCGTTGCGCTATTCTTGATATTCCAGAGCTTATGAAACAGTTTGATCAATCCTTTTGAATTGATAGTTAAAACAATGTTAGGGAAGCAATTAAAGTGTCTTGGTTGAGTATAGCGTCATTGATTGTTGCTATGGGAGCTTCTGCTGCCTGTTTCGTTTTATTTCGCCGTTTGCAGCAGCATGAACGTCGGCATCAAGCCCTTATTAATGTGCTCAGAAATGAGATACAAGCGATGACAAACAGCTCGATTGGTATGGGTCGCCGCTTAATTGGTGTCGAGCAGAAGCTTAATCTTACAGCGGATAAACAGCTAGAATTAGAGAATCGGGATCCAACCGCTTTAGCTTATAATCAAGCTACCCGTTTGATGGAGATGGGGGCTGATGTCGATGATCTCGTGCAGAATTGTGGTATTGGACGTCCAGAGGCTGAGTTAATGGCTCTTTTACATAAAGAGCTACACACTCCCCATCAATCTCTAGGGCGTGATGATTAGGTCCTAGGTTTATTTAATGTTCTGTTGAATTGCTTTGTTTATCATCTCTTGGTTGCCATGTTTTAGGCTGTAGGCAAATGCAATGACTTCAGCTATGGCGCGATACAGTGATTCAGGAATTTCATCTCCTAGTTCTAGCCTAATAAGAACTTCAACTAGCTCTGGGCTTTCGTGAATATGAATGTCGTTTTCTTCGGCTAATTTTATAATTTGTTCGGCAATATCTCCCATCCCTTTGGCAACGATGAGAGGGGCCTTTCCCGCACTTTGGTCATACTTTAGAGCGATGGCCTTCTTACGGTTTGTTTCGGAGTATTGATCGGACTTAGAAAATTTCATGTGTGTAGGTCCACAAGCTGTTTGTGGATAGTCTGTTTTTGTTCTGGCGCTGTTCCTTCGTGCCAGGTTACCTCTGTATTATCAAAACCACATTGGCGTAGGCGTGTAGAGAATTCTTCTGAGCGTTCGCGTAATTTGTCAGCAGTTTCTTTTAACTCACACCAAAATAGGGTGCTGATTTCATGGCCATCAGTTAGCCGTATCTCTGCATCCACTCCACCTTGCTCCTCTAAATCGAAATGTAAGCGTACGCGCCATACGGATATCATCTCTCCAGCTGCGTTGGTGCCTCCTTCTCTACTTAAACGCAACTCTAAATTATCCCACTGCTCCCCATTTTTGATCGGTAGGTCCAGTTGTAGTACACGTTCAAACCCACCATCCGGCATCTCTCGCCACTGCTGTAGGGAGTGGAGTTGTTGGCTGGTTACACGTGAATGTACACCCTGGAGTAACTGTTCTAAACGTTCTTTTTGCTCGGCAGGTAAAGAGTCCGCTAGCTTTTGAAGCTGTTGCAGTTGGCTTTTCATATCTTGAGGTTGCGGTGCTAAGCCTTTGCTTAAATTGTGCTCTGTGGATAACCCACCTAACTCAATGTTTTGTCTGATTTGATATGGCGCTTCTTGGCTTCCAGGTCGAACACCAAATAGCTGTAGCATCGATTGAACCACGCTGCTGATCTGTGTGGCTTGGCTTCCCTGTGCTTGGGCAGCGACTTGAGATAACTGGCTAAAAGCATCCGCTGTGGCTATTTGAGCAGGTAGAGCATTGCGTAAAGTCTCTTGTATTGCTGGTTTTTCTAAAGCGGAAGCGGGTGTGTTTTGTGGTTCTCTTATCTGCAATACTTGAGCTTCATTATTTGAAGTCTTAAATAATTGAAGTTGCGTGCCTTGTGGTAATGGACGGGGGGAAGTTAATTCCATCTTAGTACCGTCTGGCAGGGCGAGAGTTAATATGTGGTGTGATACAGATCCGGCTGAGCGGGTGATGTTATTAGCATTATTGGCAGATTTGGCATCAGAAGGAGCAACCGCTGTTTGTACCTCTTTAGGCGAATTTGGGTTTGTGCTTTTGTTATCTATAGGCAGTGGTGTTACTTGTGGTTCAATTTTACCAGATGTAACACCTACCGGTGGGGCTGTTTGAGTTGCAGTGTTTCCTTGAATAACTTGTTTAGGGCTCGTTGGGGGTGTATTCGTTGGGGTAGTATTTGTTGTGGCAGTATTGACGAGAGTTGATGTAGAGGCGTTTTGTGTTGTATTTGTCGCTACACTTTTTTGTCCTGCTATCTCTACGGTTTGGGTGTTCGCCGATAAGGTTGGTGTTAAGAGGGGCCCGCCGGTTGTTGGTTTAGGTACGCTATTGGCTGTCGTTGTTTGAGTGTTTTGCCCGTTATCGGTGTAAATAGGACGGCTACTAATCACCGCAGCAAGGGTTTTTATATCTACAGGCAGTTTTGCGCTGTTCTCTGGTGTTTGTATATTTAGCTTAAGGAGTTGCTCGTTTAAGCCTTTTTGTTGGGTGTTTGAGTTGGTTGAATTTATGTTTGCTTGATCTTGCTTGCTTGTGGTGTTTGGTTGATTGGGCAGTGTTATCTGAATTTGGCCATCGCTTTGGCGATTTACATTAATTTTCTGGCCGATAGGCAGTGCTTGAAATACTCCCATCTGAATTAATCGGTTGTTGACCTCTAACTTTAAACGAAAAATCTCAGGTTGAGTTTGATCTTTACTTACTGCAACAACAGTTGCGCTGACATTCCGGCCGACTGGCAAAAGCGTATTCAGATTACGGGATGAATCTGAACTAGCTTCGGTTGTTTGTAGCGGAATACCTGACAATTGAGGAAGCAAATTATAACCTATCTAAGTAATGGGCCGTCACATGATGAGCGTTAGGTATCAGAGTACATCTAAATGAGGAAGTGTTTCCAACTTTTAGAAAGCAATACAACAGTGCAGAGCTGTCTGATAATCGTATATAATCACTCGCTTATTAATCGGCCGATTTCAGTAAAAGTATAGTTTAAGGTGAAAATTTGCTCTGAAGTTTGGCTGTAGGTTGTTTATTATTTTGGAGAACGGTTTGAGTACAGCGCTGTTACATGTAGACAAACTTTATTGCGAGCGCGATGACCGTATTCTATTTGAGGATCTTAGCTTTTCAATTAATGCGGGCGAAGTGATCCAGGTCGAAGGGCAAAATGGTAGTGGGAAAACGACTCTTTTAAGAATTTTAAGTGGTCTTTCTAATCATTATGAAGGTGATATTTTTTGGAAAGGCGCTTTACTCTCAACAGTACAAGACGATTTTAGACGCGAAATCTTATATTTTGGACATCACCCAGGTGTTAAGGCCGTTCTAACGCCAGAAGAAAATCTTCATTGGTATGCGGCAATGCATCCATCTATTGATGGTAAAAAGATTGCTATGGCATTGGAGCAAGTAGGCTTAAGAGGGTTTGAAGACTCGCCTTGTCATACATTGTCTGCAGGGCAAAATAGACGGGTCAGTTTAGCTCGGTTGTATCTGACCTCTGCAAAATTGTGGATTTTAGATGAGCCTTTTACTGCAATTGATAAAAAAGGTGTCGCACAGAAAGAACAATTGATCTTGGACCATGCAGCTAATGGTGGATCTGTTATTTTAACAACCCACCATGAATTAGCGATTAGCGAAAAGGTTCGTCGTTTTAATCTTGATGAATTAGCGGGAACTTAATGGGAATAATTGTGACAAATGAAAGCGCTAATTCTGAGGGTAGTTCTGTCTTGAGTCTTTTTGGGGCGGTTTTAAAGCGGGATTTAATGTTGGCCTATCGCAAGAAAAGCGATTTGTTTAACCCATTGATATTTTTTCTAATGGTGGCGACTTTATTCCCTCTCGGTGTAAGTCCTGAGCCAGACTTTCTTGCTCAGATTGCTCCTGGCGTTGTATGGGTCGCCGCATTATTAGCGACGTTACTCTCTATGGAGAGCGTGTTTAAGTCGGATTTTGAGGATGGGACATTAGAGCAAACGCTTTTAAGCCCTCAGCCTTTATTTGTTATTGTATTAGCTAAAGTGTTAGCCCATTGGATGATGAGTGGCTTACCATTAACATTATTAGCACCGTTATTGGCAGTAATGTTGTTTTTGCCTGCAGAGGGTATGTCGGGCTTGATGTTAAGTCTCTTGATAGGTACGCCCACGTTGAGCTTAGTGGGCGCTATTGGTGCTGCGTTAACGGTAGGGTTACGTAAAGGTGGGGTGTTGATCTCGTTGTTGGTTTTACCGCTTTATATTCCTGTACTGATTTTTGGTACGAGCGCGGTTCAAGCAGCGGTTACCGGATTGCCATTGGCAGGTTTCTTTGCTTTGTTGGGGGCTATATTAGCACTAGGTTTGGTTTTGGCACCTTTAGCTATTAGCGCAGCATTACGAATTTCCGTGAGTGGATAAGTTAAGGTTCTTATGAGTGAGAAAAAGAATTGGATGCCTCGTTGGTTCTATCAACTTGCATCACCACGTTGGTCTTATGAAATCATGGGTAAGCTATTACCTGGATTTGCGATAGCCGCATTCCTGCTTCTTATTGCAGGAACCGTTTGGGCGTTGCTGTTTGCACCATCCGATTATCAGCAAGGCAATAGTTTTCGCATAATTTATATTCATGTACCTTCCGCTCTTTTGGCCCAATCGTGCTATATGATGATGGCGATTGCGGGCGCCATTGGTTTGATTTGGAAAATGAAAGTGGCTGATATGGTGGCCAAATCTTGTGCTCCTATAGGTGCCACTATGGCTGTGTTAGCACTAGCAACAGGGGCTATTTGGGGTAAGCCTACCTGGGGATCTTGGTGGGTTTGGGATGCACGTTTAACCTCTATGTTGATTCTTCTTTTTCTTTATTTAGGTGTTATTGCTCTTTATTCAGCTATTGAGAATGAGGCCATGGCTGCAAAATCTGCGGCGGTGTTAGCGTTAGTTGGATTGGTGAATATCCCTATTATTAAATATTCAGTGGACTGGTGGAATACACTCCATCAGCCTGCCACGTTTAAATTAACAGAACGCCCAGCAATGGCCCCAGAGATGTGGCTGCCTTTATTGGTAATGGTAATCGGTTTTTACTGTTTTTTTGCTGTTTCGTTGATGATGAGAACGCGGAACGAAATTCTTGTACGTGAACGTCGTGCAAGTTGGGTAAAAGAATTAGTTGAAAAGCAGTGAGGAAAATTAAGTGAGTTTTGATAGCTTTTCGGATTTCATTGCGATGGGAGGGCACGGTTTTTATGTTTGGCTGAGTTATGCCATCGCATTAGTTGTAGTTGTAATTAATATTGTTAATCCGGCACTACAGAAGAAGAAAATTGTTTCTAATCTTGTACGTCGCCTGCGCAGGGAGAACAAATCTTTATGAACCCTAAACGCAAACAACGTTTGATCATTGTTTTGTTTATTGTATTTGGTGTTGGTATTGCTGTGGGGTTAACTATGTTTGCTCTCAGCCAAAATATTAACTTGTTTTATTCACCTACCCAGATTGCGGCAGGGGAAGCGCCTCATAATACTCGTATTCGCGCCGGTGGTATGGTGGTCGATGGTAGCGTCAATAGAGATCAGCAGAGCCTGAATGTCACGTTTGATATTACTGATTATGATCAAACAGTGACTGTTCATTATAACGGCATTTTGCCTGATCTTTTTCGTGAAGGTCAGGGCATTGTTGCACAAGGTGAACTTGATTCTAATAACGTATTGCAGGCATCAGAAGTGTTAGCTAAGCATGATGAAAACTATATGCCTCCTGAAGTGGCTGAAGCATTAGAGAAAAGTGGCAATATGCCTAAGCCTGAAGCCGAGGTTTATAACAAATGATTCCTGAATTAGGTCAATATGCACTTATTCTTGCTTTATGTATGTCAGCGTTACTGGCGGTTGTCCCTATTCTAGGAACCTATAGTAATAATGCGTTATGGATGGGCTACGCTCGGCCGCTTGCTACAGGGATGTTTGCGTTCTTATTAGTGAGCTTGATTTGCTTAGGTTATGCTTTTGTAACCGATGACTTTTCGGTCGTTTATGTTGCTACCAATTCAAATACGGCATTGCCGATTTATTATAAAGTGAGCGCGATCTGGGGGGGGCACGAAGGGTCTCTTCTACTTTGGGTCTTTATTCTTGGCGGTTGGACTTGGGCGGTTGCACTGAAAAGTGATAATTTGCCTCAGGATATCGTAGCTCGAGTGTTAGGTATAATGGGTATTATTGGGGTTGGTTTTATCCTCTTTACCTTGATGACCTCTAGTCCATTTGAACGTTATTTGCCAGACTACCCTGTGGAAGGTGGTGATCTTAACCCTCTATTACAAGATATTGGTCTGATTATTCATCCGCCTATGCTTTATATGGGTTATGTGGGATTCTCTGTTGCTTTTGCTTTCGCTATAGCTGCGCTATTAAGTGGTCGTTTAGATGCTGCTTGGGCACGTTGGTCCCGACCTTGGACTGTTGTGGCTTGGGCTTTTTTAACTTTAGGTATCGCGTTAGGTAGCTGGTGGGCATATTACGAGCTTGGTTGGGGCGGCTGGTGGTTCTGGGATCCTGTTGAGAATGCATCATTTATGCCTTGGTTAGTGGGCACTGCGCTTATTCATAGCTTGGCTGTAACAGAAAAGCGTGGTGTGTTTAAAAGCTGGACGGTGTTATTAGCTATTTTTGCTTTTTCGCTCAGTTTATTAGGCACGTTTTTGGTTCGTTCGGGGGTTTTGACGTCGGTTCATGCTTTTGCGACAGATCCTGAACGCGGTTACTTTATCTTAGCGTTATTGGCGATCACTATTGGTGGGTCTCTTTTACTTTATGCAATTAAAGCTGCCCATGTAAAAAGTGAATCACGTTTTGAGCTGATTTCCCGAGAAACATTGTTGTTAGGCAATAATATCCTATTGGTTATTGTGGCTTTGATGGTGTTGCTGGGCACGCTTTATCCTTTGTTGATTGATGCATTAGGCAAGGGGAAAATATCCGTAGGACCTCCTTACTTTAATGCTTTATTTGTTCCGTTAATGTCTGCTTTAGTGGTGTTAATGGGCGCAGGTATAGTGTCTCGCTGGAGACAAACTAAAGGCAGCTATATTGCCAAGCAATTACTGATCCCTATGCTGGTTAGTGTTGTCTTAGGTGCCAGTTTTTCTGTTGTCTATGGTGATCAGTTTGATTGGAGTGTGACGCTGGGAATGGTGCTTTCCTTCTGGGTTGTTTGTGTTTCCGTCAAAGATATTTGGAATAAGGTGTCTCATAAGGCTAACCCTTTCAAGGGGTTAAGAAATCTTTCAAGAAGTTATTATGCGATGGTTCTGGCACACATTGGTGTGGCTGTAGCTATTGTCGGGATGACCTTGGTGACGGTTTATAACGAGGAACGTGATTTAAGAATGGCACCTGGTGATACTTTAACCTTTAAACAGTATGAGTTTATCTTTGATGGTGCTCAGGTTGTTCAAGGGCCTAACTATCAGGCCGATCAAGCGCAGATTCGTGTACTTAAAAATGGCGAACCTTATGGTGCTTTACACCCTGAGAAGCGTTTTTATAAAGCGCGTGGCAATGTCATGACTGAAGCAGATATAGATCCAGGTTTAACTAGAGATCTCTATGTCGCATTGGGTGAGCCTTTAGATGGTGGAGCTTGGGCTGTCCGAATTCAGCATAAACCTTTTGTCCGTTGGTTATGGTTAGGTGGGTTGTTGATGACAGCCGGTGGTTTGTTGGCAGCTACAGATCCTCGATATCGTAAACAAGCTAAACGTAAAGTTAAAACTGTTTAATCGTTGGTTAGGGTTTTTATACCTGCGCTGTTTGGAGATTCATTGTGCGTCGATTTATTTTATTTATTCCGCTTGCCATTTTTGTTGGTATGGGGCTGTTTTTATGGAAGGGACTTCAGCTAGATCCTACTGAATTGCCGTCGGCGTTGCTTGATAAGCCACTGCCTGTCTTTGAATTGCCTTCGCTTTTAGATCCGGAGCGCAAAGTTACAGAAGCTGACCTGAAAGGCGAAGTTGCTTTGGTGAATGTGTGGGCGACTTGGTGTCCTTCATGTAAGGCGGAGCATGCGCAATTGAATCGTATTAAGGCAGAAGGTTATAAAGTTATTGGTATCAATTATAAGGATGAGCGTGAAAAAGCGGATACTTGGTTAAAGAAATACCTTAATCCATATGCCCTAAACATTTTTGATGATAAAGGTAGCTTAGGCTTAGATTTGGGGGTTTATGGTGCACCCGAAACTTATGTTATAGATGCTAATGGCATCATTCGATATAAGCATGTGGGTGTTGTAGATCAGCAGGTCTGGGGGACTTTAAAAGCCATTATGGATCAGCTTAAAAGCGATAAGCAGGTATTGTCACAATGAGATATATAGTAGCGCTGATCGTTATTTTTATTCCTCTAAGTGTGTTTGCGGCTATAGATACATTTGAGTTTAAAGATGATGCAACCCGAGATCGTTTTAATGAGTTAACCTTTGAACTGCGTTGCCCTAAGTGTCAGAACCAAAACCTTCAAGATTCTAACTCGCCGATTGCTGCCGACCTTAGAAATGAAGTTTATAAAATGGTTCAGGATGGTAAAGGTAATAATGAAATCAAAGATTTCTTAGTTGCCCGTTATGGGGAGTTTGTTCTTTATAACCCTCCTGTAAATGAGACAACTTACATTTTGTGGTATGGCCCATTTGGCTTAGTCGTCATCGGTATTATTGTTTTAATCGCTGTTTCGAGAAAGCGTAAGCGTAGTGATCAAAAGGATGACTCAGAAACTCACCTTAATAATGACGAGGCAGAAAGGTTGAACGATATTCTAGGTAAAGGTGAGCAAAAATGATCGAGTTATGGGGTGGAATTGCGGTTTTAACGGTAATTGCGGTCGCATTCGTTTTTCTTCCTTTTATTCGTGCTAAGCGCGTTGTAGAGGTTGAATCGGCAGAGAATCGCGGTCAACAGAATATAGAAATATTTCGTGAGCGCTTATCTGAGCTGGAAAATGAAAAGTCTGCTGGCAATCTAGATGAAACTGATTTTGTTACTTTAAAAACGGAATTAGAGAGAAATTTGTTGTCTGATGTGGAAGACGCAGGTTCAAGAGCCGGTAAGTTACAGCTGACAACTCAAACATTAGTGACGGTTACACTGCTCGCTATGTTGATTCCGGTGGCTGGCCTCGGTTTGTACTCTGTCTATGGTCGTTCAGCGGATTTAGATATAGCTTTGCATCAACCTAACGATCCTTTCAATGGGGAAAAACCTACTCTTGAGCAAGCCGTTGCTCAATTAGAGAGAGAGTTGCAGCAAAATCCTGATAATCCTGAAGGGTGGTTTTTACTATCGACTACCTATATGAACCAAGGGCGATACGCAGAAGGAGCGGAAGGTTTTAAAAAGATATTAGAGCTTCTACCGTCTGATGCGCCCCAGTATTCCAGCGTTAATGGTCAATATGCACAAGCATTGTTTTTTGCTGCTGATAGTAAAATAACAGATGAAGTTAGAGCGCAAATTGATAAAACATTAGCTATTGAACCATTGGAAATAACGGCTTTGGGGCTTTTGGGTATCGAAGCCTACGAAAAACAAGATTTCGAAGCGGCCATGGAGTATTGGTTGACGGCCCTACGAAACGCTGAAGGCGCTACAGCGGAATCTCTTCGTTCTGGTGTTCGTAAGGCTCGGGATGAATTGATTGCTCAAGGTAAAAACGTCCCCGATATTCCGGAGCTGCAAATTGCATCTGTGACCTTACAGGTTGATCTAAGCCCAGAGTTCAAAGAGCAAGTAACACCAGAGCAAACGATTTTTGTGTTTGCGAAAGAGATTGGTGGGCGAATACCATTGGCAGCGGTTAAGCTAATGGTGTCTGATCTACCTACTCAGGTAGTATTAGATGATACAATGGCAATGAATCCTCAAGTAACTTTATCATCGGTTGCTGAAGTTGAAGTGTCGGCCAGAATTTCTTTATCAGGTCAGCCGCAAGCTCAAAAGGGTGATTTGTACGGTATTATCTCGCCTGTAGAGGTGAGAGGGGGGGAACTACCATTGATGTTGGTTATCGATAAGGTTGTCGAATAAAACCAGCTCTTTTATAGTTGTATGATTATCGATAATTACAAAAGAAAGGGGCGCGACTAGGCACATGGAAATCGGTCTGCGTGAATGGCTGATTGTTGGCGGAGTAATATTAATCCTGCTGATAATTATAGACGGATGGCGACGCATGCAAAGCGGGCGTAATCGTCTAAAAATGAACATCGATAAAAACTTTGTTGATGCTCCTCCTGTTGAACCGCAGTCGTTTAATCCGGAGTTGCCTGGTGGTGGGGCTCGTCGGGTTTCATTAGACAGCGATCCTCTTTTTTCTGATCACCGGCCTGAACTTGCACCTGATAAGGATGGTGCATTTTCTGCACATACCGAAAATAATTCACCGCTCGATAAAAATGATCCCTGGGATGATAGCTTATCTTTAGATGAAGGGATTGTTAGCCCTGCAAGAAAAGTAGAATCAGAGCCGGTTGATGATATCAGTCTTCCAAATGATTTTATGGAGGAGGGCGTCTCTACTGTTGAAAATGAGTCGTCAGACTTTGGTGCTTCTGATGATGGAATTTTAGGCCCTGCACGAGTGGTACCTGCACCCTCTATTGAACCAGAACCAGAACCAGAACCAGAACCAGAACCAGAACCAGAACCAGAACCACCGTTATTAGTGGTAGATAGAGAACCTTCTGATTATGCAGAGGTCGTATCTGAAGATGAAGACACAGACGCAAATGCTGTCGAGGCTTTTGATGTTGAAAAATTAGAGCAAAAGCCTGAACTTTTTGATGTTATTGACCAATTGGTGGAAGGCATTAAAACTGTTAAGCCAGAGCCAGAGCCAGAGCCAGAGCCAGAGCCAGAGCCAGAGCCAGAGCCAGAGCCAGAGCCAGAGCCAGAGCCAGAGCCAGAGCCAGAGCCAGAGCCAGAGCTGAAGAAAACCGAATGGCAACCTACGCTTATCCCTGAAGTAGCGGAAGAAGAGATTGATTTTGAAAAACCTATCACTGTCCTTATGACAGAGATAGGAGATGAAACTAATTTGGATCACAAAGATGAGCATCAGGAACCGGATGCTTTTCCAGAGCTCGATTTAGCCGGTGTTGAGGATACAACGCCAGTAGAGAGCGATGCTGGCGAACAAGCAACACTGACATTTGAATTTCCCGAAGAGGCACCTGAAGCGCCAACTGATCCGTTTGCGGGTTTAACCTTAGGTTCTGCTTTAGATGATGGTTTAACAGAGCCTTCAGTGACTGAGGATAAGGGTACTTCTGTTAAGAATGAGCCGTCTGTTACTGATGTGCCTCAAACGGAATCTCAACGCGAGAAAGCAGAGCCCATTGAAAAGAGCAGTGCTGAAGAATCCCAACTTGATAAGGATCTTGCGTCAGTAGATCTACCTGAAAAAGAAGGGCCTTGGGAGTCGACTCCTATAGTTGGTCAGCCAGTTAAAGAGGCGCCTTCTAGACGCAAAGTATTAGAAAAAGAGCCGGATCCCGAAAATGTATTAATCATATCGGTTATTGCTAAATCGACAGATCAGTTTGATGGTGTTGTATTACAAAAGATCATCGATGCTTGTGGAATGAGTTTCGGTGAGATGTCTATCTATCATCGTTTTGAAGATGAGGAAGGGCTAAGTGCGGTTCAGTTTAGTATGGCTAATGCTTTACCGCCAGGTACCTTTGATCCTGATGATGCGCAGAGTTTAAGTACTAAGGCCGTGATGTTCTTTATGTCTATGGAAGAACCCCGAGATGTCATGGATGCTTTTGAGTGCATGTTGGCAACAGCAGAGACAGTCGCTAAGCATTTAGGAGGGGAGATGCTCGATGAAAATCGATCGGTCTTGCGGACCCAAACTATGGAACATTATCGCCAGCGTGTACGTGATTTTGAAATGAAAAATCTTAAAAAACGCGGCCGATAAGCCGCGTTTCTTCTTTCTTGAGTCGAGTTTTCATCGTGTCTATTGAGCAGCAGATAAAGCAGTTGCGAGAGCAGCTAAATAATCATAACTATCGCTATTATGTGCTAGATGATCCAGAAGTTCCTGATGCGGAATATGATCGCTTGTTTCAACAGCTCAAATCATTAGAAGCTGAAAATCCTAATTTAATTACTCCTGAATCCCCTACTCAAAGAGTAGGGGGTGCGCCTTTGGCTGCATTTAATCAAGTTAAGCATGAGTTACCTATGCTGTCTTTAGATAATGCGTTTAATGCTGAAGATATGGAGGAATTTAACCGTCGAATTGTTGAGCGATTAAATTACCCCGCTGATACAGAGATTGGCTATGCCTGTGAGCCTAAGTTAGATGGAATCGCCATTAGTTTGCTCTATGAAAACGGTTTGCTTATTAGAGGTTTGACGCGTGGAGACGGCTCAACGGGAGAAGATATCACTCTCAATGTGCGGACTATACCTACAATTCCTCTTAAACTCTCAGGATCTGATTATCCTCAGCGACTAGAAGTACGTGGAGAAATCTACATGCCAAAGGCGGGTTTTAACGCTTTAAATACCCGTGCAGAGCAGCGAGGGGAGAAGCCTTTTGTTAACCCCCGTAATGCAGCCGCTGGCAGTTTACGTCAGTTAAATCCGAGAATAACCGCATCACGCCCTTTAGAGATGTGCAGTTATAGCGTAGGGGTTGTTGAAGGGGGTGAGCTTGCAGATGGCCATGCAGCTATCCTACGTCAGCTAAAAACTTGGGGGTTTAAGTTAAATCCGCTGCTTGAAGAAGTTAAAGGCGTTCAGGGATGTCTAGATTACTACACTCGAGTAGCGGCGTTGCGAGACTCGCTTCCTTATGAGATCGATGGCGTTGTTTTTAAAGTCAATGATTTGGCATTACAGAAAACCTTAGGTTTTGTTTCTCGCGCGCCTCGTTGGGCGATCGCGCATAAGTTTCCTGCCCAAGAAGAGTTGACGGTTGTTCGAGCAATTGAGTTTCAGGTCGGTCGTACAGGTGCTGTGACACCTGTTGCTCGCCTTCAGCCCGTTTTTGTGGGTGGTGTTACAGTTTCTAATGCTACCTTGCACAATATGGATGAAGTTGAGCGCTTAGATGTGCGTGTAGGCGATAGTGTTATTATTCGTCGTGCCGGTGATGTGATTCCTCAGGTGGTTCGTGTGATCGAGGAAAGACGGCCTGATGACACAGTGCCTGTTGCTGCTCCAGAGGCTTGCCCTGTTTGTGGCTCTGATGTTGAACGTCTCGAAGGTGAAGCAGTAGCACGCTGTACCGGTGGGCTGTATTGCGCTGCTCAGCGGAAGGAAGCGTTGAAGCATTTTGCCTCCCGTAAAGCGATGGATATAGATGGCTTAGGTGATAAATTGATTGAGATGTTAGTCGATTTAGATCTGCTCCATAATCCCGCAGGGCTATATCAACTGAAGGTGGAGCAGTTATCAACACTTGAGCGGATGGGACCAAAGTCAGCTGAGAATTTAGTAAAAGCCATAAGTGCGAGTAAAGATACAGAGTTTTCCCGTTTTCTTTATTCGCTAGGTATTCGTGAAGTTGGCGAGGCTACCGCTAGAGCATTAGCAATGCATTTTGGTGATTTAGATCCTTTGATGGCTGCAACTGAAGAGGCGCTATTGGAAGTGTCTGATGTAGGCCCTATTGTTGCGAAACATATTATCGGCTTTTTTGCTGAACCTCATAATCGAGAGGTGATCGCAGATCTACTGGATAAAGAAAAAGCGGGGGTTCATTGGGATCCTATTGAGCCGATGGAACTGGAAGCGCTACCTTTAGCGGGTAAAACATGGGTATTAACTGGTAAGCTTGAACAGATGGGACGCAGTGATGCTAAAAAATATCTACTGGCATTAGGCGCAAAAGTGGCGGGCAGTGTTTCTGCTAAAACGGATTGTGTTGTTGCGGGTCCTGGGGCTGGTTCTAAATTAAAGAAAGCATCTGAATTGGGTATTGAAACAATGGATGAAGAGCAGTTTGTCGCCTTTCTCAAGCAACATGGAGTGGTTGAAGTATGATGATCTCTAAGAAGGCATTATTGACTCTGCCTATTTTAGTGTTTCTATTGAGTGGTTGCTTTGGTGCTTCGACTCAACCTGTACTAATGATTTGTGATGAGCTGGATGATAATGATGAGTGGGTCGAGCCTGCTGTACTGGCTGAGCAGAAATATGGCACGCCTATTTCTCTCTCCTTGGCGCTGCTCGAATTGCCTTTGTCTGATCTGGATAAAAAACATGTAAGGCCACGCAGTGCTGATTGGGAAGAGTATCGTATACGGAGTGAGCACTGGGATGCTTCGCCACAGATCCCTGATGATGCAGTTGATTTTATCGGTTGGTTCACTCAGCAAAGTGTCAAACGAAACCATATTGGCTGGCAAGATGCTGGTGAGCATTATCTTGCATTAAGGTTAGGGCATGGTGGTTATCATCGTTTTGAAGCCGATAAATATCCAGAGCTCGCACAGCAAGCTATAGGTATTCAGCTAAGGGCGCAACGTTGGTCAAATGAGTTACAAGCATGTAAAGGGCAGTGGCAAGGTGAAAGCTGGTTTAACAAGTTAAAACTTTGGTAACTGTGGATAAGTCCTTAATGATCATTCCTTATGAGCAGCTTGAACCCGATACGCTCAATGCTTTAATTGAAGAGTTTGTTAGCCGTGATGGCACTGATTATGGTGATAATGAGATATCCCTGTCAGCTAAAGTGGAGCAAGTTAGAGGTAAGTTGCGTTCAGGTGATGCCGTGATTTTGTTCAGCGAGAGTAAAGGCCTTTGTAATATAGTTCATAAAGATATGTTATGAACTGGGCCGGCCTGTAATAGTTTTTTCTGCTGAGCCTAATCAAAAAGAGGTCGTCAAATGGATCAGCTTGAGCAAACTATTAGCCTTATTGCACTGACAATGGGGGTTGGCTGGGCAAGTGGTATTAATCTTTATGCAACCATATTTATGTTGGGCATGCTCAATAATATGGGGCATATCGCATTGCCTGAAGAGCTACAAGTTGTTTCTGATCCGTTAGTTTTAATGGCTGCGGGTTTTATGTATTTTGTCGAGTTTTTTGCCGATAAGATTCCTGGCGTTGATACGGGTTGGGATGGGCTACATACCTTTATCCGAATACCTGCGGGGGCTGTACTAGCAGCGGGTGCTGTAGGTGATATGTCTGTACCTGTCGAATTAGCAGCAGCCCTTGTCGGTGGGACGTTAGCGGCGGGAAGCCATGCCGCTAAGGCGGGAAGTCGTGTTTTGATAAATACCTCTCCCGAACCTGTAACTAATTGGACTGCGTCTATAAGTGAAGATTTATTAGTGCTGGGTGGTTTATGGGCAGCACTTAATCATCCTATTTTGTTCTTGTTAGGGTTGGTCGTATTTGTCATCTTATTGATTTGGTTGTTGCCAAAACTTTGGCGAGGTATCAAAAAAGTATTCCGCTTTATAGCAGGGTTGTTTGGCGGTGGTAAAGATAAGGAGCAACCGCCTTTAACGTCCTTTCCGACTAAACCCAGCGCTCCAAATGAGCTCCGCTGACCAGGAGCCTTAATAAATCTGTGCGGCAAACAATGCCCACTATCTCATCGTTATTATTTACAACAGGAATAGAGTTTATTTCGTTGTCGATAAAGTTAATGGCAACACTTTGAACTAAGGTTTCAGGTGTTGCAGCGATCAGTTGTTTAGAATAAATGTCACTAATAAGAGTGAGCGAATCGGTTCCCGCCTCGATTAAATCTGTCTTCGATATTAAGCCTAATGGCCGTTTATCCTCTTCGGCAACGACTAAGTGGCTAATCTCTAAGCTGATCATCCTTTTCCATGCGGTACTGACGGTTACATTGGGAGATATTGTATGTACTGGGGATACCATAATTGTTGATACGGTAAGCTGAGCACTTTCGTTCTGGGGTTCAGCTTCTTCAGCATTAGCTGTATATGCAAGGGTGGCTGGATCTTTGTTTTGATTGGGTTTTCCGGGGCCGGGGATAATAAACTTTTCACCATCGGAGTGTAGCCGATCTTCCTTGTCTGCAGTTCGATGTATATGGCGGCTTTTCGATAGAGAGTCGACACCTTGTTTAGGAAAGAGGGCTTCCTTTGGTGTTTGTATGCGATAGCCGTGGTCGTATACATAAAGTGTCATAACCGCTCCACATCTGTGTTTGTTCAAATACTAACCGATCTGTGCTTTTTAGCTTAACATACATGCTCTTTACTTATATCGCCCGTCTTATCAAGTTCTTGATAATAAACCGCGCTGGGTTCACTGCATCTATTAGAGTCTTGGGGAGAGGTAAAGGTTCATTACAGATCATAGACGCTAATAGTTCAGCTGAGATCGGACAAGTAATTAGCCCTTTTGAGCCATGGCCGGTATTTAAGTATAGATTAGGGTGATGGTTAGCAGTGCAGCCGTCAAAACGCCAATTTTTATCTTTTCTCAGACGACCGAAGGTTTCAACAAAATCGCTATAGATTGGCGCTGGACCAACAACGGGCATGTAGTCTGGTGTGCTACAGCGAAAGGCTGTTCTTCCTGTGAGCAGCTCATTTTTACCGATAAGCGCGTTATGAAATTCTGGTAGAGCATCCTTCAGTTTTTCTAGATTCCTATTATGGTCGTATTGAGTAACGTCACGTTGTTTGCCCTTCAGATCGAATGTAGCGCCAAAGCAATATTTTCCTCCCTGTGCTGGAGAGATATAGCCTTCGCCACAAACAACCGTCCTTAGTTGCGGTAAATCTGCACTATCTTCAGTAATTGATACTTGTCCGCGAATAGCTTTTAACGGCAGATGTTCAGTTTGTTTAAATTGATTAGCTAATTCCGCATTGCAGATAATTAAGTGAGAGCAATGTAAGTGCTTACTATTGTTGGTGGTTAGATTCCATAAGTGATCGACCTGTTCGATATTTGTTATATCGTGTTGCTCAATAGAGATATTAGGGTGGGCGGCTAATAGATGACAGAAGTCTACAGGTGACACCCAGCCTGCTGTAGGAAAAAATAAACCGCTACTGGATACAACAGAACCACTAATCTCCGATAATTCGATGTCTGATTTATGTTGTACTAGGGAATCAGGATAATGGCCGTTATCAATTAATTCCTGTTGTCGTTTATTTTCGTTTTCTTTAGTCGCTAGTTGCGCTACGCCACACTGAGACCAAAAGGATTGCTCGGGGTCTTTCCGTTTAAGTAGATTAACCGTATGTAAAAAACCGGTTAGATGCAGTTCGCCTTGTTTCGTAGGGCTGACAGGTAGCTTGGCATAAAGCGCCCCTTGCCGATTACCCGATCCTGCTGTTGCTAAATGCTGCTCTTTCTCAATGAGTCTTACCTTAATCCCTCTCTGTGCAAGAGAGTAGGCAGAGGAGCAGCCAGAAAGCCCCCCGCCAATAATAGTAACTTCAGTCGGCTGTTCAGGTTTAGGGATTGAAAACCAAGGTTTTGTATCGACTTGAGGAGCGTTGTTTTTGATAAAAGTGCCTAAACACATTTCACGCTTTTTCCCAAATCCAGGTTGTTTTTTTACCTCAAAACCTACCGCTTTTAACCCTCTTCTGACAATGCCGGCGGAGGTGAAGGTTGAGAAGGTTGTGCCGGGTTTGCTTAAACGTGCAATTTCTCGAAAAAGTTCGGGGCTCCACATATCGGGGTTTTTCGATGGTGAAAACCCATCTAAATACCAGGCATCAATAGAGGCTTCGAGTTGTTTATAGCTATCTAAAGCATCTCCAAAAATCAGAGTTAATGTGATTCGTTCATCAGGAAAGGAAAGTCGATGGAAGCCTTGGCATGCTAAGGGGTATTGGTTTAATAGCTTTGATGATAAAGGTTCAAAGTCTTTCCATTGATGAAGGGCGCGTTTTAAATCGTTATGGCTTAGTGGTTGCTTTTCCACGGAGATAAAATGAAGTTGTTGTCCATTAGAGCTTTTATTCAACCATTGCTGCGCAGTAAGTAGAAAATTTAGCCCCGTTCCAAACCCTGTTTCAGCGATGGTGAGTAGCTTCTGCTTTGAGCTGATGCGTGCCGGTATTTGATTGGCATTGACGTAAACATACAAGCTATCTTCATGGCTTTGTTCTGTGTTGAAGTAGAAATCATCAAAGCCTGTTGAATAAGGGGTGTCGTTTTTCCAAAAGATGTCAGCGCAAGTAATCACAATCGTAAGTTTAGGCTATAGGTAGTTATTAGGTTTGGGTGGCTGAATATGCCGTATTTATACTGTAAGTCTAGAGGTTAGTAGGGCTATAAGCTACAATTTGCTCTCGGATAGTTACAGTGTGTTTTATGGGATTGAGATAATTTATTTTATTGGTTAATTATCTCGTTACTTACCAAATAGACTGCGATTGAATTCTTTCCGTTTTAAGGTCGAATTGCAAAATTCCAAAATAATTCTTCTTACTGTAGGTCGATAATGAAAGAGCTTAAAGATATCAAATTGGCGGTTATTGGACTGGGCTATGTCGGATTGCCTTTAGCTGTAGAGTTTGGTAAGTACAGGGATGTTATCGGTTTTGATATTAATAAAGCAAGAGTTACAGAGCTAGAAAATGGACATGATTCTACATTAGAAGTAGAGGATGAAATGCTTAGGTTAGCAAGTCGTCTTTCTTATTCATCGGATGTGCCCGCGCTTAAAGAGTGTAATACCTATATAGTTACTGTTCCAACGCCAATCGATGATGCTAACGCACCTGATTTGTCTCCTCTAGAAAAAGCCTCAGAAATGTTAGGCGCTGTGATCAAGCAAGGTGATCTCGTGATCTTTGAATCTACGGTTTACCCCGGTGCAACAGAGGAAATTTGCGTCCCTATTATTGAGAGAAGCTCAGGATTAGTTTTTAACCACGGTTTTTTTGTTGGTTATAGCCCAGAGCGTATAAATCCTGGTGATAAAGTTAATACGCTGACTAAAATTTTAAAAATCACCTCCGGTTCTACACCTGAAATAGCAGATCTCGTTGATGATCTATATGACAGTATCATTACGGCTGGAACCCATAAAGCAAGCTCTATAAAAGTCGCTGAAGCGGCTAAAGTCATCGAAAATACTCAGCGTGATTTGAATATAGCGATCATTAACGAGTTTGCGAAAATATTTAATCGCTTGGATATTGATACTCAAGAGGTGCTAAACGCTGCTGGTACTAAATGGAACTTTTTACCTTTCAAACCAGGTTTGGTGGGAGGGCACTGTATAAGTGTTGACCCCTACTATTTAACCTATAAAGCTAAAGAGGTTGGTTATCAACCAGAAGTTATTTTAGCTGGGCGAAGAATTAATGACGGTATGGGAGCTTATGTTGCGACTGAGTTAGTTAAGGCCGTTAGTAAGAAAAAGATTCATATCGATGAGGCGCGAGTGTTAGTGCTTGGATTTACATTTAAAGGCGATTGCCCTGATGTACGTAACACTAAAATTATCGATATGATTAATGAACTGAAAAGTTTCAATATGCAAGTTGATGTCTATGATGATTGGGCTGATGCGGATGAGGTTAAACATGAATACGGTGTGGAATTAACTGCCACACTTGATAACGGTGTATACGATGCGATTGTTTTGGCTGTTGATCATCAGGAATTTAAATTGTGGGGTGAGGAAAAAATTCGAGCACTCGGCAAGAAAAATCATGTTCTTTATGATGTGAAATATGTGTTGCCAATTGGTTGTTCAGATTTACGTTTGTAATTACGATCTACAAAGAGGTAGTGATGAAAAGATTTGGATTAATTGGCGCAGCAGGTTATATCGCTCCTCGCCATCTTAAAGCTATTAAAGAAACAGGTAACGAGCTTGTCGTTGCAATGGATGTAAATGATTCAGTGGGGATAATGGATAGTCATTTCCCTGAGGCTGAGTTTTTTACTGAGTTTGAGCAGTTTTCAGGATTTGTAGAAGATTTAAAACTACAAGGAGAGGGTTTAGATTATATTACCGTTTGTTCTCCTAACTATCTTCATTTGCCTCATATGAAGTTTGCGTTGCAAAACGGTATTGATGTTATTTGTGAAAAACCATTAGTTTTAAATACGTCAGATCTGTCTGTGTTGCATCGATATGAAAAGGAATATGGAGCAAAAGTAAATTCCATTCTACAGCTTCGGTTGCACCCCTCCATTATAGCGCTTAAAGAAAAAGTAAATGCCGCGCCTGCTGATAAAGTGTTTGATGTCGATCTTACTTACCTTACATCTCGCGGTAAGTGGTACTTAAAATCTTGGAAAGGATTTGATGAAAAATCAGGTGGTGTTGCAACAAATATAGGGGTGCATTTTTACGACATGCTGCACTTTATTTTTGGGGATATTAAGCATAACGAAGTGCATTACCGTGATGAAAAAACATCGTCAGGTTTTTTGCAGTATGAACGTGCAAATGTGCGCTGGTTTTTATCAATAGATGCCAATCATCTACCGGAAAATGCCGTGCAAGGTGAAAAGCTCACATATCGTAGTATTGATGTAGAAGGTGAAGAGCTAGAATTTTCTGGAGGTTTTACCGATCTTCATACACAAAGTTATGATCGGATTTTATCAGGTCAAGGTTATGGGGTGGAGGATAACCGTGCAGCTATTCAGACTGTTGATGTGATGCGTAAATCCCCGATAGTCGAAAACCCCACCGCACCGCATCCTTTATTATCAAAGGTTAAGTAGCATGACTTTTTATCAGCATGATAGCGCTATTGTAGATGATGGAGCTCAAATAGGTGATGAGTCTCGTGTTTGGCACTTTGTACATGTCTGCGGGGGCGCCAAAATAGGCAAGGGAGTATCCCTAGGCCAAAATGTATTTGTGGGTAATAAAGTTACTATTGGTGATAAATGTAAGATACAAAATAATGTATCTGTCTACGATAATGTACACCTTGAAGAAGGCGTATTTTGTGGCCCTAGTATGGTTTTTACCAATGTTTATAATCCTCGTTCGTTAATTGAGCGCAAAGATGAGTATCGAGATACGTTGGTAAAAAAAGGGGCAACCTTAGGCGCTAATTGTACCATTGTGTGTGGGGTAATCATTGGTGAATTCGCATTTGTAGGCGCGGGTGCTGTGGTGAATAAAGATGTACCGGCTTATGCGCTTATGGTGGGGGTGCCAGCGAAGCAAGTCGGTTGGATGAGCGAATATGGAGAACAGTTGGATTTACCTATATCAGGTCATGGTGAGGCTGTTTGTGCTCAAACTGGTGATAAATATCATTTAGATGGTATTGTCTTGCAGAAGGGTGCTAGGTAATGGAGTTTATAGATCTTGCAGCCCAACAGGCTTTAATAAAAGAACAGATTGATTCTGCTATTCAAAGGGTTTTAGTACATGGTAAATATATTCTAGGACCCGAAGTTGGTGAGCTTGAAGAACGTTTAGCTGATTTTGTGGGGGTTAAACACTGTATTACCTGTGCTAATGGGACTGATGCATTGCAAATTGCTCAGATGGCGCTAGGAGTTAGGCCGGGAGATGAGGTGATAACGCCTGGGTTTACCTATATAGCAACAGCTGAAACAGTTGCTATATTAGGGGCTAAGCCTGTTTATGTTGATATAGATCCGCGTACTTATAACCTTGATCCTCAGAAATTAGAGCAAGCTATAACGGCCAAGACAAAAGCAATCATTCCCGTCTCGTTATATGGCCAGTGTGCAGATTTTGATGCCATTAATAGTATTGCGAATAAATACAATATCCCTGTCATTGAAGATGGCGCTCAAAGCTTTGGTGCTACATATAAAGGCCGCAAATCAGGATGCTTATCAACAATAGCTACAACCTCATTTTTCCCCAGTAAACCATTGGGTTGTTACGGTGATGGAGGAGCGATGTTTACTGATGATGATGAGCTTGCCATTGTGTTAAGGCAGATTGCTCGTCATGGCCAAGACCGCCGCTATCATCATGTTAGAGTTGGAATGAATAGTCGTTTAGATACAATTCAAGCGGCCATTTTGCTGCAAAAACTTGATATTTTTCCTGAAGAAATCAATTTAAGAAATAAGGCTGCGGATTGTTACAACCGATTACTAAAAGAGGCTGGAATAACGAATACGCCCTATATTGAACCATACAATAAAAGTGTTTGGGCACAATATACAGTTAAAGTTGAGAAGCGAGAGGAACTCCAGAAGAACTTGCATTCTTTAGGAATTCCTACTGCAATTCATTATCCTATTCCCTTGAATAAGCAGCCTGCTGTTGCGGACGAAACCGTTAAGCTGCCTCATGGTGATCAGGTATCAAATGAAGTAATGAGCTTGCCAATGCACCCGTATTTAAGTTTTGAAAGTCAAGAACAAGTTATAAAGGCACTTGCTGCACTGTAAATAATTGGAGATGAAATGAATAGTTTGACAAAAGCTAAAGTACTCGTAACAGGTGGTGCTGGATTTATAGGTAGTCATGTTGTTGGCGAATTGCTAAAAACCGATGTGGGTGAAGTTGTTATTTACGATAACTTAGCTCGAGGGGAGCAATCTTACGTTGAGGAATATTTGAAGGATAAACGTTGCTCTTTAGTCAAAGCAGATCTACGTGAAATAGATGTATTAAATCACTCAATGGTTGGTTGTGATTATGTTATTCATTTAGCTGCTATGTGGTTGTTGCATTGTAAAGATTTCCCAAGAACTGCTTTCGATGTAAATATTGAAGGTACATTCAATGTGCTTGAGGCATGTGTAAAGAATGATGTTAAGCGCCTTGTGTATTCATCATCTGCTTCAGTGTACGGTGATGCAGTTGAAGTCCCGATGACAGAAGATCATCCTTTTAATAACCGTAATTTCTATGGCGCTAGTAAAATTGCTTGTGAGTCAATGTGTAGAGCATTCTTTGACCGATATGGATTAGATTATGTTGGCCTTCGCTATATGAATGTTTATGGGCCTCATCAGGATCAGACTGCTGCATATACTGGTGTTGTACCAATAATGCTTAATAAAATTGATGCAAATGAGTCTCCAGTTATTAATGGTGATGGTACTCAGGCATATGATTTTATTTATGTTGAAGATGTTGCAAGGTGTAATGTATTGGCATTACAGGCATCCTCAGCGGATGAATTTTACAATGTTGGTTCTGGAGTTCAGACTAGTATTAAGGAGCTTTGTAACCTTATTTTAGAGCTCAAAGAATCAGATCTCACAGTGAGTTATAACCCTTATAGTGAGGATGATGCGAGGCGTATGGTGCAAAATCGTATAGGTTGCCCAAAGAAGGCTGACTCAGAACTTGGTTTCAAATACACCTATAGTTTGAAAGAAGGATTACTGAAATTAATTCAATGGCGTGAAGAAAACAATGGGTGATATTAAAAGCCATATGGATATTCCAATAGCACGAACTAATTTGCTGGATAATGAAATTCAAAGTGTATTAGAACCATTAAAGAATGGCTGGTTAGTTCAGGGCCCCAAAACAAAAGAGTTTGAAGATAAGTGGTCTGTTTTTACCGGTGCGAAGCATTCGATTGCGGTAACCTCATGTACAACTGGTCTTCACCTCTCCCTAGCAGCATCAGGCTTCGGTCCGGGCGATGAGGCAATTGTTCCTGCATTTACTTGGATAGCTACTGCTAATATTGTTGAGCATTTAGGTGGGAAAGTGGTTTTCTGTGATATTGATTCTGAAACATTCAATATCGATCTATCGAAAGTGGAAAGTTTGATTACAGAAAATACTAAGGCAATTTTACCCGTGCACCTCTTTGGTCTAGCTGCTGATATGGATGCTGTAAATCAGATTGCAGAGAAAAACAATCTGTTTGTGGTTGAGGATGCCGCCTGTGGTTTCGGGAGTTATTACAATGGGAAACATGTCGGAACATTAGGGCATACAGGAGCTTTTAGTTTTCACCCCCGTAAGGCTATCACAACAGGTGAAGGGGGGATGATTACAACCAACGATGATGAATTAGCAAGGAAAATTCGTCGTTTACGTGATCATGGTGCAGAAATGACTGACCTTCAGCGTCATTTGGGTGCAAGGCCTTATTTACTAGCAGATCACCCAGATGCTGGTTATAACCAAAGGATGACAGATATTCAGGGGGCTTTGGGGTCGGCGCAAATGGATAGAGCGGATGACATCGTTGCAGAGCGTCAAAGATTAGCTGAACGATATGATAGTGCATTTGCTGATTTAGAATGGTTAAAGGTGCCAGTGCATATGGACGGCTATGTTCATGGTTACCAAAGCTACCCATGCATATTTTGTCCTAAGGTTCTTACGGTAGATAATGCTGGACATATTAATAAGATGCGTAATGAATGGATGGATTGTTTGCAAAAAGTTGGTATATCAACAAGGCCTGCTACTCATGCGGTGCATATGCTGACGTTCTATAGAGAAAAATATGGTCTAGCCAAAACTGATTTTCCTAATGCATTCATTGCGAATGATTGTAGCATTTCCTTGCCTTTATTTCATGGAATGACTGATGAAGAACAGGATTATGTTATACAGCATGTAAGGGAAAGCTTTCAGTAATGTGTGGGGTTGCCGGTATTGTTAATTTGACACAGGACGCTGTGTCTCCTGTGGTCCTTAAAAAAATGACCGACGCTATTGCTCACCGCGGGCCTGATGGTGAAGGACAATGGATTGAGAACAACGTAGGATTAGGTCATCGCAGGTTAGCTATATTAGATTTGAGCCCTTCCGGTCATCAGCCTATGGCGTCTCAGAATCAGAGATATGTTCTGAGTTATAATGGAGAAGTTTATAATTTTCGTGAGTTAAGAGCGGAATTAGAATCACTCGGCTACCAGTTTCGTTCTCAAACGGATAGTGAGGTTGTATTAAACGCTCTTGCTGAATGGGGTGTTTCAGCGTTAAGTCGGTTTAACGGTATGTTTGGTTTGGCTCTATGGGATAGACAAGAGAAAACTATGTTGCTAGCTCGAGATAGGTATGGTGTTAAGCCTCTATATTACTCGATGCAAGGTAATAAACTGTTATTTGGCTCAGAGCAAAAAGCAATACTAGCAATCCCAAGCTTCAAGCGAGAAGTAGATAAAGAGGCTTTGCTCGAGTACTTTACTTTTCAAAATATTTTTACAGATAAAACGCTTGTTGATGGAGTCAAAATTCTATCTGCCGGACATTATGCTATTCTTGATCTGAAGAAAATTAAACCGGTTCTTAACATTACCCAATATTGGGATTTTGACTTTAAAGAACCCACTACTAAGTCTGATGATGAAGAATATCGTCAAGAATTAGATCGATTATTCAAACAAGCAGTCAATCGACAACTAGTGACAGATGTGGAATTAGGCTGTTACCTTAGTGGTGGAATGGATTCAGGGTCCATTACTGCTGTTGCGTCTCAGTCATACCCATATATGAAAACTTTTACCTGCGGCTTTGATTTAAATTCTGCCTCAGGATTGGAGTTGGCATATGATGAACGTGCTAAAGCAGAATACATGTCTTACTTTTTTAAGACTGAACACTATGAAATGGTATTGAAATCCGGTGATATGGAAAGGGCTTTGCCTTCATTGACGTATCACTTGGAAGAACCTCGTGTTGGGCAAAGTTATCCAAATTACTATGCAGCAAAATTGGCCTCAAAGTTTGGAAAGGTAGTGTTATCGGGAACCGGTGGCGATGAACTGTTTGGGGGGTATCCGTGGCGATATTATCGAGCGGTGGTTAATGATGACTTTGATCATTATATAGATAAGTATTACCAGTTTTGGCAAAGGCTTATACCTAATAGTCAAATCAAGGAAGTATTTGCGCCTATATGGGATGATGTAAAGCATGTTTGGACTCGAGATATCTTTAAAGATGTTTTCAAACATCATGCAGAAAAATTATATACACCAGAGGACTACATTAATCATTCACTTTACTTCGAAGCGAAAACTTTTCTTCATGGATTGCTTGTGGTCGAAGATAAGCTGAGTATGGCGCATAGTCTTGAGAGCAGAGTTCCTTTTCTCGATAATGATCTTGTAAATTTTGCCATGCAATGTCCGGTTCACCTAAAATTGAATAACCTGTCTGATGTTGTTCGAATTAATGAGAATGAGATTGGAAATAAAACGAATAAATATTATCAAAAAACAAAAGATGGCAAGCAGATATTACGGGATAGTATGAGACAATATATCCCTGATGATATTTCTAAAGCTGAAAAACAAGGGTTTTCAGCACCGGATGCAAGTTGGTTTAAAGGTGAAAGTATTGATTATGTTAAAGATAAGTTACTGAATAAAAATGCAAGAATATATGATTATATGGATCCACAAGTTGCACAGTCGTTAATCAATGAACATATAAATGGTAAGGCAAACAGACGATTACTGATTTGGTCTTTGTTAAATGTAGAAGAGTGGTGTAATCAGTTTTTATAGGCCCTTGGTGGTGAGTAGGGTTAGATGATCATATTGTGTGAATTATGAAGGTAATTAAGGGAGGATAATGTGCAAAGCATCGTTTTGATTGGTGGTTATGGTGATGGGTTGGTTGCTGCGCAGATTATAGCCGATATGAGAAGCGCTGGCTGTTCAGTCAGCCTTTTAGGTTTTTTGAATGATGCTCTAAAAGTAGGTGATACTATCAACTGTTGGCCTGTTTTAGGGAAAATTAAGGACTGGGAAGGATTAAGCGAGGATATTCAATTTCACATCTGCTTGCATAAAGTAGGGATGATGGACGCAAGAATCAAGCTAATAGAGTCGCTTTGCATACCTGAGTCTCGGTTAATTTCTTTGGTTCATCCAGCGGCTTGTATTGCTGACGACGTGATTGTTGGTAAAGGATCTATGATTTGTCAGCATGTTACCTGCCAGCCTGGGAGTGTTATAGGTAATATTACAACAATCAGAGCAGGCGCCAATGTAGGTCATGACGCTAAACTTGGAAATTACTGTTATCTAGGCCCTAATGCATCGTTATGTGGCCGGTCAGAGGTAAAAACGGGGGCCCACGTAGGGCCGAATGCTGTAGTAGTTGATGCCGTTGTTCTTGAGCAGTTTTCGATTGCTGGCGCTGGTGCAGTAATCTTTAAGTCTACGCCCAAATACAGTACTTGGATTGGTAATCCTGCGCGGAGAGCTAAATGAATCTTGAGTTATCGTTTAAAGGCACACGGAAGTATTTGCATGGAAGTGATTTTTATAACTCGATTAATGATTTATGTGAATCGAAATACTCAAAGGACTCTTTTGTTTCAAAAATATCTTTTCGATCACTTGCTTCTAAGCAGTGTGTGGTTTTATTTGAAACGCCTTCAGTAAATGAGAAGTTGATTGGTAATGGGCTTATATCTGTTTCTAGTGCGGAAATGAATTCCATACCTTTCTGGTTAGTTGAGTCTGATAAAAAAGTAAGCGGTCGTTATCCTTTCGATGAAGATGCTTTAGTCGGGAATAGTCTTTTGAATTTGACTAATAAAAGTATAACTATTCAACCAAATGGAGAATACACAGTTATTGAAGAGATTATAGTACTTACTAAAGAGTTAAATAACCAAGTATGTAGTGTTGATGGTAAATGGCTTTTTGGACAACTCGATTTAAAAACGAAGCTACCTGATTCTGCTGATGAAATTGCTGTTGTGCTAAGTAAAATGATCTCAGGGAGATTCAGTGTTAATGATATATATATCAATAATATTCCTATGGGTAAAATACAGTTTATAGTGGGAAAAGCATGAGTATTGGGTTGAAATCTATAGGAAGTTATATTCCTGCTGCATCGATTGATAATATCAAACAGGCCAATAAATTTGGAGAAACAGAGGAGTTTATTAAAAGTAAGATTGGCGCTGTAACTCTTGCAAGAAAAGATGATAGGGAAGAAACATCCGACTTGGCTGTTAAAGCGATAAAGGCTTTAGATGAGGAAAATGAAGCGTTTTCTTTGTTGGCTATAGAAGCGTTGGTTGTTGTTACACAGAACCCTGATGGTAGCGGGCTTCCGCACACATCTGCAATTGTGCAGAATAAACTGGGTTTGCCCACAAATATAGCTGCTTTTGATGTGTCTCTTGGCTGTTCTGGTTATGTGTATGGTCTATATATACTGAAAGGGTTTATGGAAGCTTCTGGTCTAAAAAATGGTCTTTTGGTAACAGTTGATCCTTATTCAAAAATTGTTGACCCTGATGATCGAGTCACAGCCTTGTTATTTGGTGATGCAGCTACTGCTTCCTGGCTGGGTGAAGATTCTGAACTGAATATTAAAACTGTAAAATATGGTACTGATGGGAGCGGCGCAGAACATTTAACCTCTTTTAATGGAAGGTTACATATGAACGGTCGTCAGGTGTTTAATTTTGCAGCGCTTAGGGTTCCACCGCAAATTAAAAGTGTTTTATCTAATAGTAATTTAGAGCTTAGTGATATTGACTTATTTTGTATTCATCAGGGTAGTAATGCGATAGTTGATGCCATCTCAAGACGATTTGGTGATTCTGCTGATAAATTTTTAAAAGATATCGAGCATACTGGTAATACTATCTCCTCTTCTATTCCCTTATTGTTGAAGGATCAGGTCCATGATAATAAGGTACAAAATATATTAATTAGTGGGTTTGGTGTTGGCTTGTCTTGGGCAAGTGCATTATTAAGTAGAAGTTTATAATTTATTATATTAGGGCAAGGTTGGTATTTATGTTTGATGTGGAGTTTGTTGTTGATATTATTAATAAATCGGGATCAAGTGTTGAAGTTAAACTGGATGATCAGGCTAAAAAATTTTCTCAGATAGGACTAGATAGTCTTGATATGTTTAATGTTTTTATTGAACTTCAGGATGCAACAGGGAAAGAATTTTCAGATGATATTGTAGAAAATCTAGTATCTATTTCTACAATAGTTGAATTTTTAAATAGCTAATTTATACATATGATTTTTCTTTACTAGGATGCCTCTATGCGAATATACCACGGTCCAGTGAATATTGCTGGTATAGGTGCGGTTCTTGCTGATTATCAGCGAAAAAAAGGTTATGAATCTTGCTTTGATGTATGGGTAGGTAATAGTTTTTTTAAAAATCATGATGTGGAAATATTCAATGGTACCGAAAATCGTTGGCTTAAGCAGTTAGTAAGATTGAAATATTTTTATAACTCATTATTTAGGTTTGATATCTATAGTTTTTATTTCGGGCAAACCCTTTTACCATATTCTTTAGATCTTCCTTTATTGAAATTATTGGGGAAGAAAATAGTCATGACTTATTGTGGTAGCGATATTCGATTATCTGAGGTTGAGAAAGAAAGGAACCCCTACTGGGAAATCATAGTTGAAAATTTTTCAGGAGGTCTGAATGATCCAAAAAAAGATAATACTAAGAAGATTAAAATGTTATGGCAGGGGATTTGGGTTGATAAGTTTATTGCCCCGAGAAATTTATATCATAGCGCTTCCCTTTATATACCTAGATATAAGATAATTAAAGATGTTTGGGTTCATAATTTAAGTTTTAGTGAGTTTTTGAATGATTATTCAGCCGCACCTCTTGTTAAGAAGAACGCTTTAAATGAAAGTATAGTCATTGTTCATGCTCCAACCTCGCCTGCAATAAAAGGGACAAAATATTTTAATACGGTAATAAGTAATTTAATACGTGATGGTTATGATATTGAATATATTGAGCTCACTAATATGGATCATAAGGATGTGGTTCATGAGCTATATAAAGCGGATATAGTACTGGATCAGATTCTTTTAGGTGGGTTTGGCTCTCTTTCAGTGGAAGCTATGGCGTTTGGAAAACCGGTTATTTGTTATTTAATTGAAAGCGTAAAAGAAAAACATTACCCAGAGTGTCCAATTGTTAATGCTAATATTTCTAATATCGAAGATAAAATAAAAGAATTAGTCTCGAATAAAGAATATAGAGATCTATTGTCGCAGAAAGGGGTTGGATTTGTGCGTGATAATTTTGATTATATTAAAATAAATGAGCAGGTTATTGATATCTATAATGAACTAATTGATGATTAAGTTATTTTTTTCTAATGCAGCGGTATATTTTTTATCAACAATTCTCAGTCGAGGGATTTCTCTATTAATGATGCCGCTTTACACTTCAGTTTTATCGCCGGCTGAATATGGAATCCTGGATTATTTGTCAATTATAGGGTCTTTTGTTTTAGTTGTTGTTGCATTAGAAATTTCTCAGGCAGCAGCTCGATTTGTGTCAGAGTATAGAGCTGACTCCCAGCTTAGGAAATATTATTTTTCATCAGCTTTTTTGTTTTCTATTTTCTGTAATTTGTTG
This sequence comes from Neptuniibacter marinus, assembly GCF_001597725.1. GTDB lineage: Bacteria > Pseudomonadota > Gammaproteobacteria > Pseudomonadales > Balneatricaceae > Neptuniibacter > Neptuniibacter marinus. The sequence goes on from NZ_LUTR01000006.1 coordinate 30,673, forward strand.
TTTGTAATTTGTTGTTTGTTTTTTTCTGATGCGATTGTTGTTTTCTTTTTTGATGATTTAAGCTTTTTGGATGTTTTTTTTGTCGCAGTTTTTGGGTATTCTGCAACATCTATTTTTAGGCTTGTTTCTAATCACCTTAGGTTTACACTTAAAGTTCAGCTGGAAGCAGTGCTCAATATTATTTATTCGTTAGTTGTTGTCTTATTATCATATTTTTTGATGTATAAAGCTGGTATGGGGGTTCTAGGCGGGGTTGTTTCCTTGCTAGTTGGCTCGTTTTTTGGGATTGTAATAGGTTTGTTTTTTGTTAGAGAGGATCTTTGTTTTTGTAAAAAATATATTTTTGAAATGATCTCGTTTTCTTGGCCTTTTGTTTTTTCTAGTTTAGGTGTTGTTTTATCTGGATTGATTGATCGCTTATTTGTTAAAGAAATGCTTGGGTATGAGGATTTAGGTATTTATGGAGTGGCTTTTCGGATAGCTTCGATAGCCTCTGTTCTGATTTTTGTTTTTCATAAAGCGTTATCACCATTAATCTATAGTAATTATAAAGAAATTGATTTTGGTGAAAACCTTAACTCTATTTTTAGGTATTTTTCTGCTTTTTTTATATGTGTTTTCATTGTTTTGTCAGTTAATTCGGATTTCTTTGTTAAAATTCTTACTAATGAGCAATATAATGCTGCCTCTGACGTGATACCTTTTCTTGTGTTGTCATTTGTTTTTTCAGGGATGTATTTTTTTGCGCCGGGCATGGGGATAAAAAAGAAGACTAAACTCCTTGCGCTGATTAATATATTGGGCGTTTTTTTTAATACTGGTTTGAATTTTTTTATGGTTCCTTTATATGGGGCGATAGGTGCTGCTATTGCAACAGCAGTATCTTCTTTTTTTGTTTTTTGTATTTTATTTTTATCCTCTCAGAAGCTGTTCTTTATTCCTTATGAATGGTTGAGAGTTTTGCTTTGTGTTTTTTTCGTTGCTGTAAGTGTTTTTTTGTTTTATTTGCATGGTGATTTTTCTATTGTTTATAAACTTATTGTGATGTTTGTTTCGATTTCTTTTATTTTTGTTTTTGGGGTTTTTCGTGTTCTTGATTTTAAAGTAGGGCTTAAGTTTTTTAGTTGATTTTTTGGGATATTGATCGTATGTTTTTTAATTTTTCTTGCTTGAGATTAAAAGCTAATGTTTTAAATAATTCTTGACCTTTTTATTAAAAACTTTATATTTTATTTATATTGTAAGCTAGTAGGTGTCAATAAAGCTATACGGATTAGTCGGTATTATTTTTTTACGCTGGGAGCAGCCAACGACGTTGCGAGCTTGGGCACAGGCAGGCATGAGTTATGACTCTACAATGGGGTATGCTGATTATCCAGGTTTTCGATGTGGTACTTGCTACGAATATCCTGCATTTGACCCGTGTTCTTCGATACCCCTCCAGTTACGTATTAGACCGTTAATTGTTATGGAATGTTCGGTGATAGATGATGCTTATTTGGGGTTGGGTTGTACTGATGGGGCAAGGGAAAAAATTTTAAAGCTGAAAGCCACTTGTCGAAAAGTTAATGGTCGGTTTGGATTGCTTTGGCATAATTCGTACCTTAAAAGCCCACAGTTAAAGCGCTTATATAAAAGTGTTTTAGAGGACTGATAACTATTAGTCTTTTGTTTTTGTAGAATCGAGTGGTTTTATATATGAAATCATGCTGTTTTTCTTGTTGGGATTGTTTAAATTTAATTTTTTTTTTGGTTTTTTATGAAGAAAGTTGCAAATATTGTTCTTAATGACTTTGTTAATGATAGCCGTGTTTTGAAAACATCAAAGTCCCTTTCTGTTTTGGGCTATGAAACTGTGGTTGTTGCTATGCATAATAAAGGTTTGTGTGAAAAAGAAATAGTAAGCAATGTTTCTGTAGAACGTATTAATCTGGCATCAAGATACTGGCCTAAAATTAAAATAATACAATTTATTAAATATTTTGAATTTATATGTAGAGCGTTTTTTCGGTTCCGTAAGTTTGATGTGATTCATTGCAATGATCTTAATGCATTGCCAATTGGTATTTTAATTAAGCTATTTTATAAAGATGTTAAAGTTGTATATGATTGCCATGAGTATGAGACAGAGCGGGGGGGAGCTAACAGAGTATCAAAATGGTTAATGAAATTTTTTGAAAAAAATCTGATGCGGTATGTTGATAGTATAATTACAGTTAGTGATTCTATTGCCGCTTGTTATTCAAAAGATTATGGAATAGTAAAACCTCATTTGGTGTTGAATTGCCCATCATACACTGAGCAAGAAAAGCTTGATTTATTTCGTCAAAATCTAAATATAAAAACTAATCAAACCATTTTTTTGTATCAAGGTGGTTTAAGTTCTGGTCGAGGTATTGAATTATTGCTTGAAGCTTTTTTAGGTATTGATGATAAAAATGTGCTCGTTTTTATGGGGTACGGTCCACTAGAAGAGTTAATTAGAGAAAAAACTGAAACGTCTTATAATATATTTTTTCATCCCGCTGTTAGTCCAGATGAACTTTTGAAGTATACCAGTTCAGCAGATTACGGTATTTCCTTCATAGAAGATTCATGTTTGAGTTATCGTTATTGTCTACCTAATAAATTTTTTGAATATTTAATGGCTGGTCTCCCTGTTATTACATCGAATCTTCATGAAATGAAACGCTTAGTTGAATCTGAGGGTGTGGGAATAGTGGCGGAGGCTAATACTGTTGATGGTTTTAGGGCAGCTATTTCTGCTTCGCTAAGCCAAGATTATGAAGAAATACAAAGTAATGTGTTTGAGGCTAGAAAAAAATACTGTTGGGAAGAACAAGAAAAAGTCATTAAGGAAATTTATAATGCGCTCTAATATTAAAGTAGCCCATCTTACTTCTGCGCATCCTCGCTATGATACTCGTATTTTTTTGAAAGAATGCGTTTCGCTTGTAAGACATGGTTTGTTTGTTTCGTTGATTGTTGATGATACTGAGAAATATGGTGTTTATGTAGGCAAGAATAAAGCCGAAACCATCAAGATGAGAAATTAGTATTTTTGGCTTTATTTGCCTATGTTAGATTGTTATATGTTTTATTAATATGCCTAGGATTTTATATGAAGTTTATTGTTTTTGTGAATTCTAATCTTGAAAAGGGTCAACCTATTTATTCAAGAATTAAATCTTTTAGTGACTATTTTTTATCTAAAGGGTTCGGAATTGATTTTTCATTCAAAACTATTTTACTAGATAATACTAATTATCTTTTCATATCTATGCCTCCCTTTCGAAATTTTTGGCTTTTTTTTATACCAGGTTTAAATATTATCCTAGATATTCGTGATGGATGGTCTATAGCTCAAGAAACTGGCTATGGTGGTATCGTAAGAAAAAAAGCCTTTAAAGCAAAAATATCACGCTTAATCGAGCGATTCGCTATTAGACGTTCTTATCTTGCCATTACTTGTACTCCTGGATTACAAAAATACCTTTCTCAAATTTCAAATCGTGAATTGGTTTTAGTTCCTAATGGTATTAACGATAATGACTTGGATTTAATTAACCAGCTAAAAATTAAGAGTAAAAAGGAAAAAGATAATAATACAGTTTTTTTCTGCTGTGGAGGTAAGTTTTCTGAGTACGGACAAGATAAAGTAAAAAAATTACTTCGAATTATTGCTTCTAGGTATCGAGGTAAAAAACTAGTTATTCTGCTAATTGGATGTAATAAAAATGCTAATTATTGGGTGGAAAGTTTTTTTAGTCAATTGACCTCAGGTAATAGTGAGGTGAAAATTATTCCACGAATGCATAAAAAAGAACTTTATATCACTATGCTTAATTCTGATTATGGGTTATCTATTATACGTGATCCAGACTATGAATTAGGTACAAAAGTGTATGACTATATTGCTTTAGGTTTACCTATTGTTAATTACTTCGATGAGCCTAATAATTTTACAAACTATTTTGATGCTTGCTTAGATGTTTCTTTTAATAAATGTGCAAAAATTCCAGAAATTCGTAGAAGCATCTTGATTAAGTCAGTTTTAGATGGCTTTTTTGATAAGGATTATCAGTGAAAGTTGTTCTTTTATCCGCTGCATTTTCGATTCATACAGCACGTTGGGCTAATGGTCTTGTGTCGCGTGGTGTTGAGGTGCATCTTATTTCGCTGCATGAGAATGCCCATGTGCTTGATTCTAAGGTATATCTGTACAAGCTTAAAAATAAAGCGCCGCTTGGTTATTTTTCGGCGGTGTTTGAAGTACGGAAATTATTAAAAGAAATTCAGCCTGATTTAGTGAACGCACATTATGCGACGGGTTATGGCTTGTTAGCGCGTTTAGTCGCGTTTAAACCCGTTTTACTTTCGGTGTGGGGAAGTGATGTTTACGACTTTCCTGAAAAGTCTGTTGTACATCGCTGGTTGTTAAAAGGCAATTTAAAATCGGCCACCTCTATTGCGTCCACTAGCCATTGTATGTCCAGCAAGACTGGAGAAACATTTAAGCATAGTAAAGTATTTATCACGCCTTTTGGAATCGACGAGTCGTTGTTTAAACCTTTACCTGCACTAGAGGGTAGAGGCTCTAATAAAATTGTTCTTGGTACTGTGAAGACTCTTAAAAGAAAGTACGGGATTGATATTTTAATTAAGGCGTTTGCAAAAACCTGGTATGAGCTTGATAAAAATAGGGATCTATTTTTAGAAATTTCAGGAGGTGGGCCAGATTTGAATGCTTTGCAACAGCTAGCCAAATCTTTAGGTGTTGATAAGCAAGTTGTTTTTCATGGACAGGTTGATCATGCTGATGTTCCTAATATATTAAACCGGTTAGATATATACTGCGCGTTTAGTCGCATGGATAGTGAAAGCTTTGGTGTGGCTATATTAGAGGCGAGTGCTTGTGGAAAACCTGTAATAGTGTCAGATGCTGATGGCCCAGCTGAAGTGACTTTGGATGGGAAAACAGGTTTAGTTGTGCCTAAAGAGGATGTGGTTGCTTCTGCTGAGGCAATGATTCAATTGATTGAAAACGAGCAGCTTAGAAAAAAAATGGGCGACGCCGGTCGTCAACATGTTTTAGAGCATTATACTTGGGAAAAGTCTTTAGACTTGATGGTTGAGGCTTACCGGCAAACAATGTCCATGCGCTAGCATATATAGTGCAACTTGGTAGTGCTGGTTAGCGGAATCCTTGGATGATTATAAGAGTTTATCATGAAAATAATTACTATTTTAGGCGCCCGCCCGCAGTTTATTAAAGCGGGTTCGGTCAGCCGTGAAATCATCTGTAAACGAGAAGCTGGTTGTAATATTCAAGAAGTAATTGTCCATACGGGTCAGCATTATGATGCCAATATGAGCGATGTTTTTTTCGAGGAAATGCATATTTCTAAGCCGGATTACTTTCTTGGCATTGGTGGTAAAACGCACGGTGCTATGACGGGGCAAATGATTGAAAAGATCGAAAGTATTTTGGTGAAAGAAGAGCCGGATTGGGTGATGGTCTATGGTGATACCAATTCTACCTTGGCGGGGGCGATTGCAGCGTCTAAACTGCATATAAAAATAGCACATGTGGAAGCAGGTTTACGCTCGTTTAATATGCGTATGCCGGAAGAAGTGAATCGCATATTAACTGATCGCATTAGTTCGGTACTTTTTTGCCCCACTCAAGCTGCAGTGGACAACTTAACGAAGGAAGGAGTGGATAGTTGGCAAACGGATACCAGCGTGGTGTTATCGGGTGATGTAATGCAAGATGGTGCATTGTTTTATAAAGGCTTAGCACAAAAACCATCTAACCTGAATATTGCAGGTGATTGTGTGTTGTGCACTATTCATCGTGCTGAAAATACCGATGATCCGCAGCGTCTAAAACAAATTATTTCTGCATTGAATGAAATAGCGCAAACTCAGCAAGTGATTTTGCCGTTGCACCCACGGACGAAGAAGCTTCTGGAAATGGGCGAGTACGATACATCTAATCTCTCCATTATTGATCCAGTAGGTTATTTAAATATGGTCTGGTTGATTGATAATTGCAGTCTTGTAATGACTGATAGCGGGGGACTACAAAAAGAAGCCTATTTCTTTGGGGTACCCTGTATCACTATGCGAGATGAGACTGAGTGGGTGGAGCTGGTTGAGGCTGGCGCAAATGTGCTAGTAGGTGCAGATAAAAAGAGAATCCTAGACGCTTACCATAATACGAAAAGTTCTTCTGTGGTCGAAACACATAGTGAAGATTTGTACGGTGGTGGTAAAGCGAGTAAGCGAATTGTCAAGGTGTTGCTTAATGGCTGACGAAAACTCGAAAAAAACGTATTGGTTAATTAATCAATATGCGTCTACCCCGGAAAGTGGCATGGGGGGAAGGCATTACTATTTAGCTAAGGAGCTAGCAAAGCAAGGACATCGCGTTTATTTGATTGGTGCAGGCTTTACACATTTGTTACGTCAACCACCAAGGCTGGTAGAAGAGTTTACTGTGGAGCCTATTGCAGAAGGTTTTAATTTTGTTTGGATTAAAGTGCCTGAGTATTCAGGTGCCCATGATAAAAAACGGGTTTTAAATTGGATAAGGTTCGCGTGGAAGTTGCTTACACTTCCCAAAGTGATTGCCGATAAACCGGATGCTATTTTATATAGCTCTCCTGCTTTAATTCCCTTTCTTGGGGCTCAGCGTTTGGCTAAAAAGTTTAAAGCTAAACTGGCTTTTGAAGTGCGCGATATTTGGCCTTTATCTTTGGTTGAACTTGGCGGTTTTTCTAAGAAGCATCCTTTTATTCTATTGATGCAATGGATTGAATATTTTGCCTATGGCTCTGCTGATAAGGTTGTTTCAAACCTGAAGAATTCTGTAGAGCATATGGTTGAGCATGGAATGCGACGTCAGAAGTTTGTTTGGGTTCCAAATGGTTTTGCTATTTCTGAGGCTGAAAACAAAGAAGCATTGAATGCAGCTGTAAAAAGTAAACTACCTGACGGTAAATTTATAATTGGTTACACGGGGAGTATTGGTGTAGCAAATGCATTAAGTAATATTATTCAGGCAGCTGATATGCTTTCTGATCATGCTGATGTAGCTTTTGTTATTGTTGGCGGTGGGCAGGAGAGGGAGGCGTTAGAGAAATTGACAGCTGAGCTTCGATTGCAGAATGTTTTCTTTGTTAACCCAATACCTAAGAAGCAAATACAGTCGATGCTTGCTGTGTTTGATGTTTGTTTTATTGGTCTGACTAAAGATCCATTATTTCGATTTGGTGTGTCTCCTAATAAGTTATTTGATTATTTTTATTCAGGTAAGCCTTTATTATATGCAATTGAATCGGGTGAATATCATCCTGTTGATGATGCTGGTGCAGGAATTGAAGTGGCCGCTGAAGATCCGCAAGCTATTGCAGACGCAATTTTGAGTATTAAAAGCCTTACACCGGGTGAGCGCGAACAGATGGGCAAAAATGGTAGAGCTTATGCACTCGAACATCATGACTATGCAAAGCTCGCTAAAAAACTTGAACAGGCTTTGTCATAATATTTAAGTGATTTTCGCGTAATTTATGAGAAATATAATTGTTCCGGAGGCTGTTAATTACTCCCAACTAAATTAAGGTCAATGTTATCGGATGCAGGCAGCAGAACTTGAGCTGATCTTTTAGATAAAGTGGGAGTGCCATTGATTAGAAAAATACAAGGGTCTCGATTATGTCTTAAATTACTGAAGACAGTCGAATCTGCGTAGACAGTCTCCAGAGCCTTTTGGTTTTCTATCATGTCAGTTAACATCCTGTTTCGTGGAATAAGCCTAGCAGTGCAGCCTATACTTGGGTTCTGTATCAAGTTACTTCCCTCCAGTTGTCTATGGGTTATTTTAGCCTGCTATGCCGTTGGTGGTGTGTTAACATCCAATTTTTAAAAAGCTACTAGAGTGTTAGATTTTATACCTTAGTTTTTTGGGCTATGGGCTATCGTTGGTTATTATGACTAAGACTGTTAAGAATATTCTTGTTACCGGTGCTACTGGTTTTGTTGGCTCTTCTTTACTGAATCAATTAGCGAATGATGAACGCTTTTCTACCACCGCTATTACTAGAAGAAAGAAACTGAAAATTAGTGATAAAGTTCTTTTCAAGAAGTTAGATAATATAAATGGTTTGACTGACTGGAGTGGTTTTTTTGATGGCATTGATTGTATCCTTCATGTCGCGGGCGTTGCGCATGCTCAGGAACAGGAACAGCCTTCGCCTGACTCTATTGACCCTTTCAATGATGTGAATGTTGCTGGTACATTAAATTTAGCGAAGCAGGCAGCTGAATACGGAGTAAGTCGATTCGTATTTGTCAGTTCTATTGGTGTTTATGGTAGAAATAGTACAGCGCCTTTATCAGAAGAAAGTAGCCTATCTCCTCATTCCAAGTATGCCCAATCAAAAATTGATGCTGAAGTAGGGTTAAGGCAGCTTGCTCGGGATCTGTGTTTTGATTTAGTTATTATTAGACCTGTTTTGGTATATGGTCTGGGTGCCCCTGGAAGTTTTGGCAAGTTGACTAAGCTCGTTGATAAAACTCCTATGTTGCCTTTTGGACTCTGCCATAACCTTCGTAGCTTTATTTCTGTAGATAATCTGGCTGATTTCCTGTTGCTTTGTGCGGTGCATCCCTTAGCAGCCAATCAGGACTTTGTGATTTCTGATGGTGAAGATATTTCAATAAAGCAGTTTACAAACGAGATTGCTAGGGGGTTAGGTAAAAGCTTGATACAGCTACCTATTCCTCATTCACTTATGCGCTTAGTTGCTAGGCTGTTACGCAAAGATAAGTTAGCGGAACAAGTATTAGGAGACCTTCAGGTCGACTGTTCAAAAGCAAAAACGTTATTGGGCTGGCAGCCGTTAGAGACGATGAGCCAAGCTATGGCTAAGTTGGATTCTTCAAATTTTTGTAAGTGATTTAATTATGTATAGATTGTTAGATCTAGTTATCTCTTGTATAGCTTTATGTTGTTTATGGCCTTTAATGCTGATTGTTATTGGGATAGGGCTGTTTGATACTGGGGCGCCAGTTTTTATGCAGGAAAGGGTAGGTAAAAATCAAAAGAAATTTGTATTAATTAAATTTAGAACGATGTCAGTTGATACCAAGTCAGTGGCTTCTCATTTAGCTAGCTCGTCTTCCATTACGTGCTTTGGGCGATTTCTTCGTAAATCTAAAATAGATGAGCTACCTCAACTAATTAATGTGCTTAAAGGGGATATGAGCTTGGTAGGGCCTAGACCTTGTCTTTTTAATCAGCAAGAGTTGATTAAAGAGCGTCAGGCTAAAGGTGTGTTTGATGTTCTTCCTGGCATAACTGGTCTTGCGCAAATTAATGCAATTGATATGTCTACTCCAGTGCTCTTGGCTGAATATGATCGAGAAATGATCCGGACAATGTCACTTGGAAAATACTTTAGGTATCTTATTTTAACTGGTTTGGGCAAAGGCGCTGGCGATCGTGTGGGATAACTGTTGTTCAACTATACTTCAAGGGGCTTTGTAATTGCTTAATCTGTTAATAGGTTCATCTCGTCGGTCGAAGAAAATATTCTTTCTAGTTTTTGACGCGATTGTGTTGCCTTTATGCTGTTGGTTGAGCTTTGCCCTTCGTTATGAGGATTTCACAGCAAAAAACTTTGCACATTGGCCTGCATACCTTTTAGCTCCTGCTGTTGCTATTCCGATATTTATTAAGCTTGGATTGTATAGGGCTGTTATTCGATATATTGGCTACAAAGCTCAATGGACTGTTATTAAAGCGGTCTCTTTTACCTTGTTGATTTGGGTATTATGTACATATTTATTGGGCCTTGAGCAAAGTACACCGCGCTCAGTTATCTTTATTTTTTGGTTTATTGCAGTGTTCGCTGTTGGCGGGAGCCGCATGATTGCGCGCTGGGTTGTGTTGCACCAGTTTCCCGGTGGGGAACAGAAGGCAAAAGCGGAAGCGCGTCGGGTTATCATATATGGAGCAGGCTCTTCTGGTCGGCAACTAGCTGATGCGTTATATCACTCTATCGAATTTAGCCCGGTTGCTTATGTTGATGATGATTTACGCCTTCAAGGTTTGGATATCAATGGTACGCGTGTTTATGGTGCTAATAAAATTGATGAGTTAATTGAACGGTTTGATGTTGATTCCATCTTGTTGGCTATTCCGTCGGCACCGACTCAGCGTAAAAAGGAAATCATTGATGAGCTATCGATCCATGAATTAAAGGTTATGACGCTACCAGGCTTATCGGATCTGGCTGATGGTAAGGTCAGTATTAGTGACGTTAGAGAAGTAGATATTGCGGACTTATTAGGGCGTGATGAAGTTGCACCTAATAAAGAGCTATTAGGCTCTTGTATCAAAGCTCAGTCCGTAATGGTCACTGGCGCAGGAGGATCCATCGGTTCTGAGTTGTGTCGACAGATTATCAAACAGCAGCCAAATGTTTTGGTGCTTTTTGAGTTGTCAGAGTTTTCGCTTTATAGCATAGAGAAAGAGTTATTAGCCTTGGGGGCTGGACAGACAGTAATTATTCCAGTTTTAGGCAGTGTGACAGATAAGGCTCACCTAGAAAAAATACTTCAATCTTACCGCGTTGATACTGTGTATCATGCGGCGGCTTATAAGCATGTACCTATAGTTGAGTCCAATAATATAGCTGGCTTACAAAATAATATTTTGGGTACTTGGCAATGTGCCGAAGCTGCTATTTCTGCTGGTGTGAGAAATTTTGTTTTAATCTCGACAGACAAAGCGGTGCGACCCACTAATGTGATGGGGGCGAGCAAGCGTTTTGCTGAATTAGTGCTTCAAGGGCTTAGCAAGAGGGAGGAACATTGTTCTGATATCCGTTTTGCAATTGTTCGTTTTGGTAATGTGTTGGGCTCTTCGGGCTCGGTTATTCCTTTGTTTAAGGAACAAATTAGTCAGGGAGGACCTGTAACCGTTACCGATCCTGAGATTACGCGCTATTTTATGACGATTCCTGAGGCGGCCTCTTTGGTGATACAAGCAGGTTCTATGGGCGCTTCAGGGGATGTTTTTGTGCTAGATATGGGTGAACCAGTCAAAATTTTCGATTTAGCAAAACAGATGATTAATCTTACAGGATTGTCTGTTAGAAATGCTCAAAACCCATCAGGTGATATTGAGATTAATTTCACTGGGTTGAGAAATGGTGAAAAGTTATATGAAGAGTTACTAATTGGGGATGATGTTTTAAAAACGGATCACCCTATGATTATGCGTGCTCAAGAGGTGATGCTTCCTTGGGATCAGCTAGAACTTGTATTAGATAATTTGCAAATTGCATTAGAGTCATTTGATTATGATGCCATACGTGAGATTTTATTGCAGAATGTGAATGGCTATAATCCGCAGCATGAAATTCGTGATCTGTTGTATAATGCAAACGCGGTGTAAGCATTAGGTTTTGTTGGGTTGATACTGCGCAGAGCAGGCCTCTATTCCGCAGTCTCCTTAATTAGCCTAATTTATACGACGACCTTGGTTTTATAATTTACTGCTGATGATCGAAAAATCAACGCTGACTTCAAAGCCATCTTCTCGTCCCGTCGCGGGGGAGTTAAATGTCATCGTTGCGCCCACGCCCGTAACGATGGCATCGACAATGGCTAAGCCAAGCCCTAAGCCTTGCGCCTTGGTCTCTGATCTAACAAAACGCTGCTGCAGTCGTGCAAGCGTTTCGGCAGGAATCACCTGGGTATCATTAACAATATTTAATACCCCGTTGGCAGAAAAATTAACCTCGATCAGTTGGTTTGGGTTCCCATGTTTTATGGCATTGTCGATTAAATTGCGCACCAAAATAGCAAAGGCATCGGGATCTATAGTCGATTTAAATTCGCTGGGCGGTAGAGTTACCCTAATAGTTGCCGGGGGATTCGATCGCTGGCTGTCATCAATAATCAGCTGCAATAGATTTATGAGATCAGTCTGCTGCGTTGATAACAGACCGCCCCCTTCCGCCTTAGCTAACTGCATCAGTTTTTCTGACAAGCTGGATAAACCTTTTATGGTTGTTTCCACTTTCTGCACTTTATCTTTAAGGGGGCCTGCCGTGACGTCCTGTTGTAGATATTGAATCTGGGCCAGCGCCGTTGCAATGGGCGTACGTAACTCGTGGGCACTATTGGCGGTAAAGGATCGTTCCGATTCTAAAGCTCGGCGTAAGCGTTCCAATAAGTCATTTACCGAGGTAGCGATTGTGTGAAGCTCGGTTGGCAGGTCTTTGGTTTCGATCGGTGAAAGATCACCACTACCACGGGATTCAATGGCTTTTCTATAAACCAGTAGGTGACGCAAACTGTAACGCACAAAGGCCCAGGTCCCGATAAAGCAGAGCGGGATCAACAAGAGGAGTGGCCAGAGTAAGCTAGCGGCCATTGCAAAGATGGCTTTTCGCCTTTGAGTTAGAGGCTCGGCAACCTCGATGTGTAATGTATTTTGTACTGCCCACGCCCCATAGAATCGGTGATTTTCCGATGAACTAAAACCTTTTAATAACGTTTTATTGAACATCAGCGGATCCGCATTATGGGATTGCAATAAAATCGTGCCTGACGCATCACGTACAAGGTATACCAGCGGTTCATCGTGGGTTTCGAATGACATGATTTGTTGTAATTGCCCTGGCTCCTCTCGGTTGGTTATCTCAACTACCGCAAGGGGCATAATACGTTGAGCGGTTTCGGCCAATGCGCTATCGAAGAGGGTATTCAGTTTATTCTGTGATACATAAACGGTGCTCAATAGCGCCAATAACCAGAGTAAAGTCACACCCACGGTTAAGCCAATACCTAAGGTTTTTTGGAGGCTTTTTGGTGCCTTTATCTGCGTTGATCTCATGAGGACCTCATGCGATAGCCTAGTCCGCGCACCGTTTCTAACTGACCTTTATCCAGTTTTTTCCGTAGCCGACTGACATAAACTTCAATGGTATTACTTTCGATCTCGGCGCCAAAAGCATAAAGGTGGTCTTCCAGTTGTGACTTCGAGAGGACGTTGCCAGGATGTTGAATAAAGGCCTCAAACAACGCCCACTCACGGGCCGTTAAATTGATGGCCACACCCTCACGAGAAATAAAGTGCTTGTTGAGATCGACGTCTAATGTGCCAACCTTAATGATAGGATTCGGGTTGCCACTGTAACGCCGAGACACTGCCGCGATACGCGCGGAAAGCTCGGATAGATCAAAGGGTTTTACCAGATAATCATCTGCGCCGGCATTTAATCCTTCGATGCGATCAGATAGCTGATCTCGGGCGGTTAAAATAATAACGGGGGTCGTATCGCCTGATTCGCGTATCTTTTTTAACAGGTCAATACCGTTGCCATCCGGCAGCATTAGATCAAGTAGAATCAAATCATATTGAGTGACCTGTAAGCTAGCATCCGCATATGAAAGGTTTTTAACCCAATCGACCGCATGACCTTCATCGCTAATCTGATCCCGTATGACTTCGCCTAACCCCGCCGCATCCTCTACCAGTAATAATCGCATCTCTCATCCTTAGATCTTCGCAGCCTGACTAATCATAACCAAAAAACCTGACAATAAACTGAAAGCCCCCGTGATGAATGATATCAACACATAAACTCGCTTACAGCTTACGCCTTCCTGATTTATCGCGCCTATTGATTAATCAGGCTTTCAGCTGATTGTCAGAATTAGACAATAACATATGGGCTAAATGCAGCACTGGATAGTTAAGATGAAACCTAAAAAACTCAGCATTACCCTAGCACTGATCACCACCGTCACTCTTATTATCTGGGGCTGGAGCTATCAGATGAGCACGACAGTAAAGGCGTCACTCGCTTGGGAAATTTATGACAACGGCCTCTATCTGAGCGGTTTGTTATCCATCGCATTCATGTCAGTGACGATGATGCTGGCTACTCGTCCAGCTTGGTTAGAAACACCCTTTAATGGTCTCGATCAAATTTATCGCCTGCATAAATGGGCCGGTATTCTAGCGGTTGTTTTTGCCCTATCTCACTGGTTAATTGAGATGGGTGATGATCTCGTTAAAGCGCTCTTTGGCCGAGCAGGACGTTTGCCTGAGCAAGACTTTTCAGGTTTTACCCATATGATGAGAGAAGCGGCAGAAGGAATTGGCGAATGGGGTGTCTATCTGGTATTTGCCATGCTGATACTGACGCTCTGGAAACGCTTTCCTTACAATCTCTGGCACTCTATACACCGTGCTATGCCGTTTATTTATCTAGCACTCGTTTTCCATGCGGTCTGGCTAGCGCCTTTGGTTTGGTGGCAACAACCGATCGGTTGGCTGATGGGAGTATTACTCACAGGCGGAAGTGTCGCTAGCCTGTTATCGATCAAAGGGCAGATAGGAAAATCACGCCAGGTGCAGGGCACCATCACTTCCATCGTAACTTCAGCCATGGGTATCACCGAAGTGAAGTGTCAGTTGGAACGCCCATGGCAAGGTCACCGTGCCGGCCAGTTTGCGTTTGTGACCTTTGAGCCTAGCGAGGGTGCCCACCCTTTTACCATTGCCAGTGCGGATCATGGTAATGGTCAGATCACCTTTCACATTAAAGGGCTGGGCGACTATACGCGGCAGTTGGGTTATCGGTTAGCAATCGGCCACCCCATTACCGTTGAAGGGCCTTATGGTGAATTTAACTTCAAACAGCGGAAGCACAATGCAACACAAGTTTGGATCGCTGGCGGAATTGGCATCACCCCTTTTTTAGCATGGCTTGAAGTACTGCAAAATCAGCGGGAAGACTCTCTCGAAGCTGAACTGCATTATTCCACCCATGATGGCGCGACAGATCCTTTTGTTAAGCGACTAAAGGCAGCCTGTAACGGTTTAAGCGGCATCCAGCTGCAGATACATGACAGCAGTCAGGGCCACAAACTCACAGCGGAGCAGCTCCTCACGCTGCATCCGAAGGAAAAGGCGATGGAGGTCTGGTTTTGTGGTCCCTCAAGCTGGGCCAATACCTTAGAAAAAGAGCTACGGGAAAATTTACAAGGGTCTCTGTCGTTCCGACAGGAAGCATTTGAACTGCGCTAAACCTATAACACTGACCGCCTTCAGCTGAATGTCAGGAAAGCGGTTTAGGATAAACAATGAAGTCATTAGGAGGTACAACATGAAAAATACACTAATTACTGCCTTTTTAAGCACCTGTTTGATCAGTGGTGCCGCGCTAGCCAGCGATGATTGCACCGACCCTACCGTCGACTGGCAGCCAAAGGAGCGCCTTCGCCAAATGATGATAGACCATGGCTGGAAGGTAAAGCGCATCAAAGTAGACGATGGCTGTTATGAGCTCAAAGGAAGAGATCGCAAAGGTCATCGAGTTGAAGCGAAATTCTCACCCGCTTCACTAAGGATTATCGAACTTGAAATAAAATTTGATGATTCAGATGACGCATCCGACTACCTGAACTTAGGTAATCAAGCCCAACCATCATCAACTAGCGACTTAAACTCCGGTAGTAACACGCCAACAAACAAACCTAAAGTCACAATCGAATAAGGGAGATAAAACCATGAAACGTTTCGCAATAACCCTGTGTTTGATGGCTGCAGCTTTACTATCCTCGCAATCCTATGCACGTGACATCACCCTCACCACCGAGTTAAAAAATTATGGCGGTGATGGTGCCTATCTCGCTATTTATTTAACCAATGTTGGAGGTCAGTATCAAAAAACCTTATGGGTGGCAGGCAAGAAGTCAAAATATTACAAACACTTGAGCGGTTGGGCACGGGGGAGTGGTCAACGTAAAAGTGAATACGATGGACTGTCCGGTGCCAGCGTTACAGAGGGTAAGACATTAACGGTCACCCTTGATCTAGCCGACACCTATATTGATGCAGGATTTCAGCTCCACATTGATACCGCTGTCGAAGATATGCGAGACAACCGTAATGATGTTGTCGTGCCATTAACCAGTGAAGGGGTCGATAAACCCAATAATGGCCGCGGTTATGTCAAAACGTTCACCTACTCGTTTTAAATAACTGCCTAGGAATCCCGTCATGTTACGTCAGTTTCACTCCCTGTCTGGCTTGATAGCAACACTGTTCGTTGTATTGCTCACCATTTCCGGTGCTGTGCTCTCGCTTGATCCGATTTTAGAGCGCTCACAGGCTAAAATAGCGGGCACATCATCAATCAGCGTGGCGGAGCTAGCGGGTAAGCTTATCACTCGCTACCCTGGCACCGAGCAAATACAACGACATCCGTCAGGCAGTATCATTGTTTACTTTACTGACGGCGACCAAACAGGTGCGGATCTAATCAACCCGCTAACGGGGGCAACGATTGGCGCCTATTCCAGCTCACCCATTATGGTATGGATAAAAAACTTGCACCGTTCTTATCTGTTGGGGACTCCTGGACGAGTGGTGGCTGGGGTTGCCGCTTTCTTTATGCTGCTGTTAACCTTTTCCGGTGCCTCCATGTTGATCAATCGCCTCGGCGGTTGGCGCCATATTTTTCGACCGATTCAAGGGCCCTTTAAGCAACGACTACATACCGAAGTCGGTCGAGTGGCGGTACTGGGCCTGATATTATCAGCTTCTACCGGCCTGTATATGTCAGCCATGACTTTTGAGTTGATACCCGACTACTCATCGACTGAGCCCGATTTTCCAACCCATGTCGATGGCGGTGTGCCTGCACCCATTGATACCCTTTCGGCATTAAAAGCGATCCCGATTACCGAGTTCAGAGAGCTGGTTTATCCCTATCCAAACGACCTAATGGGCGTTTACTCAATTACCACCGATCAAGGAAGCGGCTTTGTTGATCAAGCAACCGGTGAGTGGCTCTCTTATCAAGCTTACGGTAACCCACAAAAACTCTATGAGTTTATCTACATGCTACACACCGGCGAAGGGTTATGGTGGCTTGGACTACTGCTTGGTCTAAGTGCGCTCACTGTGCCATTGATGGCATGGACCGGCATCCAGATCTGGTGGAAGCGTAAACAATCCGCCACAACCATTAACCATAATAGCGCTGCTCGCGTTGCCGATACCATCATTCTGGTTGGCAGTGAAAGTAACAGTACTTGGGGCTTTGCCAAAACCCTGCATGACGCCCTTTATCGCTTAGGATTTCAGGTTCACACCGCATCCATGAATCAGGTTGGCAACCATTATCCACAGGCAAAACGGATGTTTATGCTGACCGCCACCTATGGGGATGGTGACGCTCCGGCATCGGCGAATCATTTTCTGACACGACTGGCGAAAATGTCGAAGACACCCGATGTTCCTGTTGCCGTATTAGGTTTTGGTGATCGACAGTTCCCTGAGTTCTGCCAGTTTGCCAAAGAGGTTGAGGCCGCGCTCATCACCAAGGGCTGGCCGCAACTACTACCACTCGACACTATTCATCGACAATCGCCACAGGAGTTTGCCCGCTGGGGCCATGCTGTGGATAGCGTCATCAATAGGGAATTAACACTCGAGCATATCCCGGTTCATCCCGCTAGCACGACGTTAACGCTTGTCGAACGCGTCGATTACGGTGCAGCGGTGCAAGCACCAACGGCGGTATTACGCTTCAAGTCATCGGTAGAGCGTAATAACGGTCTGTTAAATCGTTTACTGAGACGCACCGGTTTACCGCATTTTGATGCAGGTGATCTTGTGGGTATCTTAGCCCCAGGCAGCAGTGTGCCGCGGTTTTATTCGTTAGCATCCGCATCGAAGAATGGCGTGCTCGAGATCTGCGTTCGTCATCATCCAGACGGTTTATGCTCAGGTTTTCTTCATGGATTATCCGTTGGTGACACCATTGAGGCTTTCATTAAGCTTAATCCGAGCTTTCGCCCAGCATCGGGCAAAGCACCGATAATACTGATCGGCGCGGGCACCGGCATTGGGCCGTTAGTCGGTTTTATCCGTAACAATAAAGCACATCACCCGATACACCTTTATTGGGGCGGTCGCTCTCCACAGTCTGATTTTCTCTATGAGACAGAGCTTAAGCGCTACTTAAAAGATCAGCGGTTAACTAAATTAAATCCGGTTTTCTCCCGTATCAGCCAAGGCGCATATGTGCAGAATAAGATTACTGAAGATGACGTGGTGCTGCGTCAATTGATCGAGGAGGGGGCGCAGTTTTTAATATGTGGCGGTCGTAACATGGCGAGTAGCGTAGCGGCGGCACTGGACAAGGTAATTGCCCCGCTGGGGATCGATGTGGCGACACTGAAAGCTCAGGGACGTTATCGTGAAGATGTTTATTAGCTGATTTATTGAGTGGGTCACTAAGCCAAGAATTCTCTGGCTAGGTCCTTTTTTTAGGAGATTAGTCGGGTGGAAAAAGAATATTTTTCTATATCTAAGGAAGCTGTATTAACTATTAAGTATTAGTTATGTGTCTAAATGAAAAAGAGGAGGTTCTGAATAGATAGATTAAGCAGAACGCAGCCGAGTTATTTTAGATCGCTGCTTAACTGGTAAGAAATTGATTTAATTAAATAAAATGGTGGGCCTAGCAGGACTCGAACCTGCGACCGATCGATTATGAGTCAAAAACAAACATATAATTCGGTGTCACATAGTATAACGCTATGTAACTAAGTTATTGATATGTAAGGTTTTATGTGTACTTTGAGATCATTCTCAGTAATATAGAATCTTCATGTGATGTAACCCTAGTGTGACCCCGGAGAATGTGTGACTAGACAATTCAACTTCACTAAGCAGGCTATAGAAAGCTTGCCTCTTCCTGAAAGCCGTATCGAATATCGTGACGATAAAATACCTGAATTACGGCTTCGTGTTACTCCAAAGGGCATCAAAAGCTTTTCTGTCTTCAAACGTATCTCTGGCGGCCATCCAGTTCGTGTGACTTTGGGGAAATATCCAGTTTTAACTCCAGTGAAAGCAAGGTCTCTAGCGCTTCAGCATTTAGCAGACCTATGTGGCGGTGTTAATCCTAATGAAAAAAGGCGTGTAGACGCTTTAGCCGAGATTACTTTACTTGAGGTTTTTGATGCTTATAAAAAAAGCAGAAGCCTGAAGAAAACCACGCTGACGGGGTATGAAGGCGTTGTAAGAAACCACCTAGCTCGTCAGCTGAATAGGCCCTTAAAAACTATAGACCGCAAAATTGTTGCTGATATTCACTCCAAAATAGGATCTAAGGCACAAGCAGATCTCACAATGAGAGTTTTGCGAGCTTTGTTCAATTTCGCAAAGTATGAATACTGCTATCAGGATGGCAGCTCAATTTTCTCTGAAAATCCTGTAGAGATCCTTTCCCACCGTAAGCAATGGAACAACGTCAGGCGTAGACAAACACATCTACGTCCCGGTGAATTGTCACTTTTCTATCGCGCCCTACAGTCTGTGAAAGCTACCGAGACACCAACAGGGAAATCAATATGTGACGCGATGCTGTTTGCTCTTTTCACAGGCTTAAGACGAGGCGAAATCTTCAATCTGCAATGGAGAAATGTAGATGAGAGAGCAAAAATTTTTACTGTAATGGACACTAAAAATGGTTTGCCTTTAGAGCTCCCAATTACAGATACGATCCAAGATGTTTTCTCAAGACAATCTAAGGCTTTCGGATCTATGTATGTTTTCGCTGCCGAGAATTCTTATGGGCAGATCAGGGAGCCCAAAAAAGTTGTAGCTAAGGTGAAGCAGCTTTCATCAACTAGCTGTGACTTTCACGATCTACGCAGAACATTCGCAACCTCTGCAGAACACTTGGATATTGGAAGCTATAAGCTCAAACGGCTTATGAATCATGCAACTGGTAGGGACGATGTTACAGCCGGATATGTGATTCTGACCGCCGAAACGTTAAGGCATTCAGCAGAGAAAATTCAGAAATATTTTATGGAGCGGATTTTACCGGAATAGCTCCTCCCTTCTCAAAGTAACTCAAGAAATCATAAGGATGGTGTATATGGATAACGTTGTATCGCTCCCTTTCGTAGAGAGAGAGTCTAAAGAGCTTCAATCATTGCTCTTTAAGAGTTTCGATAACCTGGCGCGTCAGGCTGGGTTTCAGTCATCTCGACTGGTTGGACAGCAGCCTATTAGAATCCCTGAGCTGTTTGATTCGTTGAAGCAGATCAAAGCTCTAGTAGATTCAATAGAAAACCAAACTGCTCTGATTTGCTGGTATTCAGAGGGTGGTAATTTAGAAAGAGGGAGGACGGATTAATGATTAACTCTGTTCAAAAGAGGATTTTTTTACTGATCCTTAGCCTCTCTTCCATCGAGGTTTATGCCGGAGGCGGCGGTTTAACTGGCGGCGCGACTGAGATAACTCAGATCGCAAATAACGCTGAGTTGGGCGCGGTTCTTAGCCAGGAAACTCGACAGGTTTCCAACCAGTTGACCCAGATTCAGAACCAAATCCAGCAGTATCAGCAACTTGTGAATCAGTACAACAACATGGTTCAGAACACGCTTAATCTGCCTAACCATATCTGGGGTAATGCAACCCAGCATTTGCAGCAGTTAGCGAACATTGTGCAGACCGGCGAAGCCTTGGCCTACTCCGGAACCAACCTAGATTCTCAGTTTCAGGCTAAGTTTCGGTCATATGACGATCACCTGGTGCGTGACTACAACCGCGCTAACTTCAAATCTGAATATCGTGACTGGTCTGAAACCAACCGTGATTCGATCCGCTCGGCACTACGTGCCGCGGGCTTGCAGTCTGAGCAGTTCGCAGATGAAAACAGCACTCTCCGTCAGATTGAGTTGCTATCTCAATCGTCTACTGGACGGCTTCAGGCGATACAAGCCGGCTCTCTGATAGCTGCCCAGCAGGTACGCCAAACGCAAAAACTGAGACAGTTAATCATGTCTCAAATTCAGCTCAGTGTTGCGGCAGAGACATCGATCCAGACTGAAAAGGATCGCGACCAGGCTATCCGTGAAAGCTACTTCACCAACGGTCTGAAAGACCTGGATGTTAACGATGGACAGGGGTTCTAAGCATGAACAGGACAGTGATTATAAATATCGTTTTAGCGGTGGTTTTAGGTGGGGCCGGCTACGGCATTACACAGTTCAATTTGAGTAACGACGTGACGGTCATCGAGCAGGAAAAGTGCGATGCAGAATGCCTTGCGGGCAGAGAGCGAGAGAACCGTAAGAGGTACTTCACCAACGGCCTGAAAGACTTAGACGTTAATGACGGTAAGGGGTTTTAGCATGCGAAATTTTCTATCGATACCAGTGCTGGCCATCTTCGTTTTTGCGCTTCTTCCTGGTGAAGCGATGGCCGCTATCAATCAAAATAACATCTTGGACGGTTTGCTCACTACGTTTCGATCTGAAGCAGCGAGTTGGGAAACACTGATAACTGATTACGCCACGCGCTTATTCTGGATTCTGGCCGTGATCGAACTGACTTGGGTTGGCATTACTCTTGGGCTTGGCCGCAATGAGCTGGATAACGCTTTAGGGACTATCGTCCGTACGATCCTAGTCATTGGGTTCTTCTGGGTGCTGGTTGTAAACGGTTTCGACTGGGCCGGTGATATTATCGCAAGTCTTCGCCAGGTCGGACAGGACGCTGCGACCGCAGCAGGAGCGCAGACTCAGCTGTACCCTTCTGCGATTGTTGAGCTGGGGCTGATCATCACAGGTCGCATATTCTCTGAGATAGGTGTTACTTCTCCTTCCTCCTGGATACTGCTGATCCCTGCTTTGATTATCATGGTTTGCTTCTGTGTGATCACTGCCGAGATGGTGCTGATCCTGGTTGAAAGTTACCTGGTAACAATTGGAGGTATTATCTTCCTTGGCTTTGGTGCCTCTCGCTTCACCAATAACTTTGCTGTGAACTACTTCAAGTACGCTCTTAGTGTTGGCGTTAAACTCATGCTGCTCCAGTTCCTGATAGCCTTATCCTGGGGAACGTTGTTCCAGTGGCAGGTTGATGTTGAGCTAACAGAAGATCAGATCCTCACGCTTACAGCGGCATCAATCGTGATCGCTATTCTGGTAAGCCGTTTACCTGGTGTTGCGGCTGCTATGATCAATGGTTCCGCCTTTGGCGGAGGTTTAACTCCAAGTAGTGCAGCGTCTGCATTCATGGGTGCTGCGACCGGTGCGGCAGCAGGTACAGCGGCTGGAGCTAAAACGGCCACTGGTGGCGGCATGGCAGTAGCGGAGGCTGCTAAACTTGCCTCAGCTCAAGGTGCGACAGGGATGGAAGCCGTTACCCAAGCTGCTAAGAACCTCGCTTCACATACTGGTTCCGATATTGCCGGAAAGCTCGCTGGAAACCTGCAAAACCAGCATGGTGTTATGGGCGCGCGAGTAGCAGACAGTATGAGATCAGAGCGTCTATCTAGCGTCAGCTCAAATAACTCGATATCTGCTGGGAATTCGGAATCGTCTACAGGTGATGCTGCATATATTTCACCAGCAGCGAACATCAATCCTGAATCGAAGTGATAAGCCATATTAGGGGAGGAACTACAATGCGTTCAAAACGGATTTTTATAAGAGTTAGTGATGAGGAAAAGGCTGAGATTGCAGAAAGTGCCGATGGCTGTTCTATTAGCTCTGGAGCATATCTGAGGGCCTTAGGAATTGGGCATCAAGTAAAGAGTACTTTGGATCAGCAGATGATACTGAAGATTCTGAGAATAAATGCGGATCAAGGCAGGCTTGGGGGATTATTGAAGCTCTGGTTATCTGGTGCTGAAAAAGGTACAGAGGGCATGTCTTTGGATATTCGTGACTTGTTGAGGCAGATAGAAAATACACAGAAGGAATTGAAAGAGTGTGTTGGATCTTTGAAATAGCCTAAAGCTTGTTTCGGAGTTATGTGTCTCTAGGTGGGATGCTCAGTTGAAGAATGAAAACTTCAACTGAGCATCCCAGGCATTCTAGAAAGAGGGGTTTAAATACATGGCTGAAAAACTTACACGATATTATCCTGCTAATGCCTTGATTGACTCGGAAACAAGGGCTGTTTTTCTCCAAGATGCTTTAGAAACGAGAGATTTTGGCTATATATTTCGGGTGAAAAAAAAGTCCTAGAAACCGTAGACAATACGGGCCAATCTAAGCAAATAATTAAAGTGCTAGAGAAAGGCTAGTTCAACTCAGTAACTCACTTCGAGCATATATATTTAGAGCTCGTAAGCTAATTGAAAGCCTTACACCTTACATTACATAGCTTGAAGTATGAGTGTTAAACCATCGGAAGCAATCTGTGGCGTATTGTAAATGGAGAGCCACAAGTATGTCTCTTGTGATGAGTCTCAAACACTGGGAAAAACTCCTTTTTCAAAATTATTGGGCTACTTTGTAGATTAGTTAGAGATTGTCTTTTTATTAAAGCCGAATTTAGTTGTTGGAATGCAAAGTCGTGATCACCATCCATCACATAACCGAGCATGCATCCATATGGTAATTTTTCCGCGTATTTAGCTGTGACATAGCGCACAACCCCTTGTTCGACATAATCACCAGCTAGAGAGGCTTTTCTCTTATCTTGATCAGAAAGGATATTTAGCTTTTTGCATTCATACGCAATGTATTTTTCATGATCTTGGTCCAGAAAAAGGGCCATGTCCAAAATGCCTTTGGTTGTATAGTCTCCAACGGTATCTCTTTCGCGTAATTTAAAATGAATATCAAGAAAGCCATATTGGGTTATCGCTCGATCATCGCGTAGATGATCTACAAGCCGTTGTGTAATATCGTCCTCACGCTCTCTTTGACTTAACCTACTTACTACATCAGGCCAAACGCGCTCTACACATTTGATTACTAGCTTGTCTATATCTATCAGACGGTTTCGCCAGGCCGAAGAACTTCCTATTATCATTGATTATCCTTAATCTGCCAGACTAAATAAATCTGAAGCTATAGTATCTGCGTCAGCCATTGCTGTTGATTTTAACCAAAACCTTTTTTTTCTAGGCTTAACCATATAAAGAACATCATCGATAAATACTCTAAGATCAGGTATTAATTGGAAATTACTTGATATTCCTTCTGGTAAGGATTTCCAAATACTCTGTAATATGGTGTCCAGCTCACCATTATTTCTAGTAGTAAATATTTTCTTGCTTTGGTCTTCTGTGATGTTAACACCGAGGATTACGAGGTCAGCTGAGTATCCTACAAGTTCTGCTCTAGCCTGGTATGGTTTTTCAAGCCACTTTGAGAGTGCAATGGATAGGCTTTCAGAATATGACTGCCAATCTTCAATGTACGTATCTGTCCATAGTTTAGGCAAAGTCTTTGATCGTGCATTTGGCTGCATGCTAGGAATTATTTGACTTAGAGTTTCCTCAATTAAGCTAACTTCTACTTCAGACAAACCAAAGTATTTGTATATTATTTGGTCAATATCATTTCTATAGGATGTTATGTCACTTCTTAAGAGGTCGTCTTTTTGGCATAAAAGCATGTCCATAAAGTCATTGGCCATATTAAAAGCTTGTTCTGCAGCAAAACTGTCGGCTAGCTCTTCTATTGAAGGAAAAGGGATATCGAGAAGTTGTTCTTGATGTACCTTATCTCGTTCCATACCAGTATTAGAACTATGATGAAATAAGAACCATGCAGTCAATGAACTGTTTAAGAGGACTGTCAAAAACTTAGCGTTTTGCGTATCTTCTTTTTCAAAATGAATCGCTTGTATTGAATCCCTGAAGCTAAGATCTTGATTCGAAAAGCTGGCTCGAAGTCTTCCTTGTGTGCTCTCAACACCTTGAGGTATGAGAACATGCGGTGCTTTAAAGCCTTCTTCATAGCCTTTCCTATATACAATATCAGTGCTCCACGAGCCTGATTCGATCTCTGGAAGCACTAATGGTTGAAATCGCTTTGTTTCTAAATGCGGGACCTTTGTGACAATACTTGATTTGGCTGTTTTATAGGAAATATCCTCTAATTTATGCTCCTGAGCTGGTATAAAACCCTGACCAATAATCCATTTTCCATGCCCTGCGTTAACTTTTTTCTTTGATTCTTGATAAGTAATTAATCTGTTTGTTAATGAGGGTAGCCTATTTAAATACTGAAATAATTTGGCCTCTGGAGTCGTCATCCACATGCGACGTTTCATAAGAAGCTGATCTTCAATTACTTGATTAATAGAGAGTTTAGCTTGATCGTTTCGACTCAGCGTAATCATTCTCTTTGTTTTTAAGTTTAAGTCGGCTTTAGGTGTCCAGTATTCAAACTTATAATCGCTGATTTTATTTTTGGGCTTAAAGATCATTAATGCAGTTGGAGCATCGCCGCCATCAAATAGCTGAAAACGCATATCGGCAAAGTTAATTACTCGAAGGAGGTGAATGTTATTCAGCCACTCTCTTCGTGCTTTTGTTACAGTGTTGCTATGATTTGTTAGAAAACTGGTTGCTTTCAACAGAAGGGCAATAACACCTTCTTGGTTTGTGTGTTGTATTGTTTTCCAGGCAAATCCCCAAGCAACTTCCCTTGCTGGCATTCCACATTGATTGTCTTTACACCACTTTTCTGCATTTACCTGTTCACCACGACGACTCACCCATGGTGGATTACCGATGATTAAATCATATTGCTCTGTACCTTTTGGAACTTCAAAAAAATCTACTGAGCGTAATGTTTTTCCGAATAGTTTTGGTAATAATCGTCCTTTTTCCATTAAGGATAATATTTCTGTCGGTCGAGTGTTTTCTAATAACGCGATATATAGCGAGAAAGAGGCGACACGAATAGACTCTTTTTTGATATCGAAACCATGTAGGCGGTTAAGCATAGATAGCAACGCTGGCCAAGTAGGTCGGTCACTACGATGGTTTATACGCCAATCATCGATCATTTTCTCAAGCAGTCTAACAAGGAAAATACCAGATCCACACGAAGGGTCTACGTAATTTCCTTTTGCTTTTTGCTTCTTAGAAAGCTGTTCCCAAGCTTGTTCAGTTACCAGGTCAGCCAAGAACATTGGTGTATAGTATGCACCGGAAGCCCGCTTGCTAGTGGGATTGAATCCTAGGAAACGATCGTAAACTGCACTGATTAAGTCAATAGGGATGAACTTAAAATCATATGGCCAGAACTGAAGTTGACCTGATGAAATACTAATATTTCCTGCTCGAAAATCAGATAATATTTTTACGTGTTTTGTCGAGATATGCTCCACTCGGTCATTTTCATCAAATGAGCAAGGAGCAACGAATAGATCGCCATTAAAATGATGTTTCAATAAATTGAATAATTGGTTGAAATCAGAAACATCACCTTCATTTAATAGAGTTCTCAGGGATTTTATATGAGGGCTATTAGTCGCGGTTTGGAAGTAATCGTCTGTGATAATTTCCTTATCTTCGAGATAGGCAATGAACATTACTTGCATGAGCAATGCTTGTGCAGATTCTAGTGATATTCCATTATCAATTAAACGTTTAACAGTGACTTCAAGATTGCTTAATAATACCTGGTCAACTCTGTGCTTTGAATCAAACTTTTCTTCATTGCTTGCAATGAATCGTCCAGATTCAACTCCTAAAATAAAGTCTTTTAACTCTAGAGCATCATCAATAAGACCAAAAACTTTAACTAATTTATCAGACTGATGACTAGCAGTTTCCGGCAGTTGGGCTAATGAATAGACTCTTAGTGTATCTCTAGATATCACAAGAAGAATGGTCGCTAGACCTTGATTCCAGAGAGCTTTATGAACAGCATCTATTTCTGGTTGGTTAAGTTCATCTTGGACAAGAATGGCAATGGAAGGCACACCAGAAATGCAGTGGATTGCAGCTATGTTTAGTTCTTCAAATGCTTTACGGATAACTGAGCTATGCGGGATACCACTTAAGTTATCACCAGATCGGATAAACTCAGGTGATTTACGATCTTCTAGCCGTAATGTTTTTAACCATCTTGCTGAGATCATATTAGTTCACTTTCACTAAGCCCAGTTGCAGTTGGGCTTGTTGTTGGTCAGATATGCCAAGGTATTTATAAACCTTAGCTTGTGGAGACTGCAGATCAACGAGAATTCCTTCTCGCGTAACCTCTTCAGGAATTATTCTGGAGCATCTGCATGTGTTTATGCTTATAAATAAATAAGGCGTTGTATCTGGATCCTGAGGTTCCCTAATAGAGGTATAAAGTGATTCGGAGAACCTGCTAATAAACTGAATGGAAATACCTAGTGAATCATGTATATGCTTTACTGTTGCAAAAAAAAGCAGATCCCCAAAATCATATCTTGTAGCGGATCTTTCCTTCGTTTCTCGCCTAGCATACGGGGCCAGTGTATCAGTCCACGATCTGAGTTGATGGCGACCGAGCTCCAAAGCTACACATATATCTTTAGTTGTTATTTTAATACTTTCCGACATGTCAGAATCCTTTCCAGAACTGTGCTTAGTTTAGCTCAGTTCTGTAACAAAGGACACTAAATGCAGTGCTTTAAACTAAGATATTATGTTTCACCTGATCGGAAGAGGGGCAGTATAGATGGTGATTTGGCCTCAATTTAGCGGTAGCTCTTTGTTGTCGAAGACCAGGATTCGTTGAGCTAGAAAGAGCGAATAAGATTAAGTGAAAGTGTACAGAAAACTTGTTTTGTGCGCACACTCACACATCCTGCCATCCAGTGTAATTGTAATCTAGTGAATTTTACTTAATTCAGCAGATTAGCGAGGGAGAGAAGGAGGGAATCCGGTAGAATTTGGTTAAATTTGGTTAATTTTACTTAAATCTGTTTAATTTTATTTAATTAAGCAGCTAGGGCCCACTTCATACCAAGAGAGTGCGCTGATTCTACTATTTGTCCACTTTTAGATGGGGGAGGAAAGGGGTCTGGAGCTAACTTTCTACTCTTGGTCCACTTTTGGTAGCGGTCAATATTCGGTGTTTGAGAGCTGCTTAGCGGCCCTTCTCAGATATTTTAGGGATTTAGAAGGATAAATGTATGGATAGAAACAGATAGAGCCCTACTGATCGTAGAGAGGCTTAGCATCTAACAGCCACTTTTGAGGATTTCTTTTCACAGGTACATGAGTCTTACTGGGATTCAGGATAAGGTGTTCACCAGTTACTTCAAACTTTGCTTCAGGATACAAAACAGCTACTTCTCGTATTTTTCGCAGGAAGTGACGGCGAAATTGACGAAGCTCCATATGGCTTGTCCCAAACTGTTCGGCTATTGAACTCCAAGAAATGCGCGTTGAGTGTTTCATTTTGAAATATCTATGAGTTAGCCAGCAGTATATGTCCAGGGCTAATGGGGACTGCTTTAATGTTCTAATTACGGTTAAGTCTAGCGGTACAGCGTTCTTAACTGCTTCATGAAAGAATGCAGCAGATAACGTGACAGTTAAAGGGGTATTTGATCTTTCAGTCGAGTGCTCCCACCACACTGAATGTTCATCTGCAACACGATATCCGCGCTCAGTAGATTTTTCCTTGCTGCTCGAATGGAATGACACTGTTGAACTAAAAAGTTGTTGTGCGTGTTTTCGTATACGGGGCAAGCTGCCATTCGTTCCGCCAGTTGCTTTACCTAACCCTGCTTGTTGCATGAAGTTATTAAAGCTGCGGCCTAGTTGTATTTCCCGGCTACCTGTTTTCTTTGCCTCTGTTGTTATCCAGCAGATAATTAGGCGAGGAATACTTCCCCATGGTAAGCCTATCTCAGAGGGGGTAAGAATCGATAGTATGTGATTCCCGTTGATTCGCTTGTATTCTGAACCATCGATTTGTCTATGAGGAAGAGTTGTCATAATTAACTCTCTAGGCATGAAGCACACTTCTCCACTCATCCATGGGTCTCGTTCTTGGATGTACACACTCGCCTTAATTAGCTTTCGATCGCACGGTCTCATGTGGTTTCTTAAACCTCTACTGAGAGTGCAGGTTTTGATGATTTTGGCTGTGCTTTCTCTGTTCAATCCAAATCTTGAAATCTTCTTCAGGAAATAAGCGTCTACGTCCAACTTTGACTGAAGGAGGCATCGGCTCTCCTCTGCATATACGGTTTCTAATAGTGCCGACAGTCATATGTAATTGTTCTGCAATTTGGTCAATTGTATAGAAATTCATTTTAATTAATCCGAATAAATGAGTTATGAATTGATATTCATAATTACATAGAGTTATCCTGTTATTAATTTTGTGAAACTGTATTATTTTAATAATTAATCCGAATGGAATTTCTATGAAAAGGAAAGTAGGTCGCCCGAGAAAAGAGGAGCGAAATCGTCCTACTCAGAAGCTCAGGACAATGCTATGGGCAAGGGAATTAAAGAGTGTTGTTATTGATGATGCAGATATGCATAGGCCGCAAGGAGAGAAGGTTGAAAATGAAATTCAAGATAAGTTCGGTGTAAGTATCTCAGCGACACAATTCTTTTATTGGTGGAAAGGAGCTCAAGATCCTTCTATAACAACGGTAAAGCAGCTTGAGAATAATGGATTTAAACGTGATTTTTTGTACGCTGAAAAATCAATATTCTGTTGTGAGGGGCGGCATTTCTCAGTTCTAGATGCTTGGGCTGATACTAAAAACCAGAAAGCCGGTAGTACTTCTATCGAAGATATTCACACCATTCTTTTCAGGCTCGATACTGAGTGGAGTCCATGTCATGGAAGGCTTGGTGTCCTTGAGCGTTATCAATTTGGATCTGATGATCTTTTTAGTGATTGTTTTGGATTAGATCGCTCAGATGGTGCTCTAAAGGAGCATTATTCAAGAATGGGATGGAATAAGCAGGGTCTATACCCAGGGCCGAAAATTGATGATCGCTTCTATCGGTATTATGACCCATATAATCTATCCAGTTTATTGGTCTGGCTAATTTCAGTTTCACCGATTTACGTCGATTTTGGGGGTAAGGAGTTTGAAAGGCTAGCTTTAGACTTAGCTACTGCCACTCTCTGCTTCCTGCTTATCAGAAATACTCTTTCTGGAGATATGATGTTTTACCGCTCATCTGGCTTAGCTCAGTTGATAGTTGCGCTTACTGAACTATTTTTTAGCCCGGATATATCAGATGAAACGTTAATCGATATTTTAACTTATGAAAAAACTGATTGGCCTGTTAGATCGTCAGAGGATAATTCTGAGGTTGTTATGATCAAGGTTGTTACTTCCCTGAGATCTTTTTACCACGACTGGCTAGAGCGATGCGGCTATTCTTTAAAGGAAATAAGGGCCTTGCTGTAGTCTGATTGCTCCCGATTTTTTCGCATGCGAAATTTTATGAACTACTTAATAACTACAGGGCCATATCTATATATGGTTATTAAAGGTGTATATAGGGGGGTTGTTTAACTTATTGAAATGCAAGAGTTATATTAGCATTGGTGTGTACGTTTATGCATAGATTCGTGTATGTTTATGCGTAAAACCGTGTACGTTTATGCGTGGAAATCAATTCATGAGCGTGTACGTTTATGCGTGGATAAGTGAGTTGCTAACAGCTAATATCCAGGTTTTGGACACTTTTTCTACAGGGTTGAAAGAAAGTGTTGTTTGGAAGGGATTAGAAATAAAAAAGCCACCTGAATGAGGTGGCTTTTAGAACTTCTTTATGCAGCGGGCCGTTTCCGGCAGAAGCCTCAGTCTAAGCTGCTTTGACCAAGGTCATATCTCTTACTAGGTGCGCTTTCGCGCTCAGGTATAATCTAAGCCATTTTATGGTTTATTGCAAGTAATAGGCTAGCCTAATGGGTATTAGTCTAGGCTAACTCTTCTTCCTCTACTGGAGGAGTGGTAGCTGCCTCTAGATCATCCCACAGCTGTTGATTAGCCTTTCTAAGCTCCTCTATTTCTAGCTCAAGTACTTGTTTACTGGCCTCTAGAGTCTTTACTTCTGACTGGGTCCTATCAAGGTCGTATAGAAAGTTGTTACCACCAACAGCTTTTAAGGCAGCTTTTTTGATTTCAACAACATCGTCATTGCTTAGTTTTTTTTCCAGCCGCTTGTCATACACTTTTCTCTGCCCATTGTAATACCGAAGTGGGAAAAGCCTGTGCCCAGAAACTAGAGTTATACTGGCTGCTTTGGCAAAGCAGACAGGTTCTGAGAACGCAACTAGATCTCCTGGAAGGCTATTGATTTCCACTACCGTGTTCGAATCTTTGGCTTTAGATTTTGTGCTTAACGGTACTACTAATGCAGGGTCTTGTTTGCTTGATAGTATGACTACCATTCTTCTCTTAACCATTTCGAATGGAAGAGGTGAATTGAAATCTTTTATGACCTTTGATCTATTTAATGAGTGGTTTACTTCTTGGTCAAAATATCCAAAGTCGCACTCAGCAATTCTGCCCCTTATCAACTTTGAGCCGTTGGAACCATGTCGTTCTGATATGGATTCTGTGGAATATGTGACAGGTTCTAGAAAGACTTTGCATAGCGTTTTGGTAGTAGACTGATTTGTTATGTCTATTGAAACAACTTTCCAAGATTCAGCGCTCTCACTAGTAAACTTTTTCCTGATGAAAATATTCTTATCAGTAGGGTCGTGAGGCAATTTTATGGTGTCTGAATTGCTAACGATTTCTTTGCTTAGTCTTTTGGAATTAACATTGTTTATGTACTCCGTTACAAATATCGGCATGCTTTTCCTTACCATTGTGCTGAGGCTTAATTTCTTAGATATTAACTGCATATATTACAGCACAGTTGATCTATTTCTATCTCTGTATTCTGTAGACGAATGTAACCCTAGAGTAACCCAGAGAAAGAGTTAGTTTAGCTTAAGGAGAGGTGTCTGATCTGAGAGGGAGCTGTAAGCTATAGGGTTACTGCTTTTGTAACCCTATGTTTTAGTATTAATGCGGTTTTTTTCTGTAATGTGCTGATTTTAAAGAGAAAATGGTGGGCCTAGCAGGACTCGAACCTGCGACCGATCGATTATGAGTCGAGCGCTCTAACCAACTGAGCTATAGGCCCATTTTCACTTTTTTCTGTAGCCCTATTGATTATGAGTCGAGCGCTCTAACCAACTGAGCTATAGGCCCTCAGATGCAAGAATTCTCTTGCGAAACCAATACGATATTTATCAAAACTGAGTTTGTATCGTTCGGTTTGAGGTTCTCCTAAAAGGAGAGGGCGCCAATAATACCTAGTCAGAATCATTGGCGCAATAGTTTGATTTAAAAGAATTTACTACTCGTCAATAAAGCCGCGTAGATGTTCTGAACGGCTTGGATGACGAAGCTTACGAAGTGCTTTGGCTTCGATCTGACGAATACGTTCACGGGTTACATCAAACTGTTTACCAACCTCTTCAAGGGTGTGATCGGTATTCATCTCAATGCCGAAACGCATGCGCAGTACTTTAGATTCACGTACAGTAAGTCCAGCAAGTACTTCGCGGGTTGCTTCACGTAGCCCTTCGCCAGTTGCGGAGTCTACAGGTGAAGAGATGGTGATATCTTCAATGAAATCACCTAGGCTTGAGTCTTCGTCGTCACCGATCGGTGTTTCCATTGAGATTGGCTCTTTAGCAATCTTCAATACTTTGCGTACTTTATCTTCAGGCATCTCCATGCGTTCTGCGAGTTCTTCAGGTGTCGCTTCACGACCCATCTCTTGTAGCATCTGGCGGGAAATACGGTTCAGTTTATTGATCGTTTCGATCATATGAACTGGAATACGAATAGTACGCGCTTGGTCGGCAATCGATCGCGTAATCGCCTGACGAATCCACCAAGTCGCATAGGTTGAGAACTTATAACCGCGGCGATATTCAAATTTATCAACTGCTTTCATAAGACCGATGTTACCTTCTTGAATGAGATCCAAGAACTGTAAGCCACGGTTGGTGTATTTTTTGGCGATGGAGATTACAAGACGAAGGTTAGCTTCAACCATCTCTTTTTTCGCGCGGCGAGCACGTGCTTCGCCAATAGACATAGCGCGGTTGATCTCTTTGATCTCGGTTAAACTAATACCTGTTTCGTTTTCAGTTTGAATCAGTTTGCGTTGCGCGCGTTTAAGTTCAATCAAGTTTGTTTTGATTGCACGTGCATAGTCATTTGATGACTCAATAACAGAGGTGAACCATTCAGGGTTCGTTTCGTTACCTGGGAATTCTTTTATAAACATTTTACGCGGCATTTTTGCGCGCTGTGTACAGATGCGCATAATGATGCGTTCTTGTCGGCGTACATTTTCTATTGTGGAGCGTACTCTATCAACAAGGGCTTCATAGTATCGAGGCGATAGCTTGATAGGTGAAAAGACTTCACCTAATGCGTCTTGCGCTTTACGGTACTCTTTAGTGCCACGACCATGTTTTTCTACTACATCTTTTAAGGTGATAAGGTGTTCACGAACCAAACTAAAGCGACGTGCGGCTTCTTCTGGATCTGGGCCTTTTTCTTTCTCTTCCTCATCGTCGTCATCGTCTTCACTTGATGCAACAGGGCCTGGTGGAGGTATAACATCATCGTCATCAGCATCTATATAGCCACTAAAGATATCGCTTAGGCGACCTTCTTCGGCAATAGTTAAGTCATAGGCTTCGATAATTGCATCAACGGTGCCGGGGAAGCATGCTACAGCAGACATAACTTCGCGCAGGCCTTCCTCGATGCGTTTTGCAATGCTGATCTCGCCTTCTCGGGTCAGCAGCTCAACAGTACCCATTTCACGCATGTACATGCGGACGGG
Source organism: Neptuniibacter marinus (assembly GCF_001597725.1). GTDB lineage: Bacteria > Pseudomonadota > Gammaproteobacteria > Pseudomonadales > Balneatricaceae > Neptuniibacter > Neptuniibacter marinus. The sequence goes on from NZ_LUTR01000006.1 coordinate 64,366, forward strand.
ATCTGTTGTGCGGCCAGCGTCTGATTCTACGGCTGCTAATGCTGCAACGGCTTCTTCATCGGCTTCTACCTCGGCCGAATCGCCCTCGGTCATTAGAAGTGTTTCTGCATCCGGAGCTTCTTCTGACACGGAGATACCCATGTCATTAATCATACGGATGATATCTTCTACTTGATCCGGATCGGCAATGTCCTGAGGTAGGTGGTCATTGACTTCAGAGTAGGTAAGGTAGCCTTGTTCCTTACCACGCGCGATCAATTCCTTGAGGCGAGACTGCTGTTGCTGAGAAGTATCGGACATAAGACCCTGTGACTTGAAAAAATGGATGAAAATTTGAGCAGGCCATTATAACGATGAAGTATCTAATTTGCTAGGGGAAAGGCCATGCTTGTTTTATTGAATTACCTGTTAAAAATAGACTATATTCAGCAACTTGCTGTAAAAATCCTGTAATTCGTTAACTAATATGGTGCCGGTGAGAGGTTTTTTCAAGGGCGGTGGGGTTAATCTTTTACGATATTTTTCAACTGATGAGTCTTTTGTAGCTTCTGCGCGAGTAGTAGTTTTTCTTCTTTGCTGAGCTGGTGTTTTTTCTGGATGGCTGAGATCTCAAGTTCCAGTGCCTTTAGCTCTAATCCGTGTTGAGAGTCCTTTAAGTATAGACGTGCATCGTTTTCTGAATGTATTTCTAAAGAGGTAGATATCTCGTAAAGGTTGATGATGGTTTGTGAGAGCTTCTCATCTTCTCGCCAGTCCACGGCTAATTGCCCAAGTGTGGCGTTTGGGTTGGAAGAGTAGTAGTCGATAAGCTGAATCAGTAGTTTTATATCTTGTTCTTCAGATAGTTTTAACCCTTCGGGGAACTGGTGAGCGCTGGCAAGTTGTGGGTAATGTAGCAGTAGAGCAATTAATTTAGCAGCAAAAGATAGCTCGGTGTTACTTGGACGTTGTTGATATGGCCTTAAGCTTTTTTTAACGTTATTGCCGTTGAATTCATCCCTGTTATGGGGTGAGTAAGTATTTACTGTATCGTAATCATGCCTTTCGCTATCGGCGTAGTGTGCATGATCGTTTGGCTGATAGTCATATTCACTGTATGTATTTTCAGTCTGAGCTGACGGGCTTGCTTGAGGGGTGTTGGGTGTGATGGCTTCATGGAAGTTGACGGTTGTTTGCAGCTGTTCCAGGGATAAGTTAGTCAGTTCACATATTTTGTCGAGCATCATCTGTTGTAATAAGCTAGGGCGCATGGCGTTGATTGCTGGTAGTACTTCGGTACTAAATCGCGCGCGCCCATCCATGCTATCTAAATCCGCATTTTCTGAGTAGCTTTTAAAAAAGAATTCCGACAAAGGTTGTGCTTTTGAGAGTCTCTCGCTAAATGCAACTTCACCTTCCTGCCTGACTAAGCTATCAGGGTCTTCACCTTCAGGTAAGAAGAGAAAACGAGCCTCTTTGCCATCTTCGATTACGGGCATAGTTGTTTTAAGTGCGCGTACTGCAGCTTCACGCCCTGCGTTATCCCCATCAAAGCAAAAGATGATTTCGGGGACAATTTTAAAGAGTCGCTCTAGGTGTTGATCCGTTGTTGCTGTGCCTAGAGTCGCTACGGCATAGTGGATCCCATATTGTGCTAAGCCGACAACATCCATGTAACCTTCAACAATGATCAGTCTATCTAGTTTGCTGTTATGTTTTCGAGCTTCATAAAGACCGTAAAGCTCTCGGCTTTTATGGAAGGTTGGTGTCTCGGGTGAGTTAAGGTATTTAGGTTTATCATCTCCGAGTACGCGTCCACCAAAACCGATTGTTCTGCCCCGTTGATCTCTAATTGGGAACATAATGCGATTGCGGAATCGATCGTAGCGGCTATCTCTCTCCTCATTGTGGATAAGCATGCCGGCTTCTTCTAGCCGCTTTGCTTTCTCTAAATCGCCATCGGTTAGGTGGGTAAGTAGATTATCCCAACCGGAAGGTGCGAAGCCGATAGAAAAGGCTTTGGCTGCTTGTCCGCTTAGTCCGCGAGATTTGAGGTAGTTTACTGCATCTGTGCGGGTGTCGTTGTTGCGGAGCTGTTCTTCATAATAGGTGGTAGCAGCGTCAAGAAGTGTGTATAGCGTTTTTAGTTGCTGGTCTTTTTCCCGTTGGTGGGGAGAATCGTCGCGGGGTACTTCCATTCCGGCGGTTTTTGCGAGTTCTTCAACCGCTTCTGGGAAACTGATGTTCTCGTAATCCATAAGAAACCCAAGGGCGTTGCCGCCTGCGCCACAGCCAAAACAGTAGTAAAACTGTTTTTCTTGATTGGCTGAAAAGGAGGGGGTTTTTTCTTTATGGAATGGACAAAGTCCTGAGTAGTTTTTTCCAGCTCGTTTTAGCTTTTGAACACGTCCATCTAGCACGTCAATGATGTTAACGCGTGCTAAAAGGTCATCAATAAAACTTTGTGGAATGCGTCCGGCCATATTATTAGCTGCTGAATATATTCAGCGGCAGTTTAGCTGGATAATTGCGATTTGACGAGCTTGGAGATAATTCCCATATCGGCGCGACCTTGTACCTGAGGCTTGATGAGCCCCATTACTTTACCCATGTCTTGCATGGATTGTGCGCCAGATTCTTCCGCAGCTTTTTTGACAATAGCTGCTACTTCTTCTTCGGTAAGCGGTTGCGGCAGGAAAGTTTTAATCACCTCCAACTCCCGTCGCTCAGCATCTACAAGATCCATGCGTGCCGCTTCTTCAAATTGCGAGATAGAGTCGCGGCGCTGTTTAGACATTTTGTCTAGCACCGTAAGAACTCGGGTATCATCCAGCTCAATGCGTTCATCAATTTCGATGCGTTTGAGTTCGGCTAACATCATGCGAATAGTGCTTAAGCGTTCCTTATCTTTGGCACGCATTGCAGCTTTCATCTCGGTAGTGATTTGCTGCTTAAGCTCTGACATGACTCACCTCTAATTACCTGAATGGGATCTAATGTATATCTCGTGTATTAGTACAAGCGTACGCGACGTGCGTTTTCGCGAGATACTTTTTTAGCGTGACGTTTAACAGCTGCTGCTGCTTTACGTTTACGTACAGATGTTGGCTTCTCGTAGAATTCACGACGACGAACTTCAGCTAATACACCTGCTTTTTCGCAAGAACGTTTGAAGCGACGTAGAGCTACATCAAATGGCTCGTTTTCTTTAACTTTTACAGCTGGCATGTTTTAACAAACCCTATAAATTGTTGAGTTAAATGCAATAAAACTTGCCATAAAACAGACGGTTTTATGGCAAGGCGCAAAATTCTATTCCTTTCGCTAAGTTAAGTAAAGCAGTTAATGCCGCTTTGCGCTATTTTATGTGCAGGTCGTGGATGGCAAGGGTATAATGCGCGCAAACCTCTATTGGTCTTAAGGTGAGTGAGTCCAGAATGCGCGTATTGGGAATTGAAACATCTTGTGATGAAACGGGTGTTGCTATTTATGATAGTGAACAAGGGTTGTTAGGAGATGTCTTATATAGCCAAGTAAAAATGCATGCTGAGTATGGTGGTGTAGTACCTGAATTGGCGTCCCGGGATCATGTGCGTAAGCTGTTACCTCTACTTGATGAAGTGTTTCAAAAAGCGGGCGTAAAAAAAGGCGATGTTGATGCAATTGCTTATACATCAGGTCCTGGGCTGATCGGAGCACTGATGGTAGGGGCATCAACAGGACGAGCTTTGGCGTTGGCTTGGGGTATACCTGCTATAGGTGTACATCATATGGAAGGGCACCTGTTGGCGCCTATGCTTGAAGAAACGCCACCATCTTTTCCTTTTGTAGCTTTGCTCGTGTCAGGAGGCCATACCCAACTAGTTCAAGTGGATGGTATAGGTCAATACTCCCTGCTTGGAGAGTCTTTAGATGATGCTGCCGGTGAGGCTTTTGATAAGGCAGCTAAAATGCTTGGACTTGATTATCCTGGTGGCCCTTTGGTTGCCAAGCATGCCTTGCGGGGTGACCGCACGCGTTTTCGTTTTCCCCGACCAATGGTTGATCGCCCCGGTATGGATATGAGTTTTTCAGGACTTAAAACGTATACGTTGAATACCAGTAATGATCATCGCGATGAGAATGGATATATTGACGAACAAACTATCTGTGATATTGCATCAGCTTTTGAAGAGGCAGTGGTCGATACGTTAGCGATTAAATGTAAACGGGCTCTGCAGCATACGGGCTTTAAACAACTGATTATTGCGGGTGGTGTTAGTGCTAATCAGCGATTGCGTGAACGACTGGAAGAGATGGTGCTGAAAGAACGAGCTGAATTATTTTATGCGCGTCCTGAGTTTTGTACTGATAATGGTGCGATGATCGCTTATGCAGGTTGTCAACGATTAATGGCAGGACAGCAGAGTGGCTTGGAAATAATTACCAAACCCCGTTGGCCATTAGATACGCTTGCTGCGTTATAGGTAGGATCTTAGCTTGCACCTAAAAACGAGGTTCTTTACCTTGTAGCAAGTTTCTTATATTTCTTCGGTGACTGAGTAAAAGTAAGACTGAGATCACTAATATCACGGGAAGGTAGGCTGGTGCGGCCAGCCAAACGAGTATAGGGGTGACTAGGACGGTAGCAATTGACCCCATTGAGGCTGTTCGGCTTAGAGCGAAAATGAGGCACCACACGAATGTTTGCAGTATGGCGATTGGCCAAAATAGGCTTACGCATACCCCAAGTGCTGTGGCTATGCCTTTGCCTCCCCGAAATGAAGAAAACAAAGGGAATAGGTGCCCTATTACAGCGGCTAGGGCACATAATGATTGTTCAGTGCTAGGTAGTTGTAAAATGGAGCAAGGTAAAAGTGCTAAGATGCCTTTGCCTACGTCGCCTGCAAGAGTGGCGAGTGCCCCTTTACGTGAGCCTATACGGAGTACATTGGTTGTTCCAGGATTGCCTGAGCCCTGTTTTCGAGGGTCGGAAATATTTAATGCGTGACAAACAAGTACGGCTGTGGGGATAGAGCCCCAAAGATAGGCTAAAAAAACTAGTCCAATGGTGATTAAGCCAGTATCGGTCATTATCAGTCCAAGAGTAGAGTTATGGATTTAGTGTACATTCGAGAGTTAGAAGTGGAAACAGTTATAGGTATTTATGACTGGGAGCGCGAAATTCGTCAGCGAGTTAATCTCGATTTGGAGATGGGCACGGATATCCGTCAAGCAGCGAATACCGAGGATGTAGAGAATACGCTTAACTATAAATCGGTTTCTGATCGTTTGATTGAGTTTATTGAGCAAAGTGAATTTTTGCTGGTTGAAACTATGGCAGAACAGATTGCAGACATTGTGATCAATGAATTTTCTGTAAAATGGTTGCGTTTGCGCTTAGGTAAGCCGGGAGCTGTACCGAAAGCTGCTGATGTAGGTGTAATTATTGAGCGTGGAGAGCGGTTTTAATGGCTCAGGTTTTTGTGAGTGTTGGTAGTAATACTGATAGAGAGCGTTACACCCGTTCTGCGCTGGATGCGCTTCAACAGCACTTTGGATCATTGTTAATCTCCTCTGTTTATGAAAGTGAAGCGGTTGGTTTTGAGGGGGATAACTTTCTTAATCTTGTCGCTGAATTTAAAACGGAGCTCTCCGTTTCTGAATTATCTAAGCGATTGAAGCGTATTGAAGATGATAATGGGCGCTGCCGAAAAGGGCCGAAGTTTAGTGGTCGTACTTTAGATATTGATATTTTAACTTATGATCAATATGTTGGAGTGTTTTCGGGTGTTCAGTTACCTAGGGACGAAGTGACAAAAAATGCATTTGTGTTGCAGCCGTTAGCAGAGATTGCACCCGATATAAAACACCCTGAATTAGATATGACCTATGCTGAGTTATGGGGTTCTTCTCAAAACCAGCAGAAGCTTTGGACGGTTGAGTTTGAGTGGGCAGGGCATCAGCTTCCTTGTCGTACTTAAACTCAGAATTAATGGCTATAAAGTGATTTTCCACCGTCTACTGCGAGTATTTGGCCGGTAATATAGTCTGCATTGGCTAAAAAGTAGACGGCTTCTGCTAGATCTTCTGCATCACCTGTTTTTCCTAGTAATGTTTTATCTAAAATAGCCGTTTGTTGTGCCTGAGATAAGCCTACATCGGGCCATAAAATAGCCCCGGGTGATACGCCGTTAACGCGAACTTCTGGCCCCAGTTCTTTGGCAAGGCTTTTAGTCATCATCTCTAGTCCTGCTTTGGCAATCGAATAAATAGGATGACCTGGTAGCCCTCGTTGTGCGTGTATATCAATCATATTGATAATGCAGCCGTTGTTTTGACGAAGGGTTTGGCTTAATGCGGCGCTTAGAAAGTAGGGTGCGCGTAAATTGGAGTTTACTAGATTATCCCACTGCTCTTGTGTACTTGTGTTTAGAGGTGTGGGATAGAAGGCTGATGCGTTGTTGATTAGTAGATTAATGCGTCCCCATTTATTAAGACTGCTATTTGCTAGTTGCTCGACCTCGTGCATTATATTTAGGTCAGCTTGAAGTATGTCAGCGCTATCTGGGCGGATATTATTGAGCTTGTTTGCAAGAGCCTCTGCTTCATTAAGGGATGCGTTGTAATGAATTATAACTGAGTAGCCTTGGGCGTGAAGGTGTGCGGCGATAGTTGAGCCAACTCTTTTGGCTGCACCTGTAATTAAGGCTACTTTATTCATTATGTCTCCTGATTGAATTGTTGGCAGATAGATAGGCGGCGGTTGTTGATCGCTTCTCCCAATGCGGGCCCCGTAAATCCTTCAGCCATAAGTTGCTTAGGTTGAATTAGGGCTATCTGCTCTAGAATAGGGGGCAGGCTATCGAGCTGTACGGTATCGTGGAGCGTATCTAAGCACAGACGTAATTGCGGCAGACGCTGTGGGCGTCGAATCAGATCTAATTGCAGCAAAGTGTTTAGCTTTGTTTGTGCATCTAGGTGATCGAATTGGGCGAGCTGCTGGTGGTGTTTTTTGCATTGCAGAGCAAGGTCTTTGTAACTGTTAGGTGCGCGTAAACGATCACAAAAACTTAGGGTGTTGATGTTTTTTGCTAAGGACAGTAGGCCGGCGAAACGAATAATAGCGCTCTCATTTTTATGGCAGAGCGTGGCAAAGTTCTTGCAAAAATCAGGGTCATTAAGGGTGTCTGTGAACTCAGGCAGTACTTTTGTGATGGCGCCCGCTTGATGCAGCACCTGCAAAAAAATTTCCGGTGATCGTTCAGTTAATGCACGCTCAAATTCCTTCCAGACTCGTTCTGCGGTCAGATGTTCTAATTCATCCGTTTGTGACAACTGGTGCATAAGTGTCAGAGTTTCATCTGCGACACTGAAGCCTAAGTGGGCGTACCGTGCGGCGAAGCGGGCTACGCGTAGTACTCTTAATGGATCTTCTGAAAATGCAGGTGATACATGGCGTAGTAACTTTTTTTGTAGATCTTCTTGGCCATTGTAGGGGTCAATCAGTTGCTTATCTGGGCCTAATGCCATTGCATTAATTGTTAAATCTCGCCTGAGTAGATCCTCTTCTAGTGTCACAGAGGGATCGGCATGATAGTTGAAGCCGGTATAACCTTTGCCAGACTTACGTTCTGTTCTGGCAAGTGCATATTCTTCGCCAGTGTCGGGGTGGATGAATACAGGGAAATCTTGACCTACCGGCTGATAGCCCTGAGATAGCATCTCTTCTGCCGTAGCACCGACAACAACCCAGTCTTTATCAAATGCAGGGTAACCTAAGAGGTGATCTCTAACCGCACCACCTACCAGATAAATTTGCATTAGCTTTGCTCACATAGCGTTGGCTGTTCTGCGCGCCATGCTTCATAACCGCCGTTGATGCTGTAAACGCGGTCAAATCCTTGTTCAGCTAAGAACTGGGCAGCGGATTGGCTACTGATACCATGGTAGCAACAGACTAATAAGGGTTTATCCATGTCGGCATCATGCATGAATTGGTGCATGTTTTCATTGCTAAGGTTGAACGAGCCTGAAATGTGGCCTTGTGTAAAGCTTTGAGGGTCACGTATATCAACGACTTCTGCGCCGTCTTCTAGCAGAGCAACTGCTTGGGTGGAGTCTATACATTGGAATTCACTCATTCGGTTACCTTTGTATCGTTATTGGTTTCAGGTGAAAGTGGTTTTGCCGTGATGGAAGGTGTACTAAATAACTGCATATCATCTAAACGTAATGTTGTGAGTTTTCCACCCCACACGCACCCTGTATCTAAGGCAAAGACATTCTTGGCGTTTGCCTCCCCTTCTAATGCAGCCCAGTGACCAAAAAGAATACGTATATCTTGCTCATTTGGATCTTTGCGCGGAAATTGAAACCAAGGTTTATGGCCGTGAGGCTGCGAATCTAAATCACCTTTTGCTGAAAAGTCTAATTTACCCTCTACTGTACAGAAACGCATGCGTGTAAAGTAATTAGTAATGAGTCTTAAGCGGTTCCAGCCTTGATGATGGGGTGACCAGGTATTAGGTTGGTTACCATACATGTGGTTAAAAAATTCACCTGCAAGCGTGCTGTCAAGTACTTTTTCGACTTCCTTTGCGCGTTTTTGTGCTTTGCTAATGCTCCAGCATGGGGGGATGCCGGCATGGACCATAGCGACCTTTGCATGTTTATCGTAAACCATGAGTTTTTGTTTACGTAGCCATGTGAGCAATTCGTGTTTATCGGGCGCTTGAAGAATGGGTGTCAGTGTATCGCTACGTTTATGATGGGTTGCACCAAAATACACGGCTAAAAGGTGTAGATCATGATTGCCCAGTACGCAGGTGGCTCTAGGTCCTAAGGCTTTGATAAACCTTAAGGTTTCTAAAGACTGGGGGCCGCGATTAACTAAGTCGCCTGCGACCCATAGTTGGTCACTCTCGGAGAATTGAACTTGTTGTAAGAGAAGTCTGAGCTCTTGATAACAGCCCTGGATATCCCCAACCGCATATATAGCCATAAAGTGCGACTCTGATCGTGTTAATTAGTGTAATGCGTTTGGACTGGCTAAAGTAAATGGGGTGATGGGCGCTTTAAACAGTTCGCCTTCATCGGTGCTCATTTCATAATGTCCTTGCATGCTTCCTACGCTAGTGGTGAGCACTGAACCACTAGTATAAGTGTAGCTTGAGTTGGGCTCTATAACAGGCTGTTCACCTACGACACCTTCCCCTTGGACTTCTTGAATGTGTTGATTTCCATCGGTAATTAACCAATATCTATTTAGAAGCTGTACTGGAATGGGATTGTGATTGGTAATTGTAATTTGGTAAGAAAACACGTAACGCTTGCTATCGGGGTCAGATTGCTTATCCAGATAGGCTGTGTTGACTTCTATAGTTATTTTATCCCCAAGCGACATATTATCCATTAATTTTTTCTTTGCCTTTGTGTTGAGTAAGGTAGTTGCTTATAGTGACAAAATCAGCAACTGATAATCGTTCTGGACGTAGTGTTGGATCAATTCCAATGCTCTCGAGTGCTTCGGCACTGAGTAATGGCTTTAGATTGTTACGTAAAGTTTTGCGGCGCATATTGAATGCAGTTCTTACGACCACTTGGAATTGCTCGATATCTTCGGCGGTATAGGGTAATTCATGATATGGCGTTAAGCGTATGATCGCTGAATCTACTTTTGGGGCAGGGTTAAAAGCACCGGGTGGTACTTTAAATAGCGATTCCACATTACAGTAATATTGCGCCATAATTCCCAGTCGACCGTAGTTATTTTCACCAGGCCCAGCGGCCATTCTATCAACCACCTCTTTTTGTAGCATAAAGTGCATGTCTTCCACATTGTCTGAATGGCTAAGTAGGTGGAAGATTAATTGGGTTGATATGTTATAAGGTAGGTTTCCGACTATACGTAGGCGCTTTTCGTTTTTGCGAAGTTGTGAGAAATCAAATTTCATTGCATCCGCTTCATGAATGCGGAATTTGTCCCCATACATAAAAAATTTAGTGCGTAAGATAGGTGGAAGGTCTCTATCGAGCTCTACTGCATCTAACTCTCCTGCTTCAGATAACAGTTCTTCAGTTAAGGCGCCTAACCCGGGTCCAATTTCAACAATTTGGTCTGATTCATGAGGTGAAATTGCACGGATAATACGGCGAATAACGCCGTGATCATGCAGGAAGTTTTGCCCAAAACGTTTTCGGGCTTTATGTGCTATTGGTTTTTTGCTCATGAATTAGTTCGCGAGTTGGCTGCGATGGCGAGACATTTCGCCAGCATAATCTATTGCTGTTAATAGGCTTCCTAGATCTGCAGTTCCTGTGCCTGCTAAATCGAGTGCTGTGCCATGATCGACCGACGTACGGATAATGGGCATGCCTAAGGTAATATTTACTGCTTTGCCGAAACCTTTGTATTTTAGCACGGGAAGGCCTTGGTCGTGGTACATAGCTAATACGGCATCAGCGGTTTGTAGGTATTTCTCGGTAAATAAGGTATCGGCGGGGAGGGGGCCGATTAGATTAATCCCTTTAGCTTTTAATTTTCCCAGAGTAGGTTCAATAACTTCAATCTCTTCCATACCTAAATGGCCGCCTTCGCCTGCATGGGGATTAAGACCTGTGACCAATATTTTAGGCGACTTAATTCCAAAACTGGATTTTAGATCCTGATTGAGGACTTCAATCACTTCGGTCAGTAGGGCGGGTGTGATCGCATCGGCTATTTCTCGAAGTGGTAAATGGGTGGTGGCTAAAGCAACACGTAGCCCTTCGGTTGCTAACATCATGACCACTTTACTTGTCTTTGTTAATGCTTCGAGAAATTCTGTGTGGCCACTGAAGGGTATGCCGGCGTCATTGATTACACCTTTATGAACCGGTGCTGTAATAAGTGCAGAGAAAGTACCATCTAAGCAGCCGTTAGCTGCTAGGGATAATGTAGCTAAAACATATTCCGCATTTGCGGTATTGAGCTTTCCGGGGATGGCGTCTGCTTTCAGCGGAACGGGAATTACTTTTAATGTTCTGGCTGGTGTTGGTGATGCGGGTTGAGTGGGGTCGAATTGCTCAATGTTGAGCGGAAGTTGCAATTGCTTCGCCCGTTGACGAAGAAGCTCTGGGTCAGCAATGACAACTAACTCATCAATGTGCCCTAACTGTGCAATTTGAATGCACAAGTCAGGGCCAATTCCCGAAGGTTCACCTGGTGTAATGACAAGGCGGTTCGTCCCCAAGCTGATTACTCCTTGATGTCTACATAAGCTTGTGAACGTATCTCGCGTAACCAATTAGTTAGTTCTTCATTGAACTTACGTTTTTGGATAACGGCTCGTGCACGGTTTTCTTGCATCTCTTCGCCTAGATCTTGGGTGCGTTTATCTAGGACGGTTAGGATATGCCAGCCAAAGCGTGATTCAAAAGGTGCTGATACTTGCCCTGTAGGTGTATTGTTCATCACCTCTTCAAATTCAGGGACCATCTGTCCATCTTGAGTCCAGCCGAGAGACCCGCCTTCTGAACCGCTCGCAGGATCATCACTAAACTCTTTTGCTAATGATGCAAATGATTCGCCGTTATCGATTCGTTTTTTGATATCCATTATTTGTTGTTGCGCCTGAGCGGACGTTCTAATTTCACTTGGTTTAAGTAATATGTGGCTTACAAGGCGTTGCTCTACTAATTGTACTGAACCGCCGCGTTTATCCTTCATTAGAATGATATGGAAGCCGCTTGATGAGCGTATAGGTTTGCTGAATTCTGAGGGGGAAAGTTGGCGCGCTGCATTCCCTAAAGTTTCAGGTAATTCTGCGGCCTTTCTCCAGCCTAGGTCGCCACCATTAAGTGCGTTAGGTGCGTTGGAAAATTCCACGGCGAGCTTGGAGAAGTCCTCTCCATTTTCGAGTTTAGTGTGAATATCTTTAGCAATTCTTTCTGCTCGTTGAATCATCTCTGGTGATGCTTGAGAGGGGGTAGCAATCAAAATATGCCCTAAGGAATATTCTGCAGACAGCTGGCTTTGGCCTGTTTCGGATTTCAAAAAGTTGTCGAGCTCTTGTTCTGATACGCGAATACGTCGGTTGACCATATTTTGCTGGACACTGTTAAGTAGTAATTCGCCGCGAATTTGCTCTCTGACTTGGGCGTAGTTCCGTCCTTCGGCGATCAATGCTTCGCGGAACTGCTCTAATGATAAGCCGTTTTGTGAGGCGATGCCGTTTAAGGTGTTGTTGAGCTGGCTATCAGAGATACGAATCCCTTGCTGTAGAGCAAGCTGTTTTTGAATGCTTTCCAATATTAATCGATCTAGAACCTGCTTGCGGAAGATATTATCGGGAGGTAACTTTGTGTTGCGGGCGGATAGCTGTTCACGAGTTATGGCAACGCGTTGATCAAGTTCGCTCTGCATAACAATACCGTCATTGACCACGGCAACGACTTGGTCAAGGGGTACTGCGTCCGCCAGTGCTGAGTGGGTAGGAATTAGCAGAGTTAGTGCTGCGATTGAAAATATTTTTCTGAGCTTAGTCTTCATTTTGCTCTTCACGCTCTTCATAGCCGATTATGTCATCCATGAAGCTGCTATCGCCGCTTCCGAATGAGCCGAGTCCTTTAAGGGTAAATTTAAGGAAAATGCCTGTATCAAATTCATCTGTGTCATCAAGCCAGCGGCGCCCTGCAAAGCTAACTTTCCAACAGCAGCTTTCATACTCGACACCCAGGGCTGTTTCAAGACTGTCGCTGTCTTGGATGTCATATAACCAACGTCCCATACCTGTCCAGTTATTGGCAAGTGGCCAGATGAATGATAAATCAGTTTGTTCCCTTGTTGTATCTTTGAAGCGATAACTAAAGTTGAATCGATGATTGGAGTCGCTGTTATAACGTAATCTGGCGCTAGATTCTGAAACTTTGTAATCGCTGTTATCTAAAATGGTATCTAAGCTGACCCTAAAATTGGGAGATAAGTTCCAGGCGGCTTGTGTTGCTATATCGCTTTGACCGCTAGTTTCGTCGGGGTCGGTGTTATCGAGTTGGATTTTTCTGTCAGCAAAATAGTAGGCCTGGCCTATGCTGAAACTTGCTTGTTCAAAGCCGCTTTCTGTGTGAATCCTAGTGGTAATACCTAGTGATAGTTGCTCGGCATCTCCGATTCGGTCTGAACCACTGAAACGATTGGTGCGGAATAGTGAGCTGTAATCAAATGTTAGCTCAGAGGTGTCGAAGTTGGGTATGCTGTCTTGATCTTCTTCAGGTACATATAAAGCGAAGAACCTTGGTTCTAAGGTTTGGGTGCCGCCATTAGACATGGCGCGTTCAAAAAAGAGTCCACTATCTATGCTGAGGATCGGAACGTTAATATTCGGATCTGAGTCATATCCTGAAACTTGATTTTCCAATGAATATGAAGAGCTCCAAAGTCCTAACTGAGGTTTTAAATACCCCCAAGAGTTTTGCCATCTATAATTTAAAGTGGGGTGTATAAATCGTCGTTCACCTATTATCCGGTCACTTCCAGTGAGCCCCGTTAAATTACGATCAAACTGGGTGTATTCAGTTAAGTACTTAAATTCCCCACCCGTGCCGAAGTTTTCTATGCCAGTAAGTCTTAACTGAGGCAGGCGTTTATAAGGTGATTTACTACTCTGATCTATTGTCTGATAGTCATGAACTCTAGCTCTAAATTGCCAGTTTTCTTTAATATAGGAGATATCGGCCCGCTTATCTAAATGGTTCTGGCGAGATATTTCCAAATTGGTATCTAGGTCATCGAAGTAATCGTCATCACTTACTGCGGTGTAATCTACATTTGTGTGCCAGTTATCAGCAAAGTGGCCAGTGTGCTCTATACCTAGTAGCCAGCGGTTGTCATCGATAACATCGTCGTTATTAATGTAAGCTGTATTGATGGTGTTTTTTGACCAACTATTCATATATCGGAGCTCGTTTTCTAGCATAAGCCCGCGATCCGTTATTAGCCTAGTCGTTAATGTGTCATCTAGATTTGGTGCAATGTTGAAATAATAAGGTACAGAAACATCGAAACCACTGTCGCCGCTATAGCCTAGGCTGGGCGATAAGAAACCTGATTTGCGACGATCATCAATAGGGAAGGTAAAGTAGGGGGTGTAAAATATAGGGACACCAGCGACGCGTAGTACAGCATCCTCTGCTTCACCGTATCCCTCTTGTTTGTTAATAACTATGCTATCTGCATGGAGTTGCCACGCTTCGCTGTAAGGAGGGCAGTAGGTGTAATCGCCATTTTCCATACGCAAGCGCTCATCTTCTAAACGGATAATCCGATCTGCGCTACCTCTTAGTCCTTCCTCATGCATAACATAGTGAGTATTACTGAAGATAGCTTCAGAAGTGACTGTATCAACTTGAGCATTGTCGCTGAGTAGTAGTAAGCCAGGCTCTCTATATTGTACGTTGCCATCAAAGCGGGCTTTGTTGGTTACTTGATCGAGTTCAGCATTACTTGAATTTAAGCGTCGTTGGCCCTGTCGCATTTGAACGCCGCCTGATAGTTGGCTTAGTCCACCAATAATGGTAGAGGATTGGTCAGCTTCAAAGTATAACGGCGGATTATCGAGCCTTTCATCACCAGTGATAGGGTATTCCGGTTCTAAATAACGTCCTGCACACTGTTGCCCAACAGGGTTTCTATAGTAGGCCCAATCTAAGTGTGAGTATGGGTTTTCTGTAATGTAAGCCGGAGTTGATGGGCCTTTGTTTGTGTGTCCGCTAGGGACTGAAAGAGCGTGGATATTTACCTTGCTACAATCCCAATCGCCACTGGCGGATGTGCTACATTGCCACTCATTACCGATAACTTCAGCCGTTGTTATTGGTTGTGTGTTTACTGCAGCTGGTGCGGTTTGTACTGGTTTTGGTTGGGCGTTTTTAATTGCTGGTTGGGATGCGATCGCTTGAGTGCTTCCTTCCTCTCCATTACATACCCACTCACCTGCTTGGTTCGCTACGCAATCCCAAACACCATTTGATGTTGGCTTGACCGCAACAGCAGGTGGTTTTGTAATTGGTTCTTTTTTCTTATTCTGCGAGTTTGTTTGTTGAGGTTTCTCGGGACGGACTGTTGTAATGGGTGCAGCAATGGCTGTTGGTGCCGGCTGAATGTCAACCGAATCTGCTGCTTTGCTAGTGTCTTGAGCTGTATTTGATGTTGTTTCAGATCTACTTTGTACCGGCTCTGCTTCTTCAGCAGTGTTGACGGCTTCTTCGTCAGCGGAGCAATCCCATTCACCATCTTTAGTCATATTACAGCTCCAGGCCATCTCTTGGTCTGGAGTCGTCGCTTCCGCAGCTGCATAGCTAGAAAGTAATGCAGCACTGATAGCAATTGTTAGCGTATATGTTGAACGTTTGGCGAAGGGCATCTATTAACTAAATCCGTTTCAGCAGTTTCCGGAGAATCCGGTAATTGCCCGAACCTCTGTTAAACAAAGTATAAAGCGGAGAATGATAAATCATTCTCCGCGGCGAGTGTAGCATTCGCTTGTTTTTTATGTGGATTGTTCGGTTCTTTATACTTATATCGAGTGATGTTGTACCCATTTAAGGGGGTGGAGTGTAATAATAGGCGAAAAATAAGCTTAAGATATAGGGCGAAACAGTTTAATGGATCAGCGATATACGCAGTTGAAGCAATGGTTAGGGCGTGAGCTATTGGCGTTCAATCTGTTTGATGTTAGTGAATGGCAACTACTACCTGTCTCTGGAGATGCGAGTTTTCGACGTTATTTTCGTGCAAAATCTAATGGTGCGAGTTGGATCGCTGTGGATGCACCACCGGAAAAAGAAGATAGCCGCCCTTTTGTCTCAATTGCTGCTGAGTTGGAAAAAATAGCTGTTTCAGTACCTCACGTGCATAGATATGATTTGCAGCAAGGCTTTATGCTGTTGGAGGATTTTGGCGATGATCTTTATTTAAATAAATTAAATAAGTCTTCTGTTGAGCAGCTTTATGCTGATGCATTAGATAGTTTATTGATTATACAAAGCTGCAAGCCTGCGGTACTACCTCTTTATGACCGCACCCTTCTGGATAGAGAGGTGGAGTTGTTCCGAGAGTGGTTTTTACAGAAGCTTTTAGGGATTGAATTAGATGTCGATGAACAGCAGATGCTTAGGTTTCTATTTAACTATGTGATCGATTCTGCGCTAGAGCAGCCATTAGTGTTTGTGCATAGAGATTTCCATTCTAGGAACTTAATGTGCCGAGAGGGTAAAGCACCCGGTGTAATTGATTTTCAAGATGCGGTTGAGGGGCCGGTCACTTACGATCTTGCTTCTATATTGCGTGATTGCTATATCAGCTGGCCTGATGATCAGGTGTATCGTTGGGTAGAACAGTATCGCCTAAGCTTGATTGAGAACGGGCAGATGATGCCAGATCAGGCTCATTTTGTTCGCTGGTTTGATCTTATGGGTGCTCAGCGTCATTTAAAAGCCATTGGGATTTTTGCTCGATTAAATATCCGTGATGGTAAATCAGGTTATTTGTCTGATATTCCTCGTACTATGAACTATTTGATTGCAGTGGCAGCAAAAACAGAAGAACTGAAGCCCATTGCTGGCTGGTTAGTGCAAAAAGTGGTGCCTCGTATGCAGAAAAGTCAGTATTTTGATGCTGATGTATTGAATAATTGGGTTGTTGAATGAAAGCAATGATTTTGGCTGCTGGTATGGGGAAACGGATGAGACCGCTTACGCTGACAACCCCTAAGCCTCTTTTGGAAATAGCTGGCGTTCCTTTGATTGAATATCATGTTCGGCGTTTAGTGGCTGCAGGCTTTAGTGATATTGTCGTTAATCACGCCTGGTTAGGTGATCAGATTGAAGCTTATCTAGGTGATGGCAGACGGTTTGGTGCTAATATCGTCTTCTCTCGAGAAGCGGAGCCATTAGAAACTGCGGGTGGTATTAGAAAAGCGTTGCCGCTGCTTGAATCTAAAGATGAAACCTCATTTATCTTAGTTAATGGTGATGTTTTTACGGACTTTCCTTATTCTTCGCTCAATCAGTTGGCTGATAAATCACCTTATTTGGTGCTAGTGCCTAATCCGGCCCATAATCCAGAAGGGGATTTTTGTTTGAATGAAGGGCGGTTGTATGCGGATCGTGGGGAGAAATACACTTTTAGTGGTGTTAGTGTATTGCCACTAGAGATGTTTGCCGATTTGGTGGAGGGGGAGGTTGCTGCGTTGGGACCTATTCTGCGAGAAGCTATTGTCAAAGGCGAGGCTCGTGGGGCTGTGTATGACGGTTTTTGGGCCGATGTCGGCACTCCGGAGCGCTTGCGACAGATTGATTATTTAGTACAGGAGCAAAAAATAGATGGCTTTTGATCCACAGCAAAAAGGCGCAGAGCTGGGCTCAGTCTTTAAAAAGTATTCTACGTCAATCCTGTTGGGGGCGGCGGTTGGTTTGTTTACCGGCGGATTGTGGGGGATAGTTTTTGGCGGTTTTGTAGGCTTTTTGGTTGGTAGAGCCCTTAAAGGTGCGGCGGCTGCAGTGAACCCTCAGGAGGCTTTTTTTAAAGCAACCTTTATCGTAATGGGGAGGATAGCGAAGGCAGATGGTCGAGTGACTGAAGATGAAATTCAGTACGCACGAAATGTAATGGTTCAGATGCGTTTGGATGAGTCTCGTAAATTGCAGGCGATGTCTTTCTTTTCAGAAGGGAAAGATCCTGAGTTCGATTTAAGTAAAGTCCTTAAGCCTCTATCTATTATGCTGAGATCTAGGCCCACCGTAAAACTCATGTTCGTAGAGATTCAGCTGCAAGCTGCTATGGCTGATGGTGAAGTGAGTGAAGCTGAGCTTAAGGTAATTGATGCTGTGTGTCAGTTGTTGGATTTTGGTGTTGATTCCGTAGAAGAAGTAATATCACGGGTTAAAGCAGAACGTGATTTCTATCGTCATGGGCATGATGGTGTCGATAGTGGTGTGATGCTTGAAGATGCTTACGCTGTTTTGGGTGTTCGTAGTGATGCAAGTGATGCGGAAGTGAAGAAGGCTTATCGCCGTCATATGAGTCAGCATCACCCAGATAAGCTAGTTTCTAAGGGCTTACCTGAAGAGATGATTGAGATAGCTAAAGAAAAGTGCCAAGAGATTCAGGCAGCTTATGAACGGATTAAAAATGCACGTGATTCGTAACACCTGATCTCTTGTTATGTTGATTGAGGCTTAAAGGAATTATTGCCCAGGAGCTTGTTCGTTGCTGGGTATTTTGTTATTGAGTTTTATGGCGCGCTCAGCTTCTTCAGCTTTTATTACATAAGTGTTTATTGTGCCGCGTACATGTTTTAGCAGCCAAGAGCTATTTCGTTTCCAATTATCAGTCATGGCAGGCATTCTGCTCTGATGGAAATTATTCATT
This sequence comes from Neptuniibacter marinus, assembly GCF_001597725.1. Lineage (GTDB taxonomy): Bacteria > Pseudomonadota > Gammaproteobacteria > Pseudomonadales > Balneatricaceae > Neptuniibacter > Neptuniibacter marinus. Next base: position 82,733 of record NZ_LUTR01000006.1, read on the forward strand.
TTATTATGGCGAGCTAGCCGTAATCGGCTGTTCGTGGCGTTTTGTGTTAGGTTTATCGCGGATGATCTGGGTGAGCTGTGGTGCAGGTCAATAATTGTATCTTTGATCTCCGGAAGTATGGTAGAGAGGCTGGGTAGCGAGCTGTCTGCTGGAGACTTAGCGTCAACCATTAGAAGTCTAAGATCTTGCTCCTCTTGAAATTTATTAACGTACTGTGCGGCCCAAGTGGCTCCGGTTCCTACGCCAATAATGATGAATCGGTCTAAATTCTCGCGGCTTTCCATGTAGCTAATAGCTGTTTTACCTAGGCGGAAAATAGTCTCTTCGTAGGGCTCTTTCGGAGTATCGGTAGCTTCGTCTTTTGGGGTGTCTGTCGTCGGGGTGGAGGTTATCTCTTTGGCTGAAGGTGCATTATTGGCTGGTTCCGAGTCTTCACTTTCCCTCGAAGGGTTTGTTGGGGTGAGGTTGGATAATGTAGGTAGTGTTCTTTCTGGAATGGGTAGTCTTGCTGGTTGCGGTAGATAGATAGCTAATGTATACCATCCAAATTCAGATAATCCTTCACTTAGGTATTTTAGGTTGTCTGGCCATGCCATATGAGTGTTCTGGTCAGGAAATATAATAATACCGCCTTGAGTGATACCGCTACCTTCCGTGCGGTAAAAACCAATAAGTTTTTCGTCGGCTTTGCCTGTATCTAATTGAAGTAGTTCTGTTTCTTCAGGTGTGTTCTTTACTAATTCTTGAATTCTATTTTCATCTAAACTAGGTTCGATTCGAGATTTTTGAGCCGCTGGGGATAGCGGTGCTGTGGCCTCCGGTGGGGCAGCGGTCGAATCCTCATTGTCAGCCGCGTAACTGAGTGAGGTGAATGTAAATAGAGAGGCTAAAATAGGCAGTATAAGTTTCATATTTCTGATTATGAGTAAGATGTAGGCTGACAGCAAGATGCTTGCTCCGTTAAAATGGGTTAACTCTATACTTTTTGGATCAAAAATATGCCTGATTTTAAGATCGCCCCTTCGATATTGTCTGCTGATTTCGCGCGTTTAGGTGAAGAGGTTGAGAATGTATTAACTGCGGGGGCGGATATTGTTCATTTTGATGTTATGGATAATCACTACGTACCTAATCTTACAATTGGGCCAATGGTGTGTAGCGCATTACGTAAACACGGTATTAAAGCGCCTATAGATGTGCATTTGATGGTAAAGCCTGTTGATCGTCTTATTGGTGACTTTATTGAAGCAGGCGCGAGTTATATCACTTTTCATCCTGAAGGTTCAGAGCATGTGGATCGTTCTCTGCAGATGATTAAAGATGCGGGCTGTAAGTCGGGCCTTGTATTTAACCCTGCGACGCCGTTGAGTCATTTAGAGTATGTTCTGGATAAGGTTGATATGGTGTTGCTGATGTCGGTTAATCCAGGTTTTGGTGGACAAAAGTTTATTCCAAGAACACTGGATAAGCTTCGTCAGGCACGTGAAATTATTGATAAAAGTGGTTTAGATATTCGTTTAGAGGTTGATGGGGGCGTTGGTGTGGGTAACATCAGAGAGATTGCTGAAGCAGGCGCAGACACTTTTGTGGCAGGGTCTGCCATCTTTAATACGGATGATTATGCGGCAACGATTCAGCAAATGCGTGAACAATTAGCATTGGTAGGTCGTTGATTGTGCGTCAGCTTTTTGGTGGGCAGTATCCGGATCTTGTTATGTTTGATTTGGATGGGACGCTAGTTGATAGTGTTCCCGATCTCGCTTGTGCTATTGATAAAATGCTACTTGCTCTAGGTTTGCCTGAAGCCGGTGTGGATAAAGTGATTGGTTGGGTAGGTAAAGGTGCCGCGGCTCTAGTACGACGTGCTTTGCTGGATGCTTCTCATGCTGCGATGGTTGATGAAAGCTTATTTGAGCAGGCGTATGCTTTATTTTTGCGTTTTTACGGTGAAGCTACTGCGGACCAAAGTCAGCTCTATCCCGGTGCTCTGGAATGTTTAGAAGGCTTAGTGGAGCAAGATATTAAGCTAGGCCTTGTAACGAATAAGCCGATAGACTTTACCCACTCAATGTTAACTGGATTTGGGTTGGAGCGGTTTTTTAGTGTCGTATTAGGGGGCGATAGCTTGGCTAAGAAAAAGCCAGATCCTTTGCCGTTGTTGGATGCTATGCGTCGATGTGATGTCGCAGCTGAAAATTCATTAATGGTGGGCGATTCTATTAATGATGTTAGCGCAGCAAGAGCTGCAGGTTGTCCTGTTGTATGCGTGCCTTATGGTTATAACCATGGCGAAGCTATATCTCTCGCTAAGCCGGATTTGATTGTGGATAGGTTAGATCTGCTTTTGTGAGTGTGTTGTGGAAACGTTTCGTAAAAAGTGATTGTTCTTGATATTAAAGTCGACTTTTTTGTTGTTTTTTGATTGGGTAGCATAGGCGTACTTTCAAGCTGTAGGCGGTTTTTTGGCTTGGAGTTTTAGTTTTTTATTGTTCGAGACCTAAGTTAGAAACAAGGCTAGATTTTATCACAGCACTTATTTATGCCTCGGTTATCCGAGGCTTTTTTTTGCTACTTCCTTAATAACCTTGCTGGTGATTCTCGCGGCTGCTGGTATAGAAAAACTGATTTAGTTATATTTCCTGCTGATGGTGGTTGATTCAAATTAGTTGCTGCTATATGGTTTATCTCTCTTTAACTTAAATCTAAGCCTGACGTAATGTTACTTACTACAGCTATGCTAATGAAAATTACGGTACGTGTTTATTTCGCTGCTCTTCGAGAGTCATGGCGATGGCGTGTCTGAAGTTTTTACATAAGCAGACGTTAGTTTAGGCAGGCTTGATATCCTTTAATCTCAACTTTATATATCAAACAGAGTTGTGGATTTCATATCCCAGTTTTATTACTGTACCTACCTCTATATTGTGCTGCTCAGTACGTCTTAAAATACAGTTTATCGGCATTGTGAGAGACCTATCATGACACCAGAACAGTTCGCGGAACTGTCCGCGCAGAATTTTAATCGTATCCCTGTTACGCGTGAGGTATTGGCGGACTTAGATACCCCTCTTTCTACTTACAAAAAGTTAGCGAATGCACCTTATAGCTATTTGCTGGAGTCTGTTGAGGGCGGTGAGACGTGGGGGCGTTATTCTATTATTGGTCTGCCTAGTCGAACAGTTTTAAAGATATTCGGTGAGAATGTTTCTATTTTTGAGGAGGATGAGCTAATCGAGAGCCATCAAGTAGATGATCCGCTCGATTTTGTAGAAAGTTTTCAGGCACGTTATCGCGTTCCTGAAATAGAGGGTTTACCTCGCTTTAACGGTGGCCTAGTTGGGTACTTTGGTTATGACTGTGTTCGGTATGTGGAAAAACGTTTAAAAGATAGTTGTCCTGAGGATGTTTTAGGTACGCCTGATATTCTTTTAATGCTTTCAGATGAGTTGGTTGTATTTGATAATCTTGCTGGGAAATTAGTGCTGATTTGTCATGCTGATCCTGCAGAAGCTAATGCATATGAGAAAGCGCAGAGTCGCCTTGATGAGCTTGTACTCCAGCTAAGGTCCGCAACACCTTATGGTGATAAGTCGTCTGGGCAGCAACGAATTGTCAATGAATCCGAATTTAAATCTAGTTTCGGAGAGCAGGCATTTATCGAAGCTGTGGATAAAATTAAAGAATACGTTTTGGATGGTGACATTATGCAGTGTGTCATTTCCCAACGTATGTCCATTCCTTTTAGTAGTAAACCGTTGGATCTATATCGAGCATTGCGGTGTTTAAATCCTTCACCGTATATGTATGTTCTTAATCTGGATGATTTTCATGTTGTGGGGTCGTCACCAGAAATTCTTGCTCGAGTTGAAGATGGGCAGGTAAGTGTGCGTCCTATTGCTGGAACGCGTAAGAGAGGAGCGACTCCGGAAGAAGATCTTGCTATGGAGAAGGAGCTGCTTGCCGATCCTAAAGAGATTGCTGAACATCTAATGTTAATCGATTTAGGGCGCAATGATGTAGGTCGAGTTGCTGAGATCGGTGCGGTAGAGCTTACCGATAAGATGGTGATTGAACGTTACTCCCATGTTATGCATATAGTCTCCAATGTGAATGCAAAGTTGAAACCTGATGTGTCAGCGATGGATGTTTTGCGTGCAACGTTGCCTGCAGGTACGTTGAGTGGCGCGCCTAAAGTACGGGCTATGGAAATTATTGATGAGATGGAATCGGTTAAGCGCGGTGTTTATGGTGGTGCGGTAGGGTATCTATCTTGGAATGGCAATATGGATACGGCTATAGCGATCAGAACTGCTGTTATTAAAGATAATGTATTGCATATTCAGGCAGGTGCTGGAATTGTGGCTGATTCAGTTCCGCGACTAGAGTGGAAAGAAACAATGAATAAGGGGCGGGCTATCTTTAGTGCCGTGGCTATGGTTGAGCGGGGTTTAGATAATCTGGCCAATTCCGAAACCTAGAAGCTAGGTATTGCTTATTGAAACACTCGATGACAATGTCGAGTGTTTTTTATTTTTTGTTGAGAGGAAAATGTTTAGAAGCTGTTATCCGTGTTTGATAAGCCCTTTGTTAAATGCCTTTCTGTTCCATATTGCGCGATTCTTTGTTTTACCTTCCCTTGTTTGGCTTTTTATAGCTAAAACCTCTATATCATCTCTGCTTTTTTATCTAACGTTTCCTTTGGAGAGCGTTATTTAATCTCTTTAATTTTTAATCGCGTCAGCTAAAGTTTTTTAACTTTAAGGGCTGTTATATTGCGTGAGATTAATTTTCTGCTCTTTTTTAGTGCAGTATTTGAACTATTGTTCTGTCTCTTGAATGTCATACTTTTCAGTTAATATTTTTTTGCTGCGCTGCAAAAGGCTTGTTGTGTATGTTTGTTGTTTTTATTAAACTGCAGAGAGCTATAATTTTTTGTTGTATATTTTGCCTTGTTTTTATTGATTTTTATCTTGATTGATTATAAAAAACAGCGCTAGTGAAATTTCGATAAAATTTTAATAAAATTTAAGGTAGATGTGTTTGTTTGTGGGAATGCACTATCTTATAGATAAAACCTCTATTGATGAATGGATTAATTGTAGTGCTTTGATGGCATTGATTTTGCTGTTTGGTTTAGATTGCTAGCTTAAATTTGAGGCAGGGAAGATTGCATGAACGAATTCAAGAAATTTGTATACACTCCAGCGGGATATAATGATGCTTCGTTGGCTATAGCTGCTTGCAGGGCTGGAGGTATAGGGATATTAAATGCTGAATTGAGTTCAGATGCTGACAAATTACTTGAACAGTTCGCACTACTGTCTGTACATGCTAAAAACTCATACGGTATCAAAGTTGATACTCCTCAGTCAGAGCTTATTGCGTTTGCGGCCACTAAAGTTGATCAAGGTTTTAGTTATCTTATAGTTGATGAATTGTTGCTGGCTACGCTAGCGGCAGATATCAAAAAAATGCGTAAGCTAGGGGTCACAGTCCTAGTTGAAGTGACGGATGCACATACCGATGCAGCGGCGCTTGAAAAACAGATCGATGGTTTTATGATTAAAGGTCATGAAGCCGGTGGTTTTGTTGGTGAAGGCAGTAGCTTTATTTTGTTACAAAAGTGGTCTTCAAAAACAAATCTACCTATTTTTGTTCGAGGTGGTATTACTCCTCATGTTGCTGCTGCCTGTCATGCTGTTGGCGCAAAAGGTGGTGTGCTTGAAAGCCAAGTTTTATTGTTAAAAGACTCACCTTTATCGGATAGTTTATTCTCATTTGTAGGAAACTTGTCAGGTAATGAAACTGTAGCTGTTGGTGATGAAGAACTGGGTTCTTATTTTAGGGTATTGGTTCGCCCGGGTTACAGAGAAGCTCAAGCATTTAATTCTAAAGTGTCGGGCCAGTTGGTTAAGCCTGAAGATGTCTTAGGTAAGATAGATTGGGATTCGCCGCAAAAAGGATTGTTGCCTTTAGGGCAGGATGTTTGTTTTGCCAAAGCTTGGCGTGAAAAATATGGTTACCTTTCTGATGTTTTTTCAGCCATTGATCAAACTATCCATGACTCGATTCAAGCTGCTATTCAACATAAACCTCTAGCTGAAAATGCTCCATTGGCTAAAGCGCTAGGTGTGCGTTTTCCATTGGTCCAAGGTCCGATGAGTCGTGTTTCTGACAGTGCTGAGTTCGCTGGAGCAGTGGCTGATGGTGGTGCGCTACCTATGCTGGCTTTTGCTTTATTGAAAGGCGCCGCGTTAGATAAATTGCTTGCTGATACAGATGAACGCCTTGGTGATAAACCTTGGGGGATTGGTTTGTTGGGCTTTGCGCCGCAGTCACTGTTGGATGAACAGATTGCACTGGCTCAAAAGTATAAACCGCCTTATGCGATTATTGCTGGTGGACGACCAGATCAGGCCGTTAAATTAGAGCAAGAGGGTATTAAGTCTTTCTTGCATGTTCCATCCGCCAACTTGATTCCGCTTTTTCTGCAAGAGGGTGCGCGTCGTTTTATTTTTGAAGGGCGTGAGTGCGGTGGTCATATAGGGCCTTTGAGTAGTTTCGTTTTATGGAGCTCAATGGTTGATCGGCTTCTGGAAGAGTTGGAATCAGGAAAAACTAAAGGCGAAGGTATACAGTTATTATTCGCTGGTGGGATACATGATGCTGCATCTGCAGCTATGGTTCAGGTGTTGGCTGCGCCTCTATTGGATAAAGGTGTTCAAGTCGGCGCGTTGATGGGGAGTAGTTACCTCTTCACCAAGGAGATAGTTGAATCAGGGGCTATTGTTCCAGCATTTCAGAAAGAAGTGGTTGAATGTGAACATACGGTTAGCCTGGAGTCCGGCCCAGGTCATGCGAGTCGTTGCGCTTATACGCCATTTGCGAAGATGTTTTTTAATAAACGTCGAGAGATGATAGAGCAGGGGGTACCTGTTGATGAAGCTCGGGCTACCTTGGATGACCTTATTATGGGGCGGCTTCGCATTGCTTCCAAAGGGTGTGCACGACTAGGTGAAAATGCAAAATTAACGGCGCTAGATGAAGCAACACAGCATGCTGATGGTATGTATATGTTAGGTCAAGTTGCTACTTTGCGTACTGAGCTTATTGATGTTGAGACTCTGCATGCTCAAGTAACTGAAGATAGCCATGCTTTATTAATTGCGAATTCGATGGATTTAGCTCAGGAGGATGAAGCTGATTCCGCACCTGTTGATATAGCTATTGTTGGTATATCAGGTCTATTCCCTCAAGCGAATTCAACTGAAGAGTATTGGTCAAATATATTAGATAAAGTTGATGCGATTACTGAAATTCCATCCCATCGGTGGGACTGGAGGTTGTATTTTGATGAGGATCGTTACTCCAAAGATAAAATTTACTCCCGTTGGGGTGGCTTTATTGATGATTTGGTATTTGATCCAACGAAATATGGGATGCCGCCTAAGTCGGTAGAAGCTGTAGATCCAATGCAACTGATGGCATTGGAGGTGGCATCAAGAACTTTAGCTGATGCGGGCTATGATAAACGTGATTTTGATCGTGAAAATGCTTCTGTAATCATCGGTGCCAGTGGTGGTGCGGGTGATGTAGGTATGCAATATGGCTTGCGTGCAGAAATGCCGCGTTTTAAAGGTGATCTACCTGATCATATAGCGGATATTTTGCCGGAATGGACGGAAGACTCATTTGCTGGCATTTTGATTAACGTAATGGCTGGACGTATTGCCAATAGGTTAAACTTCGGCGGTGTTAATTTTACGACTGATGCCGCCTGTGCATCCTCTCTAACGGCTATCTATCAAGGTATTTCTGAGCTTTCTGCTGGGCGCAGTAATATGGTGCTGGCAGGTGGTGTAGATACGGTTCAGGGGCCTTTTGGCTACCTCTGCTTTAGTAAAACCCAAGCTCTTTCTCCACGTGGACGCTGCCGGACGTTTGATGCTTCTGGTGACGGTATCGTGATTTCTGAAGGAATAGCGATGGTTGCTATGAAACGACTTGCTGATGCAGAGCGTGATGGCGATCAAATTTATGCAGTAATCAAAGGTGCCGGTGGTAGCAGTGATGGTAAGGCGAAAGGTTTAACCGCGCCTCTACCTCAAGGGCAGCTTCGTGCTATGCGTCGAGCTTACAAGCAGGCGGGCTTTGGTCCTGAAACTGTAGGTTTGTTTGAGGCTCATGGTACAGGTACTGTGGCAGGAGATACTGCTGAGCTGGAAAGTACCATAAGCTTATTGAAAGAGGCTGGAGCAGGTGCGCATCAGGCCGTAGTTGGATCAGTTAAAACAATGGTTGGCCATACGAAAGCGGCGGCTGGTGTAGCGGGTCTTATTAAGGCTTGTTTAGCATTAAAACATCAGACTTTGCCACCCCATTATGGCGTGACGCAGCCTAATAATGTACTGATGGGTGAAGATTGCCCGCTATATTTGGTGGATGAAGCTCGGCCTTGGATTAAAAATGACCAGCCTAGACGTGCAGCTTGTAGTGCATTTGGTTTTGGTGGAACCAACTTCCATATTGTTATGGAGGAGTATCAAGGTGAGTATCGCCCTTGGATGAAAAAAGCGGTAAGAGCAAGCGGCCCTGCGGAACTTCTGATCTGGAGTGAGGAAACGACAGAAAAGTTAATCGCTAAACTTTCGAATACAGCCAAAGAGTTGGCGTCAGTTACAGATTTGGATCTTAAAAAGCTCTCTTTTAATCTGATTAATAAGCGCAAAAAAGATATGGCGACAGTTGTTCTTGTTGTGCGAGATCAAGCTGATTTTGCTGAGAAACTTGTTGGTACGCTTGGTTATTTAAAAGATGAAATATCTGCTTTGCCTGAAGGTGCTTATTATGGTGATGGTCAGAAAGCAGAAGGTAAAGTGGCAGCTATCTTCCCAGGGCAGGGTGCACAATATACTCAGATGGCTCGAGAGTTAGCTTATACCTACCCTGTTGTAGGTGATGCTTTGGCAGAAGCTGATGGCTTATTAAAAGAGGCTTTTGGTAAGAGGTTTTCGGGCCGCAGGTTAAGTGATTTTATCTATCCGCGTGGTGTCTATACGTCGGAGCAGAAAGCAGAGGCTAGTCAAGCGTTAACAAGTACTGATGTTACTCAGCCAGCATTAGGGGCAGTGGAGACCGGTTTGTGGCGTATGCTGAAAACGCTTGGGTTTAATGCAGATATGTTTGCTGGCCATAGCTACGGTGAGTTTGTTGCATTACATGCTGCTGGAGTATTTGATTATGAAACCTTGGTGTCTTTATCAGAAGCGCGTGGCCGCTTTATTGTCGATGAGGCAAAGAATGCCGGAGATGAGCTAGGCACAATGGCTGCGGTGCAAGCCACTCGCGATAAAGTTGAGGATGCTATTAAAAGTATCGATGGGGTTATCGTTGCAAATCATAATGCGCCAATGCAATGTATTATTTCAGGCTCTAAGGCTGGTATAGCGCAAGCGATTGAAGCGTTATCTAAGTCGGATATTATGGCAACTCCAATACCTGTTGCCGCTGCGTTCCACTCAGCTTTTGTGAAACCTGCACAGTCTCATTTGTCTAAACTGATTGATAGTACTCAATGGACATCTCCTGAATTATCTGTTTATTCCAATAGTGCCGGTGATGTGCATGATGCTGAAGTTGCTCAGCTTAAATCCTCTATGGCTGCTCATCTAGTTAAACCGGTCGAATTTGTTGCTGAAATTGAGGCAATGTATAGAGATGGCGCGCGGGTGTTTGTTGAAATTGGACCTAAATCAATTCTTTCTCGTTTAACTAAGCAGATTTTAGGCGACCGTCCGCATACAACAATTACTCTAGATAACGATCAAGAAGGCGTTTATGGCCTTTTAAGTGCCTTAGCTAATTTGGTTAGCGAAGGTGTGGAGCTTGATTTATTACCATTGCTGGCAGGTATTCAGAGTGAAATAGTGTCGTCTGATGCGCTAACTAGTTACGAAAGTGCTGAGCCTATTTCAAAACATGCTTGGATTCTTAATGGTAGTGGCGCAAGACGCTCTTCTGAGCCTGTTCGACAGATTGGGGTCACGCTTGAGCAAGTGATCGCACAAAATAGTGTCACGACAACTGTATTGAAAGAGGAGGGAGTTATGACAACTCCTTCGTCGCAATTAAACACAAATATTTCTTATGATGGACATCATTTTAAGCATAACAAGGAGCGAAAGATGGATGGGCGCAGGCAAGCACCAAATGCTGGTGGTCCGGCAGTAATGGCAGAATACTTTGATATGATGCGTCAATTCCTGGAAAGTCAGGAAAATGTTATGTCAATGTATCTAGGTGGTACTTCGGTACCCCGTTCAGGTGAAACGCGACCACAGCGTCTCCCTAAAGCAGCCCCTCAAATGGCTGAATTATCGATGGAAGTTCCTGCCGTCGCCGCACCTGTTGCTGCGCCTGCTGTTGCTCCTGTTTCGGCCCCAGCACCAGCACCTGCTCCGGTAGCTGCTGTTGCTCCAGTAGCGGCGCCAGAACCTACTGCGCCAGCCGCACCGGTTGCTGCGGTTGAATCTGCCGCAAGTGATACGCTTGATCGCGACAAAATTACGCAGATGTTGCTGGAGATTGTCGAAGATAAAACAGGTTATCCGAGTGATATGGTTGGCCTTGATCAAAAACTTGAGGCTGATTTGGGTATCGATTCCATTAAGCGTATCGAGATTGTTGGTTCGTTATTAAAAACGCTTCCTGCAGCTTATGGTGATGCTTTAGGTGAAAACCGTGGTGAGCTGAATACACAGGAAAATCTGACGGGTATGTTAGATCTTTTATGTGATTTGCCGGTGGGAGCGGCGACAAGCCCTTTTAAAGTAGCCGGGATGGGAACTGAGGTTTCGAACAAGTTTTCGGACTCCTCATTCCGGCATATAGTTGTACCTTCACCTGCTCCGATTGAGGTGAATGCTAAACGTGCTCTAAATATTGGGCATTATGTTATTACTCGAGATGCAGCAGATATAGCAGGTCAATTGGCTACACTGCTGACAGATCGAGGTTGCACTGTGCAGATTGTTGAGCCATCCATTCTGGAAAGCGAAGAACAGATACTCAATTTTTCTGCAAAAGTGTGTGCAGAAAAAACCGATCTAGCGGGCGTTGTTCACTTAGCTGAGATCGGTAGTCCTGCCTTAATGAGTGAGAGTTCTGTTGTTGATTTTAAAGCTGTATTAAACAGTAATGAAAAGTCATTTTTTCTCTTGCTTAAAGGATTAAGTCCTGTGTTTTCTGAAGCGGCACATATAGTTGCTGCCAGTGGACTCGGTGGAACTTTTGGCCGTACGAATGCAGTTTTTAATGGTTTGTCTTTACAATCAGGCTTTGTTGGTTGCTTAAAATCGGTATCTGAAGAACGCCCTGCGCTACGCATTAAGGCAATTGATCTGGATGCTGAGCAATCAGTAGCCGATCTGGCGAGTATTCTGCTGGACGAAATGATGCTTTGCGGTGGTCGTCAAGAGGTAGGCTATCCAGCAGGTAAGCGAACAATATTTAAAACGGTTGCGGAGTTGTCTCCTCAGTCGTCTGAGAATGCTACGTTAGAAGGTTTAACCATATTGGCTACAGGCGGCTTGCGTGGGATTACAGCTGAAGTTTTACGCGAAGTTGCGTTACCCGGTAATACCTTATTGTTAACTGGGCGTAGTCCTTTGCCTGAAGCTGAAACGGCTGATACTGCGACATTGAAAACTGAGGCAGAACTAAGACAGTTCTTTATAACTCAGGTGCGTGATGGCGTCCTTTCTCTGACTCCAGCTGAGGTTATGAAAAAAGTTGCTGGCGTTGTTGGTGCTCGAGAGATGTTGAGTAATCTTCAGGATTTTCAGCAGCGTGGTGCTAAGGTTGAATATTTTGCTGTTGATGTAACCGATGAAAGTTCAATGAAAGGGCTTTTAGATACAATCTACGATAAATATGGCGCGCTGCATGGCGTAGTTCATGGCGCAGGAATTATTGAAGATAAACTCTTACAAGACAAAACAAGTGAAAGCTGGTCACGTGTTGTGGAAACTAAAGTCCTTGGCTTGTTCCATATCCAAAAATATCTAAGACCTGAATCCTTGCGTTTTCTAACAGTTTTCAGTTCGGTAGCTGGTCGATACGGTAATAGTGGTCAGTTAGATTACGCTACAGCTAATGAATTGCTAAACCGTCTATGTAGTCAGTTAAATCAGCTATGGAAAAATAAAGTAGTTGTCCGCTCTCTTTGCTGGGGGCCTTGGGGGCCTACAGCGTTTGGTGAAGGTATGGTGACTGCTGAAACTGAGGCTAAATTTGCCGAAAAAGGCGTGGCTTTGGTAACCGCTGAAGCGGGCCGAAAGGTGTTCCGTGAGGAGATTCTACAGCAGCCATCAGAAAACGTTGAGGTGATCTGCGGTGTTGGTCCTTGGGAAAAGCATGAGGCAACGATTGGTCGTGTTGAGTTTGATGAGAGTATCCCTCGTGTAACGGGTGCTTTGTTAGATAATGCGAGCGTTACTGCGATGCCTAAAGGGGATCAGGTGGTCGAATTCTATCTTAGTGATCGCCATGAATACCTACAACAACACCGTATCGATAATATTCCCGTGTTGCCCGCTGCGGTTGCTTTGGAAATTATGTCGGAAACTGCAACCGCGCTATGGCCAGGATGGCATGTAGTAGAAGCTCGTGACAGTCGTTTACTGAAAGGATTGCAATTAGATGATCTTAATCAGAAGTTGAAAGTGGTTGTAAATCCACCACCTTATGGCAGTAGTGATGGCTTCGACGTAACGGTAAGTCTTCAATCGGAAAAACGGATGCACTACAAGGTTGTTTTACGTTTGGAGCAAACTTATCCGGATAGTTTTTCTTATGAGCCTGAGAAGCATTCAGATAAAGAGTTGTCAGTCGAAACTGCTTATAACGAATGGTTGTTTCATGGGCCCTGTTTTCAAGTAATCAAGAATATCTCTGGTTTGTCTCAGCAAGGTTCAGTCTCTGATGTTGAAACGAGTAACCCTGCAGGGTGGTTAAGTACGACAGAGGTAGGTGATGGCTGGATTTTTGATCCTGCTATGACCGATGCAGCAGCTCAAATGGCTCTTCTCTGGGGGCGTACGTTTAATGATCAATCTGCTTTGCCTGCGCGTTTTGGTAAGGTGATGAGGTTTCAAGAGAAACTACCGAAAAAACTCAAAATGTGTTTTGCACGTAAAGACAGTGAGCAGCCAAATATGATTGTCTCTGATGTTTATTTTATTGATGAACAAAATAATGTTGTGTTGTTAATTGAAGACCTTGAGTGTATTTCTAGTATGGAATTGAACCGTCTTGGTGGAACAGAAAAGCTGGCTAATTAAATGATAGTTGTGGGCGGAAATAGCAGTGGAGATTCGCTGTTTTTGAAGGCTGAAAATCTATTTCTAGTATGGAACTGGACCGTTTAGGCGGAACAGAAAAACTTGCCCTTTGAGTGGTAGTTAAGGACGGAATCAGTAGTGAAGAGTAAAAGAGAAAGCTCAGAACCTATTGCTATAATAGGTATGGCCTGTGTGTTTCCTGAAGCACCTGACCTTAAAACGTTTTGGCAGAATATTATTCAGTGTGTAGATGCTGTCGGTGAGCCGCAAGCAGCATGGGAAGCCGAACGTTATTTGGAATCGGGCCGTATCAATACTCCTTATGGTGGTTACTTAAAAGATCTGTTCTGTTTTGACCCTCGTGAGTTTGGTATTATGCCAAACTCGGTGGATGGTGGGGAGCCTGATCAGTTTCTAGCGCTACGCGTTGCTCGTGATGCGCTGCTTGATGCTGGCTATTTAGATGATGGATATGATCATACTAATACCGGCATTATTCTAGGTCATAGTACTTATCTTCATAGAGGTCAGGGTAACCATGTACAGCACCATATTGTGCTGGATCAGACCATGGAGATCCTTGCTGCGGTTTCACCCTCTTTATCGGATGATAAGCTCACTCAAATACGCAAACTACTGACAGATAAACTACCTCAATCTAATGCAGATATAGCTGCGGGCTTAGTACCTAATGTTATGACGGGGCGTATTGCGAACCGTCTTAATTTGAAAGGTCCAAACTATATTCTTGATGCGGCGTGTTCATCCTCTTTGCTTGCGGTTGGTGCCGCGATGGATGAACTGCGTAATCATCGCAGTAATTTAATGTTAGCAGGGGGGGTGAATGCATCACTACCTGCTGAAGTATCGGTCATTTTTACCCAGCTTGGTGCTTTAAGTGAACGAGGTAAAGTACGTCCTTTCTCTAAAGGCAGCGATGGAACATTATTAGGTGAAGGTTTAGGTACGGTTGTGCTTAAACGATTATCTGATGCTGAAGCTGACGGTGATAAGATTTATGCGGTGATCCGCGGAATCGGACAAGCGAGTGATGGTCGTGGGCATGGTTTATTAGCGCCAAGCTCTGAGGGTGAAGCCTTAGCTATTCAACGTGCTTATGAAGATAGTGGTGTTGATCCATCGACTATTGGGTTGATCGAAGCTCATGGTACAGGTATCCCACTGGGTGATCAGACCGAAGTTTCTGCTTTAGGGTCGGTATTTGGTGAGCGACAAGGACAGCTAGGGAATGTGGCTTTAGGCTCTGTGAAGTCAATGATTAGTCATTGTATTCCAGCTGCTGGTATAGCGGGTTTAATAAAAACGTCACTGGCGTTGCACCATAAAGTATTACCGCCAACGTTATGTGATGAAGTTAATCCAGATTTAGCAATTGAAAAAACACCGCTTTACGGCCTTGGTTTACATCAAAAGATGTGCCACGTCGTGCGGGTGTTAACTCGTTTGGTTTTGGTGGTATCAATACCCATGCGATTTTAGAAGAAGCTCCCTCCCAAGCTAAAAAACCGTTGTATTACAGTAATCGTCCAGCAGAGCTTTTTGTACTTTCGGCAGATTCTAAAACTGCATTAGCCGATAAAATTCGCCAACTACAACCATTGGCTGAAGCTGAAAATTACAGTATCGCTGAGATCGCGGCTGAAGTGTGTCGTCAAGATAAAGCTGAAGAGCAACGTATCGCCTTTGTTGTAAAAGATCATAGGGATTTGGCGAAGAAGCTAGCGCAGTCGCTTAAAAAATTAGAAGCAGATAAAAAAGGCCGTTGGTCTACACGTAATGGTGTTGCCTTTAGTGATGAGCCTCTGCCGGGTAAATTAGCGTTTATCTTCCCTGGAGAAGGGTCGCAATATCTTAGCATGCTTGAAGAGTTGTCTTTAAACTTCCCGGAAGTGCGTGGATGGTTTGATTTTTGGCGAGGTTTGTATGGCGATGATCAGCAGGGTAGCAGTCGAACTGATTTAGTTTTTCCGCCAGAAATAGAGTTAACGCCAGAGATTAAAAAGTCTTTAGAACTACGTCTACATGATATGGATATAGGCTCTGAAGCCGTATTTGTTGGTAGTCAGGCCATGAACGGCTTATTAAAAGCCTTTGGTGTTGAGCCGGATGCCATGTTAGGCCATAGTACAGGAGAATCGTCCGCATTAGTGGCCTCAGGAGCTATTGATAATGCCGATTTGGATCAGTTAGCTAAGTTTATTCGTGAACTGAATTTAGTTTATCAGCAGGTATTAGAGAGTGGTGGTATTCATACTGGCGCCCTACTGACCGTTGGTGCTTTAGATTCCGCTATTATTGATCAGCATATTGCTGAACTTTCGTCCACTGTGTATGTGGCAATGGATAATTGTGCTAATCAGAAAGTTCTCTTTGGTGATAAAGAGGCGATCGCTAGTCTGCAAAAATCCTTAAGCGAGGCGGGCGGTATTTGTGTGCCATTGCCTTTTGATCGTGGTTATCACACGCCTTTATTTTCTGCTGTGACCACAGCATTCCAGAAGTACTATGCGGATGTAGGTATTAAAAAGCCTCAGTTGCCTCTTTATTCCTGTGCTTCTGCCGGACTTTTCCCAGCTAAGCAAGCGGACGTTGTTGACTTGGCTGCAAGTCAGTGGTCAAAAACAGTTCGTTTTGCCGATACCATCACAGCTATGCATGATGATGGCATTCAATACTTTATTGAAGTTGGGCCTTCAGGCAATCTTACTGCGTTTGTAAATGAGATATTGTCGGATAAAGAGTACTTATCCATCGCGAGTAATATCCGTAAAAAGAGCAGCGTAGAACAATTTTTGATATTACTTGGTCAGTTATATGTCAATCAGAAAACGGTAGATATAGGACGATTGTTTGTCGGTAGAACTCTAGACTCGGTTGATTTGAGTAGTTCTGCACCCCGTCGAGTTTCGGGTATGTTGCTTGATAATACGATGCCCGTATTACATTTAACGGATGATGATCGAACATTATTGCAAGCAATGGCTCCGATTCATACAGATGCCGCACCGGGAATAAAAAATGAGCCAATTCAAGCACAACCTGAGCCTACTGACTCAGAAGGGGTTGCGCTTTATGCTGAGACCAAACAGCCTGAAGCCGTGAGTGATGGAGTCATGGCTGACTATTTTGATTTGATGCGAGGTTTTTTGTCGCAGCAAGAAACTTTATTCTCATCGACAGCTCTTGCTGAATCTCAGTTGGAGGGAGCAAATGAATATACTGAAGCAGCACCTTTTCCGTTTCTGAGCGAGATTCTTGAGCATACGGAACAGTTTCTACGCGCCCGTTGTGACTTGAATGTATATCAAGATAGATTTTTACAAGATCACATCCTGTCAGGTACGGTCTCAGAACAAGATCCAGAACGTATGGGCTTGTCTTGCGTACCTATGATGGTTAGCTTGGAAATTATGGCTGAAGCCGTTGCAGCACTGGCCGGTAACGTTTCGATAACCACTATTGAAAATGTTAAGTCATATGATTGGATTGCTCTGGATGATATGTCTATTGAACTGGATGTATCTGCGAAAGCTCTAGAAGGATATAGCGGACGCTTTAGTGCAGCTATCCACAGTAAGGGGACGCTAATTGTTGAAGCTGAACTTACGTTAGCGGCAGCAATGACTCAGTCTCGTTTACCTGATTTGGAAGCTGTAAATGCGTACCGCTGGGGTAATGATGAGCTCTATAGTACAGGTATGTTCCATGGTCCCATTTTCCAAAGTATGCGTGGCATTGATGGTTGGAACGAGCAAGGGATTGATGCGGTACTTAGTGATGTTAGCTTGCAAGGCTTTTTTACTGAGGGGGAGCGTGCCAATTTAGTTCTCAACCCTGTTTTATTGGATGCTTTAGGTCAGTTGGCCGCTTATTGGATTGCACAGCAAGTAGGTACTGATTTTAATAGCTTCCCTTCATCAATAGAAAAAATTGAGTTCCCTGTTACCTGCCCAGAAGGATTACCTGAACTACGATTACGTGGGCGTCAGCATCCTGTGGACCCGAAAGCGAGCTCTGTTGAGAGTCCCCGTGCTTGGCAGTTTGAGTGTGTTGATGCAGCAGGGCAAGTTTTGTTAAGTGCTCGTAACTTAGTGAACATTTTTTTCCCAGTCCCGAACCGTTTTTATAATGTTAGACGGGATCCTTTAAATGGGTGGTTAGGATCAGGATCCGTTATCTCTGATAAGAATGTGCTTCTATGGCATCTCCCTCATTTTGATGAAGCTTTCTGCGCTCAGTCCGGTGGTGTCTTCATGCGGATATTAGCTCATATATTACTGAGTTATGACGAGCTGAATGAGTGGCGCGCATTGACTGGAAATGTTCGATATAAACGTCAATGGCTGTTGGGACGTGGGGCTTTGAAAGAGGCCGTGCGGTACTGGATTTACCAGCAAACCTCAACGCTATTATATCCCGCTGATATTGATGTTGTGCATGATGAATTAGGTGCGCCTTATGTGACGGGTTGGTGGGTTGATAGTTTAATTCCTGCACCAGCCGTATCATTGAGTCATGATAATCAGCAGAGCGTTGCTGCGGTTTCAGCAGAGTCCCCATCTATTGGTCTAGATATAGAGCAGCAAGTTAGTAATAAAGATTATGACTTTTTACTTGCTGTGTTATCCCCGGGAGAAAAGGCTGTATTGGAACAGTTTCCAGAACAGGCTAAGCATGATTATTTACTCCACACTTGGTGCGCTAAAGAAGCCGCTGCGAAATGTTTGCGTGTAGGTCTACAGGGCCAACCTGAACTATTTGAAGTCTCCTTCTTAGATCAATCTTTAGCGCAGGCAGATGTCCTCTATCAGGGACATAGAGTAGAAATTAAGTTATTAAATAATAATGACCTAATTACGGCACTGGCTTTTTAAGGCATATGAATGGAATGGTGATTTTATTGAGTAGTATGGAGATCGGCAATGCCTGCAGTTGAGGTAAACGGCACTAAGATAAATTACCTGCAATTAGATAGTGATGCAGGACCTGATGCAGAACATCTGGTGATGGTGCACGGTCTCGCCACAAATATGGCTTTTTGGTATATCCGTCATGCACCTGAGTTTGCAAAACGCTATCAAGTTACTTTATTTGATTTGCGTGGACATGGCCGTTCACGTGTGACACCAGATGGTTATACCCCGGCAAATATGGCTGCTGATATGTTGGGTTTGATGGACCATCTGGCTATACCTAAAGCGCACTTAATGGCGCATAGTTTTGGTGGTGTAGTTGCGTTAAATTTTGCTTGTAGTGCACCAGAAAGAGTTGAGAGCTTGATGTTAATTGACTCGCATATCAGCGCAATTCGTAAACTCGAGAAAGTTGAGGGCTGGGATTACGGTGATAAATTACAAGTGCTTCTACATGATCAAGGTATAGATATTAATGTTAGGGAACCCTATTTTGGCTATCGTCTTTTAGCTGAAGTCGCTCTATTGCAAGAACAAAAGGTTGAGATATCACCTGAACTGAAAGAGATTGTTACACCTATTGTAGGTAACTACGGTAATCGTACCGCTAAATTATGGTTGAAATTACTTAATACGACAGCAGCAGAGAAAGAGTTGATGGGGGATGATGGTTTAGCACTGGATATGCTAAAGCAACTTAAATTTCCTATTTTGGCCGTGTACGGCGAGTATTCTCAATCGATGCTGACGGGTAGGCATTTACTTGAAGTATGGCCTCATGCTGATTTCAGGAAAATGTTGCGCGCAGGGCATTTTTTCCCAACTACACGCCCTGAAGAACTTATATCGACGTGTGAACAGTTTTGGCATGGTGCGATGGTGTCAGGTGTTAGTACACGGGATGGGGATAAAAAGCGTCATTTCCGTAGTGAACGGTTTTCGCAGCGGGATGATGGTTGGTATTTTTCTACCAGGGATGGTGAAGAGGGGCCTTTTGAAACAGTTGAAGAAGCTCAAGATATGTTGTCTTTTTATATTACCCAAGCAAAAGACAGTAAGGTGGCCCAAGCGTGAGTGCTAACCGGTTGGGGATCCATAAAGGTCATAATGCGACCGATTTTAAATTGATTGCCAAGGGCGGCTTTGGGGATGGGGTAAACGCCTATGCTCATTCTATGGCATGGTTTAATGGTTATTTATATGTGGCGACTACACGGGGTAACTTTCCATTAATGAAGGCTCGTCTGCCAATTGGTTTAAACCCTTGGCCGGTTGAATGCCCTGAAAATCCGTTTGATCTTGATCTTCATGCTGAAATTTGGCGCTTTGATCCTCGTGAAGAAAGTTGGGAACGTGTTTTTAAAGCTCCCACTATAATTGGCAGTCATGGTAAACCTATACCGCGGGAATTAGGATATAGAGGTATGTTGGTTTACCGACCAGATAACGGCGATGATCCCGTTTTGTTGGTTAGCACATGGTCGCCAGCAAAAGGCCCAGGCCCGCTTATCTTAATGTCTCGTGATGGCCGAACATTTGAACCCTCTTGTGAGCCTGGTTTGATCGGACTACCTGTGACGACCATTAGAACGATGGCTCAGTTTAAAGGTCGTTTATATACTACACCGGCGGGTTCAAGGGGAGGAAACCCTAATGTATCAGCCCACTCTATAGTGTATGAGAGTAAAGACCCGACAAAAGGAGGCTGGGAGCCTGTAAGTGATTTTGGTTTTGGTGACTCCGGTAATAAAACTGTTTTTGAGATGGCCGCTTTTGGCGATCATCTATATGTGGGGACCTTCAATTTAGAAGGATTTCAAATTTGGCGTACAGATGCTGAAGGTGAAGCTCCCTACCATTGGGAACGAGTGATTGAGAAGGGCGCTTATCGTGGCGCCTTTAATCAGAGCGTATTGAGCATGTACCCTTTCAAAGGGGCGCTGTATGTAGGTGGTGCGATTCAAGGTGGTGGTATTGATAGGCAAAATAAAATAGGCCCAGCGCCACCAGAGCTTATTCGTATTTTCCCCGACGGTGATTGGGATCTACTTGTGGGTGAAGCAAGGGATACCCCAGATGGCTTTAAGGCACCTTTGTCAGGTTATTTACCCGGCTTTGATAACTTTTTTAATGGTTACTTTTGGCGCATGTGTGAACATGATGGCTGGTTATATGTCTCCACGTTTGATTGGAGCACCATCATTGGATATGCACAGCAGAGTACTTGGCCCGAAGCATTTAAAAATATTGTGGGTGAGCTGGGTGCACAGTTTGTAATGGATAATCACGGCGGTTGTGACTTGTATCGCAGTTATGATGGCGAGAACTGGGTACCTGTTACAACAAGTGGAATGGGTAACCCATACAATATTGGTATGCGTACTATGGCGTCTACGCCTTATGGGTTTTTTATCGGTACTGCTAACCCATTTGGTCCAAAAGTAATACCAATTGGTGGGGATCGTTATATCCCTAACCCTAGAGGCGGCTGTGAAGTCTTTTTCGCGCCTGATGTTTAACAGTTTGTCGTTTGTATAGCATGAGTTAATTCAAACGAACATTAGAATACTATGGATGGAGAAGACCACAGTGAGTAATGAGGCCCAAAAGGTTGCGCTACCTGCATTTTTAAAGAAGAGGCTGCATGCCTTTCGCATTGGGCAGGGCGCTGAGCAGTCCTATCTGATTAAAGACCCTCAAGAGGATCAAGTTCATCAGTTGGAAACTTGGCAGTTTTTCCTGCTTGAAGTTCTTCCTGGCTGTGAAGATATGCCCAAGCTTAGAGGCGTTTTTGAGGATCGTTTTGGTCATCCTATTACGGATGAGCAGATTGAAGAGTTATTCACGTTAATTGCCGATAAAAGCTTATTTGGCATTACCGCGCTCTCCAACCCTATTCTTAAAGCGTTTCAGAAAAAGCGTGCGGCAGAAGGTAAAGGACGCGCTGCACCTAAGGCAGAAGCCACAGCACAGGTTGAAGAAAAATCGAATGTTAAGGAGCCACTACCACCCGGGATTGAAGATGTTATTGGGCTTGATACGTCCATTAAACAGGCCGGCTGGAAGTTATTTAATCCTAAACGGTTGATTAAGTTTACTAGTCCTATTGTTAAACCGATTAGTTATTTGATGTATGCGATACCGCTGATGCTTATTGCAGCATTATTTCTGCTGGGTCGATATTTCACTGTAATGGAAGAAGATATAACGCTTTTGTTATCAGGTGTGAGCATTATTGAACATGCATTGTTCAGTATGTTAACGGTTAATCTATCTGTTACCTTTCTTATTATGTACGTGGCTCATTCGTTTAGGGCCAGTGTTAATGGATTAGGGATTGTTTTTTATCTAGGATTTTTCCCTAGATTTTGTCCGTTTATTGGAAACTTGGATCAACTGTCTCGCCGTGAACGGATGTGGCTGCATGCAGCACCGTTGATTTTTAGATTAGGTTTGTTTAGTACCGCGATTCTAATGTGGTTTAACACACGTGATATGGGTGGGGTGATCGCTCCTTTCTCTCTTGTGGTGGCCGTAGCGAGTGCATTGTCGTTCCTGATAACAGTTAACCCACTAGTTAAAAGTAGTGGTTATCACTTAGTTGCTACTATTTTGGATGAACCTCAGCTACGTAAGAAAGCTTACGGTGCGCTGATGAACAAGCTGAAAGGGGATAGATACAAAGAAGCCAACGGTCGTTTGTTAGCAGCATATGCATTAGCTTCAACTGTTTTCATGATTGTTCTTTTTGGATTAATTTTACTGCTATTAGGCAAGTTCTTGAAAATCCATCTAGGTGGTGCGGGTGTTATTCTGACATTTTTTGTCGCTGCAATTTTTGCGTATCGAATGTTCGTTAGTTTTGCTCGTATTAATCAATCTTATGATCGTGCATCTCAGTTCAAAAAATGGCGCGACCGTACGTTGGTTTCAAAAGAGACTGAGGAACAACAGGGATCAGAGGCCGCCCCTAAAAAAGGAAGCTATGTTCGTCGTGCTCTTTTAATCATACTTGTGGGTGGTCTATTTTTGCCTTATGCCTATGAACCCGGTGGCTCGTTTGTCTTGCTGCCAAACCAGCAGCAGGAGATTACCTCTGATCTATCAGGACTGGTTGATTGGGTTAAATATGATGGCGGTGAAGAACTTAAAAAAGGCGAAGCAATTGCCGCCTTATGGCAGGGTGATTACAGCGCTAAAGTAAAAGTCTATGAAGCATTAATGAAAGAGCAGCAAGCGGTTATTGACGAGCTTGAATCTAGGCCGAGAAAGGAAGATGTAATACTTGCTGAACGTGCACTTGAGACTGAAGAAACACGTACCCAATTTAGTTTGTCTAAGTTGAGCCGTTTAGAAAAACTCTACAAGTCACGTACAGTTTCTTATGAAGAGTTAGATGATGCTCGCCGTGAGTACCGTATTGATCTGGCTCAAGTCGCAGAAAGTAAAGCTGATCTTGAAGTGACTAAGCTGGGTGCGACGCCAGATCAGATCGCTGCTGCGCAAGCGAAGCTTGAAGGTTATGAGGAAGAGTATAAGTACTATAGCGAGAAGGTGAAATTATCAACCTTGCATATGCCATTTGATGGTCGTTTAGTCTCTATGCATCTACGCCAGAAGGTTGGTAGCTACCTTGCACCAGGTGAGCCGTTTGCAATTGCAGAAAATACATCCAAGGTACTCGCAGAGATCGAGATCCCTGAGGCGGATATTCCTTATGTTAAAAAAGGAGCGTCAGTTAGGGTTCGTCCGCAAGCGTATCACTCAGCCGATTTTATAGGCACCGTGTTATCGATTGATTCTAATGTAACGGAAGAGCGTTACGGACGTGTTATCAAGGTAATCACTATTTTGGATAACGGTGACCAGCGTTTGAAAACTGGGATGACGGGCTATGCAAAAATTGAAAGTGAAACTTTACCTGTATGGGAAGTGCTTTCAATGGCAATAGTGCGTTTTGTTGAAGTCGAAGTGTGGTCATGGTTGCCTTAATTTGTTAACGATTTATCAGCCTGATTAGAGACTGATTGGGATCAATTAAGGCTGATAAAGATACAAGTTGAAGTGTATTGTCTTGAAATACTGAAAATCAGATAGTGATATATGGCAGCTCCACTGTTCTTATTAGCACCACCGAGATCGTATACATCACTGATCAACGCAATGATTGGTCAGCACCCCGAAGCATTCGGTTTGCCAGAATTGAATTTGTTCAATGTTCAGCAGACTAAGGATCTTTGGCGAAATGTATCTGATGATATCGGAGACGATAACAACCGCAGACAAGGCTTGCTTCGTGCTGTTGCAGAAATATATGCCGGCGAGCAAACCCGTGATGCAGTTGTGATGGCCCAACACTGGGCTTCCGCCCGTGAAAACATGATGACGGGTGATGTGTTTATTGAGCTTGTGAACAAAATTGATCCATTGATAGCCGTGGAAAAAAGCCCCGCTTATACGATCTCTGTTGATCGTATGAAACGTATTTATGAGGCATTTCCTGATGCTAAGTTTATTCACTTAGTGAGGCATCCAATACCGCAAAGTAAATCGGTTATGGGATTGAACGATGGGATTTTTGCATTGTTTGTTAATGCGATTGACTTTCAGACAGATCGAGCCATTCTGGATCCACAAATCGCATGGCATGATATTAATATCAATATCTTGAACTTTTTAGATATTGTGCCTGCTAAAAATCAAATGCGTATTCGTGGTGAATTGATAATGGAGAATCCCCGCGAAGAGTTAGCAGGCATTTGCCGTTGGCTAGGTATACGTGATGATGAAGAGGCGGTGGATGATATGATGCACCCCGAAGCATCTCCGTTTGCTTGTTTCGGGCCAGTAAATGCACTGTTTGGGAATGACCCTAATTTTCTTCGTGGCTCTAAATTTCGCCCGCATAAACCGAGACTTCCAGAAATGGATGCAGAGTTACCTTGGCGAGATGATGGTGTGAGATTGCGACCTGAAGTTGTAGCGCTTGCTAGAGAGTTTGGATACGAATGAGTATGAATATAATTGAGGTACTTCTGTGAGCCAGGATAGTGAAAAGAATAAACCGGGAAGCAGAAAAGGTATTGGCCAAGTTACGACCGAGCCGAAAAGTATCAAATCTGAACCGCCAGAACTAACGCCTCAGCAACAGGCGTTACGCCAAGCGGTTATTACTGAATTTAGATCTAAGAAAATTAAAGCTTTTGTTGCGAAGCAAGTTAAGCATATTAATGCGAATAGACAAGTTGCTGATGGCATTCGCTTTCTGTTTGATGAGAATGGTTTACCTCCTGCGAACGCGCCCTTAGAGGATATTATTTCAGAGCGCAAAAAAATTGAGTCTGAAATTCGTTGGTTCGAGGCGATGGCAAACGAGATGCGAGGTCGTTTAGTGCAGATCAAAGAGATTGAAGAACTTGCGTTAGAGATGATTGAAAATCCGCCGGTTGATGAATAGGTAAGTTAATGAACATAGCTAAGTATCTTAAAAAACGGTTATTTTGGGCTATGTTTCCAGTTGCCTTTTCAACGCTGTTGTTTGCAGCTAATGAAGAGGTTGAGCATCAAATTCTTATAAGCGGTGATAAGCGTACGGCCTTAATTCACTTTCCTTTGATGCATGACACTGACAAGTTACCTGCTCTGATTGTGTTACACGGTGGATTAGGCAATGCTGAACATGTTCAAGACACAACAGGCATAGATGCTTTAGGGGAAACCGAAGGTTTTTTAACCGTATACCCTAATGGTACAGGTTTACGCTTTTTTAAAAATCGTAGAACTTGGAATGCAGGGCGTTGTTGCGGGCCTGCGGCTAAAAAGACTGTAGATGATGTCGGCTTTCTAAGTCAATTGATTGATGATCTTGTATCGGATTATCAGGCAGACCCTAAAAAGATTTATATAACAGGTTTTTCGAATGGAGCCATGATGGCATACCGCTTAGCCTGTGAAATACCTGAAAAAATAGCAGCTATTGTGCCTGTTTCAGGCACTTTAGCTGTGGATAATTGCCAATCTGCTACAGCGGTACCTGTGCTGCATATACATGGTGAAGCGGATGATAATGTTCCCGTTCTAGGTGGGGAAGGTTCACGTAGTGTTGCCGGTGTTAAACATCGATCAGTACAAGATTCACTCAATATTATGATGAGGGAACGCAACTGTGGCACCGCTCAGAAAGAGCCGTTTGCTAATTATGAAAGGGTAACTTATGTCTGCACGAAAGGTGCAAACGTACAGTTCATCATGATTAAGAACAGCGGGCATGTTTGGCCTGAAAAGATTCAAGCTAATCGAACTGTTTGGAGTTTCGTTAGCCAGTTTGTAAAGAAATAAGGGGATGGAGATTAAGCTTCGGCGGGAACTCCAATTAAATTTTTAAAATCACAGGTCAATGGATGTGATAGCTTCTAAACGAAAAATTCAGTATACAGCCGGTTTACGAAAAGTATCCCAAAAGGCAACACTTGTGGCTTGTTTGCTTAGCTTAGCAGGGTGTTCCTCTGTTGAGGTTTTTCAGCCACCCGAGGTTGAAATTAAGCAGAGCTGGCGAGTGGATTATGACTCATCCGTAGAGCTTGCAAATACGGCATGGTGGGAATCGTTCAATGACCCTGTATTGAATAGCCTTATTGAAACTGCGCTTCAGAATAATAATGACCTGATGTTAGCTGCTGCACGAATTGATGAAGTTGCAGGCCGGTATAAAATTCAACGCTCTAACCTTTACCCTCAAATTGGTTATGGTGCGAATGCGGGTGGATCTCAGCGTAGTTATGAGCAGCCTTTATCATTTCCTAATTTGGGCGAACGAACCAATGAAGAGTATAGCGTTGGATTGAATATTGGTTGGGAATTAGATCTTTGGGGGCGTTTGGCTCAAGCAAACGACGCCGCTAGAGCTGATCTTATGGCTGCAGAGGAAAATCGTCAGGCTGTAATTATGTCGCTGGTGTCTGCGGTTGCAGTGGAATACA
The DNA here is from genome assembly GCF_001597725.1 of Neptuniibacter marinus. Classification (GTDB taxonomy): domain Bacteria; phylum Pseudomonadota; class Gammaproteobacteria; order Pseudomonadales; family Balneatricaceae; genus Neptuniibacter; species Neptuniibacter marinus. The sequence goes on from NZ_LUTR01000006.1 coordinate 108,986, forward strand.
TAGAGTTACTTAATATAGATAAAAAGTTACATATAGCTAAATTAACTTTGGAAGAGCGAAGAGACTCTGTTGATCTATTTGAAAAGAAATTTAAAGGTGGGCAGATATCTGAATTAGAACTGGCTCAGGTTCGTTCTGCCTATCAACAGGCGGCCTCACAAATACCTGTGATTGAGCTAGATGCGCTCTTACAAGAAAATAGACTGTCATTATTGTTGGGTAAAAATCCAGGCCCAATTAAACGTAGTGCAAACATAGAGTCTTTAACTATGTTGCAGCTGCCCTCAGGTTTGCCTTCGGATCTTCTTGTACGCAGACCTGATATTCGTCAAGCAGTACAGAAGCTAGCATCCGCTAATGCTAAGGTTAATATAGCTGAAACAGAATATTTACCTAGTATCTCTTTGACGGGCTTACTTGGGTACGCAAGTGATAATATCTCTAATCTGTTTGATGGCTCTGCTGGATTATGGGAAGCTGCGCTCGGTGCTGCAGGCCCAATTTTTACAGGTGGTCGAATTGAAGGTAATGAGCAGCAGGCTGAAGCGATCAGGCAACAGTTGGTTTTTGAGTATAAAAATACTGTTCAACGGGCTCTTAAAGAAGTCGATGATGGCTTAGTGACCCTAGAGAAATTAAGAGTTTTGCAGAAGATTCAAGAGCGCCATGTTGCTGTATTAGAAGACTATGTCGAATATGCAATCAGTAGACATGATGCAGGCTACTCCCGTTATATGGAAGTACTGGATGCGCAACGTAATCTGTATGCTACTCAGATTAATCTAGCGACAACAGAGAAAAGTATTTTTACCACCTTGGTTGATATATACAAAGCAATGGGCGGTGGTTGGGTCCAGTTAGCAGATGAAAAATATGCTAAGCCTCTCATGCAGCTAGAGCCAGCAACACCATCAGCTGTAGTAGATGAATCATAACTATTCGTTAAAAATTTAAATTGTAATCCGGTCATGGAATATTGAAGGTTTTTCAGATGCCTATAGAACAAACGGAAGTCCAAGCTAAGATTATGCAGGTTTTAGACACCATCACTGAAGAGTGGGATGACGACCTGGATGAAGAAGTAACGTTAACATCTAAGCTAGTTGAAGATGTTGGCTTTGCCTCCATAGACTTTGTACAGTTTGCAGTGGCAATTGAATCTGAATTTAAACAAAAACTGGGTTTCCAGGCTTTGTTAATGCAGGATGGCGCCTACGTAGATGATCTAAGTTTGCAGCAAGTTGTTGATTTTGTTTTTACTCGCCTTAATGCTGATCCTGTTGCGGAAGCACCAGTACCAAATGCAGCGCCAAAAGAGAGTAATGTTCAGCGTATTGAATCTGTTGAGGATCCAGTCACTGCTGAAATGGTCGAAGAGTTTCGTAAAATCATCCGTCCTTGCGCGCCTCACAGTGTACCGAGTAAGAAGAATAAGCCGGCTGTTTTTATTCTCTCTCCTCCACGTTCTGGTTCAACGCTGTTACGTATAATGCTGGCGGGCTGTCCAGAGCTGTTTGTGCCGCCAGAGTTACATTTGTTGTCATACGTCGATATGAAAGAGCGTTTGGCTGCACTGGATGATGAGCATAACCGTCACCTCCTGGAAGGCACCATCCGTGCGCTTATGCAGTTGAAAAACTGGTCAGGTGAGGAGGCACGAAAGTTTTCCAAAGCCTGCGAAGAAAATGGCATGAGCTGTCAGGCATTTTATAATATTTTACAAATCGCAGCGGGTGATCGTTTATTAGTCGATAAAACACCCACCTATGCGGTGAATTTAGATATTCTTAAAAATGCAGAAAACGATTTTGAAAATGCTAAGTATATCCACTTACAGCGTCACCCTTGTGGCACTATTCGTTCATACGAAGAGTCAAAGTTGACACGCATGATGCCGTTGATGAAAGATAGTGAGTTTTCTAGCCGCGCCTTGGCGGAGATGACGTGGCTCACTTGTCATCAAAATACATTGAAATTTGCTGAACAGGTACCTTCAGATCGAATCCTTGCGGTTCAATATGAAAATTTAGTTAAACAGCCTGAAGTTGAGATGCGTCGGATTTGTGAGTTTTTGGGTGTGGATTTCAATCCAGAGATGCTTAATCCTTATAAAGATCAGGATCAACGAATGACAGATGGGGTGGATGTGGCGTCTAAAATGAGTGGTGATCTTAAATTTCATCTACATCAGAATATTGATCCAGCAGCTGCAGATCGTTGGCGTCAGTTTTATTCTGAAGAGATTTTAGGTGATGTGACTAAAGACGTTGCTAAGCGTTGTGGTTACGATATCTAATTTTTGAAATGCGGCGTAACAAAACGGAGGTTGTGTTTCACGCCTCCGTTTTTTTATATCTAAACGGCTTTAAACTGAATATAGATATTAGACGTTTACTTAGCCAGCGGAACATTTCTTCTAGTCTATAGATCTCAGCTATGGGGTGGGTTTAGAAAAGTATGATAGGATCACAACCTGATATTATTATGCTATTCCGGTATGCGCAGGGCACATTTTCGGTAAAAACATCAAGAATGGAACGGACATTTTATGTTACTAATGATCGATAACTACGACTCTTTTACTTACAACGTAGTGCAGTACTTCGGTGAGCTGGGTGCAGATGTCCAAGTCTATCGTAATGATGAAATTACGGTGGAGGAGGTTGAAGCATTGAATCCTGACCATCTTGTAATCTCACCAGGTCCTTGTACACCGAATGAAGCAGGCGTGTCGGTCGCTGCCATTAACTACTTTAAAGGCAAGTTACCTATTTTGGGTATTTGTTTAGGGCATCAAAGTATTGGCCAAGCGTTTGGCGGTAGCATAGTACGTGCTAAGCAAGTGATGCATGGAAAAATTTCACCTGTTTATCATAATGATATTGGTGTATTTGTAGGATTAAATAACCCAGTCGAGGTGACTCGTTATCATTCCTTGGTTATTGATCACAAAACATTGCCAGATTGTTTAGAAGTAACCTCATGGACCCAAGATGAAGAAGGTCACCTTGATGAAATTATGGGTGTTCGTCATAAAGAGTTTGATATTGAAGGCGTACAATTTCACCCGGAATCAATTTTGAGCGATCAGGGTCATGAGTTATTGGCTAACTTTTTAAAACGAACTAAATAACTGGTGCTATTAAGGATACTTCTATGGATATAAAACAAGCACTGGCTGTAATTGTTGAGCGCCAGAATCTATTAGAATCAGAAATGCAGTCAGTGATGAAACAGATCATGACAGGCAATGCGACAGATGCACAAATTGGTGGCCTATTGATTGCGCTGCGAATGAAAGGCGAAAGTGTTGCTGAGATTATTGGTGCTGCCAATGTGATGCGTGAATTAATGATCCCTGTTTCGATATCCAAGCCTAATGCTGTTGATATCGTTGGAACCGGTGGTGACAGTGCCAATCTTTTTAATGTCTCAAGTGCTTGTTCTTTTGTTGTGGCAGCCGCTGGTGGAACTGTAGCGAAACATGGTAATCGGTCGGTTTCTTCTAACACGGGTTCTGCTGATTTGTTAGAAACAGCGGGTATTAATTTAGAACTAAACCCAGAGCAGATTGCGCAGTGTATTGAGCAGATCGGACTTGGTTTTATGTTTGCCCCTCAGCATCATACAGCGATGAAATATGCAGTTGGGCCTCGTAAGGAAATGGGTTTGCGCACGTTGTTTAATATCGTAGGGCCGCTCACAAATCCCGCAGGCGTAAAACATTATTTGCTCGGTGTTTTTGATAAGACCTTATGTAAACCGATGGTTGAGGCGTTGAAATCTTTAGGTGCTGTACACGCCATGGTTGTTCATGCCGCGGAAGGTTTAGATGAAATTAGCTTGGCAGGTGACACTTTTGTCGCTGAGCTGAAAGATGGTGAAATTTCAGAATATACGATTACAGCGGAAGATGCAGGTTTAAATATCCAATCCCTTGAAGGTCTGCAAGTGGCTAATTCGACGGAAAGCTTAGCGTTAATTGAATCTGCCTTTAGCGGTCAGAATGAGAAAGCAATTGATATGATCTCCCTTAATGCTGGAGCAGCACTCTACGTTGCGGAACAGGCGCCAGATCTTAAAGCGGGCGTTGCTATGGCTAAGCAGGCTATTTTAAATGGTGGTGCTGCTGCTAAAGTTAAAGAATTGGCCGATTTTAGCCAAGCATTTAAGGGATAACTGATGTCTGATACTCCAACAGTTTTAAAGAAAATTTTGGCGCGTAAAGTCGAAGAGGTGGCTGAACGCCAGCCTAAAGTTTCTATTAGTGATTTGCAAAGTAAAATTGCTGATCAGAAAGGCTCTGACTTTGACCCTCGAGGCTTTGTCGCTCATATGGCTCAGAGTATTGCGGATGGCAGGTCAGCCGTCATTGCTGAGGCTAAACGTCATAGTCCGTCTAAAGGTTTGCTGCGTGATCCATTTGTGCCTGCGGAAATAGCTAAGTCTTATGAACTTGGCGGTGCAAGTTGTCTATCAGTCTTAACAGATAAAGACTATTTTCAGGGCTGCGAAGACTATTTAATGCAAGCTAGAGCTGCGTGCTCGTTACCTGTTATCCGTAAAGATTTTATTGTAGATCCTTACCAAGTTTATGAAGCAAGAGCCATAGGCGCCGATTGTATTTTATTGATTGCAGCTGCATTGAGCGATCAGCAGATCGCTGATCTCAATGGGCTGGCCCATGAATTAGGTATGGATGTGCTTATTGAGGTTCACGGTGAAGAGGAGTTACATAGAGTCTTGCCTTTAAATACTCGATTGATTGGTATCAATAACCGTAATTTACATACTTTCGAAGTGACGTTGAATAATACCTATGATCTTTTAGATGCTATTCCTGATGATAGAATCGTTGTTACTGAAAGTGGTATCCATTGCATTGACGATGTACACGCCATGCGTGAACATAATGTACATGCTTTTCTCGTGGGAGAAGCATTTATGCGTGCTGAAAACCCAGGTCAAAAGCTTAAAGAATTGTTTGTATAAGGTAGTGGCTGAATGAGTATGAGCGCCAAAGTTAAATGGGACGGTGATGTCCGTTTTAAAGGTACAACCGGTTCCGGTTTTGATGTGATGATTGATGGTGAGCTTCAGAAAGGACCTCGCCCTATGGAATTAATCTTATTAGGGTTAGGTGGTTGTACTAGTTATGATGTTGTTGGCATATTGAAGAAAACACGCCAAGACGTTATCGATTGTGTGGCTGAAATTGAGGCCGAAAGAGCTGAAACGGTTCCATCTGTATTTACCAAAATTCATGTTAAGTTTGTGGTGAGTGGACGTGGCCTCAATGCTAAAAAAGTAGAGCGTGCCGTGAGTTTGTCTGCTGAACAGTATTGCTCCGCTTCTATTATGCTGGAAAAGGGTGGAGTTGAGATAACCCACAGTTTTGAAATTATTGAAGTAACAGAATGATGAACGGTTTTGTTGCATGACGGATAACGGGCGCTCTCAAAGGTGCTCGTTTTTTGGTTTAAAGCTGGAGTAAAATTAAATATAAGATATAGTGTGTGGCAATTAGTTACTGCTTACTTATTGATTTTATTGAATGTTTGTTCGGTATTTCATGGGTTTTATAAGAGAGGCTAAAAACAAATAAGGATGATGGAATAGATGCGCTTATCAATATCAAAAGCATTGGCACTAGGGATTGTTGCGCTGCAAGTGATCACTGTTTGCGTTATTTTAGCCTCCTCATACTTAAGCACTGAACAAGTCCTAATAGGACATGCCCAGCAACTGATGAGAAATCTCTCTCGAGAAGTGATTGATCGATCAGAAGAGTTTTTAGCTCCTGCCCGTTCGGCGGTTAGTTTGACTGGACGCTTAGCTCATCATCAGGTTGTTAGTTCTGAAAAACCGGATGAAATGGAGCAGTATTTCTTTGATCAGTTGATTTTGCACCCTCATATAGCTGGTATTTATTATGGTAACTTAGAGGGTGGCTTCCATTTTGTTCGTCGCTCTACCGATGAGGCTGCATATCAGATTAAAAGGGTGGTGGAAGGCCCACAAGGGCGTTTGGTTTCAAATCGCTGGTTCGGAGATGACCATCGTTTAATAAAAGCAGAGGAAGATCCAAGTGACCTTTACGACCCCCGTACGCGCCCTTGGTTTAAAAAAGCGATAGCTGAACGACAACAGATTTGGACAGACCCTTACCTCTTTTTTACGTCAAATACCCCAGGCATTACTGTAGCGAGTCCAGTCATTTCCAAAAATGGCGAAATGCTCGGTGTCGTGGGTGTTGATATAGACCTTTCTGCACTTTCCGATTTTCTAGGTTTCCTTGAGTTAAGCGAGCATGCGTCTGCATTAATTTTAAATAACAATGGTGACGTGATTGCGCATCGGCGTAATGGACAGCTTTATATAGAAGATCCAGATTCGGGTGTGAGACGGCTCATGCATATTGATGAAGTCAAAAGTGATGCGGCACGTGCAGCTGTTAAATCGCTGGGGAAACAGCCCGGATGGTATGTGTTAAATACGGCGATGAATACAAGTTTTAAGCATGATGGCAAAGTGTATCAGACAGTCTTTACACCGTTCTCGGATAACTGGCCTTGGTTATTGGGTATCTATGTGCCAGAGGATGATTTTTTAACTGAGATTAAAGCAAACCGCAAACTTAACATATTGCTGGCGTTAGCAATTACATTTGTTAGTGTCATTATCGGGGTTATGTTTGCCCGCTCGCTTTCTCGACCGATTCTGTCTCTGCAGAAAAGTGTGAATGCGGTAAGGAATGGCGAATTAGAAGTTGATATTGATAAACCTAACAGCATGTTTAGTGATATTGAAGAAACGACTACCGCTTTCTCAAATATGATCGCGTTTTTGAAAGATAATCAAGAAAGAAACCATCAATTAAAAAAACAGCTGTCACAGCAGGGGCATTTTATGGAGGCAGTGTTGGCTGCCATTGATGATGGTGTGGTTGTATGTGATGTTGATGGGAAACTGATCTACTCAAGTAGAGTTGTGATGCGTTTAAGAGGCTTGTCAGAAGATGAACGGTTAGAACGGTTTGATGATGTCCCTTTTAAATTGTTTGCTGCTGACGGTAAAACCCTATTGTCAAAGAATGAATGGCCTATTTATAGGGCTTTAGCGGAAGAGATGATTAGCCAGGAGGAGGTTGTTATTGAATCAGCTTCAGGTGTTCGCAAGCATTTATTGATTAGTGGTAAAGCTATCTTTGATACAAATGGTGAGAAACTGGGCGCTTATATTTCTATGCATCCACAAAAATAATTCGTCTGATTCGCGACTTTGTTGCTCTATTTTTAGGGCAAACAAAGAGGACGATATTGAATAGATTCATTCCCCTAAATCTAGTACTTGCATAAGGCTTGTCAGGTGCGTAATATTACGCGTCCTTTGGAGAACTATTTCCAATCTCCTTGCTGCCGGTCCACATGGTGTGTTCTGGGGGCTATTAACCCGAAAGGAGCTAAAATGCGTCATTATGAAATCGTATTTCTGGTTCATCCGAATCAGAGTGAGCAGGTTTCTGCGATGGTTGAGCGTTACACCTCTCTTATTGAAGGTGCAGAAGGCACAATTCATCGTCTAGAAGATTGGGGTCGTCGTCAGTTGGCTTACCCAATCAACAATGCTCACAAAGCACACTACATCCTGATGAACATCGAATGTAATCAGGAAACACTAGACGAGCTGGAAAATCTATTCCGTTACAACGATGCAGTTCTGCGTAACATGATTATCCGTCGTAAAGAAGCGATCACTGAGATCTCTCCAATCAAAGCTGCAGAATCTCGCGATGAGCGTAAGCCTCGTCGTGAAGAAAAGCCAGCTGAAAAGCCAGCTGAAGAAGCTGCTCCGGCATCAGCACCAGCTGTTGAAGCTGAAGCATCTGAAGAAGCAGCTGAGTAATTTAATTTCTGAGGAGAGATACAATGGCTCGTTTTTTCCGCCGTCGTAAATTCTGCCGTTTTACGGCTGAAGGTGTTCAAGAGATCGATTATAAAGATCTGGACACATTAAAAGGTTATGTAACCGAAACTGGTAAGATCGTACCTAGCCGCATCACAGGTACTAAAGCTCGTTACCAGCGTCAGTTGGCAACTGCTATTAAGCGCGCACGTTTTGTTGCGTTACTGCCTTACACTGATAGTCATCAGTAAGAGGTAGGAGAGTCGCATGCGAGCCTTGGCCGAATGGGTCATGAAGGGCCGTAAACAAGCGGCTTTAGTGGCAGTTATTGCCGCCTTGCTACCACTGCTCTATTGGGCAAGTGCAGCAGTCATCGCTTTGGTTACTTTAAGACAGGGACCAAAAGATGGAGCCGGAGTTCTGGTTTGGGCTTTTTTGCCTGCCGGAGCTTGGGCATACAGTGGAGATCCGACACCACTGACTGTGATACTAGGAGTTTTTCTTCTCGCTATCGCATTAAGAGTGACAACAAGCTGGCCGCAAGTGCTTATGTTAGCGCTTCCTGTTGGTGCTGTTGTTGGTTTAGCATTAGAAACAGTGTTAGATGATCTTTTAGGTCAAGTAATAGAAGCAACAGAACAGTTTCTATTACAGTCGGCGAGTCAATCGACTGAGAGTTTAACGCTCGATAAAGAGCGCTTAAAATTACTTATGTTAGGTGGATTGGCATCAGTGCATACAGCAACAATGTTGCTGTGTCTGATACTGGCGCGTTCGTGGCAATCAGGGTTGTATAATCCTGGGGGCTTTCGGCAGGAGTTTCATCAATTGAGACTACCTCTGAAATATACAGGTGTGCTTGTAGCGGCTTTATTAGTTTGTGCTCAGTTAGAGCTGGACTTTATGCGCTGGTTACCATTGTTGTTGCTTCCTTGGATCTTTGCGGGTTTCGCATTGGTGCATGGTAGTTTGGCTAAACGTGATTTAGGCAGGTCCTGGCTGATAGTGTTTTATCTTTCAGTTATTTTTATGGGACCTTATGTGATTACGCTGCTGGTTTTTGCGGCTGCTATCGATTCTTTAGTTGATATCAGGTCACGCATACCAGCCACGAACTAGGACTGCATTAATTTGCAGAACAGAAGAGGTTTACGAGATGGAAGTTATTCTGCTCGAGAAAATTGGTAAGCTAGGTAACCTCGGTGACAAAGTTTCCGTAAAAAGCGGTTTCGGTCGCAACTACCTAGTACCGCAGGGCAAAGCTGTTCCTGCAACTACAGCTAATGTTGCTAAATTTGAAGAGCGTCGTGCTGAATTAGAAGCCGCAGCTGCAGAAAAATTAGCGGCTGCTACAGCGCGTGCTGAAGTATTGAATGCACTGCAAGTCACAATCGCTTCTAAGTGTGGTGATGAAGGCAAGTTGTTCGGTTCTATCGGTACACGTGATATTGCTGATGCTATTATCGCTGCAGGCGCAGAAGTAGATAAAAGCGAAGTTCGTCTACCTGAAGGTGCTTTACGCGCTATCGGCGAATACGAAATCGCTATTCAGCTTCACGCTGAAGTAACAGCTATTGTTAACTTGGCTGTTGTTGGCGAGTAATCGTCTTTAGCTAAGTACAACTGTACTGTAATATAAAGCACTGCATGGTTAACCCTGCAGTGCTTTTTTGTTTTTAGGCCGTTGTTAAATTATGGAAATGAGTCAACTTACAGACGAAGATCTAGCAAAGATTAAAGTCCCCCCCCATTCAATGGAAGCAGAGCAATCTGTTTTGGGCGGCCTTATGCTGGATAATAACGCATGGGATACGGTTTCAGAGGTAGTGCTGGAGGATAATTTTTATCGTCAGGAACACCGCCAGATCTATCGTACGATGCAAAAGCTGGTGAACGATGGTAATCCTATCGATGTTGTTACCCTGTCTGAAGAATTAGATCGCACTGCTGAGCTGGAAAGCGCCGGTGGTTTGGATTATCTAATAGAGCTGGCTAAAAACACACCGAGTGCTTCCAATATACGGGCTTATTCTGAGATCGTTCGGGACCGTGCATTATTACGCCAGATGATCTCGGCCGCTAATGATATTGCTGATCAAGCTTTTCATCCTGAGGGACGGAGTTCAGAAGAAATTCTTAATGAAGCGGAGCAAAAGATTTTCCGCATTGCCGAGAACAGGCCTAATCAAGGAGGTCCTGAGAATGTAAATACGCTTCTTAAGAAAGCTGTTGATCGTATAGATACACTGTTTAACAGCGATGGTGACCTTACTGGGGTGACGACTGGCTTTGATGATCTTGATGCGAAAACTGCGGGTCTACAGCCATCGGATTTAGTTATTGTAGCGGCTCGTCCTTCAATGGGTAAGACTACATTTGCCATGAACTTGGTTGAAAACGCTTTGATGGCTTCGAATAAGCCGGTATTAGTGTTTAGCCTTGAGATGCCTGCGGATCAGTTGGTTACTCGTATGTTGTCATCGCTTGGTCGTATAGATCAGACCCGTGTTCGTACAGGTACCTTAGAGGAAGAGGATTGGCCTAAGTTAACAACAGCGGTCAATATGATGCGTGATAAGCCTCTGTTTATTGATGATCAGGCCGGTATTAGTCCCAACGAGATGCGAACCCGTGCACGCCGTATTGTGCGTGAGCATGGTGAGCTTTCACTGATCATGATCGATTATCTGCAATTAATGCAGATGAAAACAAAGAATATTGAGAGCCGAACACAGGAAATATCTGAAATATCTCGCTCATTAAAAGCCTTAGCAAAAGAATTAGAGTGCCCTGTTGTAGCTCTTTCTCAGCTAAACCGCTCACTTGAGCAGCGGCCCAATAAGCGTCCTGTAAACTCGGACTTACGTGAGTCAGGTGCGATAGAGCAGGATGCTGATGTCATTATGTTTATCTATCGTGATGAGGTTTATAACGAGGATTCAGAGCATAAAGGCATAGCTGAAATTATTATCGGCAAGCAACGTAATGGTCCGATTGGTACATCAAGATTAGCCTTTATTGGTAAATATACGAAGTTTGAAAATCTGGCGCCTGATGTTTATGCGCAGTATGCCGGTATGGACGACTAAAATCGCTGTAGCCGTAATAAGTCAGTGTGTGTAATTAAGTAGTAGAGGCCGCTAAATAAGCGGCCTTTTTATGTTCTTATGTGTCTTTGATAACCTTGTTCATAAACTCTTCAGGCACTGCCGCAACTTTGCGGGTTTCATAATTAAAAAAGACGACCCCTGTCTTTGCGTGAGCTAACTCTACGGCTGTCTTTTTATTTGATATTAAGTAGTAGATATCGCAGCCATATGCATTTAGATCAGCAAGAGCTATATCAATCTGCAAATGGTCGCCATGAAAGCCTTCTGCTTTATAGACAATTGCCGAATCAGTCATGATCAGGCCAAGACCTTCAATATCAAGTTCTCCATAATGGTAGTGATTTAGAAAACGAATTCTCGCTTCATGGATAATTGATAACATTGCGTCATTACTAAGGTGGCCGCCATAATTTATATCACTGATACGAATAGGCAGTTCAGTAGAAAAGATATAATTCTCAGGCATATCTAGTTTGATTCTTGCCATTGTTCTTACCCTATGTAATTAGCGATGGTATCGACCATGCCGGTTGTTAGTTGGTTTAGATCGTCATCCTGCATAATATAAGGGGGCATCACATAAACCAATTTTCCAAATGGACGAATCCATAGCCCACGTTCTATAAATAGTTTTTGAATCTTAACGGTGTTGACCGCTTCTTTCATCTCAATAACACCTATAGCCCCTAAACATCTCACTTCGGCAACACCTTCCAAGGTACTTGCTTCGCTTAAACCTAGTTTTAGGGATTGTTCTATACGTGCTACATCTTGTTTCCAGTCGTTACGTTGTAAGAGCTCTAAGCTTTTGTTAGCCACGGCGCAGGCTAGAGGGTTACCCATAAATGTTGGGCCATGCATAAAGCAGCCGGCGCCACCTGCTGAAATCGTCTCGCCTATATGTTGAGTTGTGAGGGTGGCTGCTAAGGTCATGTAGCCACCGGTTAGCGCTTTGCCTACACAAAGAATGTCAGGCTGTATTTCTGCATGTTCACAAGCAAATAGTTTACCGCTTCGTCCAAACCCTGTAGCAATTTCATCGGCAATGAGTAGGACATTATGTTCATTACAAAGTGTACGGGCTTCTTTAAGATATTGAGGTGAATAAAAACGCATTCCGCCAGCGCCTTGAACTATTGGCTCTAAAATAAGGGCGGCAATATTGTGATGATGCTCATTTAATAACTCTTTTAACGGAGTAATATCATTACTGTCCCATTCGCTATCGAATGTTGTTTTAGGGGCGGGAGCAAAAAAATGCTTAGGTAGTAATCCAGTAAATATTTCATGCATCCCTGTAACAGGGTCACATACAGACATGGCGCCGAATGTATCGCCGTGATAACCCTGTTTAATAGTGAGTAGTTTGTTTTTTTCGGGAAGCCCTTGTGCATGGAAGTATTGGATAGCCATTTTTATAGCGACTTCAACGGCAACAGAGCCTGAGTCGGCTAGAAATACTTTATCTAAGTTAGTTGGGGTCATAGATACTAACTTTTCACAAAGCGTTATTGCTGGTTCATGAGTTAGTCCGCCAAACATAACATGAGACATTTTATCTATTTGTTCATGTGCGGCCTGATTGAGTTCAGGATGACCGTAACCATGTATTACTGACCACCAAGAGGCCATACCATCAATTAGCTCGCGCCCATCAGCTAGCTTTATTCTTACGCCAGATGTTGATTCTACTGGGTACATAGGTGGAGGGTTGATCATCGATGAATAGGGGTGCCATATATGTTGTTGGTCGAAGGTGATCTGTTCAGGGCTAATCATCGTAAAGGTCCTAGAGAACGGGAAATAATAAAATAAATAGTGTATAGATAAGCTATTTTTAATGTTGGGTTCTGTTCCTACTAAATTCAGTAAACTAAAGTTTAGGGAGCTAAACGTAGTAATTGTGTTCTATTTAAACACGTACTTACTAGGGTAATAAATTTTTGAATTTATTTATATTATTTGAAACTTTATTAGTGATGCTAAGTCATAAAGTGCAAGAGCAAATGAGCTTGTGAATAAATAAGTCTGAATAAGTTTTTAAATTATTATATAAAATTATTATTAATTGGGGTAAATAAAAAATGACGAATAATACTTCTGTAAAACCTATGGTAGCGGCTGTCGGCGCAGTTTTTCTTACAGGCATGGCAACTGTATCTGTAGCAACTGCTGCAGAGAATCCTTTTGCTGCAAAAGAATTATCTTCAGGTTATAGCCAGCAAGTTGCTATGAATGAAGGCAAATGTGGTGAAGGTAAATGTGGCGGCGATAAAGCTAAAAAAGCTGAAGGCAAGTGTGGCGAAGGTAAATGCGGCGGCGATAAAGCTAAAAAAGCTGAAGGCAAATGTGGTGAAGGTAAATGTGGCGGTGATAAAGCTAAAAAAGCTGAAGGTAAGTGTGGCGAAGGTAAATGTGGTGGTTCTAAATAATTACGGTTAAGCTTTTATTTTAGCGTCTGGAGGCCCTGCAATGCGGGGCCTTTTGATTTAAGTTTTGAGGTGAGTCTATGGGCAGAGTAAATTATCCAGTACAAGGTGCGGGCTTTGGTTTTCGACGTTGTATGTCGGAAACATTAAAAGAGGTTGAACCTAGTGCGTTTGATTTTCTTGAAATTGCTCCAGAAAATTGGATGGGGCTAGGTGGACGATTTGGTAAAGCGTTTCGTCAATACACTGAGCAACATGCTTTTATGGCTCATGGTTTATCTTTATCTATCGGCGGTCCAGCGCCTTTGGATATGGACTTCTTATTTAATTTAAAACAGTTTTTAATAGATCATAACATTCGTGGTTATTCTGAGCATTTAAGTTATTGCTCTGATGATGGTCACCTATACGATCTAATGCCTATACCCTTCACTGAAGAGGCGGTTAAATATGTCGCTGGGCGAATCCGCCAAGTACAAGATGTTCTAGAGCAGAAAATCGCTATGGAGAATGTCTCATATTATGCTGCACCTGGATCAGAGATGACGGAGCAAGCGTTTCTTTTAGCTGTATTAGAAGAGGCAGATTGCGATCTGTTATTGGATGTGAATAACATCTATGTGAACAGTATTAATCACGGTTACGATGCAGTTGATTTTCTCAAGGCGATGCCATCTGAGCGGATTATGTATGTACATATCGCAGGGCATTATACCGAAGCAGAAGATCTCCTCGTTGATACTCATGGCGCACCAGTAATTGACCCTGTCTGGTCGTTGTTGCAATTGGCTTATGAACAGTTTGGTGTACTGCCTACACTCTTGGAAAGGGATTTTAATATTCCTGAACTACCTGAGTTGCTCCAGGAAGTTGAACAAGTTCGTTTCTATCAACACCAGTGGAAAATGAGCCATGCACAAATCCTCGCCTGATTTACCTAGTTTTCAGAAACTGCAGTATCAATTTTCTGCGCATATTAGAAATCCAAAAGATAACCTAGCACCTCAAGATATTGAAGATCGCAGAATGGCGATCTACAGAGATCTTTTTTTTAATAATGTTGAAGGTTTCCTTTCGGGCAACTTCCCCGTTTTAAAGTTGATTAGCTCTGAGCAATATTGGCTAAATTTAGCGCGTGACTTTTTTGATAAACACCGTTGTCATACGCCTTACTTTTTGGAGATTGGGAAGGAGTTTATCGAGTATGTGGCGAATGAACGCGAGCAGAGTCTAGATGATCCAGTTTTTCTTCAAGAGTTGATCCATTATGAATGGGTTGAGTTAGCTTTAGATGCTTCAACAGTAGAGTTGCCGTTGGCTGATGTAAATGCAAATGGGGATTTATTGCTGCAACATCCGGTGCAATCCCCTTTAGCTTGGCTGCTTTCCTATCAGTTCCCTGTACATTGTATTCGCATCGACTTTCAACCCGAAACACCGTCTGATACACACACCTTTCTTATTGCTTACCGTAATCGTGAAGATGAAGTGAACTTTATGGAGGTGAACTCAGTTACCGCTAGGTTGCTTTATTTGTTATCTGAAGATGATCTTCTATCGGGTCAAGATGCATTAATGCAGATAGCTAAAGAGATGCAGCACCCTAATCCTGAAGCGGTAGTCGAAGGTGGATTGGAAACTATGGAGCATTTACGTGCCAAAGGAATCATATTAGGTACAACTATAAAATCTAATACTGCCGTAGATTAAGACGCTTCGGCATTATACGTATAATAAAGGATGTAATTATGGCTAATGCTGTCATTAATGTAGCGAACCGTTTGCAAGACCTATTAAATAGTACCAAATGTGCTGATGGCCTAGCGCCTCTCTTATTACGTTTGTACCTAGCGCCAATTTTTATGCAGGCTGGATGGAATAAACTCTCTCATTTTGAAGATACCGCTGCATGGTTTGGTAATCCAGATTGGGGTCTTGGATTGCCTATGCCAGAGGTGATGGCAGCTTTAGCTGCAGGCACAGAATTCTTTGGTGGTGCCCTGTTAATTGTTGGTTTAGCCGTACGTTGGATCAGTATTCCATTAATGGTGACAATGCTGGTGGCTGCCTTTGCGGTGCATTGGGATAATGGCTGGTTGGCTATTGCTGATGGCGGAAGCTGGCTTGCTAATGAGCGTGTTATGGAGGCCCAAGAACGCTTAGCTGCGGCAAAAGGTATATTACAAGAGAGTGGTAATTATGAATGGTTAACCGGACGGGGTTCTGTCGTTATTTTAAATAACGGAATTGAGTTTTCCATAACCTATCTGATTATGTTGTTTAGTTTATTCTTTACCGGTGCGGGGCGATTTTTTAGTGTCGATTATTGGCTTGCTAAGTGTTTTAGAGACGATATAAAAAGCTAAAGAATTATTAATAAAAAAGGCCGTATACGGCATTGCTGTCCCATAGTTTTGGATGGTAAATGAAAAAGCCTGAGATCCACTGGTAAACTGTTGTTACCACACACCAGTTA
>NZ_LUTR01000059.1 GCF_001597725.1 Neptuniibacter marinus
TCAAACAGCTCAGCTGCTTGTGTTTGATTAAGAGCAAATGGCTTTTCGCACAAAACATGTTTGCCTGCTAGGATACACGCTTTGGTAAGCTCATAATGCAGGTGATTAGGCACACCGATGTAAATAACATCGACTTCATGACTATTAATCAAAGAGTAGTAATCCACCATGGACAGCTCAATGTTATAGCGCTCCGAAAATGCGTCAGCGGCCTCTTTCGAGCGCGAAGCAACGGCGCGCAGGGTACCTGTTTTAGCGTACTCAAAGTCTGCTGCAAAAGACTGCGCAATGACTCCGGTTCCGATAATTCCCCAGCGTACTTCATTCATGGGAGGCTCCTAAGTGGAATAAGTGAGTGAAAAGTAATAG
>NZ_LUTR01000060.1 GCF_001597725.1 Neptuniibacter marinus
GCTGACGTCTGTCGATGTGGATGGCAACAACGCGAACGACACCTTTAAAACTGAAGTGACGGTGGTGAATCACCCGACGGAAGGTGCGCCACTGGGCAGCCTGACTATCACCGAAGGCGGTGAGTGGACGTACAACGTTGACAACAGCAAAGTGGAATACTTAGGTGAAGGTCAGACTCGCGTTGAGACCTTCACGGTTCAGTCTGAAGACGGCACGCCACATACTGTCGAAATCACCATTACGGGCACCAATGACGCCGCGCAGATCAGCGGCGATGACAAAGGTGCCGTGACGGAAGGTGACGGCAATGTGGTCCTTGAAGACAAGGGCACACTGACGTCTGTCGATGTGGATGGCAACAAC
>NZ_LUTR01000061.1 GCF_001597725.1 Neptuniibacter marinus
AGAGGGGTGTCGATCGGGGCAGATGGCTCCTCAACCGCAGAGGTTGTATTTAACACCTCTATGACCGGTTATCAAGAAATTCTTACCGACCCTTCCTATGCTCGACAAATGGTCACGTTGACCTACCCACATATTGGTAACACTGGCGTTAACGCCGAAGACGAAGAGTCTAACCAAATTTGGTGTTCGGGCCTGATTATCCGTGATTTACCTCTACGCTCTAGCAGCTGGCGTCAACAAGAGACGTTAGATGACTACCTTAAACGTAAAGGCGTTGTGGGTATTGCGGACATTGATACACGTAAACTGACGCGTATT
>NZ_LUTR01000062.1 GCF_001597725.1 Neptuniibacter marinus
GCATCAGATAGCGTTGCCTCTCGCAACATATATTGATTCGTCATATTCACCTTTTTAGCGAAAGCTCAATTGCATGATCTTCCAAGCCTCTTTACGCAGCTCTGGGATGCGCAACATCTGCGGTAGACTGTCTACTTTAGCGTTTGGTAGTAGCTTTAAAGCATGCTCATCAGGCAAAGTTTCAAAGAACTGAATACTTTGCTCACCCGCTAAAATGATCCATTGTGGGGTTTGACCTGAAAGCTGATTACTCAAGAATTGCTCAAACCCACCAAGTGCCCAATCCTTTCGCACAATCAGATAACGGTTTTTTAACTTTCCGGGCCAAACAAACTGTCCACTGTTCCAATCAC
>NZ_LUTR01000063.1 GCF_001597725.1 Neptuniibacter marinus
TCTTTCTTTTCGAAATGCTGAGAAGATCGTATAAAAGCTAATCTGCTTAGTGGGCGTGTAGCTCAGTTGGGAGAGCGTCGCCCTTACAAGGCGAATGTCGGGAGTTCGAGCCTCTCCACGCCCACCACTAAGCACTCGATAATGCTTTGGCGTTATAGAGAGCGGGTTTAGTCCCGTATTATGTGGAGTGGTAGTTCACTTCTTTGGGATAGCGGTCTGTCACTCAAGGTGGAGATCGAGGTCGCGGGTTCGAGTCCCGTATTATGTGGAGTGGTAGTTCAGTTGGTTAGAATACCTGCCTGTCACGCAGGGGGTCGCGGGTTCGAGTCCCGTCCATTCCGCCA
>NZ_LUTR01000064.1 GCF_001597725.1 Neptuniibacter marinus
CGGGACTCGAACCCGCGACCTCGATCTCCACTATCAGTGACAGACCGCTATCCCAACGAAGTGAACTACCACTCCACGTAATTACGGGACTCGAACCCGCGACCTCGATCTCCACTATCAGTGACAGACCGCTATCCCAACGAAGTGAACTACCACTCCACATAATACGGGACTAAACCCGCTCTCTATAACGCCAAAGCATTATCGAGTGCTTAGTGGTGGGCGTGGAGAGGCTCGAACTCCCGACATTCGCCTTGTAAGGGCGACGCTCTCCCAACTGAGCTACACGCCCACTAAGCAGATTAGCTTTTATACGATCTTCTCAGCATTTCGAAAAGAAAGA
>NZ_LUTR01000065.1 GCF_001597725.1 Neptuniibacter marinus
CTAAAGATTCTGAGCAAGCAGCACAAAGACTTGATGCCCATTTAGAACACCATAAGCAACAAATTCAAACCATTATTGATAAGCAATCGGTAGCGGCATAGGCAAAGACAGTTAAGCAAAAATTTTAAGCGACATCTTCACCACCAATACGAGCAACAAAATCAGTCTCATGCAATGTCTCTTGAAGCATCTTTGCTACATTGGCGATCACGCGATCGCCTTCATCATGACCAAGTTCATCGTTAATTCACTTGAAAAACTCGATATCAAGCAAGGCTAAAAACGCTTGGGGTTGAAGGATATTGCGCTAATAATC
>NZ_LUTR01000066.1 GCF_001597725.1 Neptuniibacter marinus
CATTGAGGATCAAGATCAATCACTAAGGTACGAAGACCTCGCGCCGCACTAATCGCTGCTAAATTCACCGCAATACTCGACTTGCCAACGCCGCCCTTCTGATTGAAAACTACGCGCTTAACTATCGCCATTATTTTTCTCCACCAATCCCACACAAAAAACACTGCTACTGCATTGCAATATCTATAATTATGAAGTGAACGTCAACAATCTTGATGGCAAAAGGGCAAAACCATAGCCAAAAGGATTAATATCAAGAAATTCTTATACACATCTGCAGCAAATAT
>NZ_LUTR01000067.1 GCF_001597725.1 Neptuniibacter marinus
ACATTGGAACACAAGTGACGCTCACTTCTAAGTAACTGTTCAAGTTGAAGTAGGCTTTTGCTACTCCATTTTTGAATACGTGAATAGGCGAGCATGCCCGAGAGTGCGGCGACCATGCCTGCCATAGTCGGAATCGTCGCCATTGAAATACCGGCTGCCATTAAGCGTGGCTGTGCGCTACCTTGAGCGGCCAGGGTGTCAAATACTGTGATCATACCGGTGACCGTTCCAAGCAGTCCCAGCATGGGACATAAGCTAAGTAGGCACTTCAACAAGTTT
>NZ_LUTR01000068.1 GCF_001597725.1 Neptuniibacter marinus
AGCGTAACCAATTGAACAAGGTGCGAGTGCCGCATAAAGGCTGACCAAGTCACCACTCATGCCCGCATCCAAAACAAAGCGAGTATAGGCAACCGTGCCAAAGGCCTCGGTTTCTTGTTCCATCTCAGCTTCGCTGATGCCCCATTGCGTGCAGTATGCCACATGATGTGCGATCTCAGTGTCGAGCAGAGCTTGAACACTGGGTAGTGCGCGACGCATGTCTTCTAGGTTATCGGCTTTGTAAATGGCCAGTGCATAAGCACGCACGTAATGCTTT
>NZ_LUTR01000007.1 GCF_001597725.1 Neptuniibacter marinus
TTAATCAGGCATTATCCAATGCTTACTTAAAATCTCAGGGGCTTTATGAATTGCGCGATGGATGGATCAAGCTTCACTATTCTCAGTGAAACGCCCTGTGCGGATCCGCATGCAGGGTGTTGTGGGGGCTGAGGGTTAGAGACCCTCGGCTACTCGATTATGCTCTTTCCATATCGTTTTCTATAGCGCCTGCTAATTGAATGACTTCAAGAGCGCTTTCAAAAAAGTTTAAATATTTAGAGTTTTTTGTGATAAAAACAACCAGGTTGAACTTTGCCCTTGTGAGGCCAACGTAAACCAACTCCGCGTTATCTAGCTCATTAACAATCAAAAAAACAGTTGGTGACTCATAACCTTTAAAACTATGTATTGTCGATATCTTTAAAACACCACTATTCAGGTTAAATCCATATTTTTTATTACTTCTTATTTTTTCAATTTCACTACGGTCTATGCGTGAAGATTCATAAGCTTCTTTGGTTTCAAATGTTGTCAAGGTTTTTTCGTTAAAATGTGGATTTTGTCTTATTAAAAAATCGATTTCCCGCATTTGATAAATGCTGGATGAAAGAATAACCATGTCATTTGGGTGAATAGACTCACGTTTTGCGACAGAAAAAACATAATTAACAATTGAGTTGATATCGTTTGCGTCAATCAATACACATTGATTGACCCCCACTCCTAACAACGCGGGTTGCATCGCCTCTGCAAAATCGAGTTCGTACCGACCACTAAAAAATACTTCCTGAAACCTTTTTGCAACATCTAAGATGTGAGAATCTTCTTTATAACGAAAAGATTTAGACAGCTTATTCCAGCGACCAAAACCTTGAACTACTTTTGTGGTATTTTCTTCATCAATTTCCCTTTCGTAAATATTCTGCTTCTCGTCCCCAAAAAGAACCATTTCGCCTTGGTCGGTTAAAAAGTATTTACGTATTATCTTTATCCACTCAGGCTTATAGTCTTGAATTTCATCGACTAATATTGTGTCGAATTTCTCTTCAATTTCGCAATTTTCAAAAGCATTTTCATTTGAGTAGTATTTTGAATCTAGGTAAGCACTGACCTTATCTTTATCATTTTTTATTTCTTCAGGAACACTTACGTCTATTCCATATTGACTGAGTGCTGCACTCATAAATCTATGGTAGTTAATGATGCCAAAAGCTCCCCAGGAAAAATCACTTCTCACTTCATTTATTTTGTCTTTAATGTACATCCTAAGAGTAAGATTAAACGTGAGTATAAGAACGTTACCTCCATGTCTCGCATGTGCGTTTACAGCTCTTTTTGCCAGTACAGTGGTTTTACCTGAACCTGCAACACCTTTAATTTTCTCTCGTTTTCCTTGCTCGCTGGTTACAAGCCTTTCTTGAACCTTTGTGTACTCTATTTCTTTCCCATCATTAAGATAATGGTAAGGGGGCTGTAAATATCTTAAGAAAGCTTCATAGATTGATAATGGAAATATTTCACTTTTTCTAGAAAATGGAAGCTTGACCTTCTTTAACTGGTCTTTGGTGACAGCATGTTTATATAAATCCCTTTCAAACCTTCTTATTTTTGAGTTGAGCCATTCTCTCTTTCTTTCATATTTATCATGGTCTATTGGGTTTTCAGCATATGTATTATTATGCTCTCTGAGAATATTCTTGAATTCGTCCATTCTGGGAGAAAAAAAACTTTGAATAGAGTCTTTGTTCTCGCTATGAAAATAAACGTAACAAGATATCGCCTTGTAAAAATTCTTATTATTTAAGTTTTTTTCTAAAAGCCCATTAATATGAAGATCAAACATATTCTTCTTGTAGCCAAAAACTTGGGCGAACGGTGAGCGTATTACTGCCCCATTTTTATTCACATGCCATTTGTTGTTTTCATCCAAATTGTAAAATGACAAGTCCCAGTCTTTTACTTCGATTATGATTACACCCAATATCTGGTGAATAATAATAATGTCAGGTCTTTCACCATTAAAAAATGGCTGAAAGTATATCTCCACTTCCGCATCAAAATTCTGCGACAACTCATTCAGAAGAAATAACTCACCTTCAGTCGGCTTCTGCTTGCTTTTCTTGATGACATCAAGGCTTGGAAATATTTTGGCCATACATCCTCAGTTTGACTGAACTACTTTGAGCACTAACAGCTAAATATATGACAGATTGTCGCGTTTAAACACGACAATTTGTCATATATCTACATGAAAAAACTTGAGAAAAACAACCTAGCTCTTTGATTATCATAAGCTTTCCTTAGCTAACTTTTCCTATTACCGGAGAAAATACACAAAATTGTCTTACTATCCTTACATAAAGTAAAGCAGGATAAAATATTTGCTATACAACCTTCGCTCACGGGGTGAGCGCCTAGATTAGGATGTTCCTTGTAGAAGGCCTATCGTTGGTCGAAATTTAATAATAAAAAAAGCGATAAAGAGCCTAGTCTCGTCTATTTACTGATTAATTTTACATAAGCAAGAGCGGTTCAGAGGCTCGCCAACAGTAAGTCTATCCATCACCCCGCCCGAGCAAACTGTTCATCAAGTCGGCTTGTACCTAGGCCACTCATTTTATTCACTTTAATCTGTACAGGTATTCGTTCTTTCATGGCTTCGATATGGCTGATGACTCCAATCATTTTGCCTGAGGCATTGAGGCTATCGAGTGCATCGAGGGCGGTGTCTAAGGTTTCACTGTCTAAGGTGCCAAAGCCCTCATCTAGGAAGAGTGAGTCGATACTGGTTTTTTGGCTCACTAGATCAGATAGAGCCAAGGCGAGCGCCAAACTAACCAAAAAGCTTTCGCCACCGGAGAGGGTTTTGGTATCCCTTGAGGTGTCAGCCTGCCAAGTATCCAGCACTTCTAACTCTAAGGCTGCGCCCTGTTTGCGCTGTAAGCAGTAACGGCCATGCAGTCGTTCTAGCTGAACGTTAGCAAGGTGGACTAGATGATCAAGTGTTAGGCCTTGGGCAAAGCGTCTAAACTTATCCCCCTTTTGCGAACCAATTAAGCTTTGTAGGTAGGCTAAATCATCGTACTGCTGTTTAGAGGCTTCAATTTGCTTAAAGAGCTGAGTTTGTCCCTCACGGCGGGCTTTATCATCATCTAGCAGAGCACTGACTTGGCCTTGTTCATGGGTTATCTCTCTTAACGTCTCTTTGTCTTCACTCATGCGTTGCTCAAGACTCGGCAGTGCTTCAGGGTCGCTTTCTCCCCCGCTATACTCAGCAAGTAATGTTTCTAACCGTTGCTCTGCTTGCTCTTTTAACGCGATAGATCGCTGCAATGCGGTGGTTAGTTGATCTTTCTGTTCTTGCAGTTGCGCACGCTGCTCATCATTAAGTAGCGCCGCTAGGTACTCGGCCTCACTCCCAAAAAGACTCTGAGCCAGTTGCGCATCCCACTCATTACGGAGTTGTTCACCCTCTGTATGTAAACTCGCCCTCTGCTCCTGCAACGCATTTTCTGTTGCGTTAAGGTCCTGTAGCTGCTGACTGATAAGCTGATGCTGCTCATTAATCCTTTGATAGTTCTGCTCTGATGCCTGCAGCGCAGTTTGGGCCTTTTGCCGCGCCTCACCCACCTGTTTATCGGCAAATAATGCGTAGCGCTGCTGACGATTGCTCTCAGCTCGCTCCTTAATGGCCTGTAATTCTGTCGTAACTTGTCCCAGCCTCTGTGTGATTTTTTCTGCCTGTCGCTGGGTTTGCTCTCGCTCTGAAGTGAGTGCAGCGATCTCTATCTCTATCTGCTGTTTTTCTTCTTCAGCTTTTAGGTAGCTTTCTACCGTTGCACTAAGTTGTTCTAGCCACTGCGTCGCATTTACAAGCTCTGGCATCGGCAACTGTTGTGCACCGATGCTTTCGGCTAGGCTTTGTTTGAGGGTTTCGCTCTCTTCTACTACTTTTTTAAGCGTTTGGCTCAAAGAGCTAATGGTTTGCTCGCTATAATTTAACGCTTTTTGCGTTAACGCTTGCTGCCCTTCCTCCTGCTGTAATTGGGTTTGGGCGGCTTGCACTTGAGCGTTGTAGCGTTTTGCTTCTTCAATCTGTGTTTGCAAAAAGGCCATTCGTTGCTCAAGCGCCTGAGCTAACGCGGCATAAGCGGCCTGATCGTTTATATCAATGGGTGATTGGGATGGATTAGCATAAGGCAGATCCGACACAAGCACCTGCCAACGGTCCATCTCCTGTTTTATATCAATTTCAATCTGTTCAAGGCGCTCTGTCGCACTTTGCAGTAATTGCGTTTGCTTAACCTGTTCCTCGTTAAGCTTAGTCCCTTGCTCTTTAACCGTCTCCAGCGCCGCCTCAAGGGTACGGTAACGTAACTCGGTTTCGCTTTGATCTAGGGTTTGATAAGTCTCCACCAGCGGGTGCGCTTTTGAGCCACACAAAGGACAAGGCTGATCCGGTTGAAGTTGCTGTCTCGCTGCCGTCAGATCTGAGATCTGTTTTTCTAATGTTAAGCGCTGTTCTATATCGCTAAGCTGCTCGCGTTTATCTTTATACGCTTCCCGAAACTGCTTGAGCTGCTGATCAATGTGCTGCTTATCTTGATTCGCTTGCGCTATTTTATCCTGTAGCGCTGTTTTCTCTGCCGACAGTTTTGTAAAACTTGAGGCGATAGCGGGTAGCTGTCCAACAACACCACGCTCCCCCATCACCCTATGTAAAGATTGCTCAAGAAAGGTCTGTAAGGTTTGGCTATCCTGTTGATGTGATGCGGCTTGGTTATCGAGCTGCTGCTGGGCATGGGCCACGTTTAACCTTGCCTCATCTAGCTGTTTATCCGCCTGGCTCAGTTGCTGCTGCTGATCAACCCGTGTTTGCTGTAGCTCTGTTAACTCAGCTTGTTTAGCTTGCTCAACCGCTTGCAGCTCTATCATTCGCCCAAACTGTGCGCGCCAAAGGGGGAGTTTATCCACTAACGCTTTATTGATAGATGGGTTGGTTAATAGACTGCTGATCTCGCCACGGCGCTGGTTTAGTTCATCACTGCGTTGTTGATTATTCTTAAGTGTCTGTTCGCACTCCACTTGCTCTGATTGTAGCTGTTGAAGCTGGGACTCTTTTTCCTTTAACTGATCAACCTGCTGCTGATAAGCGGCATCGAGTGGCACCACTTTTTCATTTAACAGTGTTTCTAACGCGGTATTGTTTTGCTTTAAGGTTTGCAGGGCATCCTGCTCTACGCTCTGGCGGGTCTGTAGCGTCTCGACCTCTGTGCGCTTTTGCGCTTTCGACTCGGCTAACGCGCTTAACTCAGCATCGATTTTTACTAACTTAGGTTCGTTCGCTTTTAACGGGTTATAAACGCGGCTTAGCTTTTCGGCCAATGTGCTTTGCGCTAAACGCTCAAAATTCTGTTTTTCACGCGCAAGCTGTTCCTCTGCTGTAACCAGTTCCCTCTCTGTTTGAGCCAGTGTATTAAGCGCTTTTTTCTTTTCAGCCAAAAAGGTGGCTTGTTTTTGTAACTGCTCAAGCTGGCTATTTTTCTCCGTAAACTGCTGACCTAGGGCGTCACGTTTTTCCATAAGCTCAGTTAAACGCTCTTGCGTAAGCAGTTCCACACCTTCAGCTTTAGCTTGTAGCTTCTCTAAGGCTTGTTTGCTTTCACTATAACGGAGAAAGACTTTTTCAGAGATAAGACCATAGATCTCAGTGCCGGTTAACTCTTCGAGTAGTTCTGCTCGCTCATTGGCATCGGCATTTAAAAACGCAGCGAACTGTCCCTGGGAGAGCATCATCGATTTAGTGAAACGATCGAAATCCAAACCGCTTATCTGCTCAATTAACTGGCTCTTCACTTTAATCTGACTGGCCAGAATAGTACCTATCGGTGAGTCGGTGATATCTGCCAGCTCAACTTTAGCGTCTTGCAGGTTTCCATCTACCTGGTTACGGGAACGGCGTTGACTCCAAAATGCCCTATAACGTTTACCTTTTACTTCAAATTCAACTTCCGCTAACGCATCCGCTGTACCACGCGTCATCAGCTCGTTGGTCGACTTAGAAATATTAACCAATCGAGGTGTGCGGTGATAAAGGGCGAGACAGATGGCATCAAGAATGGTGGTTTTGCCTGCACCGGTCGGCCCGATAATGGCAAACAAGCCATTGTCGACAAAAGGCGATTTTGTGAAATCAATTTTCCATTCGTTTTTCAGGGAGTTAATGTTTTTAAAACGTAGGGATAGAATTTTCATACATCATCTCCCGTTGCAAAAAGATCATCCACAATCGGTGCGTCACTCTCTTTTTTAGATTTTTTTGCGGGTACGGTGGAGGTAACCTGTACCGCTGAGGTCGCTGAAAGCGGTGGCTCCTCATCAAACAAGGGCAAGGCTTCAGCTTCAACTTGAGTTGACGCGACAGTTTCTCCATCGGTCACTATGGGCATAGCCTCATTAAGCGCTAGCCTTGTCGCTTCAGGAACAACCTTAGCGGCATCAATGGCTGTAGAAACCGGCTTACTCGGGGCGAAACCGCTCTCCTCTTCCACTTGATTAACAATCTGGGCAAAACGTTCTTTAATTCGTTGCATGCGAAGTTTGTCTTCATCACCTTCAAATACTTCACTTGCTAAGCGCCGTTCAAAGACCTCAAAGGGATTCAGCTCATCCAGTGTCTCTTTCTCTTGACGGGTCATCTCGCTAGAGCGCTGCTTACGCGCTCGACGTAGGAGTAATACCTCAACCGGCATATCTTGGGTTAGTTTCTCTATACGTTGCGTCAGGTCATTCAGGTAATCTTGAGTTTCAACTTCAATAGAAAGCCATACAGGTAACTCATGCTCAGTGCGATCAATCTCAAGCAGTGCCTCTTCAATAGTTTTAAGGTCCCCCTTAATCACTTGCATAGGTTGAAATTGAGGGACATAGAGCGGCTCTACACTCACTAAAGCGGTATCATCAAACTCAACCATCAGCACCTGCTTTTGACTGCCCAGTTCATCAAAGCTCAATGCGATAGGCGATCCGCAATAACGTATATGTTCTGATTTAGCAACGATCTGCGGACGGTGTATATGACCTAGCGCGATATAATCGGCAGGCGGAAAGGCACTCGCCGGAAAGGCCTCTAAAGAACCTACATAGATATCTCTTACCGAATCTGAGCTTTTAACCCCCATAGCGGTTAAGTGGCCAGTGGCAATAATCGGCAGTTCTAATCCTAGTGCTTTGCGTTTTTGATCGGCTGCTTCATATACCTTCTGATAATGCTCGGCAATCCCATTACCTAGTGCTTGCGCTTTATCGCTAGCCGATTCATTCGCATGACTTTGCAGTACATCTCGGGGTCTTATATAGGGTATCGCACACAAAATGGCTGAAGGTTCGCCCTGACGATTGTTAAGTGTAATCACCTGATCATTTAGGTTGTCTTGCACATTGGCAATCACATCAGCGCTTAGGTATTTAAGCAGTCCTTTAGATTCATTTAAGGTTGAAACTGAATCATGATTTCCACCTAAAACTATAAGCTGACAGCCTAGCTTATTGATAGAAACTACCAGCTGATTATATAGCTCACGAGCGTAACTGGGTGGCGATCCCGTATCGTAGATATCACCTGCGATAATCACCGCATCTATTTGTTTTTCTTTAACTTTATCAAGCAGCCACTGAACAAATTTTTGATGTTCAGCTAATCTGCTTTTACCTATAAAGTGTTGACCAAGATGCCAATCAGAGGTGTGTAAAATACGCATCATAGAGCTTTGAACTTCCTTATCATTTGTACCGTTCTACTCCGCTAGCTTAGGGCGGACAAGGCAGTAATAAGTGCGGTTTTTGCATCAGCGCAATGGTAAACCTCAGGTAGTTTATCCATACGTTCATACATAATTTCAAGCACACTAACGGGATCAGCCAAGAGCATAATATCAAGCTCATCCTCTACGGAATCTCTACCATCATCATGAGTTTCAAACTGGTAGAAACCAGGCTCAGGAATCAGAACATCCTCCTCAAACCCATCCAGATATTCATCCATGCCCATTTTATGAACTTCCAAAACAGATGAACTGCTAAAGCAAA
Organism: Neptuniibacter marinus; assembly: GCF_001597725.1. Classification (GTDB taxonomy): domain Bacteria; phylum Pseudomonadota; class Gammaproteobacteria; order Pseudomonadales; family Balneatricaceae; genus Neptuniibacter; species Neptuniibacter marinus. The sequence goes on from NZ_LUTR01000007.1 coordinate 8,050, forward strand.
CTATCTTGTAAGTCAGTGGAACAGAAAGAAAGTCACGCTTAGCAGCATAAGCAAGAAACAATTTATCTGCCGAATCCTCTTGCATGACCAGATAGGCATAATTACATCCTGACTCAACCTCAAGTGGAACAAGCGCTTCCACAGGCACAAATTGCGTCACGGTTTATAGCTCCATTACGTAATCAGGGAGATCCGCTTCAGCTGGTACAGGTGTTGGATTGCCCTGCTCATCAATAGCAACAAATTTAAAGGTCGCTTCGGTTACTTTTTCACGTTGCCCTATACGGCCTCGGCGCACCCAAGCTTCTACATGGATATCCATCGAACTGCGCCCCACGCGGGTGACATCCGTGTAAACACCCAGAATATCCCCTACTTTTACAGGCCGGATGAAGCTCATACTATCTAGGGATGCTGTCACAACACGTGTCTGCGCTCGCTGTCCAGCACAGATACCTGCCGCTATATCCATTTGCGATAAAACCCACCCCCCAAAGATATCACCTGATGGGTTAGTATCGGCTGGCATCGCAATCGTTCTTGTTGTTAAACGGCCCCGTGTTTGGGGTTTATTATTCTGATCACTCATAAATGAAAACCTATCACCTTCAATAAAATATGGCCGTAGCATAGAGGATTACAGCGCCTTTGGAAAAGGCGATTAATATGACTTTAAAGAATAGATCTATTTTTATCTCCATATCAGTTGTGATGCACGTTATTATATTTGTAAACACAGAGTTTAGAGAGAACGTTATGATCATTGTCTGCCCTACTTGCATGACCTCCAACCGCATACCTGATGACAAGTCTCATCTGCAGGGAAAGTGTGGAAAGTGTAAAGGCGCACTGCATACTTATAGCCCCGCTGAATTAACCGATGCTAATTTTGAGAAATATATCAGCCAAAGCGAACTACCCGTAATTGTCGATTTCTGGGCAAGCTGGTGTGGCCCTTGTCAAATGATGAAACCTATTTTTGAAAAAACAGCGGCAGAATCTGAAACACTGCTGTTTGCTAAAGTAGATACAGAACAGGCTCAAAAAGTTAGTGCGAATGTGCATATCAGAAGCATTCCAACCATTATCATGTTCCAAAATGGTCATGAGATCGATCGCGTATCAGGTGCATTACAAGAAGCCCAGTTAAAACAGTGGATCTTGCAAACTCTGAATAAGGCTTGATCTACAGATGATAGCGAAAAAAATTGCTGATGAGCTGGGCGTTAAGCTCCCTCAGATTGACGCCGCAATAAAGCTTTTAGATGGTGGCGATACCGTGCCTTTTATTGCCCGCTACCGTAAAGAGTTAACCGGTGCACTGGACGACCAACAGTTACGCATTTTATCCCAACGACTTATCTATTTAAGAGAATTAGATGCCCGCCGAGACGTTATTCTTAAAAATATAGAAGAACAGTCCAGCCTTACACCTCAGTTAAGACAGGCGATTCTATCAACGGATAACAAAACACAACTAGAAGACCTTTATCTTCCTTATAAAAGTAAGCGCCGTACTAAAGCACAGATAGCCCGTGAGGCACTGCTTGATCAACTCTTAGATAAGATTATCGCGAAGCCTCACACCGCCCCTTCTCAATTAAGTAGCGGCTTTGTAAATCCAGACAAAGGCTTTGTTGATATTGATGGGGTACTAGAAGGTGCCAGCGCTATACTGAGCGATCGCATCTGTGAACATGCTGAGCTGTTAAACCGTTTACGTTCCACCTTAACTGAGCAGGCGCAACTGCACGCCTCAGTCGTTAAAGGACAGGAATACGCCGGCACTAAATTTAGAGATTATTTTGATTACACTGAGAAGCTAAAAATAATCCCCTCCCATCGGATGCTAGCTCAGTTACGTGGCACTAATGAAGGCATATTAAAACTAAAGCTTATCATTCCCGACGAAGAGCATTGCCAACAACTGATTACTCGATACTTACAACTACCTCGTAATGGTGAGGGCGCAGAATGGTTGCAGGATCAACTCAAAAACTGCTGGAAAACCCGCTTACGCACTAAGCTTCAAAAAGAGTTGATACAGCATTACAAAGAGCAAGCAGAGAACGAAGCTATTTTGGTCTTTAGCCGTAATCTTAGAGATCTGCTACTCAGCGCTCCAGCTGGCCTTAAAGTTACCTTAGGATTGGACCCTGGCCTTAGAACCGGCGTTAAAGCCGTTGTGGTTGATGAAACAGGAAAACTGATCAACTACACGACTATCTATCCTCACCCGCCTAAAAACGATTGGCAGCCCTCTAAGGACAAACTCTACGAACTTTGTCACCGCTATCAAGTCGAGTTAATCAGCATTGGTAATGGCACAGGTTCAAGAGAAACGGAAAAGCTGGTTACTGAACTATTACAGGAACACACTGATATCCATGCGCAAAAACTGATTACCAGTGAAGCGGGTGCGTCAGTTTATTCAGCCTCGGAACTCGCCACAAAAGAGTTTCCCGATCTAGATGTTACGATTCGAGGTGCCGTTTCCATTGCAAGGCGTTTGCAAGACCCTCTTGCAGAGTTGGTTAAAATTGAGCCTAAAGCGATTGGTGTCGGACAATATCAACATGACGTGAACCAAAACCACCTTTCTGAGCAGTTAGAAACCGTTATAGAGGATTGTGTCAATGCGGTGGGGGTTGATCTGAATAGTGCCTCCGAAGCGCTGTTAACCCGAGTCTCTGGGCTAAATCAAACGTTGGCAAACAACATTGTTCAGTACCGCAACGAGATAGGTCGTTTTAAGTCGCGTCAGCAGTTGTTGAAGGTTCCTAGACTTGGCCCTAAAGCTTACGAGCAATCCGCAGCGTTTTTAAGAATACGAAATGGCACTCAACCTCTTGATAATTCTGCGGTACATCCCGAATCTTATGATTTGGTTACGCAAATAGCCAAACGCAGTAACTGCCCTATTGCACAGCTAATCGGTGACAAGCATTCGTTAGCTAAGCTAAACCCCTCTGATTTTATCAGTGCTAAATATGGACAATATACGATTGCTGACGTCATGGCTGAATTAGAAAAGCCCGGACGTGACCCTCGCCCTGAGTTCAAAACTGCTAGATTACTAGAGGGTGTTGAAAGCATCGCTGATCTACATGAGGGCATGAAACTAGAAGGTACGGTGACCAACGTCACTAACTTTGGCGCTTTTGTTGATATAGGCGTACATCAAGATGGGCTTGTGCATATATCTCAGTTGGCGAATAAGTTTGTTAAAGATCCCCATACTGTTGTTAAACCCGGTCAAATCGTTAGCGTACGCGTAACTGAAGTCGATATTAAAAGAAAACGTATCGCTCTTAGTATGAAAGCGGATCAATAATAAACGTAGTAATGACAGATAGGTTGTTGTCATTTAATCGGTTATATTAATTTTTTTAAAAAATCAGTAGGTACTGTATCAATGTATGTAGCAATGAATAGATTCAGAATCGCACTCGGAAAGGAAGATGACTTTATTAATATCTGGAAAAATCGTGAAACTTTTCTAGATGAAGTCCCTGGATTTAAAAGCTTTAACCTTCTACAAGGCAAAACCGACGAGGAATGTACTCTGTTCGCGTCTCATAGTGTTTGGGAATCGGAAGAGGCATTTATGGGGTGGACTAAATCAGAAGCTTTCCGTAAAGCGCACGCTAATGCTAAGCCCGCCACCGATATTTATTTAGGACCGCCCTCATTTGAAGGCTTTAGCTCAGTACTATAAGAATAAAAGAATCAGCAGAGCAATCACTTTATGTGGTTGCTCTACAAAACCGAAGACTAAGATAACTATTCGTCGATCAAGGTATCTATCAAGTCGATCATAAACTCGGTTTCCTCTTCAGTCATCGCCTCCCAGCCAAGAAGGTTCATACTTTCAAGCACACTACGCCCTTTTTCATCATCCATCATTTTAATGAGCCGCTGTTGAATGGTAGACGCATATTTTTGCAATTTAGGACTTAATAACAAGGTGTGATGCACAACACTAATTTCACTACTCACCAAAATTTTCATCTGGTTTTTAATGAGATCAGATAGCTCATCATAGGCATCCTTTAGAAAAAAACCGACATCCGCATCTTGATTTAATACATTTTTAGCAACGATCACATAACTATCAACGGCTAAGGTTTCTGTATTACTTGCATCCAGATCTGCTGGTTCCAGCATGATCATACCAATGCGGTTAACGTCAGGGTCATCGGTTGTAACTAAGGTCGCCCCAGGCTTTAAGTCCTCTACCGATTGGATGGCAGCATCTTTATGGGTTGCGATAATAGTTTCATCAGGCTTTGATATGGGCCGTACGAGCGCTTTAAAACCAAGTTCGCGCACTAACATAGACGCATCAAAGGGGTTCGCATAAACCAGATCAAACTTACCGGATTTAATATCTTTACGTTGGGTATCAAAACAATCATAAAGCTCTAGGTGAACCCCAGTTCCTAACTGTCTCTGTAACCAAGTATTGAAAATAAACCAGCCAGAAATATGGTCGGGCGCAAAATCAGGACTAACCGTTAAATTTAATGTCATTTGAGACGTAACCTAGCTAAGTGTTTTATATAGCGCTTCACTTTCAGAAACTTTACTGCGTGAAGGTTTACGCCTTACTGAGGTATATCCAACAACCACACCATTACGTATGTTTGGAATAACTGTCGCTTTGACCCAATAATAAGCACCATCTTTACGTAAATTCTTTACGTATCCATGCCACTTATTACCTGCTTCTATTGTTTCCCAAAGCCCAGCGAAAGCCACTGAGGGCATGTCGGGATGCCGAAGAATGTAGTGATTAGCACCAATTAATTCATCTTCAGTATAGCCCGACATTTCCACAAATGCTTGATTAGCATGAGTAATAACGCCTTGAGTATCAGTGCGGGAAACGATCAGTTTTCCCTCAGGATAAGGAACCTCTCGATCAAGAACGATTGCTTTACGAGAAGTTCCATCATGATAGTTGATGACTGTATCACGAACATCACGAACATCTTTCACATCATGTTCAGGCATCAAAAAACCTATTCTGTTACTTGGAGAAAACGGTTTAGAGTATCTTCCCTATTGCCTCTGCTGCACGTTTTACATCCAAAAAGATTAAGCCAAGACGAGCATTCGGTTTGGCAACAACAGTCAATACGGATTCATCATTTGCATGAGTCATCAGTATGTAACCTTTATCACCTTTTACGAGTACTTGTTCTAGTTCTCCACGTGCAAGCTCAGTGGCAGTACGTTCACCTAGTGAAAGCATTGCCGCACTCATTGCACCGACTCTATCTTCATCCAGACCCGCTGGAAGAAGAGCTGCGATCATTAGACCATCTGTTGAAATGACAGCGGACGCTTCGATTTCTGCCGAAGTTCCGTTCAAGTCACTCAGTATAGAGGTCAACATTTCTGAGCGCATATACATACTCCTTTTATGTAAGGCGTTAAAATACAGGAATTTAAAAATCGTTTATTGATCAACATCAATAATCGAGATAGCGCCTTGCTAAGGCACTTAATAAATCAACATAATTGTTGTGATTCAATCGTGGCATCTGATCGATAACCAGCACAAAGCGCTGATGGCCTAAATGAATCACCCAGAAACCAACTTGGCTTAACCCAACTGGATCAAGCATTCCCCATGACTCTCCCATAAATGAAAGGTCGCGATTAAGAAGAAGACTATGCCTCTCATGCAGTGAACTAATATCAGCGGCTAAAGCACATAGTGCTTCAGCATGATCTGGATTATAGCCGGTAGAACCCAGGCAAAAACCATGATCGTCCGCTAACGCAACCTTAGAAGTACTGGAAAGGTTTGCCAATAAGCTAGGAAGAATTTTTTCAATAGAATCATCAACAACACGCACGGGTGTGTCACTCAACTGGACAAAATTCTTCTCTAATAGCTTATCAAAAAGCTCTTTCGCTTCCGTTTCTTCTAAGTCAGTCAACTCCATGATCAGCTCGTGACTAAAAGGCAGCGACACATCTGTACTAAGAAGCTGCAATAGTAGAGCTCTGGCATCATCAGGCTCTGATCCTACAGTTGCATAGAAGGCACCCGCCGGACAGATTTGAATAAACTGATTCTGAATAGTAGCACTCGTCACAAATTAACTCCGAAACCTATCGTCTAACTCTGTTTCATTCCTGAAACCATCCAAGTGAATATGCCCCTGACATGAATGAAAATACAACACGCTGAGGAACATCTAATATCCTTACAACATCTAACGCAGACAAACTATGTCCAGCCCATACTTCACTGATCTCTTCACCACTTGGCAATGGCAGAAAGCGAACAAAATCAGGCTGTGTAGATAATTGCATATTCTTTTCGGGATCCATCCCATTAAATAACCGTCCTCGCGCTGTCCAGATAGCCACCTTCCAGATCAACGTTTGTGCATCTTCTGCGAGATGCTTGCTTTTACCTTCTAACTCAAACTCACTTTGCGCTTTTATATCAAGTTCCTGATAACCAAAACGGGTTAAAGCAAGCTGATTTAAAAAATCGTCAGTAAATGTAGAATAAAAAACCTGTTCCTCGGGAAAGTAGTACATCTCTCCTGGCAGTCCAGTGATTTCGACAGATTGCTCCATTTTCTTTGCTAGAGCGACAGCCTCTATAATTTTTGCGAGCAGAGAGTCTTCGGCACTAAAGAATATACGTCGCCTCTCTTCTCTTTTACTAAGATCTACATCACCGGAATTACCGCAACGCTGAACAACCTCTTCGGGGGTAAGCTCATGCTTGGCAAATCGCTGTCTATCCGCATCTAGCGCTTCTATATCCAAATCATCGACTTGAAGCTCGGTCTTATCAGCCGCTTCGTTGGATTGAGTTTCTTTTAACTTTTCTTTATCTTTGCGGGCTTTTTCTATGCGCAACTTTTCCAAACGAGCTTTATTAATACGCTCCTGCGTCAACCGTGCTTTCTCTATACGCTCCTTTTCCAAGCGTTTACTCTCGATACGCTCTGCTTTTAGACGTTCTTGTTCTGCACGTTTTTGTTCAAGTCGTTCCTGCTCTAAACGCTCTTGCTTTAAACGTTCCTGCTCTAAACGCTCTTGCTCTATACGTTCCTGCTCTAAACGCTCTTGCTCTATACGTGCCTGCTCTAAACGCTCTTGTTTTAGCTTTTCAAGTTTGAGTTCTTTAAGCTTTAGCGCCTTCTTTTTCGCCAAAAGCACTTTTGTCTGTTCAAGCTTCTCAGCCTCTAATTTGGCTCTTAACTCTGCTTCCTGTGCTTTAATCTCTTCTTCAAGCTGGTGAACTAAACGGTCTGAAGCGCTGACAACTAAATTACCACGCATCAGCTTCTGTTTAAGTGCTTCACTTTTTCGTTTTTTGGAATATTCACCACCACGATAAAAATCTACATCTCTGGGACGTACTTGCTGCTCGGATGGTTTACTGTCACCACTCATAGAGCCAGCACTCTCTGATTCAAGATCAAATGCTCTTACGATATTGAGTAAATCATCAGAATTATGTGGTTTTTTAAGAAGAACAAATCCATCCCAGCTTAGATCTCTAATGCTGATGACGATTTTATAAGTATCGGCAAATTTTTCATTGATCTGCTGCTGCACATCAGCATCTTTACTCGCTTGATCACCATTGACAATAATGATAGCCGCACTACTTGCGTTCACTAGTTCACAATCGACAACAGAAGAAAAACAATATTCAAGCATTGCCTGACTGGGTCCAATAAAACCAACCAACGCAACCTTCCGTACATTTTCTAACTGATTGCTTCTTCTTATACTCATTTAAATTCAGCTACCCTTCATTTCATCCATGTAAACTAGCAGGCTGAAAGCGTCCATTGATCAATACTGAATGCTTTGTAGAAAGCTTAGACAAACCTTCCAGATTATCTTCTTCGATAGCACGCTTTATGACCTTTTGAACTTCTGGTGTCATAACTGACTTAGCTTGCTCAAAAAGCCTTTTACGTAATGTTGCTCCCTTTTTACCAAGCACTAATAAAAAGTCAGCAAACGCACCCTCAAGAGCTTCACTATCATAACAGGCAATAGACAGATAAATTCGCTTAGTATGAAGACGAAGCTTATCCGGCTCAGCAGCAACCATACGGGTGAAATGGTACAAGATCCGTTTTCCTTGATGCCCCTTATAAATGAGGTACCTAGGATGCTGTGCATCAAATGCAGCTTGGATACGGCCTGTATTTGGGCTATCAAAGTCCGAATTTAGTTCCCAATCAGCTAACGCATCCCAAATTGGAGAATTCAAGGCTCCCTCCTATCCTATAATTATCGTTCTAACGATGAGAAAGATGTAAACAACTGTTTGTTTATATCCTGACAAACGTCAGATTACAAATCTATTGGCCATAAATCGCATATATTAAGCAAATTAAATTCTAATTTAGACTAAATTGACATCTATTACCTTATTTCAGATAAATATCATACAATTCAAACCACTTACGTTCATCTAACTAATAGTATCCCTTTGACTTCATCCTAAAGCATTAGCCTGAAAGTTATCGACGGTCTTACAATTCACACTGAAAATAAACGGAATTTAACCTGCTAAACATCAATATATTTCCTAGCATTCTTCTACGGGACAGCATCAGAATACCTATGACGATTACGGCACATAACTATAAAGATAAGGACCTTAAGCTACTCTTAGATGACCTTGAATATGCAGAAAAGTGCACACCTAAAAGCGCGCACATCAACGTTACCCTCCAACTTCAGTTAAATTACTGTTTGCCGAAAGATCAATATTAAGACTGTAAAAAGCGCTGTTAGGAACGCAGGCAAATAAAATTGGGATTACTCGATATTAAGTGATAAGTTCGGCTAACAGGACGTTAATCGAATTGAATCAGGACGTAAAGCTTACCTACAGAAATAAAAAAGCCCTGAAGGATCAGGGCTTTTCTGTTAGCACGTTATCAATAATTAGATACGTGCAGCTGGGATAGTATGCGCGACACTCAAGTCATCAGTCGGTGGCGTGAAGGTAGTCAAATCAATACCCTCAACCGCTTCTTTGTACTCTTCTAACGTCGGGAAACGACCTAGAACACAAGATAGTACAACCATTGGGGTAGACCCCAGTAGAGACTCACCTTTCTTCTCTGCAGTATCTTCTACAACACGACCTTGGAAAAGACGCGTAGAAGTAGCCAATACAGTATCACCCGCTTCTGCTTTTTCCTGGTTACCCATGCATAGGTTACATCCAGGACGCTCCAGATACAGAATGTTTTCATACTTGGTACGTGCTGCTTCTTTTGGATGAGCATCAGAGAATTCGAACCCGGCGAATTTCTCCAACAACTCCCAATCACCTTCAGCTTTCAGCTCATCAACGATGTTGTAAGTCGGTGGCGCAACAACCAATGGTGCTTTAAAGGTCACAGGACCTTTCTTCTCTAGGTTACGTAACATTGCAGCGATGATCTGCATATCGCCTTTATGAACCATACAAGAACCAACGAAGCCCAGATCAACCTTACGGCCATCGTAGTATGAAGCAGGACGAATCACATCATGAGTATAACGTTTAGAGACATCATCATTGTTGACGTCTGGATCAGCAATCATTGGCTCTTCAATTACGTCCAGATCAACAACAAGCTCAGCGTAGTATTTAGCGTTATCATCTGGAGCCAGAGCAGGCGCTTCACCAGATTTCACTTCAGCGATACGCTTGTCTGCTAGGTCAATCAGCCCCTGCAGCATGCGAGCTTCGTTATCCATACCTTTATCGATCATAATCTGGATACGAGACTTAGCCAGCTCCAAAGACTGGATCAGCGTGTCATCAGTGGAGATACAGATAGAAGCTTTCGCTTTCATTTCTGCTGTCCAATCAGTGAAGGTGAACGCTTGGTCAGCTAACAGCGTACCAATCTGTACTTCGATAACACGGCCCTGGAATACGTTTTCGCCAGCGAATTTCTTCAGCATTTGTGCCTGAGTTGCATGTACGATATCACGGAAATCCATGTGAGGCTGCATCTTGCCTTTGAAGGTAACCTTCACAGACTCAGGAATTGGCATAGCCGATTCACCGGTTGCCAGTGCAATCGCAACCGTACCAGAATCAGCACCGAACGCTACACCTTTAGACATGCGGGTGTGAGAGTCGCCACCGATGATGATTGCACGGTCGTCAACTGTAATGTCGTTTAGTACTTTGTGAATCACGTCAGTCATGGAGTGATAAACGTTTTTCGGATCACGGGCTGTGATTACGCCGAACGCGTTCATGAACGCCATCAGCTTAGGCGTATTTGCCTTCGCTTTGTTATCCCATACAGAGGCAGTGTGACAACCAGACTGGAAGGCACCATCCACACTTGTAGATATCGTAGAAGCGGCCATCGCTTCAAGTTCCTGACAGGTCATAGGACCCGTAGTGTCCTGAGAACCAACAATGTTCACTTTAACCCGAACATCAGAACCTGCGTGTAAAGGAGTAGAAGACGCTACACCTACTGCGTTGCGGTTAAAGATCTTCTCAACAGCCGTTAGGCCTTGGTCTTCGATAGAGATCTCTTTAGATTGCGCGTAAACAGCAGGCGCTTCTACACCTAAAGTTTCAGCTGCGAACGTTTGCAGTTTCTTACCGAAAGTTACCGCGTAAGAACCGCCAGCCTTCATGAATTCTACTTTTTGAGGAGTGAAAGCATCCGCTATGTCGGCCAGTTCTTTGTCGCCGTTGTACAGTTTCTTAGCTTTAGTATCGATCGTCAGAACAGTACCTGTAGCGACAGAGTATGCTTCTTCCAGTACAGGGTCACCATTTGCGTCACGAACAATCTCGCCGTTTGCGTCAGTTTTCTTAACCCAGTTCTTTAAATCCAGACCAATACCGCCAGTTACACCAACAGTCGTAAGGAAGATAGGTGCGATACCGTTAGTACCAGCAACGACCGGACGGTTGTTGATGTATGGAATGTATGGAGAAGTTGGCTCACCTGCCCACAGTGCCACGTTGTTTACACCCGACATACGGGAAGAACCTACGCCCATTGTGCCCTTTTCAGCGATCAGCATCACTTTAGCGTTAGGGTGCTTCTTACCCAGTTCAACGATTTCTTGCTGAGCTTCTGGGGAGATCATGCACTTGCCGTGTAGCTCACGGTCTGCACGCGAGTGAGACTGGTTACCAGGAGAAAGAAGGTCAGTAGATATATCACCTTCAGCGGCAATATAAGTAACAACGTCGATCTTCTCTGGGATATCATCCAGCTTGGTGAAGAATTCAGCTTTTGAGTAACTTTCCAAGAGCTCTTTAGCGATGGCATTACCCGCTTTGAAAGCATCAGCCAGACGAGCGTAGTCTGCGTCATACAGGAATACCTGAGACTTCAGAACTTCACCCGCAGCTGCCGCCTGAGCATCGTCAGACAATGCGATATCCAGCAATACTTCAACAGAAGGACCGCCTTTCATATGAGATAATTGTTCAAGCGCAAATTCAGGAGAGATCTCTGCAACTGTTTCTGTGCCCAGAGCAATATCTTTCAGGAAAGCCGCTTTAACGACAGCCGCTGGAGTCGTACCCGGTAGCGTGTTGTAGATGAAGAAGTTCAAAGATGCTTCGCGATGCTCATTACCAACGTCTTTAATCTGGGCAATGATTTCAGAAAGTAGCTCAGCACTATCAATCGGTTTGGGATTCAGGCCAAGGTCCTTTTTGCGAACCTCTATTTCTTCTAGGTAGTCAGAATAATAACTCATAGCGTAAAGCGTCTCGTCTCAATTAATTCTAATTATGAATCAGTCACATATTATAAGGAAAAAGCGACAAACAGCTCAATGAAAACAATTTAAATAAAGCTTATAGTCGATATAAATAAAATAAATACAAGTAAAATCAGATAGTTAAAGATGGTATACATTGGTTGTAGGTACATATGTTTTTTTACAGATATTGCCGCCCCGCCCCCTTATTGAGAACAACAATCATTTAAAACGTATTTGATTTTTAGGATCGCCCAAGGTGAGTCAACCAATATCTGTTATAGAATCGATTAACTAGCTCTCGTATCTATAGTTAATACCTAATACTTAAGCTCCATTAATCATACTCGAAGCAGTCTAACTGAAACGCTGCCGATCACTTAAACATAGATAGGTTTTCGCCCACCAGCCATGCAAGCCTTTTTATTATCGGCTTTAATTTAGAGACAGAGACAGAGACAGAGACAGCTTATCTATGCCGGTTTACCCCTTAACCCTTTTTCGCTCTAGTAAATAGCATCACAGTCACACAACAGTATATAAATACGCCTAACACCACGTGGAAATTTTTTAAAACCTCTACATTTACTAGCAAATAGTCGTAGATTGTATGTAATTATGCCAAAAAGATGCCTACAACACTTGTTTTAAGCAACTCATCGTCTAACATTGTCGACAATCTAAATAAAGCAATAATTTATGTTGCAGGTAACAAGGGTTCGTTTGACGGCCAACTAAACAACTGACAAGAAAACCGAGCAACTTCGACACTGACCGGAGTCTCGTGCAAGAAAAGTTGTAGAGCCAGCAACATCCGATCTGCGTGAGGTATACAATATGACAAGCCCAATCAATTTTGATCCATCCTGTTCCATTAAAACACTCCCCGGAACAACACTCAGCTACCATAGTCTTCCAGATACCGCTGAATTATTTGGCATAAACCTTAATGAACTTCCGTTTTCTCTCCGCCCTATATTGGAAGGTATCGCCCGAAACGTTGGCCAAAACGGCATAACCGCAGAGCAGGTTCAGGCACTTGGAAGTTGGGCAGAAGACCAAGGCAAAAAACCGATCGAAATTCCTTTCACTGCAGGTCGCGTCCTTATGCACGACCTGAGTGGCACCCCTGCCATTGTGGATTTTGCAGCTATGCGCTCAGCTGTTCAGCGCATGGGCATGGATCCAGCCATCATTGAACCTTTAGTTCGTGCAGATCTGGTTATCGATCATACGGTTACAATGGACAATACAGGCAGCCCAGCATCCCTTAGAATCAATGGAGAACTAGAAGCTACCAGAAATAAAGAGCGTTATGCATTTTTGAAATGGGGCGCACAGGCATTTGATACCATCAGAATAATCCCCCCACAAACCGGGATTGTTCATCAGGTCAACCTAGAGTATTTAGCACAAGGTTATCTCGACATTAATGGGCTGATGGTTCCGGATACACTCATTGGTATGGATAGCCATACACCAATGGCTAACGCCTTAGGTATTGTTGGCTGGGGCGTTGGCGGCATTGAAGCCGGAGCTTCCATGCTTGGCCAACCTATGCAGATGCTAGCACCCGAAGTAGTGGGTGTTGAGCTTACTGGCGCATTAAGGGAAGGCGTCACTGCAACAGATTTGGTACTGACGATCACTGAGATGTTGAGAAAATATCCAGCAGGAGTTGTTGGAAAGTTTGTTGAATATATCGGTGAAGGGTGTGCAAACCTTTCCCTGCCTGACCGTGCCACCATCGCCAACATGTCGCCAGAATATGGCGCAACCATGGGCTTTTTTCCATTTGACGAAATCTCTGCCGAGTATCTAAGAGCAACGGGTAGAGATGGCGATCTACCACTTGCTTTTTATAAAGCACAAAATATGACGTGGACGCCGGGACAATCCTTGCCTCGCTACACTGATCTTCTGCAGTTAGATCTATCCACTGTTGAACCTTCGGTGGCTGGCCCTAAAAGACCTCAAGACAGACTACCACTGGCTGAACTTGGCAACGTTTTCAAAAAAGCGGCAACTGAAGGCGATCGTACGCCTGAAGTGATTAACGTGACACCAATGAAAGCAGATGAAACAGGCATTTTCGCCCCCCTTCCTGAAAGAGAGTTAAAAGACGGCGATATCCTAATAGCAGCGATTACGTCCTGCACCAATACATCCAACCCAAGCTTATTGATTGCAGCTGGCTTGCTTGCCAAAAAAGCCAATGACCTTGGGATGCAAGTACCTAACGGCGTTAAAACATCGCTGGCACCGGGATCTCCGGTTGCAACCGACTTTTTAACGAAGGCAGGACTACAACAACATTTGGATGCACTGGGCTTTAATACTGCCGGTTACGGGTGCACAACCTGTGTGGGTAATTCTGGCCCTCTAGCGCCAAGCATTGAAGCCGCATTACAAAACCACGATATTATCGCCGCGTCTGTTTTATCCGGTAACCGGAACTTTGAAGGCCGCGTACATCCGGATGTTGATACTAACTTCCTTATGTCCCCTCCTCTAGTGGTTGCCATGGCCATTGCGGGCAATGTGAATATTGATGTGAACACTCAGCCCATTGGTCAGGATGCAGAAGGAAACAATGTTTTCCTTAAAGATATCTGGCCGAGCAATGCAGAAATCACTCAGACCATGCACGAATGCATGGATCCGAAAGCCTTTAGAGAAACCTATGAGAATTCACTCGATGGGCCTGATACTTGGCAAAACTTAACCTCTCCTACCGGTCCTGTTTATGACTGGGATCCAGACTCAACCTATATACAAGAAATCTCTTTCTTCGATGGCTTCTCACTGGAAACACCTAAAGACGCACTAAACAATATCTCAGGAGCACGCATGCTGGTGATGTGTGATGATAATACAACCACCGACCATATATCACCGGTCAGCCGTATACGTCCAGACTCCCCTCCTGGTGAGTACCTAATATCAAAAGGCGTGACAGAGAACGACCTGACATCGCTTGGGGCACGCCGAGGCAACCATCATGTGATGCTGCGCAGTATTTTCGGCAATGGCAAAGCCAGAAACCTGATGCTACCCGGCACCACTGGCGCGGTAACCCGTTATCACCCGCCTGAAGGTAAACCCACTCAAATGTCTATTTACGATGCCGCCGCCCGTTACCGTGAAGAAAACACGCCTAGCCTAGTGTTTGGCGGCAAACTTTATGGCACAGGATCCTCACGGGATTGGGCTGCTAAAGGGCCTGCCTTGCTGGGTGTAAAGGCTATTATCGCTGAAAGCTTTGAACGTATTCACAAATCTAATTTAGTGGGGATGGGTGTTTTACCCCTGCAATTACCACAAGGAGTCACACGCGCTTCTCTCAACTTGGATGGATCAGAAACCTTTGATTTAAATGGTATAAATACACTTAAACCAAGGGGATCTGTGGAGCTAACTATTCACAGAACGGATGGGACATCTCAAAAAATAGAACTGCTGTCGCGCGTCGACACCTCATCAGAACTGGATCAAATACGTCATAAAGGCATCTTACCGATGGTGTTACGCGATATTATCGCCTCGAACTCTTAACAACATAATTGGGCAACGATATCTGAGTTCAGTTCGGATATGGTTGCCCTTTTTCAAAAACAGCCAGAGACGGACTCCGCGCCTCTACTGCTATTCCTATGCAGATACTAATTGCGATAAAACTCAGACACAAAAAAGGCCTGTTTAAACAAACAAGCCTTCGGTAGATATTAACGCAACGTTAAAGATCAGGAAGGACCTGATGCGCAAATAACTCATCAATCTCATTTCGATTACTGCACTCTAACACCCTATGAATAACGTCCGGCGTTAAATGTGGTGCGAAGCGCTGAATAAACTCATACATATAACCTCTCAAGAAGGTTCCTTTCCTAAAACCAATTTTGGTGATACTTGGCTCAAACAAGTGACTGGCATCCAAACGCACAAGATCACTATCCTGCTTCTCATCAAACGACATTGTCGCAACAATACCTACACCTAGACCTAGCCGGACATAAGTTTTAATCACGTCCGAATCAACCGCGGTGAACACCACTTTAGGATCTAAGCCTTCATTTACAAATGCCTCATCCAATTTAGAGCGTCCCGTAAAGCCAAACACGTAAGTCACTATAGGATGTTCAGCTAAATCAGCTAAAGTTAGCTTAGAAATCTGCGTAAGTGGATGGTCTTTAGGCACAACAACAGAACGATTCCAGCGATAACAAGGCATCATAACAAGATCACTGAAATGCGACATCGCTTCCGTAGCTATAGCAAAATCTACAGTACCATCCGCAGCCATTTCAGAAATCTGCATCGGTGTACCTTGATGCATATGCAAAGACACATCAGGATACTCTTTCATAAAACTGGTAATAGTTGGAGGTAAAGCATAGCGAGCTTGGGTATGCGTAGTCGCCACATCCAAACTACCTTTACGCTCATCACTAAACTCTTGCGCAACCTGCTTAATACTTTCAACTTTCTGCAGAATCTCTCCCGCAACAGATAAAATAGCCTGCCCCGCAGGGGTAACCCGAGTCAAATGCTTACCGCTGCGCGCAAATACTTCAACACCCAATTCATCCTCAAGAAGACGAATCTGCTTACTAATACCAGGCTGGGAGGTATATAAAATCTGAGCTGTCGCCGAGACATTTAAGTCATGACGGGCAACTTCCCAGATGTACCGCAGCTGCTGCAATTTCATTAAGCACTCCCAAAAACAACAACACAGCTTATGTCTGTGTCATAAGAAATTTAACGTTATTATAACAGTTTAGAATAAATTCAATAGATCAGAAAGCAAGAGCGATAAGAACTATCCTCGCGCATTCAATCGCCTGATTTCCTCATCCTGAGCAATAATTTTCTTTTCAAGACTATTGATTTTAGCCAACGACCGTACAAGTTCATCTTCTTTATCTTTGAACTGTGAACGCAAACTTGCTTCGCGCCTAGAGTGCTCAGAAGCCAAGCTAACTTGCTTCTGTCTTGCCCGCCTAACTTCTTCATCCATAATCTTAACTTTATCTTCTAATCTTTTGTTTTTATTAGATTCAGCAAGTAGTGACGAATTGATTTTTGATAATTCTCTTGTCTGTCCAGAGGTATCCTGCTTAATCTGTTTAAGCTCAGTTTCTAGACTTTTTATCTGGGTTTTCTGTGTGTCATTTTTAACATCTTTTCTAGCTAATTCAGTTTGTAAGTCATGGATATTTTTAGTCAGCGCTGATTCTTTTTTACCCACTTCATCTCTGAGCTTTTCAAGAGCGCCTCGATAATATCGCACATCAGCGTCTGCTTTACTCACCGCCTCGAGAGTGTGTCGCTGTTCCTCTTTTATACGCAAATCAAACGTACGTTTACTATCATCATAGGTTTTTCGTAAATGATTAAGTTCCTGCTCAATATTTAAACGGTTTTGCTCTTCCTGCTTCTTCTGTGACGTCTCCGCCGTCAGGTTAGCTTTCAGCACTTCAATTTCAGCTTCAAGCCCTTTAATTTGAGTATCTGCATCTTCTTTTTTATTTATTTCCGCTCTCAACCTCTCCTCTATATCACTTAAACGGCCACGCGACTCTTTAAGTGACTCATCTGCTTCTCGACGAGCCACCTCAAGCCCAACATCATGACTATGCTTATCAACACTAAGTAAACCATTCGCCTCCTGTACCGCTTGCTGCCAAAGTTTAGAAAATGACTGTGTTAGCGATTCAGGAATCTCAGGAATGCTAACATCAGCTACATTCAAAACAATACGTTCAGGTACTAAAGCCCACCACTCATGCAAATCAGTTTCTACTGTTGCTTCATCGCAACCTAAAGATTCAGATATAAGCATTGCTGTCGGCTGAAACCCAGCCAATAACAAACGATCTGCAGTTGAATATATTCTCTCTTTTAAAGCCAAATCACTCATATAAAAATAAAATCCATTAACTATTCTTGCTCTTAAAACTATTCACCGCTTTTTGAAGCTTTATTTCAAGCGGAGCCTTTATTACTTTACGACCACCCGAAGGTAGAGGGAACCGCAATTCTGCAGCATGGAGGAATAAACGATCAAAGCCATGAGTACGCATTACCTCATTCATTTCATCCGTATTATACTTCTGATCACCTACAATGGGGTGGCCTGAAAACTGACAATGAACACGAATCTGATGCGTTCTACCTGTAATGGGTCGCGCCTCAATCAAGGTTGCCTGACGACCAAATCGCTCAAGCACCTTAAACTCAGTCAATGATGCCTTACCATCAGCAGAGACTTTAACTACGCGTTCTCCCGATTTAAGCTCATTTTTCCTCAGCGGCGCATCTACTCTTCTTTTTCTTTCACTCCATGAGCCCATCACCATGGCATGATAGATCTTAGTAATACGACTTTTCTGCAAAGATTCATGCATTAACTTTAATGCGCTTCGCTTCTTAGCTAAAAGAATACAACCTGATGTATCACGATCCAATCGATGGACTAATTCCAAAAACTTAGCCTGAGGTCGCATCTGCCGAAAACTCTCAATCAGCCCTAAACTAATACCACTACCGCCGTGTACTGCAATCCCAGATGGTTTGTTTACGACGATCAGATCATCATCCTCATAAAGGACAGCGGCTTCAAGCTGATCTATCAGCTTATTACCAATTTTTGCGGGTGCTTGCTTATCCGCTAAGCGAACGGGCGGGATACGCACCAAATCATTAAGTTGTAATTTATATTCTGGTTTCACTCGTTTTTTATTAACTCTCACCTCGCCTTTACGCACAATCCGATAAATTAGACTTTTCGGCGCACCTTTTAAGGCAGTGATCAAGAAATTATCGACCCTTTGGCCTGCATTCCCTTCTGTAATTTCAACGAAGCGTACTTGATTGGTTGGCGAACTATTTTCTTGAGACATATTTATAATGAAAACCGATTAGCGAATTGATGCTGTAGTGGATAACTGCTATATTCTAGCCCTGCCGTGGTCTGTTGGCTTTATCTTTTTTCAATTGCTGTAATACAGACCCGAAAATCGCGGAAAAAAAACAAATTCTGCTGAAAAAAAGCGGCAACTATCATGAATATAAATTAAGAATAGCTTTTCACCCAGTCGGAAAAACCGGTTGGAGGTAGAGATGCGCATTAGCCAGGAACCTGCTTTTACAGCAGCAACAATTAGAAAGAAGAACATGAGGCTGATGTTTCCTCTACCGAGGACAGTTACTTTGCCGTTTGCGAAGTAACGTAAAACACATTAAATGTAAGATGCGACTCCCGCTCCAATTATATTGTTTGAGCAGCTGAAACTCTTATTGAATCAGAAGTGGTTTAAATACCCTTAGGATTTTTGATGTATATAATCGTCCAAAAGACAGGCTTCTGGAGATTCCAGAACCTCCCTGCTGCGTGAGAAGCGTTCTATAAGAGAACGCTATGAAAAGAATGCTTATTAACGCAACTCAACCTGAAGAGTTGCGCGTAGCGCTGGTTGATGGACAGCGCCTGTATGATCTAGATATTGAATCTGGATCACGTGAACAGAAAAAAGCCAACATATACAAAGGAAAAATCACTCGTATTGAACCCAGCCTTGAAGCAGCATTTGTTGACTACGGCTCGGAACGTCACGGCTTCCTACCACTAAAAGAGATATCTAAAGAATACTTCACGCAGCCACCAAGCCGCGGTTCTCGTCCAAGCATTAAAGAAGTATTAAAAGAAGGCACTGAGGTTATTGTTCAGGTTGATAAGGAGGAGCGTGGCAACAAAGGTGCTGCACTTACTACCTTTATCAGCCTTGCCGGCCGTTATTTAGTTTTAATGCCAAATAACCCTCGAGCTGGCGGTATCTCCCGACGTATCGAAGGAGATGAGCGCACCCAACTTAAAGAAGCCCTTGCCGGTGTTAATGTACCTAAACAGATGGGTATCATTGTTCGCACAGCAGGTGTTGGTCGTAGCAGCGAAGAACTTCAATGGGATTTTGAATACTTAAAAACTCTTTGGACAGCGATCACTCAAGCATCAGATGAGAAACCTGCACCCTTCTTGATCTATCAAGAAAGCAACGTTGTTATACGTGCAGTACGTGATTACCTGCGCTCAGATATTGGTGAAGTACTGATTGATGACCCTCAAGTTTTTGAAGATGCACGTAACTTCGTAAAACAGGTGATGCCTACTTATGAGAGTAAGATTCGTCTTTATGACGATCAAACTCCTCTATTCAACCGCTTCCAGATTGAAGCGCAAATTGAAACCGCATTTCAGCGGGAAGTAACCTTACCTTCAGGCGGCTCGATCGTTATCGACCCAACCGAAGCACTCGTTTCAATCGACATTAACTCTGCACGAGCAACTCGTGGCGGTGATATTGAAGAAACAGCAGTACAAACCAATCTTGAAGCAGCAGACGAAATTGCACGTCAACTTCGCCTTCGAGATATTGGTGGATTAGTGGTAATCGACTTTATCGATATGACACCGATCAAAAACCAACGAGAAGTGGAAAACCGTTTACGCGATGCCCTTAAATTAGATAGAGCACGCGTACAGATGGGTCGCATCTCTCGTTTCGGTCTACTCGAAATGTCTCGTCAGCGTTTACGTCCATCTCTAGCCGAAACACGTGGTGTTGTTTGTCCTCGCTGTAGCGGACAAGGCACGATTCGCGATACTGAGTCCCTTGCCTTATCTATTCTGCGTTTGATCGAAGAAGAGTCTGGAAAAGATAGAACTGCACAAATTAGAGCTATCTTACCTGTCACTGTAGCAACCTACTTGCTGAACGAGAAACGCCACGCGGTTCATGACATTGAAATACGCCAAAGTGTTCGCGTCGTCATTGTGCCAAATCCAAATATGGAAACACCGCATTATGAAGTTGTTCGCTTACGTGATGACAACACTGTAGCTACGACAAACGATGCAAGCTACACAATGCAACCAGAACCCACAAACGAAGATCCTATCGAAGCATCAGCAACCGCTCAAACGGTTGTTGCTCGCGAACAGGCTGCCGTTCGTAGCGTCGCACCCTCAACTCCAGCACCAGAAGCAACTCCTGCAAGCTCAAATAAACCAGCTGCAAAGCCCGCGAACAAGGCTGAAAAAGCACCGGTTCAGACAGGTATTGTGGAACGCTTAATAGGGTTTATTAAAGAGATCTTCGGCTCAAGCGAACAGCCTAAGCAAGAAGCACCTGTTAAAAAACAGGAAAGCAGCAAGCCAAAAAGCAAACGCAACAACAAGGATCGCAACGACCGTAGTGAAAATAGCCGCAACAAACGTCGTCGCCGTGATAATGATCGCAAGTCTCGAGGCACGAAAAAGCAGAATGATGAGATCATCACAGTAAAACCGGAGCCCGATGAGCCTTTACCAACGGCATCTACATCAGATGAAAAGCCTAAACGTAGACGCCGTAAACGCAAATCGGAACAAGACCGTACTGAAAATCGCAACAATGAAGAGCTTAATACAAATAGCTCATCATCTTCTGATAATGAAGAACTTCCTCGCAACCCTCGCCGTAGGGGTCGTCGTCGTCGTCCTTCTGAACGTACAGCAAACCGTTCTAATCCAGTTCAACAAGAAACAACGGTTTCTACAGCGGAAGACACAACACCGAAGACAGTAGAAACAACACCTGTTGAAGTAACTGAAGCATCGGTGGCAACGGAAACAGCTAATACATCACTTAACTCAACAGTAGAAACACCGAGTGAAGTTAACAAAACTGCTGAAGCACCTAGCGAAGTAACCGAAGCGCCAAGTGAAGTTAACGAAACTGCTGAAGCACCTAGCAAAGTAACCGAAGCACCTAGCAAAGTAACCGAAGCGCCTAGCAAAGTAACCGAAGCGCCAAGTGAAGTTAACGAAACCGCTGAAGCACCTAGCGAAGTAACTGAAGCGCCAAGTGAAGTTAACGAAACCGCTGAAGCACCTAGCAAAGTAACTGAAGCGTCAAGCGAAGTTAACGAAACCGCTGAAGCGCCAAGTGAAGTTAACGAAACCGCTGAAGCACCTAGCGAAGTAACTGAAGCGTCAAGCGAAGTTAACGAAACCGCTGAAGCACCAAGTAAAGTTAGCGAAACTGCTGAAGCACCTAGCGAAGCAACTGAAGCGTCAAGTAAAGTTAGCGAAACCGCTGAAGCGCCAAGCGAAGTTAACGAAACCGCTAAAGCACTTAGCGAAGCAACCGAAACGCCAAGTGACGTTAGCGAAACGACTGAAGCGCCTAGCAAAGAAGCGCCTCCTGTTCGTAAACGCAGAACACGCCGTGCACCTAACGACCCTCGCGAACTACGTAAGCGCCAAGAAAGTAATGCTGATAGCTAAAACCGCTTAAAGCACAAATAAAAAGCGGGGCTTTTAAGCCCCGCTTTTTTTATCTGTAGAATTACTTCGTTTTCACTATCGGTTTAATCTACCACCTCAAGAAACGCCATCGCCTTCCCTTGCGGCTCCCCAACCAAGATCTCATCTTTGACGACGACTAATCCCCTAACCACAGTATGAATAGGCCAACCCGTAATCTTTTTGCCATGATAAGGCGTCCAACCACTGCGGCTCGCAATCCACTCATTATCAATAATACGTTGAGCGTTAAGATCCACTAAGGTTAGATCTGCATCAAACCCTAAAGCTATACGTCCCTTCCCCTCAATACCAAAAATACGTGCAGGACCAGCACTGGTTAAATCTACTAATCGCTGAAGTGTTAATCGACCTTCATGCAGATGATTTAACATTAAAGGTAATAACGTTTGCACCCCTGTCATCCCACTTGGGGATTGAGGATAAGGCCTGAGTTTCTCTTCTAATGTATGAGGGGCATGATCACTTCCAATAACATCCACTGTGCCATTTTTAATACCTTCCCATAATGCCTCTTGATGCTCTAATTCGCGTACAGGAGGATTCATTTGCGCCAAACTCCCAAGCGTTTCATAACAATCAGGCGCAAACATAGATAGGTGATGCGGGGTCACTTCCACTGTAACACGACGCTTATGCTGCGCTAGAAATCGCATTTCATCGGCAGTTGATACATGGAGAACATGTAATCGCCGCCCGCTTTCTGCCGCCAAAGCAACGATACGCTGAGTCGCTTTAAAAGCGCTTTCCACATTACGCCACTCGTGGTGCTGACATACATCGCCACTTTCTTCCACGATCTGTTTACGTTCTTTTAACAAGGCCTCATCTTCCGCGTGAACCGCCATACGCCGATGGCCATGAGACAATATGTTACGTAACACCGCGTCATCATCAGCTAGTAGGTCACCAAAAGAGCTACCCATAAACACTTTAACACCCGCACATCCAGGCAGATTTTCTAGCCTATCTAACTGCTTTGCATTAACAGCGGAACCACCTATATAAAATGCGTAATCGCACCATGCTTTAGCTTCCGCAGCATCCAGCTTTGCCTGAAGATCAGCATCCCAAAGTGTCAGCGGGTCAGTATTCGGCATCTCAAAAAAACCAGTAACGCCTCCCAAAACAGCCCCACGAGAGCCACTCTCAATATCTTCTTTATGGGAGAGTCCAGGTTCACGGAAATGCACTTGACTATCAATCACGCCCGGCAATACATGTAAACCTTGTGCATTTATCACTTGATCGGCCTGCCACCTCCCCTTTAAATCACCTAAAGCAACAATAATCCCACCGGAACTTGCTATATCTATATGTTCAGCACCATTAGGCGTGATAACCGTGCCGCCCAAAATCAATAGATCAGCATGCTGACTATTAAATTGTTCTAATTCCCCAGTAATTTTTTTCATATCAATGCCTTATCAGCTGAGTCAATTCGCAGCGTTTCTTGCAGTGACGTTAATAATTGCTCTTGCGATATTTTATAGGGCGGCGCACATTCACTGCGCAAAAAATTTAACGCATCGGCAAACGAGAAAGTACCTAGATCTTCGCCACCACGGCTTCGTATAGAAACGGAACAAGTATCACGCTCTTTCGCTCCAACAATAAACATGAAAGGGACTCGTTGTAGCGTTCTCTCTCGTATTTTGTAGCCTATTTTTTCTTTCCGGCTATCCACTTCAGTACGCACCCCTTCAAGGGATAACCACTGTCCAATGGTTTGTGCATAACCTACATGCGCATCAGTAATCGACAGAATTACGACCTGAATCGGTGCCAACCAATGAGGTAATTTACCTTCATGGTGCTCTAACAAAATACCGGTAAAACGCTCTAAAGAACCAAATAAAGCTCGGTGCAGCAGGATAGGAGGTTTACGTTGCCCCTCCTCATCAACATATTCCAGTGCAAAGCGTTCGGGGAGATTCATATCCACCTGTAAGGTACCGCACTGCCAATCGCGGCCAATAGCATCTCGGAGAACAAACTCTAGTTTTGGACCATAAAATGCTCCTTCCCCTTGGTTTACCTGAAAACTAAGTTCCATCGCTTCTAAGGTCTGGGTTAATGCCCCCTCAAGAAAGTCCCACGTTTCATCTGTACCTATGCGGTTTTCTGGACGCGTAGACAATTTAATCCGCACATCGTTAAAACCAAAATGACTATAGATATCCAGCACAAGTCGCACAACAGATCGACACTCATCTTTAACCTGTTCAGGTGTGCAGTAGATGTGGGCATCATCCTGTGTAAAATGCCTAACGCGCAACAAACCATGAAGTGCACCAGAAGGTTCATAACGATGTACTTTACCAAACTCTCCCATCCTGATTGGTAGGTCACGATAGCTTTTAAACCCGTGTCGATACATCAGAATACTACCAGGGCAGTTCATCGGTTTAAGCGCGAGTACTTTTCCATCTTGAGTTTCTGTTGTGTACATATGATCACGATAGTTCTGCCAATGGCCCGACTGCTCCCACAAACCTCTATCCATCACATCCGGTGAACTCACCTCAACGTAACCAGCTTGCTGCTGACAGTAACGCATATAATCAATAAGCTGCTGAAAGAGCGTCCACCCTTTAGCGTGCCAAAACACAGACCCCGGCGCCTCTTCTTGAAAGTGGAATAGATCCAACTCACGACCCAATTTACGATGGTCACGCTTTTCTGCTTCTTCGATACGATGCAAATATGCAGAGAGTGCTTTTTTATTGGCCCATGCCGTACCATAGATACGCTGGAGCTGCTCGTTGTTAGCATCACCACGCCAATAAGCACCTGACAACTTAGTCAACTTAAAGTGTTTTAAAAAGCGTGTATTAGGCACATGCGGCCCACGACACATATCTATATATTCTTCATGAAAATAGAGGCCAAAAGAATGCTCATCCGGCATATCCTCTATAAGACGCAGCTTGTAGGCTTCCTGTCGTTTGGTAAAATTCTGTATAACTTCATCGCGAGGTAATACACGTTTAACAACCGTATACTGTTTAGCGATTAATGCCTGCATACGTTGCTCAATGGCATTGAGGTCTTCATGCGTAAAAGGCCGTTCAAACGCTATATCATAGTAAAAGCCATCATCAATCACAGGCCCAATAACCATTTGGGCTGAAGGGTAAAGCTGCTTAACCGCATGACCTATTAGATGTGCACAGGAGTGGCGAATAATTTCTACCCCCTCATCATCTCGTACCGTAATAAGCTGTACCCTTGCATCCCGCTCAATGAGATCACTTAGATCCACCAGCCTATTATTGACCTTGGCCGCTATGACATTCTCAGCAAGGCCTTTGCTAATCGACAGGGCTACATCCAAAGAGGTAACAGGCTTGTCAAAACATTTGCTTGCCCCCATCGGGCAGTGTGATATTAACGGACTGCATATATTAAAACTCGTTCTGAATTCGCTTATAACCCATGACCAACTCATTATTGGTCCGTGCTACATCTTCGGAAAATTCACTCGCTGCTACTGAAACCTGCGGCAAAGAAGCAAGATCGGTTTCTGAGCCTATTCGTTCAGTAGAGCGAACATAGAAACCAGCAGGAAGATGACAACCGTCCACCACTGCGTTGTGTCGAACCACACATCCGGTTTCGACGGTACAGTTAAATAGCACGCTGTTAAAACCAATAAACACACCACTACCCACTGTGCAGGGGCCATGAACAATGGCTCGATGAGCAATAGAGGTTCGTTGCCCTATCGATACTTTCGCCCCTGATTTAGAGTGAATCACTACCCCATCTTGGATATTAGAATGCGCACCGATTATGATCGGTTCTATATGATTATCAGCATCAACCTCATCAGCTCGAATAACCGCATAAGGACCAATAAAAACGTTTTCTTCAACGATAACTAAGCCACAGATAATAGCTGTGGGATCAATGAAAGCATCTGGATGAATCTGGGGCACATCGCCGCGGGGTTTTTTTCGAATCATATTTTTTCTCTGGAAAGTGTTCGAATTAAGTATGACGAAACAACGATGCTGTTATCGCCATATAAAAAGAGAGGAAATAAAATAAACGTCATAGAAATAGTAGGCCGCATATCAAAGCGACCCACTAAAATGACCTAAAATTAATAAACTAATCCCTATTTTAAGGAGGTGCTTAGGAATAAGTATTTTGTTCACCTTGCGGCCAACTAATAAAAGGGTTTTCCCAAGTGGACCAAATACCAGGACCACATGCCATCTCTTCATCTGTGAGTAGGCATTCATCAAACCCCGCACAAAGCGCATCCTTATCCATATCCATGCCGATTAACACGATCTCTTGGCGAGCATCACCTACATCTGCATCCCATTTCTGACGTATAAAGACAACGCTTTGAGGATCATCTGGCCACTTTTCAATTGGTACAGATACCCACCAATGTCCCGCAGGACCATGATGAGCAACAGCCCCAGCTTGAGACCAACTGCCCGCCATCGTCGGATTAGAAGCCAACCAAAAATAGCCTTTAGAACGCACGACTCCCTGCCACTCACTCTCCACCCATTTTTTAAACCTTAAAGGATGAAAGGGCCGTCTTCCCTGATATAAAAAAGAGCTAATACCGTACTCTTCAGTTTCCGGTACATGTTCACCACGCATCTCTTTCAGCCAGCCACGCGCTAATGAAGCTTGCTCAAAATCAAACAGCCCCGTTCCTAAAACATGCTCAAGCGAGACTTTTCCATATTCAGCAACCACAATACGAGCCCGCGTATTCAAACTACGAAGAATGGCATCAAGTTGCTCCCGCTCGTCAGCTGAAATTAGATCAGTTTTATTGAGCACGATCACATCACAAAACTCTACCTGCTCGATCAATAGATCAACTACCGTTCGCTGATCTTCATCACCTAGGGACTCACCGCGCATCTGTAAACTGTCTTGTGAGCTGTAATCACGCAAAAAATTAAATGCATCGACTACAGTCACCATAGTATCCAACTGCGCTACACTATTAAGGCTCTGCCCTCCCTCATCTTCAAAGGTAAATGTCTCTGCAACCGGTAAAGGTTCTGATATACCAGTAGACTCAATCACGAGATGATCAAACCTAGCTTCCTTAGCTAAACGGCTGACTTCATCTAACAGATCCTCTCTTAATGTGCAGCAGATACATCCATTGCTCATCTCTACAAGCTTTTCTTCAGTGCGAGAAAGTTCTGCACCCCCTTCCCTAACAAGCGCGGCATCAATATTGACCTCCGACATATCATTAACAATAACAGCGACACGTCGCCCCTCTCGATTATTAAGAATATGATTTAACAGGGTTGTTTTTCCTGCCCCCAAAAAACCGGAAATAACCGTAACGGGAAGACGCTTTGCTTGACTACTTTCAGAACTCATCTCTTATTATTCCTCACCTTTCTTGCTGCTAATGATAATGCATTATCATTAAAGAATTGACAAGAATTTATTCGTGCAGTCAGAATCACACTCTGTTTAAATCCATTAATATTATTAGTAGCTAGATGTTGAGGAAAAAATGACGATAGAACGTAAAACCCGTCAGTATGAGGCTATTCGTACAGTACTGACAGAAGCAAAACGCCCTCTACTTGCCCAAGAGGTTTTGAGTTTAGCCTCCGCTATTGTACCTACAATGTCGTTAGCAACAGTCTATCGAAATTTAAAAGGGCTTCAGGCAAACAACATTATTACTAGCGTTATACTCCCCGGCCAAAATCCAAGGTATGAGATAAAAAATCATATCCACCATCATCATTTTCAATGTCGATATTGTGAACAGGTATTTGAGGTAAATTTATGTCCTGGGGGGTTTGAGAAGTTCATGCCTGAAGGGTTCACAGTTGAAGATCATGAACTTATTTTATACGGCGAATGTAAAGAATGTAGTGCACAAAAATCGAAAGAGTCTTAACTGCATGAATCAGTTGAAACATTAGTAGGCGATAAAAAACGGTCGTTAATAAAAGTCATTTTTTCTTAAATAAATCTAATAGTTTCTGTTTGGGATCCTGCTCATCAGCAGGTAACGCCTTTTCAAATCGCTTTTGCAATAAGGCGAACTTCTCTTCTTTCTTTTTATGTTTTGCCTTCTCCCTAGAAGAACGCATATCTACAACATCACCCATGACTAATCACTCACTGTCATTTTCTTTTTTTATTAAAGCCTGCTGAGCATTCCAAACAGCTAAAGCCTCAAAATAGGTATCCCATACACAAGGCGAACAAGCGTTTTCACAACATTCACAAGCTGCGGGAGGCGTAGGTTTCTCCATTAATTCAGCCATGTCATCCTCTTTATCCATTGTTTTATTCTAGCCCTATCTCCAATTAAATTAAATATAAACGCCTTTCCTCTCGTACAAAACCTAGCCCCCTATTTTTCCAAAACTAAATCTTAACTAAAGTCTTAACCGATAACTGTCATTAATTGGCAATAGTTATTCGATTAAATAAATAATCAGCTCTATTTATAAAACTACAAACGGATTTATGCTGCGCTGCAGCATGAATATAGAAAAAAAAGTTGTAAAAACACAACAACATTAGCCATAAGTACATAGGCCAGACGTATGACTATTGCACTTAATTCAGTATAATTCTGTTACTAAATTACAACCATCGGGTTTGAAATAGTGGAGAAAGGTAGCCACAAGCCGCCTTTGTTCAAACCCTTGGCTGCATTGCCATAAAATCTTTGGGGAATACAATGACTACAACGAACCAAACCATCTATTACACTCTAACCGACGAAGCACCATCATTAGCTACATGCTCGCTTCTACCTATTGTTCGTACATTTACTTCTACTGCTGGCATCGATGTTAAAATTACAGACATCTCTCTAGCAAGCCGTGTTCTCTCGACCTTCCCCGAAAAGCTTACAGAGGAACAGCGCGAAGAAGATGGCCTTAAGTTCTTAGGCGCATTAACACAAGACCCAGATGCGAATATCATAAAACTACCAAATATCAGTGCATCTATCCCACAGTTAAAAGCATGCATTGCCGAGCTACAAGCACAGGGCTATGACATTCCTAACTTCCCTGAAGATCCGCAAACTGATGAAGAGAAAGAGATTCTTGCTCGCTACTCTAAAATTCTAGGTAGTGCTGTAAACCCAGTACTCCGTGAAGGTAACTCTGACCGTCGTGCCCCAGGTGCAGTAAAAGCATTTGCTCGCAAATTCCCACACTCTATGGGCAAATGGAGCAAAGCATCTCGCACACACGCCGATTACATGACAGACGGTGATTTCTTCTCAAGCGAACATTCGATTACCATGCAAGACGCTGGCGATGTGCGTATTGAGTTTGTTGATCCAGCGGGCAAGGTTGAACTTAAAAAAGAGCTGAGCCTAGAAAAAGGTGAAATCCTTGATGGCATGCGAATGAGCTGCAAAGCCCTTCGCGAATTCTTTGAAGAAACGATGAATGACGCTAAAGAAACTGGCGTTATGTGGTCACTTCACGTTAAAGCAACAATGATGAAGGTATCCCACCCTATCGTATTCGGCCACGCCGTTACTGTTTTCTACAAAGAAGTTTTTGACAAGCATGGCGAACTATTCAAAGAGCTTGGCGTTAACCCAAACAATGGTATTAGCAGCGTTTACGATAAAATCGCTTCTCTACCTCGCTCACAGCGCGAAATTATTGAAGAAGATATCCATCAGTGTTTGGCACATCGTCCAGAAATGGCGATGGTAGACTCGGTCAAAGGGATCACTAACCTTCACGTACCTTCCGACGTAATTGTAGATGCTTCAATGCCTGCAATGATTCGTAATGGCGGTAAAATGTGGGGCCCTGATGGCAAGCCAAAAGATACTAAAGCGGTTATGCCTGAAAGTACTTACGCACGTATCTACCAAGATATGATCAACTTCTGTAAAACTAATGGCGCCTTTGATCCTACAACAATGGGTTCAGTTCCAAACGTTGGTTTAATGGCGAAAAAAGCAGAAGAGTATGGCTCGCACGATAAAACATTCGAAACTGAAACAGGCGTTATGCGTGTAGTAAGCGCCGATGGTACAGTTCTAATGCAGCACGATGTTGAAAAAGGTGATATTTGGCGTGCTTGCCAAACTAAAGATGAGCCTGTACGTGACTGGGTTAAACTCGCTGTAAACCGTGCTCGCCTATCAAATACTCCTGCTATTTTCTGGCTAGACCAAGAACGCGCACATGATCTTGAATTAACTAAAAAAGTTAAAGAATATCTCAAAGATTATGACACTGAAGGCTTAGATATCTCTATCAAGTCTTACAGCCAAGCAATCCGTTTTACAATGGATCGATTAATTCGCGGTAAAGATACCATTTCTGTTACAGGTAACGTACTACGTGATTACCTAACTGACCTATTCCCAATTATGGAACTAGGCACATCCGCTAAGATGCTGTCTATTGTACCTATGCTGAAAGGCGGTGGTATGTACGAAACAGGCGCTGGCGGCTCAGCTCCTAAACACGTACAGCAAGTACAAGAGGAAAACCACCTTCGCTGGGATTCCCTAGGTGAATTCCTAGCACTTGCCGTTTCCCTTGAAGATATGGGGATGAAAAACAATAATCAGCGTGCAACGATCTTGTCTAAAACACTAGATGCTGCCACAGGTAAACTACTTGAAGAGAACAAATCTCCTTCACGTAAAACTGGTGAGCTAGATAACCGCGGTAGCCACTTTTACCTAGGCTTGTACTGGGCTCAAGAGGTCGCTAATCAGACTGAAGATCCTGAGCTTGCTGCACAATTCAAAGATCTTGCTAAGACACTCTCTGACAATGAAGATAAAATCATTGCCGAACTAGCTGCTTGCCAAGGCTCTCCAGCGCCTCTAGATGGTTACTACCATGCGGACCGTGAAGCTGTGAAAAAGGTAATGCGCCCTAGTGAGACATTGAATAAAGCATTAGCGTTAGCAACTAAATAACGAAGAAGTAAATCTAAAAAGCTCGGCTTAAGTCCGAGCTTTTTTTCTTTCATTTAGATACAAAAAAACACGCATATGCGTGTTTTTTTATATCTCTACCAAACGACTTACTAAAGGTTCGCTACTCGATTCAAGCCAGCAATTGCGGCCACACGATAAGCCTCTGCCATTGTGGGGTAGTTAAAGGTTGTATTAATGAAATATTTAAGGGTGTTAGCTTCACCCTCTTGCGCCATAATCGCTTGACCTATATGTACGATCTCAGAGGCATGCTCGCCAAAACAGTGGATACCTAAAATCTGGAAGGTATCACGATTAAACAAGATCTTAAGCATACCGACAGGCTGCCCATAAATTTGTGCGCGGGCGGTATCTTTAAAGAAAGCCTGACCGACTTCGTAAGGTACACGCTCCTCTGTCAACTCCTCTTCCGTTTTACCAACAGAGCTAATTTCAGGAATAGTATAAATCCCTGTTGGTACTTCATTGATATAACGGAAATCTTCAGCTGATAGCATATCCGCAGCAGCAGCACGCCCTTGGTCTAACGCAGCTGATGCCAAGCTTGGCCAGCCAACAACATCACCTGCAGCGTAGATTCCCTCACAAGCCGTTCTATAATGTTCATCAACTTCGAGCTGTCCTCGACTATTTGCCTCTAGACCTATGCGCTCTAAATGTAAGGTTTCAGTATTACCACTACGACCATTACACCATAAGAAAGCGTCCGCTCGAATCCGCTTACCGGATTTAAGCTCAAGCACTACACCACGATCGTCAGCTTCAACACTCTCATAAACTTCATTATGGCGAATTTTTACAGCATTATTTCGTAAGTGATAGCTTAATGAATCTGAGATCTCTTCATCCAAAAATGAGAGTAAACGACTTTGATTATCAACTAGATCAACTTTTACACCGAGACCGCTGAATATAGATGCATACTCAGAACCAATAACACCGGCACCGTAAATAATTAACGTACGAGGCGTATGGCTTAATTTAAGAACAGTATCTGAATTGTAAATACGTGGGTGGTTGAAATCGATATCTACCGGTTTATAAGGTCGAGAACCTGTAGCGATAACAATATTTTTTGCCCTTAAGGTCTCATCACCTTTGACAGTACCCCGCACAAGAACCGTATTCTTATCTTCAAATTCAGCCGTACCAAAAAATACATCAATACGATTGCGAGCATAGAAATTTGTACGTAAAACAACCTGACTTGAAATAACTTTCTCAGCACGTTTCAGTACTTTAGGAAATGAAAACCAGCGAGGCTCTCCGATATCTCGAAACATTGGGTTAGTGTTAAACTCAATGATCTGCTTAACAGAATGGCGTAGCGCCTTTGACGGTATTGTCCCTTTGTGAGTGCAGTTTCCGCCCACAGACTCCTGCTCCTCGATAACCGCAACTCGACGCCCCTTCTTAGACGCATTCATTGCCGCACCTTCACCTGCAGGCCCCGAGCCAATCACAATGACATCATAGTCATAAACCGCCATCACATTCCCCTATCTATTATCGTTATCTTCTTGTTTTGCTGGTATTTTTATTACCCATAACAGCTTACGCTTAGTGACGCACAACTCAATTATTCTTTAGATTTAACTTCATAAGAAAGATTAAGCTGAGATCCTTCATTCTCTAATCGCTCTTGCTCTTCATCACATTTTTTCGGATCACCGCCACATATATCGCATGCGGTATCCATGCCTAAATTAGCCATACCACCACATGAACCGGCAATCGGCTTGCGCCCCATCAGCACACCCACCGACATCGCCACCACAACGGAAATTAACACTACAAACGTAAGTATCATCGTATCCATAATTTTAACCTCACTGTACCATGAACTCATTGAATCCAGGCGTCATTTTCTCTTCAAAACCTGTATCGGTTTTGACAATCAAAAACACATTTAGTTTATGTGCTTGAGCAAACTGAAATGCTTTATCTGGCCCCATAACCATCATGGCCGTTGCCAACGCATCAGCTTCCGCACAGGTTGGCATTAAGACAGTAACCGATACCAATTTATGGTTAATCGGCTTACCGGTAACAGGGTCGATAGTATGGGAAAACCTAACGCCCTCCTCTTCAAAATAGTTCCGGTAGTCACCAGAGGTAGCAATACCCACATTTTTGACCGCTATAATTCGTTGAATGGTTCGCTCTGCTGCATTAGTCGGCGACTCGATGGCTATACGCCACTCATTACCATCCGGCTTTAAACCCCGCGCACGCAACTCACCACCAATTTCTACTAAATAGTTTTCTATACCATGGGACTCAAGAAGCTCGGCAAGCACATCAACACCATAACCTTTAGCAATGGCAGATAAGTCAATGTAACTTTGACGCTGCTTTACGACCTGAGTCCCTTCGATTTTAACATAGTCATAGCCAACACGGTCTCGAACGCTATCAAGTTCAGATTGCAGAGGCATCTTAACAACCCGACCATCAGGACCAAATCCCCAAAGATTCACTAATGGACCGACCGTATTATCAAATGCCCCCTCAGTCTCCACACTAATTTTTTTAGACAGCGCTAATACGTGAGCAAGCGGCTCAGATACCGATAGGAATTCGCCAGCAGGGGTTCGATTTAAAATCGATAATTCAGAATCGGGAATATAAGTGGACATACTTTGATTGATATCAACGAGCGTATTATCAATCAATTTATTTAATTCAGTATCAGATTGGGGCGATTGGGAGGACACCCACTTCACGGTAAATGTGGTCCCCATCGTCATGCCTTGATGGCTAACGATTTTTGGTTGCTCTGACTCGCAACCTGACAGAAGTAGACAAACAAAAACAGAAGTGGCCAGCAGCAAAGCTGCGGGCCACTTTTTAGCTTGTCGCATAATGACAAACATAGACGTATTAGCCACCAAAATCATCAAGGAAGATGTTTTCGCGCTCTACACCCAGATCTTCAAGCATCTGGATAACAGCAGAGTTCATCATTGGCGGCCCACACATGTAATACTCACAATCTTCAGGCGCTTCGTGATCCTTAAGATAGTTTTCATATAACACGTTATGGATAAAGCCAGTCATACCATCCCAGTTATCTTCTGGCTGAGGGTCTGACAGTGCTAAATGCCACTGGAAGTTCTCATTCTCTTCCTGAAGCTTATCGTACTCTTCGTTATAGAACGCTTCACGCATAGAACGTGCACCATACCAGAAAGAGATCTTACGCTTAGACTGAAGGCGTTTAAGCTGGTCAAAAATATGTGACCGCATTGGTGCCATACCTGCACCACCACCGATAAAGACCATCTCATTATCAGTATCTTTGGCAAAGAACTCACCAAATGGTCCATAAACCGTAATCTTATCCCCTTCTTTAAGGTTAAAGACGTAGGATGACATGATACCTGGTGGGTGATCAGTTCCCGGTGGTGGAGAAGCGATACGGATATTGAATTTAACAACACCACGCTCCTCTGGGTAGTTCGCCATAGAGTATGCACGGATAGTAGGTTCAGTTACTGTAGAGACAAACTTCCACATATTAAACTGATCCCAATCACCGCGATATTCTTCTTGAATGTCAAAATCCTTGTAGTTAACTACGTGAGGAGGACATTCAAGCTGAACATAACCACCGGCACGGAAATCAACATTTTCGCCTTCAGGTAGGCGAAGCGTTAACTCTTTGATAAAGGTCGCAACGTTAGGGTTGGATTCAACAGTACATTCCCACTTTTGAACCCCGAAGATCTCTTCTTCAAGTTCAAGCTCCATGTCCTGCTTAACCGCCACCTGACAAGATAAGCGCCAGCCTTCCTTGCCTTCACGCATAGTGAAGTGGGATTCCTCAGTAGGCAGCATAGAACCACCACCCTCAAGAACCTGACACTTACACTGCGCACAAGTACCGCCACCACCACAAGCAGAAGGAATAAAGATCCCTTTATCTGCAAGCGTCTGCAGCAATTTGCCGCCGGCAGGTACAGTAATAGATTTAGCCGGATCGTCATTGATATTAATCGTAACGTCACCGGAACTTACTAATTTAGAACGAGCTGCCAGAATTACTGCGACAAGTGCAAGCACTACCGCAGTAAACATGACAACACCTAGAACGATTTCAGCATTCATTGGCTAATCCTTCCTTTGTTGACCATGTAGGCATTAAAGCTGCACACCAGAAAAAGACATGAAGCCTAGAGACATCAAACCAACGGTAATGAAGGTAATGCCTAGACCACGTAAGCCTTCTGGTACGTCGCTGTATTTAAGTTTCTCACGGATACCCGCTAGTGCAGTGATAGCTAACGCCCAACCTACACCTGCACCGACACCATAAACAACTGATTCACTAAATGTGTAATCACGTTCTACCATAAATAACGCAGCACCCATGATCGCACAGTTAACTGTGATCAACGGTAGGAATACACCCAGTGCGTTATATAAAGCAGGTACGAACTTATCTAGGAACATCTCAAGGATCTGAACGATCGCGGCGATTACGCCAATATAAGAGATATAACCCAAGAAACTAAGATCAACATCCGGATAACCTGCCCAAGCTAATGCGCCTTCACGCAATAGTAAGTTATAAATCAGGTTATTAACCGGTGTAGTGATAGCTAATACAACGATTACAGCGATACCTAAACCTAGAGCCGTTTGTACTTTCTTAGAAATAGCCAAGAAAGTACACATACCTAGGAAGAACGCTAACGCCATGTTTTCAACGAAAATCGCCTTTACGGCAAGGCTGATATACTGTTCCATTATACAGCCTCCTTCTTAGAGTTCTTAGCAAGCTCAAATTCTGGTGCTTCAACTTGTTGTTTGTCAAAGCTACGTACAATCCAGATGAATATACCAATGATAAAGAATGCACTTGGCGGAAGTAACATTAAGCCATTCGCTAAATACCAACCACCATCATTCACAAGTGGTAATACTTCTATACCAAATAGTTTACCCGCACCAAACAGCTCGCGCAGAAAGCCTACGAAAATCAGCACTACACCATAACCTAGACCGTTACCTAGACCGTCCAAGAAAGAGATCCCCGGAGGATTCTTCATTGCGAACGCTTCAGCACGACCCATTACGATACAGTTAGTGATAATCAAACCGACAAAGACCGATAACTGCTTAGAAACATCATAAGCATAAGCTTTCAGAATCTGATCAACTACGATTACCAATGAAGCAATGATGGTCATCTGACAGATGATTCGAACACTGCTTGGCATCTGATTACGAATCAAAGATACAAACATGTTAGAGAAAGCAGTAACGACTGTTACTGCCAACGTCATAACCAACGCTGTATTTAGGTTTGAAGTTACAGCTAGCGCAGAACAAACACCTAAGATCTGTAGACCAATCGGGTTGTTCTTAAATAGCGGAGTAACTAGAACGTCTTTAGTTGCAGACATGATTTATGCTCCCCCTGCTTTTAAGTTAGCTAGGAATGGCGCATAACCATTCGAACCCATCCAAAAATGAACTAGATTGGTTACACCATTACTTGTCAGAGTGGCACCCGATAGGCCGTCAATCTGGTGCTTAGCCTTGGCTGACGAAGAGTCAACCGACCCTTTAATCAAGCCAAGCGCTGGCTCCATAGAACCTTCAGGATAAACTTTCTTACCAGGCCACAACGCTTTCCAGTTAGGGTTATCAACCTCACCACCTAAGCCCGGTGTTTCTGCATGAGAATAGAAACCTAAACCAACAACTGTGTTTAGATCGCCTTCAAGTGCAATAAAGCCGTAAAGCGTAGACCAAAGACCGTAACCATGAATAGGTAAGATAACCTTCTCTATCTGGCCATTATCTTCAACCAAATAAACCGGCATGACCTTAGCTTGATACTTGATTGAAGCAAGATCTTTTGCTTTATCAAGTTTGATACCAAGCTCAGAGTCTTTAGCGGCTTTTTTAGCATCGTAACGTGCAGGATCAGCCACTTCAGTATATTTGCCTGTTGCAAGATCAACATACTTCTTAGTGATCGTGCTTTCAAACAGCTCAGGAATACTCTTACCCTGATAATCAACACCGGCCGCAGCCAAAATATTGGTCTGGCGATCTAGATTTTTGTTAGCAATTTGTTGCGGTTTAAGTAGTACCGCCGCAGCAGATACAATAACCGAGCAAACTACACACAAAAGAACGGTAACGGTAATCGTTTTACCGATAGAGTCGTTATTAGCTGACATCGCGCGCCATCCTCCGTTTAATGTTCGCCTGAACAACAAAATTGTCGATCAATGGTGCGAACAGATTGGCAAACAGAATGGCAAGCATCATCCCTTCAGGGAATGCTGGGTTAACCACACGGATCAACACAACCATCACACCAATCAACGCCCCAAAATACCATTTGCCTTTGTTCGTCATAGACGCTGACACAGGGTCAGTTGCCATAAAGAACATACCAAAAGCAAAACCACCCAACACGAGATGCCAGTAAAATGGCAATGCAAACATAGGGTTAGTATCAGAACCAATAAGATTGAATAAGGTCGCAGTCGCAGCCATACCTAAGAAAACACCCGCGACGATACGCCACGCAGCAATCCTAGCAATGAGCAAGACTAAACCACCCGCTGCAATGGCAAGCGTAGAAACCTCACCTACAGAACCTTGAACTTGACCAACAAACGCATCAAACCAAGTAATATTCTGCGCTAAGATCGCATCAACACCGCCCGCAGCTGCAAGGCTCAACGGTGTAGCACCGGAGAACCCATCAACCGCAGTCCAAATTGCATCACCTGACATCTGAGCAGGGTAAGCAAAGAAAAGGAATGCACGACCCGTCAATGCAGGGTTCAAGAAGTTTTTACCTGTACCACCAAAAACTTCCTTGCCGATCACAACACCAAAGCTTATACCTAGTGCAACTTCCCAAAGCGGGATAGTCGGAGGAAGAATAAGTGAAAACAGGATAGAAGTTACGAAGAAACCTTCATTGACTTCATGTCCACGTTTCATTGCGAACAAAACTTCCCAGAAACCACCCACAACGAAAGTAACAATATAGATAGGCAACCAATAGGCGGCACCGTGAATAATATTGTCAAAGATACTTTCAGGATTGAAACTAGTTAATGCACCAGCAATCGCACCCTGCCAAGATGAAGCTTCAGTAAGCCCCATCTGAGCCATAGCAGTATTTGCTTGTAGGCCGACGTTGTACATACCAAAGAAAACAGCGGGGAATGTACACATCCACACCAAAATCATCATACGCTTCAGATCGACTGCGTCACGTACATGAGCTGCTGTTTTAGTTACATGGCCTGGTGTATAAAAAATAGTATCTGCTGCTTCATAAAGAGCATACCAATTTTCATACTTACCGCCTTTATGGAAATGCGGCTCCATTTTATCAAGAATATTTCTTAAGCTCATGATTAGGCCTCTCTCTCGATACGCGTCAAGTTATCGCGAAGAATAGGGCCGTACTCGTACTTGCCGGGACAAGCAAACGTGCACAGTGCGAGGTCTTCTTCATCTAGTTCTAGACAACCAAGCTCCATCGCATGAACAATATCACCCGTAACAAGCGCACGCAGAAGTTGAGTAGGCAAGATATCTAGTGGCATCAGCTTTTCAAACTGCCCAACAGGTACCATTGCTCGCTCAGAGCCATTTGTCGTCGTTGTAAAATCAAATTTCTTAGAACGGTTCAAGCAAGAAGCAAATAGATTCAACACAGAGAACTTATTCGTACCAGGCACGACCCAGCCCATAAATTCACGTTGATTGCCTTCTTCAAGAATAGTCACTTGATTCGCGTAACGACTTAAAAATGCAGTAGGTCCTTGAGTAGTACGACCACTCCAGACAGAACCACTAATCACTCGATTATTTGTGCCGACTTGAGCGCCTTCAAGCAAAGTATCTAATGAAGCACCAAGACGTGTACGCAACAAACAAGGTGAAGCTGCACGAGGACCAGCAACAGAAACAACACGGTCAGTAAATAGCTTACCTTCAGTAAACAACTTACCAACAGCAATCACATCCTGATAGCCAATAGTCCAAACCGTTTTATTTTGAGACACAGGATCTAGAAAATGAATATGAGTCCCTGCGTTACCCGCTGGATGACACCCTTCAAACTCTTCGACAGTAACACCGTCGGTTGTAGGGATATCGGCACCAGACGCTTTACACAAGTAGACTGTAGCAGCAAGGTTAGTCAGTACTTCAAGACCTTGTGAAAATGCCTCTTTCTGCTCTGCAATAACAACTGAAGGATCAGCAGCAAGAGGATTGGTATCCATTGCTGTTACAAAGATAGAATTTGGCGTTGAACCTGGTTGTGGTACACGGCTAAATGGTCGCGTGCGTAACGCAGTCCATAAGCCAGAAGCGATTAGGTTTTCTTCAACCTGCTCTCGCGTCAAACCAGTCAATTCGCTAGCACTGTATTTATTAAATTCAACCGCATCATCGCCATCCAACTCAATCTCTACAGATTGAAGAACACGACGGTCCCCACGATTGATTGCCTTAACTACACCCGCACCTGGCGCTGTGAAGTTAACACCTTCTGTTTTCTTATCGGAAAAGATCACTTGACCGAGTTTTACTCGATCACCTACCTTGACAGCCATGGTAGGTTTCATACCTACATAATCAAAGCCAACAATAGCAACGGAGTTCACTGCTGGGCCATCTTTAATAGATTGCTCAGGAGCGCCCGTGATCGGTAGATCCAGACCTTGCTTGATCTTGATCATACGCCTCACCCAATTACGTTAAACTCTTCAGGATTCAATTTTCGTTTCTTTAATTCTCAGCACCCTGTCCCCGAGCGCAAAGAATAACTTTATATAGTTATTACGAAAATTAAATTACCCCACCCAAAAATCCGACTAAGTATACCTGACCAATGCCCTATTTTTCTACAAACACCCACCTATATCATGACGTTACACAAACTAAAGTAGGTAACCAATCATAGAACAGTTGTCTATATGGATATATCATTTTAGAATATAGAGCAATAAATATACAAAAAGCCACCCTTAGGTGGCTTTTTAGTCAATAGTAATGAACTAAATGCTTACTTCTGCTTTGGAAAAGCTGGAAGCGTACACTGAGCCATTTTCTGCATTAAGCGAATAACCTGACAGCTATAGCCAAATTCATTGTCGTACCAAACATAAAGTACGCAACGCTTACCGCCAGCAATGGTTGCAAGCGCATCAACAACGCCCGCAGCACGAGAACCAACAAAGTCAGTTGAGACTGCTTCTGGAGAATTGCTGTAATCGATCTGCTTCTGCATTGGGCCATGAACCGCAGCTTCGCGAAGATACGCGTTAAGCGACTCTTTATCCGCTTCAGCTTCAAGGTTTAAGTTAAGAATAGCCATCGATACGTTAGGCGTAGGCACACGAATAGCATTACCTGTTAGCTTACCTTCCATCTCTGGAAGTGCTTTAGATACCGCTTTGGCTGCACCCGTCTCAGTAATAACCATATTAAGACCCGCAGCACGGCCGCGACGATCACCTTTATGGTAATTATCAATCAAGTTCTGATCATTAGTATAAGCATGAACTGTCTCAACATGACCATTTTCAATGCCATATTTATCACAGATAGACTTAAGAACCGGCGTGATTGCGTTTGTAGTACAAGACGCTGCAGATAGGATCTCATCTTCAGGTGAGATATCCCCATCATTAACACCCATTACAATATTTTTAACGCCTTTACCTGGTGCAGTCAGTACGACACGAGACGCGCCTTTAGATTGCAAGTGAAGAGACAGGCCTTCTTTATCACGCCATTTACCCGTGTTATCAATAACCATCGCATTATTGATACCGTAAGCCGTATAATCAACTTCCTCTGGAGAGTTAGCGAAAATAACCTGAATTACATTGCCGTTGGCTGTAATCGTATTATTTTCTTCGTCTACAGTAATAGTGCCACGGAAAGAACCATGTACTGAATCACGACGCAATAAACTTGCCCGTTTTTCAAGATCTTTAGCCGCTGAACCTTTACGCACAACCATCGCTCTTAAACGGAGCGCTTGACCACCGCCCGTACGTTCAATTAATAGACGTGCTAATAAACGACCAATGCGACCAAAACCATAAAGTACTACATCTGTAGGTTCACGCTCATCAGAGTCGATAGCCTCAGTTAGCTCAGATTTAACAAAAGCCTCTAGCGCTTGGCCATTAGCCTCATTACGAAACTTAACAGCCAACTTGCCCAAATCAACATGCGCATTGCGAACATTAAGGCGGCTTACTGCTTCAAGGACAGGCAGCGTTTCAGATACAGTCAACTCTTGCTCTTCAACCTGACGCACATAACGATGTGCTTTCAGAATATCAACAACAGAACGTTTAATAATCAGACGACCGAACACTGAACATTCGACATTCCGATCACGGTACAAACCACCTATCAGTGGCACCATCGCTTCAGCTATCGCTTCGCGTTCTTTCCAATCAGTAAATACTTGATCTTGGCTCACTATGAGACTCCAAAAAGCTGTGTCAACTCGTTGGCAACTACTAAAATAAGACCCTATATAAGTCTTACTAGCAGACCCGCTAAAAATTTGGTGCGCATTATCCTCTTTTACAGTCCATTGAGCAAATTCATCTGGATATACTTTCGAACCATACGAGCAACACCACAGATATAAAAACCGCTCATTGCCCCCTAAAGTCTATCAATTCTGTTTCTAGCCGCTAAACTACCCTGCCTGAATAAACTTCATGCGAACAGGAGCATCGCAGTGTTGCAGCTGAAATACCCCTTACCATCAGGTCCCGGCGACCGAAAACATATCGGCCAAGTTCTTGGAGCCGCCGCTGGTTATCTTATCACCGATGCGGCAGAGCGCTATGAAGGGGTCACGCTTGTTATCACCAATGACACCAACCAAGCCAATCGCCTGTATAATGAAGTTTGTTTTTTCAAAAAGAACAAACAGGAAATTCTCTCATTCCCAGATTGGGAGACACTGCCTTATGACACATTTTCACCACACCAAGATATAATTTCA
This sequence comes from Neptuniibacter marinus, assembly GCF_001597725.1. Lineage (GTDB taxonomy): Bacteria > Pseudomonadota > Gammaproteobacteria > Pseudomonadales > Balneatricaceae > Neptuniibacter > Neptuniibacter marinus. Next base: position 50,146 of record NZ_LUTR01000007.1, read on the forward strand.
GAACGAATATCTACACTCAATCGTCTCCCAAGCCTCAAACAAGGCATTTTAATCATTCCCCTCAGTACACTAATGCACCGTACTGCTCCAGCTGAGTTTGTAGCAGGCAACTGCTTTGACCTAAAAGTGGGCGACACTATTAATGTCGAAGGTCTCCGCAAACAACTATCGGACGCAGGCTACCATGCTGTAGATGCGGTACTGGAACACGGCGAGTTTACCATTCGCGGTTCAATCATCGACCTATTTCCTACCGGTAGCGAACTCCCTTTTCGAATAGAATTATTTGATGATGAGATTGAGACGCTACGTACATTTAATACAGAAACGCAGATCTCTATTGAGCAAATAGACTCAATCAATCTACTACCGGCCAAAGAATTCCCATTTGATAAACGCGCCATAAGCGGATTCAAATCTCGCTGGCGTGAGCAGTTTGATGTTGATTACAAGCAGTGCCCTATCTACACAAATATTAATGATGGGCTTGCATCTCCGGGTATTGAATATTACTTACCTCTATTCTTTGAAGAGTGCAGCTCCATATTCTCCTCATTACCCGAAAACACTCAAATATTGGTTAATGATGGGTTAGAGGCAGCGGCCAAGCTATTTGCAGATGAAGTTAATGAGCGTTACGAACAACGTAGACACGACATCACCAATCCAGTTCTCCCGCCGCACTCTCTCTTCCTCTCAACAGATGAGCTATTTTCTGAACTAAAAAGCTACGGCCGCCTCACATTACATACTGACCTTATCGAAGACAAAGCGGGCAGAACCAACCTTGACTGCATACAACCACCGGAACTCCCCGTTCAGTCACAGAATAAACACCCCCTGTCTGAACTGCAGTCATTTTTAATACAACGGGATGGCGCGGTTCTATTTTGTGCTGAATCAGCAGGTCGAAGAGAAGCGCTACTTGAACTGCTTTCGCGTATAAATATCAAACCAACGCAAACTAAAGACTGGTCGTCATTTGTTGATTCAGCCGAAGATTTAGCCATAACAGAGTTCCCTTTAGAGCAAGGGTTATCAGTTCCTGGGGAGTTTCATTTAATTACCGAAACTCAGCTCTTTGGCCGACAAGTATTCCAACGCAGACGGCGCTCCCGTGAGCAGGAACAAAACGATCAGGTTATAAAAAACCTATCGGAGCTAAACACTGGCTCGCCGGTTGTTCACTTAGACCATGGTGTAGGACGCTATTTAGGCTTACAGATTATAGAACTTGAGGGGCAAGCTAATGAGTTTCTCACCCTTGAGTATGCAGAAGAAGCAAAACTCTATGTACCCGTTTCATCCCTACACTTAATAAGCCGGTACACTGGTGCGGGGGACGAAAATGCGCCACTACATCGCCTAGGCACGGAACAATGGAGTAAGGCAAAACAGAAAGCCGCTGAAAAAGCCCATGACGCAGCAGCAGAACTCCTCGATATTTATGCACGACGTGCGGCACGAAAAGGCTTTAAATTTCACGACCCTGATGAGCAGTATCTACAATTTGCAGCGTCTTTTCCTTTTGAAGAGACCCCAGATCAAGCTGCCGCTATCGGCAATGTGATACGCGATATGACAGCCCCACAACCTATGGATCGCCTAGTTTGCGGGGATGTCGGTTTTGGTAAAACAGAAGTTGCCATGCGTGCAGCATTCGTGGCAGTGCAAAGCGGAAAGCAGGTCGTGATTTTAGTCCCAACCACCCTACTCGCTTCACAGCACTTCCAAAATTTTCAGGATAGATTTGCTGACTGGCCGATTAACATTGAACTTATCTCACGCTTTCGCTCAGGAAAACAACAAGATAGCGCAATAGAAAAACTCGAAGCAGGCAGTGTCGATATAGTAATAGGCACCCACAAACTGCTTAGCGGTGGCATTAACTTTAAAGACCTTGGTTTAGTCATTATTGATGAAGAACATCGCTTTGGTGTTCAACAAAAAGAGCGTTTAAAATCACTTCGCGCAGAAGTAGATATTTTAACGCTCACCGCAACGCCGATCCCTCGAACGCTAAACATGGCCATGTCGGGTATACGCGATCTATCAATTATTGCTACACCACCCGCCAAACGATTATCCGTTAAAACCTTTGTTCGCTATAGCGACCCAACGGTTATTAAGGAAGCTATTCTCCGAGAACTACTTCGTGGCGGACAGATTTACTACCTACACAACGAAGTTAAAAGCATAGAGAAAACCGCCGAAGAACTACGTGAGCTTGTACCTGAAGCACGTATAGGCGTCGGTCATGGACAGATGCGCGAGCGCGAACTGGAACAGGTCATGTCCGACTTTTACCATAAACGTTTTAATATTTTGCTGTGCACCACCATTATTGAAACGGGTATTGATGTTCCTAATGCCAATACCATCATCATTGACCGAGCAGATAAGTTCGGCCTGGCCCAGCTACACCAGCTCAGGGGACGTGTAGGCCGCTCGCACCATCAAGCTTATGCGTATCTACTGACCCCGCATAAAAAATCAATGACCAAAGATGCCGTTAAGCGCTTAGAAGCGATCGAAACAACCAACGACCTTGGCGCTGGTTTTACTCTTGCGACCCATGATTTAGAGATCCGCGGTGCCGGTGAATTATTAGGCGAAGAACAAAGCGGCCAAATGCAGACCGTAGGCTTCTCACTCTTTATGGAGATGCTCGAACAGGCCGTTGAATCGATCAGAGAAGGCAAAACGCCTAATATGGATCAACCATTAAGGCACGGCGCAGAAGTCAATTTACACTTATCAGCGCTTATTCCTGATGATTACCTTCCTGATGTCCATAGCCGCTTAATCATGTACAAACGCATTGCCAACGCTAGCTCATCAAAAGAGCTGAAAGAGCTCCAAATAGAGATGATCGATCGCTTTGGCTTATTACCCGAGCAAGTGAAGAATCTATTTAAAGTAACAGAACTAAAATTACGTGCAGAAGCTATGAACATTGTTAAAATCGATGCAGGTACAACAAATGGACGCATCGAATTTGCGTCCGATGCTAAAGTTGATCCTTTGACACTGGTAAAAATGGTTCAAAAGCACCCACAAAAGTATAAACTTGAAGGCGCAGACAAATTACGTTTTAGCCTAAATATGGAGAAGAGCGACGTTCGCTTCTGCGCTATCGAAAGCCTTTTAAGCGACTTGGCAGTTAAAACATCATGAAAAAATTGTATAGCGCCTTAATTTTTAGTGCTTTAAGCCTCACAGCCAATGCCGCTGACTGGTATAAAGTTGAAGTTGTTGTTTTTGCAAATCAGGACAGCGCTCCTATCGCTGACGAGTATTGGCCCGATATAAAAGAGATCCCTGCTCCCAGCAATGCGATTAACTTAAAGTCATCCAATGCTGAAGGAAGTGCTTATAAACGCCTACCCGGAAGTTCCTTAACTCTTCACGATGAAAAAAACCGGCTACGAAACTCAGGCCCCTATAAAATCCTCTTTCATGCAGGATGGATGCAACCGGTTTACCGCACTCAAACACCACGGCCAATTCACATCACAGGCGGCGAGATATTGGATAATGGTATGCATGAACTAGATGGGTATATCGCCGTAGGCAGAGGCACTTACCTACACTTTCGCCCTGACATCTACCTAAGCCGCAGATTAAGCGCTGACGAAACGAAGCTACTTAAAGACGACCCTACAGCAACCAACGACGCCGCGGATGAAAACGCTGCTGCAATGCTTACAATGCAAGCCTCCAGTAGCGCCAGCAGCTCTTTAGCCAACGAATTATTTACAATACCCAATATCTTAACGGCCAACCTTAATCAAGCACGGCGCATGAAATCAAAAGAGTTACACTATATAGACCACCCATTAATGGGTATCTTAGTTGAAATCCGGCCTATAAATTAACAACTCAACCAATTATCCACTAAGCCCAGAATAACTGGGCTTTTTTATATATGATCAAAGAGTAGAAAACCCTTATGTCTAAAATAGATGACGAAGAGATTAAGCGCGTTTATATCCAAGCAGACTTACTCTACGGAGAAGCTGAAGTCGAGCATGCCATCAACAAATTAGCCGCGCTAATCACCAAAGACATGATGAATAAGACCCCTGTGGTATTCCCCGTATTAAATGGCGGCTTAGTCATTGGGGGCAAGCTGCTCACTAAATTGAACTTCCCTCTTGAGGCTGGTTATTTGCATGCAACTCGTTATCGCAATACGACGTCAGGCCATCAACTCGAATGGATAGTTAAACCTCAGATTGATTTTAAAGGGCGCGCAGTGCTTATTATCGATGACATCTTAGATGAGGGACATACCCTAGCTGAGGTTGTTAGTTATTGTCGATCGGAAGGCGCTAGCGAGGTAAAGGTTGCGGTACTTGTACATAAAAACCATGACCGTAAGCCTAACCCTGAATTAAAAGCGGACTTTGTCGGTCTAGAAATTGAAGACCGCTATATTTTTGGCTACGGCATGGACTACAAAGGCTATTGGCGAAATGCCCCCGGGATCTTTGCCGTAAAGGAATAAAAATAAAATCCTCTATTCTAAAAATACACATAAGACTCGTGGACTCGAGCCTTATGTGTATCAAATATTAACGAGGCTCTGAAAACTCTCCAGTCACAACCGGCTCATCCAGAGCAAAAGGCGGCTGACTTGCTAAGTGAACAGTTGTTGTTGGGAAGGCAATTGAAGCTCCTCTCTGCTCAATAATATCCATAACCTTAACCATCACATCCTGCTTAATTTCATGGAAGCGAATCCAGTTGGTTGTCTTGGTAAAGGTATAGATAAAAAAGTCTAAAGATGAAGGCCCAAAACGATCAAAATTAACAATCAATGTTTGCCTTGTATCAATCTCAGGATGCTCTAAAAGCATCGTTTTAACGGTTGAAATTATATCAGTGAGCTGTGCTGCATCATCATAACGAACGCCCACGTATTCGTAGATACGTCGATTGGTCATACGTGATGGATTCTCTACAGAGATATTCGCAAAAGTTGCATTAGGCACATAGAGCGGTCTTTTATCAAAAGTACGAATACGGGTCTGACGCCAACCTATATCTTCTACTGTACCTTCTATCTGTTTATCTGGTGAACGGATCCAATCACCCACTTTGAACGGGCGATCTAGATAGATCATCAAACCACCAAAGAAGTTCGCTAAAATATCCTTAGCTGCAAAACCAACGGCAATACCACCAATACCACCAAAGGCAAGAATCCCAGAGATACTGTAACCGTAGTTCTGCATCACGATCATGATGATAATAACTAACAGAATCAAACGAACTAAACGGCCAAGCGCACCTACTGTTGTTGGATCCATAGGCTTAACCATTCGATCAGGCATCACCAAGACTTCTTCTATTCCATTAAGGAAACGGAAAAACGACCACGCAATAATTACAATCAGCACGGAACGAGGCAGTGGGCTATCATCATCTAATACTTGGATTGATAGATGGGCCTGGAAAATCTGTACAAGCCAATAACCTGCACTCAGCCAAATAAGAAACAGCAGCGGGCGACTAAAAGCATTGAGAATAACGTCATCCCAGAGCATTTTAGTTTTTTCAGCTTGTCTCATTAATTGCCCAAGAACAACACGCGTTACAATATCAGCCACAACCGCAGCTACACAAATAGCAACCGACAAAATCATCCACGCAGACGCATCATACGCAGGGAGGTATTCAGTCAATAATTGATTTAGTAATTCTATCATTTCCCGTTATCCATCAATGTTTTTGCTAACAAGCGCGCAGATTTTAATCTTTCATCGTCTAGAGTCCAATCCGAGCCTTTCAGCTCAAGAAGCTCAGGTAATGCTTTATAACCTGAAGCGTCCAAATAGGACAATATCTCTATTGTACCCTCTCTATCATTACAACAAAGTATCGCCTGACAACCTGCCAGCAGCGCTTTTTCTGCTCGTTGTCCATAGCCACCTACACTATGGGCTGCTTTCATACTAAGGTCATCACTAAAAATAATGCCCTTAAAGCCTAGCCGCTCTCGCAATATTTTTTGCATCCAAAAAGCAGAGTAGCCCGCCGGTGCTGAATCACACTCAGGATAGAGTACATGAGCAAACATCATTGCCGGCATACCCTTCTCAATTGCTCGCCGAAATGGCAGCATATCTGTATCCCAGAGCTGGGCAAAAGGGCGATCATCAATTGCGTCAGCATGGTGTGTATCGGCATTAGCCCAGCCATGACCTGGAAAGTGTTTTCCAGTGGCTGTCATACCTGCATCAGCCATACCAGATATATACGCTTCAGATAACTGAGTAACTGCCTTATGGTCTGTAGCAAATGCACGGTTTCCAATAACCGAATTACGCCCATAATCCACATCTAACACGGGAGCAAAGCTAAGATCTACATCCAATAAGCGCATTTCTGCCGCCATTAAATAACCTAACTGAGATGCTGCCTGCAACCCCTGAGCATGGTCCAAACAGAATAACGCATGAACACTTTTTACCGGAGGTAGCAGAGTAACGCCCTCCTTTAAGCGCTGTACCCGTCCACCCTCTTGATCAATACTAATAATTAACTCTGGACGTATCTCACGAATCTTTTTGATTAACGTCTTAACTTGGTCGGCGGATTTTGTGTTTCGCCCAAAAAGAATAACACCCCCAATAAGCGGATGTTTTAATAGAACAGATTCCGCCTGAGTTAGCTCAATACCATCTAAATCGAGAAACAGAGAAGCATGCATATAGATAAGCCTAATTACTTATTCTTGAATAAAAACCGGAGCGCCATAAGAAACCCTTTCAAACAGCTCAAGCATGTCAGAATTGCGCATACGTATACAACCATGGGAGCGAGCAATACCCATAGGCTCTGAATCGGGAGTGCCATGAATATAAATATACCGCTGCATACTATCCTTATCCCCTAAGCGATTAAAGCCATGTTCACACCCTGATAACCATAAAATACGGGTCAGTATCCAATCCCGTTTAGGAAACTTCGCTGCCAAGTTAGAGGAGTAAATCTCCCCCGTAAAACGACGGCCAACAAATACAGCATTGATAGGTAAACCGGAGCCAATTTTTGCTCGAATATAATGCTTACCTCGAGGGGTACATCCACTATTTTTGAGTTCACCGACCCCATTCAATGCGGTAGAAATCGAATAAATCGCAAGCGTCTGCTCCCCATCAACTAATGATAGTTGCTGGTTAGCAATAGAGATAACGAGCTGCAGCATAGGATTAAACGCGACAGAAATAGGTTTTATCCGTTCGAGCCTGCAAACCTGCAGAAAGTACAGGAATCATACGGTGTAAGATCCTCTCAACCTCAGCACCACTATCAAACTCACGTTTTTCTATGCCATGGAGCGTTTGAAAATTAGAGAGTGTGAAAGTGATAGAGCCTAAGCAGAAATGAAGCCGCCAGAAAAATTCATCATCCTCCATAGGCGCAGCATCGGCACGAAGTAACTGAATAAAAGGCTGCAGGGTATCTTGATAGCGACTAATCAGAAAACCACGTAGCTCTTCTTGGTTTTGCATATAGGAGAGTTCAAGCAAACGCATAAATACCGCCAAGGCATTCACATTGTCATGATTAACGACTAAGAGTGTACGCATCAAAATTTCGAGCAACTCATCCAAAGTCACCTGACCGGCATCAGTGGATAGATTACGATGCTCTAACATCGAGGTCAATTCAGTACACAGCGGAGTCAAAAACTTCTCTGCCACCGCTTGAATCAACCCCTTTTTAGAACCAAAATGGTAGTTGATTGCCGCTAAATTGACATCAGCCTTGCTAGTAATTTGGCGCACGGTTGTCTCAGCAAATCCCTGCTCCGCAAATAGAATTTCTGCTGCCTTAATAATACTCGCAGATGTTCCTTTATGATTCATCCAAGCTCCAAACTAGCGTTTAAAACAGATAGTGACAAATTATAAGGAAAAAATCCATTCACTTATTCAGCTATGACTGACAAAAAACATCAGCCATAGCTAAAATTGAAATCAAACACTAGCAGTCGGCCTAGCGACTCCAGATTTTTGATTGCGTCAAACGTCCCCACCATCTCAGCAACACTTTATCACTTGAGGAAACGGCTAATTCAGAGATTTTTTCCTGTAACGATTTTTTCTGCTCATAACGAACAATATAGATATCTGCCTTATCAGCAGCATCCATCATATATTGATCCGAAGTCATCAATTCATCAACTAAGTGAACATCCAGCGCCTGCTTACCAAACCAAATTTCGCCGGTTGCAACTTTATCTATATCAACTTCAGTGCGGTACTCATGAACAAAGTTCTTAAACAGCTCGTGAGTTTCTTCTAGCTCTTCGACAAACTTCTCACGACCTTTATCTGTATTTTCACCAAACACAGTCAAAGTGCGCTTGTACTCTCCCGCCGTTAAGACTTCATAGTCGATATCGTTCTTTTTCAGCAAACGATGGAAGTTAGGTAGCTGGGCAATAACACCAATAGATCCAACGATAGCGAAAGGTGCGGCCAGCAATTTATCAGCTAAGCATGCCATCATATAACCACCACTGGCAGCAACGCGATCCACACAGATTGTTAAGGGAATCTCTTTACGTTTAATTCGCTCAATTTGTGATGAAGCTAAACCATACTCATGCACCATACCACCTGGGCTTTCAAGGCGAATTAGTACTTCATCTTGCTTCTCCGCCATCAATAAGACAGCTGAAATTTCTTGGCGTAAAGGCTCAACTTCGCTGGCTTTAACATCACCATCAAAATCAAGTACAAACATACGTTTGCGGCGCGGCTGATCATCTGCAGGCGGTGTTTTTTTCTGGGCTTTTTTATCCGCCTTCGCTTTTTTCTTCTCCTCTTTGAGCATAGCTTTTAGCTCACACTCATCAAGAATCGATCCTTCCAATGCTTCTTTCATCTCAGTAAGTTCATCATTAAAATGAATCACCTCGATGTCACCCTGTTTAGCATCTTTACGTGAGCGTGTTGACACTACAGCAATACCTGCCACAACAGCGAGTACGGCAAAGACAATAGTTACTGATTTTGCAAGGAAAAGACTGTAATCACTCAGAAACTCAATCACCGAGAAAACTCCAAAATAAACTAGTAAGTTTGAAGAGCGCTAATGTATCATATTTCTATCCGTTACCCACCCAGTTTGAGACTTCTCTTTCATGAGCCAGGATATCTCCGTTGTAAACGTTATTGAAAAGCTACCAAGTCGCTTCGTTAAGGAAAATGCTCAAGATTTTTCCGCGACCTTTCAATTTACTCTTGATGATGATCAAGATTTCCACATAACCATCTCTGATGAGAAATGCAGCATAAATTTAGGAGAACACCCTGATCCAAACGTTACTCTTATTATGGACTCCGAAACAATGGTTGAAGTTATTACGGGCCAAAAAGATGGTATGAGTGCCTTTATGTCAGGCAAGTTAAGAGCGGAAGGTAACGTCTTACTTGCCACAAAACTGAGTAAACTATTCAGCCGTGAAAAACAAAGCTGAATCCTCAGGCAAGCTCTCACCTATATCAATTAAGAAACGGTCAATAAGCCTGCGTGCTATTGTAAATTTGGGGGGGAGTACGGGCAAGTCACTCGCGGAGAACCAGCCTGCATCAAGTATCTCCTCTCCATCCGGTGTAATTTCGCCGCTGTCATATTCAGCCATATAGCCCAGCATAAAAGAGTGTGGAAATGGCCAAGATTGACTAAAACAATATGTAAGATTTTTTATACGAATACCCACCTCCTCTTTCACCTCCCTAACCACTGCATTCTCAGCACTTTCTCCAGCCTCAATAAAACCAGCTAAAGCGCTATAACGCCCTGGAGCAAACTTACTCGCATGCGCTAATAAGCATTGATCGCCTTTTCGAACTAACACAATAATACAAGGTGATATTCTAGGGTATTGTCGATGAAAACAAGAACCACATACTTTAGCTAGTTCATTTTGATGCGCCTCCAAAGGAGCAGCACAACGGGGACAGTATTTAAACGATTCATGCCAAGTAACAATCTGCGCTGCAGATGAAAGCAACGTGTAAGTACTCTCGTCCTCAACCGCTGCCAGCATGGTCCTTAAACCGCATAAAGCCTCAGGATCGACACTAGCAGGCAGTTCACCCTCGGCAACTATAGCAACGCGATAATCTGCATTTTCAAGTAATCCTAAAGGGTAACTCGCAATTAGAGGAGTATTCACTAAATCAGACTCACTAAATGTCAGGACACCTGACGCAGTACCGATTAATTGTTCATTAGTTGCTAATAAATATACACAATGAGAATCAGACAACGAGCGCACCTTCTTAAATTAACGAGCCAAAAAAATAAGCATCTGGAACTAAAATCAAGCCTTTATTATTCCCTAAAAAACCAAAAACATGCGTTAAGACAGTACATTAGACTTCTGCTTTAAGGGCTCAACTGTTAATCTTAGCCACATTATAAAAAACAAACGCAGTGATAATTTCAACTATTATAACTATTAAATACTGGCTGTTCTGGCATAGGGAAGAACATTCAATGACAAATACGCTACCACAAGCATTAGTTAAAAACTTTCTGGGTAACTCCCCCGTCTGGTACAAACAAGCAATTATAGGGTTTCTCGTACTCAACCCTATTATCCTATTCACTATGGGGCCTGTGATAACAGGTTGGTTGCTTATCTTTGAATTCATCTTCACTTTAGCACTTGCTTTAAAGTGTTATCCACTGCAGCCCGGCGGCTTACTTGCCATTGAAGCTATAGTTATCGGCCTTGCAAGCCCAGAATCAGTATCTCATGAGGTAGAAGCCAATTTAGAAGTCATACTGCTACTGATGTTTATGGTGGCTGGCATCTATTTTATGAAGAGCATGCTGCTTTGGGTCTTCACTAGAATTTTACTTAAGGTTAGATCTAAAATTACGATCTCTCTTTTATTCTCCTTTTCCGCAGCCTTGCTATCAGCCTTCCTTGATGCACTTACAGTAACCGCTGTACTTATTAGCGTGGGGGTTGGTTTTTACGCGGTTTACCATAAAGTGGCATCGGGTAAAACTTACCATCATCCTGATCATGATCACGCCGATGACCATACTGTACAACAAAACCATAAACAAGATCTTGAGCAATTCCGAGAGTTTCTTCGTAGTTTGCTGATGCATGGCGCAGTAGGTACTGCACTGGGTGGTGTCTGTACCCTTGTGGGTGAGCCTCAAAACCTACTTATCGCCGAAAAAGCGGGCTGGGACTTTATCCAGTTCTTTGTTTTAATGGCTCCTATTACGATGCCGGTACTTGTAGCAGGGCTGATCACTTGTGCGTTGCTCGAAAAGTTCAAAATTCTAGGTTATGGCACATTGCTACCTGAAAATGTCCGTAACGTTTTATTGGATTATGCTGGCGAAGAAGATGCTAAACGTACTATGCGTGATAAAGCCACACTGCTAATCCAAGCAGTTGTTGCTGTTTTTCTTGTAATTGCATTGGCATTGCATTTGGCTGCGGTAGGTATCATTGGCTTGACGGTTATTATTCTACTAACCGCATTTAACGGGGTTGTGGAAGAGCACCAAATAGGAAAAGCTTTTGAAGAAGCCCTCCCCTTTACTGCGCTACTGGTCGTTTTCTTCTCGATTGTATCCGTCATTCATGATCAGCATTTGTTCCAACCAATTATTCAAGCCGTTTTAGATATGGACCCAGACTCTCAACCCGGTGTTTTCTTTATTGCTAACGGCGTTTTATCCGCCATTAGTGATAATGTATTTGTTGCAACGGTCTATATAAATGAAGTGGTTGATGCCTATAACGCAGGCAATATTAGCCGTGAGCATTTTGATGTTTTAGCGATCGCAATCAATACAGGTACTAACATACCAAGCGTTGCAACACCAAATGGACAAGCCGCATTCCTGTTCTTACTAACCTCAGCCATTGCCCCGCTTATCCGTCTATCCTATGGACGCATGGTACTAATGGCACTGCCTTATACTATAGTGATGAGTATCACCGCCTACACTGCGCTGATGATTTCACACTAAATTGTAAGTTCAACTAGAAAGTTAGTGACAAATAAAAAGCTCCGTATCTACGGAGCTTTTTTATTTACTTAGAATATCGGAAAATCCTTAACTATCAGCTACTTCGTCACTATGTAGCCATTGACACTCCCCGCCTGTTTTCTTCTCTAACATTTGCAGAAAATCAGTATGAAGCTTTAACTCTTGTTCCGATAGATGAATCACAGGCAGATCATCCGCCCCTGAGATTCGGGTTATCCCTCCCTCTTCTCCTCCATCTAGCTCTGCTCCTAGAGACAGATTAGTTTGCCCACCGGTTAGCGCTAAATAAACATCTGCAAGTATTTCTGAGTCGAGTAAAGCGCCATGAAGTTCACGATGGGCATTATTAATACCGTAACGATTACATAACGCATCCAGGTTATTTTTTTGCCCTGGATGCCTTTTCCTAGCTAATAATAAGGAATCAGTTACGGGACAAAAGTGCTTAACCCTTTCAGGGAAATTATTACGCTCAAATTCAGTGTCGATAAAGCCAATATCAAACGCTGCATTATGGATAATAAGTTCAGCTCCTCGAATAAACTCTACAAATTCATCCATAATCTCATGAAACTTGGGCTTATCGGCCAAAAACTCATTGGTAATACCATGAACCTGCATAGCGCCAGCATCAATCGCATGATCAGGTTTTATATATTGATGATAAGTACGCCCAGTCAAGCGACGGTTAAACATCTCAACACAACCAATCTCAATAATATTATGACCTTCAGATGGTTCTAAGCCTGTAGTTTCCGTATCAAGAACAACCTGTCTCATACTTTGTTTAGCGCCTCCACACCTTTATTTGCCAACTGATCAGCCAGTTCATTCTCTGGGTGGCCGCTGTGCCCTTTAACCCAACGCCAGTCAATTTTATGTGACTGCGTAGCAAGATCTAAACGCTTCCAAAGGTCAGCATTTTTTACTGGTTTATTTTGCGAATTTTTCCAGCTTTTTCGTTTCCAACCAGCCAACCACTCAGTAATACCTTGTCTAACGTATTGTGAGTCGGTTGTAAGAACAACCTCACAAGGCCGATTTAAGGTTTCAAGTGCCATAATGGCGGCCATCAACTCCATACGATTGTTAGTCGTATCTGGCTCACCACCAAACAACTGCTTCTCAGCATCCGCATAGCGCATAACAGCGCCCCAACCTCCAGGGCCAGGATTACCTTTACAGGCACCATCAGTATATATTTCAACGATGTTCACGAGTTTCCCTTAATGTTCCCCTAGTAGATGGCTCTACGACAGGAATTGAAATCAAACGACGAAGTCCCCAACCAGAACGTAAAGGCGTCATACCTGCGATATCTTTCCGAGCTAATAAAACCGAAAAAGCACCATGATGACCTGGGAAACAATTCGCCAGCCCACCAAAGAAGCTAAAACGCTTACGCCATTTTAACATTTCAAATGGCAGCTGATGATAACCCGAAAGGTGTTGTAGTTCAGTCAATTCTAACAGTTGTAGCCAATCAGATAACCTTCCGTGACTGATAAAGTGACCGCACCATGGCGCGGTGTGCTTACCACACCCAAACAGATGCTTAATCCCCCAATAACTATTCGGATTAAACCCTATAATAACAACGTGCCCACCAGGCCTTAATACCCTAGATGCCTCACGTAATACCTGATGGGGAGAATCAGTAAAGTCCAACGCATGATGTAGAATAACGACATCAACACTCTCATGGGCAAGTGGGATTTCATCATTTTTTGCTACTATATTATTGTCAGACAAACCTAACTCAGTTGCCGGAACCACAGAAAAGCAATGGGAAACGGGGCTTTCTTCAAATAGCTTAACCCGCGAATCCACAGAGAATTGCGCCAAATGCATGCCAAATAAGGTTGAAGTGATGCGATCCACTACAGCCCTCTCTGCATTTAAAAATTCGGCGCCAAGCTCAGAATCGAACCATTCTTTCAATTGAGGCACTAATAGATCAATAGATGGTTGTTTTCGAAAGCTCATGAGTTTTCCCAAATAAATACTGGTTCAACATAATATAAGCAGTATTATATCTCTTTTACGCTACTGCAAATCACAATTTTGTTTGAGGTACTAAAATGTTTACCGTAACCCCTATTCCAGCCTTTTCTGACAATTACATCTGGGCCATCTCGATGAATGGGGACGATAAAATCATTGTTGTTGATCCAGGAGATGCGCAAGCAGTAGAGCAATATCTAACAAGAAACAACTTAACCTTATCCGCCATATTAATTACACACCACCATAATGATCATACTGGCGGCGTAGCTGAATTAACGGCCCATCGTGATATTTCTATTTACGGCCCAGCGAACTCTCCCTTCAAAGGTATAACAACAGCACTTCGTAACGGCGATGAGATAGAGCTGCTAGGCAGTACCTTTAAAGTACGTGAGATTCCAGGACATACACTCGACCATATCAGTTATTTAGTAGAAAGCGAGCCTGCACAGATTTTTTGTGGTGATACTTTATTTCTAGCAGGATGTGGCCGTTTGTTTGAAGGAACAGCAAAGCAGATGCTACAAGCGATGCATTATTTTGCCCAATTAGCAGATGATACTGAGGTCTACTGCACTCACGAGTACTCATTAGCAAATTTGAGTTTTGCCGCAGCGGTAGAACCCGATAACAAGGAGATTCAACTCGCTATAAAAGACTGCACCCTCCTTCGCGAGCAAAATAAACCAACCCTCCCAACAAGCATCGGCCAAGAGAAAAAAACCAACCCATTTATGCGTACAGACCAAGATGCTGTTATCAACGCGGCCAGCGCTTTTGGTGCAAAACGTCTACATTCAGAAGTAGAAGTCTTTGCCTCTATCCGAGAATGGAAGAATCAATTCTAAATAACATTTAACAACAAAAATCATCGCCCTATTGACCGCCCGTTGGCCACTGTTAGAATGGGTCAATTTTCATCTCCAGCGTACTCGGAGCAATATGCACATATCCAACAAAGCGGTCTTCTCCTTTATCCTGTCAAGTATAGTACTTACAGGTTGTCAAACGGTCACAGAGAAGCCCGTATCGTTAAGCAGTAATGATATTGAATTTACTGAAGCGTCCGACCATACCTATCCAAATACGGTGACGGCTGAAGAGACAAAACCACCACAAGCGAATGCCACTAAACCGTCGGACCTTTGGCAAATTACCCGAGAGAATATGGCGCTAGACCTAAGCATCGATAAGCAGCGAGTGCAGTCGCAGGTAAAATGGTATAGCAAACACCCAAAATATATCGACAGGGTCGTTAAACGTGCGGAACCTTATTACTACCATATTCTGACCCAAGCCTTAGAGCGAGGTCTGCCCACTGAATTAGCCTTATTACCTATAGTGGAGAGTGCGTTTGATCCTTTCGCATACTCCCATGGGCGTGCAGCGGGAGCATGGCAGTTTATACCTTCGACAGGAAAGCATTTCGGCTTAGAGCAGAATTGGTGGTATGACGGTCGTCGAGATATTATCAGTTCAACTGATGCCGCCTACACTTACTTAGCGCAATTAAACAAACGATTTAATGGTGACTGGCTGCTCGCATTAGCCGCTTATAATGCAGGTGGCGGTAATGTATCTCTTGCGATAAAACGCAATAAACGTAAAGGGAAGCCAACTGATTATTGGTCTCTTAACTTACCAAAAGAAACAATGGCTTATGTTCCTAAACTCTTAGCGATTGCCGAGTTAATTAAAAACTCTGAAGAATACGATCTTACACTACGTCCCATCAGTAATAAGCCCTACTTCACCGCCGTTGATACACAAAGCCAAATCGACTTAGCCCAAGCCGCATCGATGGCTGGCATCACCACAAAAGAACTGTATCTGCTAAATCCAGGTTTTAACCGCTGGGCAACAGCCCCTGAAGGCCCTCACCGTCTATTGATCCCTGTAGAAAACGCTGTACAGTTTAATCAAGCCTTAGCTCAACTTCCTGCTTCTGAGCGTGTAAAGTGGACAAGATATAAAATAAAATCAGGTGATTCCCTGATCGCCATTGCGAAAAAATTCGAAACAACCACAAACCTAATTCGTAAAACGAATAATATCAAAGGCAACAATATTCGCGCAGGCAAAACGATTCTTGTTCCAACAGCAGCGCAGCAAGCAAGTGAATATGCACTGAGTCAGCATCAACGCCATATTCAAAAGCAAAAAACTATTTCAAGAAGCACCGACAGAAAAGATACCTACTACACTGTCAAATCAGGTGATAGCTTTTGGAGTATTGCTCAAAAAAACCAAGTGGGTGTACGCCAATTAGCTAGCTGGAATAGCATGGCACCTAATGATGCTTTGCCTATAGGTAAACGACTGGTTATTTGGAGTAAACCAACTCAAACAGTATTAAACAACGCAGATCGACAAATCATCCGTAAAGTTGGCTATAAAGTTCGCAGTGGTGATTCTCTTTCAAGGATTGCCGAAAAGTTTAATGTGCGTATCGCCGATATTTTACATTGGAATAATTTAGATAAAGCAAAATATCTAAAACTGGGACAAAGCTTAACCTTGTATGTCGATGTTACACGCTCCAACTAGATTTTGATTGCTCAAAACAGGATAGATCATGGACACAACAGCCTATATCATCATTGTTGTTAGTACCGGACTCGCTATTATTTTTAAGCTAGTGCTGTTTAAACGTATTCAAAAATGGATGGATCAAGACCTCATTAAAGGCTTAGCCGGTGATAACAAAGAGAAATATGCTTTTCTCACAGATAAACATGCAGAGTTGCTTAAACAAAAGATAAAGCGCAAACATTTCCACCAGCAACTAACTAATTTTGCAGAACAGTTTGAACAAAAAAACACTTAACGAGTCTTATCAGTTTAGTGTGGTTATAGATCAACAAGGTTTTAAATAAGAAACAATTAAAGAACGCAATCCACCTAGCTGGATTAGCATAGCAAGTCCAAGTAGCATATTAAAAAGGAAACCCTATTGTTAAACTTACCTGTTGCGACTTTACGTTTTAGTACAAAACTAATTACAGCCGTCGGGTTTACCATAGGCATTTTATCAGCCCCCGTATTATCCCATGCCGATGCGGTCCAAGTAAGCCATGGCATCTCTATGCATGGTGACCTTAAGTACCCTAAAGGCTTTAGTCACTTTGATTACGTCAACCCCAAGGCACCGAAAGGCGGTAAAGTAACTCAATCCGCCATCGGTACATTTGATAGTTTCAATCAATTTATCGTTAAAGGTAACTCTGCAGATGGCCTAGGACTAATTTACGATACGCTGCTAGGTCGCGCCTTAGATGAGCCTTTCTCACTCTATGGTTTGATTGCAGAAAATATTGAAGTACCTAAGGATCGCAGTTGGATTATTTTCAATCTACGTAAGTCCGCAACGTTTAGTGATAACCATCCTCTAACCGCTGAGGATGTTGTTTTTAGTTTTGAGAAGCTCCGCAGTGAAGGTGCGCCCTTTTATAAAGCTTACTACGCCGACATTGATAAGATTGAAGCGCTCAATCCACACCGCGTTAAGTTTACCTTTAAAAATGCGCTTAACCGTGAGCTTGCACTCATTGTTGGTGAAGTCCCAATCCTTGCCAAACATTATTGGCAGGGAAAAGATTTTCAAAAGCCCTCCTTAGATATTCCTATAGGATCAGGCCCCTACATCATTGATTCTTACGATGCGGGTCGCAGCATTACCTATAAGCGTAATCCAAACTACTGGGCAAAAGATCTTCCAGTGAAAGTTGGCTATAACAACTTTGATATCCAAGTTTTTGACTACTATCGAGATGGTACAGTCGCGATGGAGGCATTCAAAGCGGGTGAATATGACTTCCGCCAAGAAAACTCTTCGAAACGCTGGGCGACAAGTTATACCGGACAATCTTTCGACGATGGCCGAATTAAAATTGCAGAGCTAGAGCATCAAAACCCTACAGGTATGCAAGCCTTTGTCATCAACAATCGCCGCGAACAGTTTTCTGATCCACGTGTAAGACAAGCACTCGCTTTAGCGTTCGATTTTGAGTGGACCAATAAGAATATATTCTTCAATGCTTACACACGTACACATAGCTTCTTCTCGAACTCAGAAATGGCGGCAACGAAACTGCCAACTAAAGAAGAGATTGAGATTCTTGAACCTGTACGTGACCAAGTGCCTCCACAAGTATTTACTCAAGTGTATAAAGCACCTGAAACCAATGGCGATGGTAAAATCTACACTCAACTTCGCCAAGCAAAACGGTTATTACAAGAAGCAGGCTGGGCCTTCAAATCAGGGAAGTTGATCAATGCAGAATCAGGCAAACCTCTAAAAGTAGAGATGCTACTTTACTCGCCTGCATTTGAGCGTGTTGTTTCACCTTTTATACGTAATTTAGAACGTTTAGGCATAGAAGCTAATATTCGCTTAGTCGATGTATCCCAGTATATAGCCCGCTTACGAAGCTATGATTTTGACATAGTCGTTAGCGGTTTTGGACAATCATCATCGCCGGGTAATGAACAACGAGATTACTGGCATTCATCTAGCGCCAACAAAGAAGGTAGCCGAAATCTCATAGGCATTCAAAACCCGGCCATTGATTATTTGGTAGAGCAACTTATTCAATCACCAGACCGCGAACAGCTAGTTTTAAGAACAAGAGCCTTGGATCGTGTGCTGCAGTGGAATCATTATGTTATTCCTCAATACCATATCAATAAGTACCGTGTGGCTTATTGGGATAAATTTGCCATGCCAGAAACACGTCCCAAATATGCGCTAGGTTTCAATACGTGGTGGATAAAGCCCGATAAGGACGTTAAATAATGGCCGCTTATATTTTGCGGCGCCTGCTGCTGATTATTCCAACCTTACTCGGCATATTGACCATTAACTTCTTAATTATTCAAGCGGCGCCAGGCGGCCCTGTTGAACAGACAATTGCTGAGTTACAAGGTATTAATATAGGCGCAACGGCCAGAATCAGCGGCGCACAAAGCGACCTATCGACTAACCAGCCAAAAGCCAATAGCAGTGAAAGCTCCTACCGTGGAGCCAGTGGATTAGATCCGGAATTGGTTAAAGAGATTGAAGCCCTATACGGCTTTGATAAACCAGCCCATGAGCGTTTCTGGCTAATGTTAAAAAGCTATGCCGTTTTTGATTTTGGTAAAAGCCTATTTAGTGATAAATCAGTTATCGATCTCATTATCGAAAAATTGCCGGTATCAATATCATTAGGGCTTTGGGCAACTTTAATCACCTATTTGGTTTCTATTCCTTTAGGCATTCGCAAAGCTGTACGTGATGGCACTCCTTTCGATATATGGACCAGCAGTGCAATTATTGTCGGTTACGCTATACCAAACTTTTTATTCGCTATTCTTTTAATCGTAATTTTTGCCGGCGGAACTTGGTTAGATTGGTTCCCCTTGAGAGGATTAACCTCCTCTAATTTCGATGAATTAAGCTTATGGGGTCAGGTAAAAGATTACTTCTGGCATATCACCTTACCCGTGATCGCATCAGTGATTGGTAGCTTTGCCACATTGACAATGCTAACTAAAAACTCGTTTTTAGATGAGATCAACAAACAATATGTACTCACCGCGCGGGCAAAAGGCCTGAAAGAAAACCAAGTGCTTTATGGCCATGTGTTCCGTAATGCTATGTTGATTATTATTGCGGGTATGCCAGCGGCTCTGATCTCAATATTCTTTACCGGCTCTATGCTGATAGAGGTTATATTCTCCCTAGATGGCATAGGTCTACTCGGTTACGAAGCCGTCATCAATAGAGATTACCCAGTTATCTTTGGCACCCTTTTTATCTTCACCCTTCTTGGTCTTATTCTGAAATTGATCAGCGATATTACTTATGTATTAGTTGACCCTAGAATTGATTTCGAAAGCAGGGAGCTGTAATCATGGCTCGAATATCAAACCCATTTTCCTTTAGTAAGATGAGCCCATTAAATCAACGGCGCATAGAGAACTTCAAGCATAACCGCCGAGGCTATTGGTCCTTATGGTTATTTATTGCGCTGTTTTTACTGTCTCTCTTTGCTGAATTAATTGCCAATGACGACCCTTTAGTCGTCTCCTATCAAGGTAGTCTCTATTTTCCTGTTGCAACTGAGTATACCGAGCTCACCTTTGGTGGTGACTTTGAAAGCCCCGCTGATTTCAAAGATCCCTACATTCAAAGTTTAATTGAAGAAAAAGGCAGTGGCTGGATCCTATGGCCACCTATTCGTTATAGCTATAATACGATCAATTATGATCTACCTGTACCTGCCCCCTCACCTCCTAGCCTAGAAAACCTACTGGGCACAGATGATCAAGCCCGCGATGTTTTAGCCCGTGTTATCTATGGTTTTAGGATCTCGATTCTATTCGCCTTAATACTCACTATTGCTAGCTCAATTATCGGTGTGATCGCCGGTGCAATCCAAGGCTACTACGGTGGTAAAGTTGATCTATTTTTCCAACGTTTTATCGAAATATGGTCAGGTCTGCCCGTACTTTTTCTGTTAATTATTCTAGCAAGTATAGTTGAGCCTAACTTCTGGTGGTTACTGGGCATTATGCTGTTATTTTCTTGGATGCAGCTTGTTGACGTAGTACGAGCTGAGTTTTTACGTGGACGTAATCTTGAGTATGTTAGAGCCGCAAGAGCACTGGGCTTAAACAACCGAATGATTATGTTCCGACATATTCTTCCCAATGCGATGGTGGCTACGCTTACCTTTATGCCTTTTGTATTTAACGGCTCCGTTGTTACCTTAACGGCACTCGACTTTTTAGGTTTTGGTTTACCCCCTGGAAGTCCCTCTTTAGGTGAACTCGTTTCTCAAGGTAAAACCAACCTTCACGCCCCATGGTTAGGCATCACCGCTTTTATGACACTATCCATAATGCTGACCCTTCTAATATTTATTGGTGAAGCCGTACGCGATGCCTTCGACCCAAGGAAAGTTTCATGATGGAAGCAAATACCGACATGAACAATAGTGATACGCAATTATCTCAGCCTGAGGTACTTCTCAGCGTCCAAGATCTATCCGTTCGTTTTGAACAAGACAATCAACAAGCTGTGGATGCAGTAAAGCAGATTAATTTTGATATACCTAAAGGAAAAACTGTTGCGCTTGTGGGAGAGTCAGGTTCGGGAAAATCAGTTTCAGCCATGTCTATACTGAAACTACTTCCCTACCCTAAAGCGAATCATCCTTCAGGTAAAATACTCTATAAAGGTGAAGACCTTCTCCAACTAAACGAACGCCAAATGTGCAAAATGCGTGGGGATAAAATCAGTGTCATCTTCCAAGAACCAATGACATCGTTAAACCCACTACATACAATTGAAAAACAGATTGGTGAAACCCTGTTACTCCACAGGGGCATGACCGGTAAACAAGCACAAATACGTATATTAGAGCTGCTTGATCTAGTCGGCATAAAAGATGCTGAAAAACGTCTAAAAAGCTACCCCCATGAACTATCCGGTGGTCAACGTCAGCGTGTAATGATTGCTATGGCGCTTGCCAATGATCCCGAGCTACTGATTGCGGATGAACCAACGACAGCACTCGACGTTACCATTCAAGAACAGATTCTACAGTTACTCCAAGAGCTGCAAAATAAACTAGGTATGGCAATACTATTGATCACCCATGATCTAAATATTGTTAAGCGCTACGCCCATCATGTATGCGTCCTTTATCAGGGCAAACAGGTCGAGAGTTCAGACACTGACTCATTGTTCGCCAATCCACAACACCCATACACCAAAATGCTCTTAGATGCAGAGCCTTCAGGTCAGCCTTCGCAACAGTCACTAACAGATCAACCCTTGCTCAGCACTGATAATTTAAGAATATGGTTCCCAGTGAAACAGGGGCTTCTAAAACGCACAGTTGATCATATCAAAGCGGTGAACGATGTAAGTTTCACTCTTAATAAGGGTGAGACCTTAGGTATTGTAGGCGAGTCAGGTTCAGGCAAAACGACGCTTGGACTGGCGATCATTAAGCTCATTCGCAGTATAGGCGGAATTAACTTTGCGGGGCAGGAACTCGAACGGCTCGATCAAAAGCAAATGAAGCCGCTACGCAGTCGTATCCAGATCGTCTTCCAAGACCCCTTTGGCAGCCTAAGTCCACGCATGTCTATCTCTGAAATCATTGCAGAAGGATTACAGATCCACCAGCCTAACAGTAAAGATCAACATGAAGCGCAAATAATAGAGGCACTCAACGAAGTCGGTTTAGATCCTGATAGCCGTCACCGTTACCCCCATGAATTTTCTGGTGGTCAACGACAGCGTATCGCTATAGCGCGTGCACTTGTGCTAAAGCCTGAACTTATTATTTTGGATGAACCCACTTCTGCTCTTGATCGCACGGTGCAAAAGCAAATTGTAGAACTACTCCGCGACCTACAAGAGAAATATGCCTTAAGCTATTTATTCATTAGCCATGACCTAGCCGTAGTTAAAGCTTTAAGCCATAGCTTAATTGTTATGCACCAGGGTAATATTGTTGAAAAAGGCAAAGCTTCTGATATATTTAATAGCCCTCAAGCTGAATATACACGTACGTTATTAAAAGCCGCCTTTAACCTGTAAGTAGCAAAGCTGTATCATACCTTGTAACGGGCGGCTTCATTCTTTAGCGCTAAATAAACGTCTTATAGATTTACTTTCTAGTTAATTCGTACCAAAGTTACCCTGAGAAAAAAGACTAAGACAAATGAGTATGGGATTAATTATAGGAATTAAACATCTCCTCTGTAGTTAATCCCATATTTTTTTGAGGATTAAACCCATGACACTATCTACAGAACCGCATCGAATCTTAGTGATTGGCGGCGGTGCCGGCGGATTAGAGCTTGTTACCCAACTTGGCCACCGTTACCGGAAAAAACCAAATATCACAGTCACCCTAGTTGATCAAAAACGTTCCCATATTTGGAAACCATTACTCCATGAAGTAGCCACAGGCTCCCTTGATCCTAGTACTGATGCGGTGACTTACCATGCCCATGCAGTCAAGCACCATTACGAATTTCAGCTTGGTAGTTTTTCAGACTTAGATACCGAGTCTCAAACCGTGACGCTTAGTGAAAAAGTAGACGAAAATGGGCGGGTTATTTTACCTGAGCGATATATAAAATATGACACACTTATTTTAAGTATCGGCAGTGTTAGTAACGATTTCAAAACACCTGGCGTAGCTGAACATTGCTATTTTTTAGATACGGCAAAGCAAGCAGAACGATTCCATAATAGCCTGATCAATAACTTTATGCGCATCAATCAACAAGATCATGGTGTACTCAATATTGCTATTGTTGGTGGGGGTGCCACAGGGGTAGAGCTGTCAGCTGAATTACATAACGTCACTGATATGCTGCGCTCTTATGGTTTACCTAATATGACCGCTCAGCAGTTAAAAGTCACCTTGATTGAAGCGGGTCCACGCATACTACCCGCCTTACCTGAACGTATATCAAGCTCAGCACGCCAAGAGCTTTTAGATATAGGGGTACAGGTCGCAGAAAATACAATGATCAAATCCGCAACTCCTGAAGGGTTCACGACAGCAGACGGCGATCTGATTGAGGCCGACATGATGATCTGGGCGGCCGGTGTTAAAGCACCTGATTTCATTGCTGATCTTTATAAGTTTGAGCTCACTCGAACCAATCAAATTCTGGTCAAGCCAACGCTACAAAGCAGCTTGCACGATAATATTTTTGTTATTGGCGATTGCTGTGCCTGCAAACAAGAAGATGACAGCTGGGTACCACCAAGAGCACAGTCTGCCCACCAGATGGCTTCCCTTGTCAAAGAGAATATTAAGCTGAAACTACAAGGTAAACCGTTAAAATCATTTACCTATAAAGACCATGGCTCGCTGGTCAACCTCAGTCGCTACAGTACTGTCGGTAGCCTTATGGGTAACTTAACTAAAGACTCAATGTTTATTGAAGGTAAAATAGCACGTATTGTCTATATCTCACTTTACCGTATGCATCAGATAGCTATACATGGTTTCTTTAAAGCTATGTTGGTTTATATCGCCGAAAAAGTTAGTAAAGTCGTTCGGCCTAAAATGAAGCTGCATTGATTCGCTTTAACTAAAAAAGAGGCTTAACGCCTCTTTTTTTTAGAACATCAACCTAAACCTACTTCCACCGCAAAACCTTTCCATGATCAAACACATGTCCGGAATTTATTTTACGATAATTGATAAAGATATTACTGTAAGCGACACGACTGCGTTTTGAAATGGAAAAGGCTATACATTCCATAATCGCCTCAATACTACTAATATTGTGAAAACTCGGTACATGCAGGTCAACAAGCACCGGATGACTCCCGCTTTGGGGCTGGGAACTCGGCATCAAACCCGCCACCGCATACTGTCTTGAAGGTATAAATTCCCAAGTAACCGTTATATGTTCAATACTAATATCCGTCCCTCTTGATAAATCTTCAGTAATGCTTTTAATCATTGCCGGCACCTCAACATCCTCTTCAAAGGGCAATGATTTAATACAGATAAGCGCCATCCACAATCTCACTCTAATTTGGTATAAGGAAAACTTAGAGCAACTGCACTATAAACTCAATCCTATTTAAGAAAAATTGCAGACAGCGAAAAACTACTTACGTTCAGATTCAAGAATATAAAGCTCTAAGCGCTTATCAATGCCAAATATATGCCGCTTGAGCCACTCCGATAAGAAACTAGCTAACATCTCTCTAAGTTCCGGCGTGTACTCTTGATGACCATCAAGCATCTTCATCAGCTCGTTGCGAAACTTATTATGCGCCTGTAGATGAGCATCATAATCAGGATAATTGAGTGCTTGCATATAACACTCTTCTAAATAAAAATGATGTTCCGCGTAATCAATCAGGCGAGTGAACGTTGATACATCAACCTGTTCAGCCTTAATTTCATCGATTAACTGAAATAAAGTTTGGTGTTGCTGATCCTGCCAAATTAACTCGCTCGTCACAGTCATAGTCATATCCCTCTTCAGAAGAATTAAGCATAGTCCTGTTTGCCACATAATTTGTAACTGACATAAATCAGTAACAAAACTTATACGTCGAATAATGAACCTTTTTCAGTTACACATCATCACCTATAAGCAAGACTTTCAGCATCAGGGCTTGAACTGTTTTTACAAATCTTTTACAACATTTATATATCTATCTGACTTTTCACTTGCGGTATTGCCCTAAATTATCGGTAACAAAGGGATCAATAGAGGACACCCCCATGAACAGATACCGCTTAACAAATATTAAACACCTACTACTAGCACTATGCTTTAGCGCAGCGCTTGCGCCACTCAGTCAAGCTAAACAGATTGACCTCCAAGTTAATCTTGCCACCCCCGTTATGGAAGCTGAGCGTACACACAATGCTTTTATTAAGATTTCCTTAGAAGCGTTCAAACAAGATCAACCACAAAAACGTATTCCCGCCAATATTGCTATCGTTCTGGACAAATCAGGTTCAATGCAGGGGGACAAGCTCTACCATGCAAAGAAAGCAGCTATCATGGCCATCAATCGATTAAGCCTTAACGATATTGTTTCAGTGGTCAGTTACGACAGTCGTGTCAATGTTGTCGTACCTGCAACAAAAGCGGGCGATACCGAACTGATCGCTCACTCAATTCAGCAGATCAACGCCAGTGGAAATACAGCCCTCTTTGCCGGTGTAAGCAAAGGATCGCAAGAACTTCGAAAGTTTTTAGATATGAACAAAGTCAACCGAGTCATTCTTCTATCCGACGGCTTAGCTAATGTAGGGCCTAGCGCCCCTAATGAACTTGGAAAACTAGGCTTATCCCTTGCTAAAGAAGGGATTAGTGTTACAACGATTGGTCTTGGCTTAGGTTATAACGAGGACTTAATGACCCAGCTTGCAGGCTTCAGTGATGGTAACCATGCCTTTGTAGAGAAGGCAGAAGATCTAGCCAAGGTTTTTCAGTATGAGTTTGGTGATGTACTCTCTGTTGTCGCGCAAAGCGTTGAAATCCGCATAAAATGTAAAAACGGCGTACGCCCATTACGTGTTTTAGGACGTGAGGCTGATATCAGCGGGAATATGGTTAGCACGCGAATGAACCAGCTTTATAGTGAACAGGAGAAGTTTATCATCCTAGAGGTAGAGGTCCCCGCCCAAGAAGATCGCTCCAACTTAGAACTTGTCGATGTTGATATCCGCTATAATGATCTATTTAATCAACGTAACGAACAATTATCGAGTAACGTAGTTGCACAGTTTAGTCGCTCTCAAGAGCAGATTGATGAGGCGGTAGATACTGAAACTTATGAAGCAGCGGCAGAACAAGTCGCAAATGAGTTCAATCGTGAGGCGGTAGAAAAAAGAGATCAAGGTGATATTCAAGGAGCACAAAGCATCTTGCAAAAAAGCGCTGATTACTTAGATAATTTAGGCCAAGCATTAGCTTCACCCAAATTGATCGAGCAGAAAGAGGAAGCGCTTAAAGATGCAGACGAACTTGATGATGAGCAAGAATGGAGTAAAAAACGTAAAGAGCTAAAAGAACGTCAGTTCAAACGCTCTAAGCAGCAAAGCTACTAAGCTAATTTGACCACATAAAGGTTTAATCACCGATAAATCAGCCCTCAGATCTTGGGGGCTGAATAAGCAAAGCGAGAATGATTTGAAAAAAACAGCCTTGTTACTCTGTGGATTGATTTTGATACCTATCCTTATTCTTGGCTGGTTATCTGTGCGTCTAGAACAAAACCAACAGCAGCTGATTCAGCATCAATTCCAAGCCTTAGTGGAAGTTAAATTAAAATCTGTTGATGGCTTATTTCAAGGCCATTTCCAACGTTTAGAGGCGGTCTTACAATCAGAAGCGGCGGAACTCAACCAAAACGCGTCATCTCAAGCACTTAGACAACTCAGTAAATCAAGTCCTTATATTGAGCAAGTTTTCATTCTTGATTCAACAAGAAAACTCATCTACCCCACCCCAACGAATGCTACTGCTCAGGAAATCCAATTTCTTCAGCAAACAAAAACTTTATTGGAAACCCCTTCTCTCTTTACCCACACGCAAGAAAGCAATACCACAACCCAAAAAGCTAATGCACCAGAGCTATTAGCCCAAGCGCCTTACAGCGCACAATTGAAATCAGTGCCACAAACACAACGGTTAACACACTCAACAGAAAAAAGCATTAATGCTGAGACTGAAATAGCTCCCCTTATCAGTCGTCGCTCCCAAGCAACATCATCAATAGCTGCTGATAGCCCTATAGCTTCTTCCAATATTAGCGACAAGCAAGTAGAACAGGTAGAGCCTACAGATTCCGGTTGGATCGCTTGGTACAACAACACCCAACTTCAGCATATCTACTGGCAAACAACAGCCGATAATCGTGTTATGGGATTTGCCATTAGCCGTGCCCGCTTACTCTCTGATTTAATTAATTTACTCCCAGATCAGTCAGAGATAACAGCAGAGCACCCTCTGAACAACTCAATTATCACCCTCAAAAACAGTCGTGGTGAAGTCAGTTACGAATGGGGCAGCACAAAGGAAAACGCCGATCACCTAACACCGATTAAGACATTAAACCTGAGCCACCCTTTAGGTAGTTGGCGATTAGAATACACCACTACCAGCCTTAGCAAACCTCAGCAAAACTGGTTAGAAAAACTGCTCATTATAGTAATAACCTTAAGTGCTTTATCGGCACTTGGTTGGCTCGTATACAGAGAGCAAACCCGCGAGTCACGTTTAGCTCTCCAACGGGTAAATTTTGTTAATCAGGTCTCCCATGAATTAAAAACACCACTGACCAATGTACGCATGTATACCGAGATGCTGGAAAACCAACTTGATGATGAACAGGTTAAACAAAAGCGTTACTTAAATATTATTAATAACGAAAGCAAGCGCCTCACACGCTTAATCGATAACGTACTCAGCTTTTCAAAGTTAGAACGTGACGGCTTAGACCTAAACCTGCAGATGGCTACTGTGCAAGAATGTATTAATAACACGCTAGAGGCATTTGCCCCCGCCTTTGCTCAGCGAGGAATAGACCCTAAGCTTACCAGCCACTGCGACACAAACGTTTTATTAGATCCTCACTGTACTGAACAGATTTTAAATAACTTATTCAGTAACGCTGAGAAATACGCAGCTGATAGCGGTGTTCTACAGATAGAGTGCTGGCAGGAAGGTGACTACAGTTTTATTCGCATCCATGACAACGGCCCCGGTATAGATGAGTACTCATCAAGATCTATTTTTGAACAATTTTATCGCGCCAGTAACAAACTTACTGATGGTATTAGCGGTACCGGCATAGGTTTGAGCATTGCGCGCGAACTGGCACGCAAGCATGGCGGTGATCTGATTTTAGAATCAACGACTCAAGGCGCCAGTTTCCTACTTAGCCTCTACACACCCGTAAGCCTAAGCCATTCACCCGCTAAAGGTAGTTTATGAAAATTCTTATTGCAGAAGATGATCTTAATATTAGGATGGGACTTTTCGATCTACTTGATAATGAAGGTTACACTTGTATAGAAGCCGATGATGGCGAGAGCGCCCTTCACTTATATATTGAACATCAACCCGACCTGATCTTACTCGATATTATGATGCCCAAAATGGATGGTTACACCCTGTGTAGGAAAATTCGCCAGCTTAACGAAACCGTTCCAGTGATCTTTATTACGGCAAAATCAGAAGAGATCGACCAAGTTCTAGGACTCGAGCTCGGTGCTGATGACTATATAAAAAAACCATTTGGCACCCGAGAAGTCATCGCACGTATAAAAGCAGTCACACGCCGCTGCCTACAAACGCAGCAGCCGAGTGATCAACAAGAAGCGGAAACATTCTGGATGGATGATCTACGCGTTTTTCCGGCTCAACTACAAGCACAGCGTGAAGAGATCACATTTGAATTAAGCTTGCGAGATCTTAAAATTCTCCAACTCCTCCATCGCGAACAGGGCAAAGTTGTTGATCGAGACATGCTATTCAACGAATGCTGGGGAAGAGACTATTTACCAAGCAGTCGTACGCTAGATCAACATATTTCTAAATTACGCAAAGTGATTGAAGTCGATGCTAAAGCGCCTAAAGTCATTCAAACGGTGCACGGTATAGGTTACCGATTTATTCAGCATTAGCCGCTAACTTTTTAGGCTAAGTCGTAGTCTTTATAGCTGTCTCGGCTACCATCTCTTTGCTGCATCTAAGTCACTCTGTTTCTGCTCAACCCAGCATTCCCCTCCAGAAGAGATCTCTTTCTTCCAAAAAGGCGCACTCTTTTTTAGATAATCCATGATAAATTGAGCGGCTTCAAAAGCGTCAATTCGATGCGCACTACCCACCCCGACAAATACGATATTTTCATTAAGACTAAGCCGCCCTACACGATGACTAATCACTATATTACCTAGATTCCAACGCTCCCGTGCTTGCTCAGCAATTTCCTCTAAAGCCCGCTCAGTCATGCCTGAATAATGCTCTAAAAACAGCGCATCTAATGTATTATTTGTAGTTGCTAATTCACGTACTATACCAGTGAACGTAACAATGGCACCGCTAGTCGCATCATTTGCTCTCACACGTTCAGAAAGATCCCCTATATCAAAGTCATCCGTTTGGACATATACCTGAGTCGTTGCCATATCACTTTGCCTCTTAAACTAATAACACAGATCATAGCACTAAGGCGCATAGAGATGCGTCACCATAGACGAGTGTTTTTATCTATCAAACAACAGCATTTGATGCTATTGTGTGGCGCTTATTTTGTACGTATGAATTCGAATAATTACGATCAAATTTCTGAGGAATATGATGGATTGGTATCCTCATGCCACTGTTGCTGTCATCGTTGAAAAAAACGGAAAATTTCTACTCATAGAAGAACAATCTTCCGGTGAAATTGTATTCAATCAACCAGCTGGCCATATTGAGGAAGGGGAAACCTTTGTTCAAGCGGCTTGTAGAGAAACACTTGAAGAATCCGCTTGGCATGTAAAACCCCGCTACCTTATCGGTTTTTATGTTTATAAATCGAGTATTAACAACAAAACTTATCATCGCGCCTGTTTTTACGCTGAAGCCATTAAACACGATGCGGATAGAACCTTAGATGAAGGTATTATCCAGACGGTTTGGATGACCCGCGATGAAGTTGCAAGCAATATGCACAAACTCCGTAGTCCAATGGTGTTACAGTGCATTGATGACTATATTGCAGGCAAACAATACCCGTTAGAACTCATTCACGAATACAGTAACTAATCGAAAAAAACCCATGACTGATCATAGCCAGACTAAAGTGATCGTCGGCATGTCCGGCGGCGTTGACTCATCCGTATCAGCCCTACTCCTTATACAGCAAGGATATGAGGTTGAAGGCCTGTTTATGAAAAACTGGGATGAGGATGATGGTACTGAATACTGTACAGCTAAAGATGATTTAGCTGATGCGCAAGCCGTCTGCGATAAGCTAGGTATTAAATTACATACCGCCAACTTTGCGGCGGAGTACTGGGACAATGTATTTGAACATTTTCTAGAAGAATATAAAGCGGGCCGTACACCGAATCCCGATATTCTATGCAATCGTGAAATCAAATTTAAAGCCTTTCTTGAGTACGCTATAGAGTTGGGCGCGGATATGATCGCTACCGGTCATTACGTTCGCCGAGGTCTACGGGAGGGGAAAACCCGCTTACTTAAAGGGCTTGATAACAACAAAGATCAAAGTTACTTCCTACATCAAGTAGGCCAACCGGAGATAGAGAAAACCCTTTTCCCCGTAGGAGAATTGGAAAAACCAGAGGTCAGAAAGCTCGCAGAAGCTCATGATCTGGTTACGCATAATAAAAAAGACAGCACCGGCATCTGCTTTATTGGCGAACGTCGCTTTAGTGATTTTCTGAAACAGTATCTACCAGCTCAACCCGGTAAGATAAAAACACCGACAGGCGACCAGATAGGCGAACACGCGGGCTTAATGTATTACACCATAGGGCAGCGCCAAGGCCTGCATATTGGTGGGCTTAAAGATTACCCAGAAGAACCTTGGTTTGTCGCGGGCAAAGATCTAGAGCACAATGTACTTATCGCCGTACAAGGTAAGCAGCACGATCTACTGTTTACCGATTGGTTAACCGCCGATGAGATTTTTTGGATAAATGACGAAGAGCCACCACTACCTTATCGTTGCAAAGCTAAAGTACGTTATCGTCAATCTGATCAAGAGTGTATTATTGAACGCCACGGTGATTCCGGTTACCTCATCCGTTTTAATGAACCCCAACGAGCAGTCACACCCGGCCAATCCGTTGTTATTTATAGTGATGATGTATGCTTGGGTGGTGGCGTAATAGAAAACACTGGCAAGAATGAATCGTTAGATAGCTGAGAGGTTTAAGGTGTCACGTCAACATGATGAACAAACATTAGGCCTGGCCGGAATTTTCCAAGCAGCAGCCTTAGTCGAGCAGATAGCTACACGCGGAATGGTTGCCCAAAACAGCCTTGAAACCTCTATCTACAGCATTATGCAACTCGATCCCGCTTGCTCTGAAGATATTTACGGTGGCGCTGCAGACTTACCCTATAACCTCCACCTTGGGTTGCAAAACCTAAAAGATATTGTTGATAAGCCACGTGCTGAACATAATAAAGATGTTATTCGCTACGTACTTAGCATGGTGCATTTAGAGCGTAAGTTAAGCTCAAATCCCGAAATGCTTCAAACGATTGGCCACCGTTTGAAGCAAGTCACAGAACAAGCAAAATACTTTAATTCCGAAAACCAATACTCTGAAGCTAATTTAGCGCCAGAGCATGAACTCGCTTTAACACCATCAACATACTGCCACCCTAATGTTGTCGCAAATCTAGCAAGCCTTTATCAAGACACCATTAGCTCGTTCAGCTTCCGTATCCAAGTAACAGGCGACCCAAGGCATCTGCAGAACAGTGAAAATGCGGCAAAGATTCGCGCCCTACTCCTTGCGGGTATCCGCAGTGCGATGTTATGGCGCCAAAAAGGCGGAAAACGTTGGCACCTACTCTTTTTTAAATCACGCCTTCGCCCCTCATTAAAAAATATAATGGGTTAAGTTGTTCCTGATAAGGTTCTACCCCTGCATTACTTTATTGTCTGGATTTGTCGGCACTAGCCCTACGAAAGTGACGTCTACTCAGGTATAATGCGCGCCTTCTTTTTAATCAAGATAGAGATCGTTTCATGGAGCTTTCCGCACTGACGGCCGTTTCGCCAATTGATGGGCGCTATGGCAGCAAAACAGCTGACCTACGTGATGTATTTAGTGAATATGGCCTAATACGCTTTCGCGTAGAAGTAGAGGTACGTTGGCTACAGAAACTAGCGGCTCACGCCCAGATTAGTGAAGTTCCAGCATTGAGCGCTGAAGCTAATTCTGTTTTAAACGCTATAGTAACTGATTTTGGCCCTGCGGATGCAGAAGCTGTTAAAAACATCGAACGTACAACAAATCACGATGTAAAAGCAGTTGAATACTTCATCAAAGATAAATTCAAAGATAACGCCGAATTAATGGCAATTAATGAATTTGTACATTTTGCCTGCACCTCTGAAGATATTAACAACCTATCTCATGGTTTAATGCTTAAACATGGTTTAGATGTTGTTTTACCACAGATGCAACAAGTCACTGATGAGATAGCAACCCTTGGCCGCGAATTCGCAGAACAACCAATGCTATCCCGTACCCACGGTCAAACAGCATCACCTACAACAGTAGGTAAAGAGTTTGCAAACGTTGCCTACCGCATGCAACGTCAGATCAAACAGCTAAAAGCTGTAGAGATCTTAGGTAAGATCAACGGTGCTGTAGGTAACTACAACGCTCACCTATCCGCGTATAGCGATATTGATTGGGCTGAAAATGCGCAAAATTTTGTTGAAAGCTTAGGTTTAACGTTCAACCCATACACAACTCAAATCGAGCCTCACGACTACATTGCTGAGCTCTTTGATACTGTTGCGCGTTTCAACACTATCCTAATCGATTTCGATCGTGATATCTGGGGTTACATCTCTCAGGGTTACTTCAAACAAAAAACAATTGCTGGCGAAGTTGGGTCATCTACTATGCCGCATAAAGTTAACCCTATCGACTTCGAGAACTCCGAAGGTAACTTAGGTATAGCAAATGCGATCATGGGTCACTTGGCACAAAAACTACCCGTTTCCCGCTGGCAGCGCGACCTAACAGACTCTACAGTGCTACGTAATATGGGAGTCGGCTTTGGTTATAGCCTAATCGCTTATCAATCTAGTTTAAAAGGGATCAGCAAACTTGAGCTAAACCCTGCTAAGCTAAATGAAGACTTAGAAAATGCTTGGGAAGTCCTTGCTGAACCAATCCAGACCGTTATGCGCCGTTACGCTATCGAAGAACCTTACGAGAAGCTGAAAGCACTAACCCGCGGTCAGGATATGAATAAAGAAACCATTCTAGCCTTCGTGGATACGCTTGATATGCCAGAAGAAGCTAAACAGTCTCTTAAGGCATTAACACCACACACTTATATTGGTAGTGCGGTAGATCAGGCAAAGAAAATCTAAAAATGGTGCTTTGGGCTCAATTTAGATTTTAAAAACGGGGCTATGGCCCCGTTTTTATTATTATGGATCAAGCCTTATGGAATACCTTACTCGCCCCGACTTAACTAAGATTCATTTCGTCTCACTTGGTGAAGGAAACAAAACCTTAATATTCCTTCATGGCTGGACCGCCTGTGTACGTGAATGGCTACCCTTTGCCTCAGAGCTAGCCCAGCAGCACCGAGTCGTCTGTTGGGATGCACGAGGACACGGAGGGCACCCCTATTCCGAAGGCACGAATATGACACTCCCCGAAATGGCTGACGATCTTCATACACTACTTAATTATTTAGATATTCAAGAAGCTGTCATTATTGGCCACTCTCTGGGCGCTTTAACGACTTGGGAATATATTCGTAAATATGGCCAAGACCGTATTGCAGGATTATGTATGGTTGATCACTCGCCGAAACTACTTACCGACGATGAATGGAATCATGGTGTTTATGGTGAATTTAGCAGCAAAAACAATGAAACCTTTATCCAACTACTAAAACAAGACTTCACTCAAAGTGTTTTAGAACTCATTGCTTATGGTATGCACTATCAATCGTTACAAAACTTCCAACAAAACTCCCACAGTTTTCAAAAAATGCGCGATTATTTACAAAAGCAAAATGCGCCATTACTTATCGCGTGTTGGGAAAACATAACACAGCAGGATTATCGTGATGTTCTACCTACAATAAATACACCGACCTTGCTAATTTATGGTGAAGAAAGCCAATTTTATTGCGCAAAGTTACAAAACTGGGTTCATCAACATATTGAAAATTCCGAACTGCTTGTCTACCCTAGCGCGGACCACTCACCCCATTTGTGGCATAGACATAAATTTATCTATGACCTTAACCGCTTTGTTGATGCTTTGTGAGATCTCCTGAAATGCTATCAAACATTAGAGTTGTACTAATCAACACCTTCCACCCAGGTAATATTGGCGCCGCAGCCCGCGCTATGAAAAACATGGGTCTAAACAATTTATACCTTGTGGAGCCGAGAGAGTTTCCAAGCCCTGAAGCGGATTCCCGAGCTGCGGGTGCCAAAGATCTGTTAGACAATGCGGTAATCGTCAGTTCACTAGAAGAAGCTATTTCAGACTGCCAGTTAGTGATAGGTACCAGCGCACGAACCAAACGCACCTTCGACCTTCCTCTCCTCAATGCGAGAAAAGGCGCTGAGCGGATCGTAGCAGAATCAGAACAAGGCAATGTAGCACTGGTTTTTGGCCGAGAAACCATGGGACTACATAACGATGAACTACAGCAATGCAATGTTCATATTTACATTCCTGCCAATCCTGAGTATCCCGTACTCAATGTATCCCAAGCGATCCAACTGCTTTGCTATGAAGTCTATGTGGCAACAGAAGAAAAAACTTATACCCCTATTGAAGAAGAATACCCTCGCCAAAAAGAGATGACTCTGTTTTATAGCCATCTAGAAAAAGTGTTACGCACAACGGAATTTATAATTCCTCAACATGAGGGTAAAGTACTAGATAAGTTACGTCGTTTTTTCAATCGCTCTCGTCCAGAGCGTACAGAGCTTAATATGCTTCGAGGTATATTAACTTCGATTGAAGAGACCGTAGAAAGGCTAAAGAAATAACTCCTATACTAGCCAGATAACCGACTGACAAATTGAGACAAACTAAGATGGAAGATCAACTAGACGTTTTATTAAAACAAGCGGATGAACTACGTGCTGGTATTAAACAGATGCAAGATGAGTCAAAAATGATGGGCTACAACGCCGTAGGCATACGCCAAAGTGCCGAAACTATCCAAAAGTGTCTCCAAAAAGTAGGCAATAACAAGATTGCAGCGTTAGCTAACCGTGATAAACGTAAAGTTTATGACGAAATGGAGAAAGCCGTTGAAGAGTTAATGGAGTTTATAAAGTAGTGAACTCCCCATTTGGCGATATCAGTGTAGAAACCTTCCTACGCGAGTACTGGCAGAAAAAGCCATTGCTCATACGTAATGCTTTTCCTAACTTTGAAGCCCCAGTAAGTCCTGACGAGCTAGCAGGCATGGCCTTAGAAGAGGAAGTAGAATCACGTTTAATTATCCAGTCCCCAGATGGCAAAGACTGGAAACTTGAACATGGCCCTCTGAGCGAAAGCACTTTTACAGATCTACCGGATAGCCATTGGACACTCTTAGTGCAATCGGTCGATCATTGGATTCCCGAGGCTAACGAGTTATTAGAATATTTCCGCTTTGTACCGAACTGGCGACTTGATGACCTTATGGTAAGTTACGCTACTGATGGTGGCGGGGTTGGCCCTCATTACGACAATTACGATGTATTCTTAATCCAAGCATCGGGGACTCGACGCTGGGAAGTCGGTGGCACTTATGGCGAAGACTCACCCCGCCGTAACGATGTCCCCGTTATGATTCTCCCTGAATGGATCCCCGAACAAAGCTGGGATTTAAACCCCGGTGATATGCTCTACGTACCACCGAGGCTTGGCCATAATGGTTACGCTATTGGTGATGACTGTATGACCTACTCCGTAGGCTTCAGAGCGCCCTCCCATCAAGAGATGATGGCAGACTTCACTGACTATCTAGACAATATAACTACCGCTGAAGACCGCTACAGTGATGCTGATCTGAAACAGCAAGATAATCCAGGTGAAATCACCTGCGAAGCGCTAGATCGCGTAAAAGCGATTATGCACGAATATATCGACAGCCCTGAACTCCTCTCCCACTGGTTTGGTCAATTTATGACAGAGCCCAAAAACCAGGAACAAGGTGCAGATCAAAGTTGCGAGCTAGATGAAGCTGAAATTAAGCAATTGCTAGATGACGAGACTCCTTTATGCCGAAGCGAAGGCTCTCGTTTTGCTTTTAATAGAGTAGATAATCACTTTATTCTTTTCGTCGACGGTAAAGGCTGTGCCTGTAGCCAAGGTCAGATTCAATTAGCGGAAAGTTTATGTGCAAATTTATACCAAGAAAAAATAGAGCCTAGCGAAGAAAATATTGAGCTACTCAAGGCATTACTTCTACAAGGCTCGGTCTACTTCTTAGAAGAGGAATAGAGAGTACAACCTTAGCTAGAGACAAACATTACTAGACTGTTTGTCTCTCGTTCTCTTCCCTCCCCTGAGCTCTAAAAAGGCCACTCAAATATTCAACAAATCATCACTTTTAAGCTAGCTTTTAAACACAACATCAGCTAGCTTAGAGTTGAGTAAGATTAAAATAACAATCCTCTTATATTCACAAAAACCTCTGTGAATCGAAAACAGAGTTAACAATAAAATTTATTAAAAACATAGAGTTAAATCTGACTAATAATGTAAATATCATATCCTTAGCCTTACCGTTTCTTAGATTAACCTGATAGCTATTTCATAATTGTTTTTAGAAAGCAGATATCAAACTAATACTAAAGAAGAGACTAAATAGATAACTGATATAGGACTGCCTAACCTTATTAATACAAGGTCATGGTATGTCATTACATTGAATAGAGGGCGGTCATAAAAGATGAACAAAAGCTTTTATATATCTGTGTGAATATTTAATAACAGGTTGCTTAAAATAATATTTTTGAGAGAGAAAAATGAACACAAGGCCAGAAATAACAATTACTTCATTAGATGCAGATCGGCTCTATAATTTAATTGAGTCCCTGCCAAAAAACAGCTTTGCCGGCCAAACGGAGCTAGAAGCTGAACTTGAACGGGCCAATGTCGTAGCGCCTGACGAAGTTCCGCCAACAATCGTTACCATGAACTCGACCGTTAAATTTGTTATCGAATCAACTAATGATGAATTTGAACTAACCCTTGTTTACCCCAAAGATGTAGATGCAGACGGTCAAAAGATTTCTATATTAGCGCCCATTGGTAGCGCCCTCTTAGGCCTATCTATAGGAGATGAAATCGAATGGCCAAAACCTGGTGGTGGGGATCTGAAAGTTAAGTTAACAGAGGTATTATACCAACCAGAACGAGCGGGCGAGCTCCATCGTTAACATATAGCCCATAAATAGCTGCTGAGAGGTGCACACTCTCAGTAGCTAAGCGATTCAATAGGAACTCACATGAAGTTAAGCTTTAACGTTGAAGACGCAAGTCAGATATTTGTAGGCGCTTTTGCGCTTGCCGTACCTATATCATTTTCTGAAGAAGCTTGGCGCTTAGGGGAAACCCTACCCGGTTATAACCTATTGATGCTGTTTACCCTATCCATCACCTTTCTTGGCCTTTATACCTATGAGAGTGTATTTCAAACCGATGTTAAGGCTAGAAAGCTTGTCTTTATATCTCGAATCGCCATCGCCTATATTATGACTGCGCTTGTAGTAGCCTTAGTCCTGTTTTGTCTTAACAAGCTTCCGTTATTTGAAGATCCACTAACATCGTTTAAACGTATTATTGTAATCACTATGCCAGCTTCAATGGGGGCTATTGTCGTCGACAGTTTTGATAAGGAGTGATCTCACCCTAACAATATTCTTTCTAAATGAAGAAGTTAGTCTAAAAAGCCAAACTTAACGCAATAAGGATAAAATGAAATCAGCCAATATACTGATTAAAGCCACTGTAATTTGCCTCGTGCCCCTACTTGCCTGTTCGATCTACTACACGAGCGAACAACTTAGTGACGTCCATCCTTTTATCTATGTGGCCGCTCAAATGGCACTGCCTATACTACTTATTAGTTGTGCATACATCGCAAATCTAGTTGTATTAGGTAATTGCAAGGGTTGGCGTTTCTACTTGTCATCTTCTTCAATAATAATCTCAGCACTTATTATTGCCAGTATCTGGCTATAAGGCATCCCAACAGTAAATCTATGAACAAAAAATCCAGTACACTTTACCCTGTAAACCGATGCACACAAAAACTAGGGCACCAAAACCGATGACCTCAGAAAAAAACAACCGACAAGAGAAAGTAGTCGAATCTAACCCCTCTTTAGAATCTGAGATCAATTCAGCCCGTATAAACGCACTTGAATTGAAACTAGAAACCCTATCGATCATTACAGAATCACTCTGGAATCTATTTGAGGATAGTGGGTTAGATCCTAGATCGGACCTAAAAGGAGAGATGGCGAAGGTCATCTCTGATCGAGCGAAACGCGATGCAATTACAGTGCGCTGTCCCGCCTGCCACTCACAAGAAAAAGCCAACGCAAGTTACTGTCAGAAGTGCGGAGAAAGCCTGGACTATTTAGGCGACATATCCCCTTTCGATTATTAATAACGACGTTGTTTGCATAAAGAAAGAGACCTGCAAGCAGGCCTCTAGATCTTATTCATCATCTGCCTATACGTAACCTAACAGGCAAATTAAATAACGCTTAGTTAAGGTTCAATCTGATAAGCATCGATACGCTGTGAGAACATTAACGGTACAAATAAGAGATTCCCTTTCGAGGAAAGATCGCCGGTAAACTTCTTAGGTTCATTAAAAAGCAATTCCAGCGTATGGTCTTTATATTTAAAGATATTGCCATTCATCCAGTCACTAATAAACAGCGCGCCATCTATCTCAGCGATACCATCAAGGTTACCAAAGGCTTCTGCATTTTTATAAGATGTTATTTTTTTCGTATCTCTATCAATAATAGAAAGCCCGCCTAGAATATCCGTTGTAAAATCCTTATGAAGACCCGTCCCCCAAGTAGCAACTGTTAACTGTCCATGATTAAAAAGAAGTCCATTTGGATGGGGCAGCGCCTCAGTTGAAATCCATTTAGTCAGCGTGTCATTTTCATAACGATAAACACCACCGCCAAGAATATCACTCAAGTAAACAACGCCTTTATCATCAATAGCTATATCGTTCAGCATAACACTGTCTTCAGCTTTGATTGATTGAACCAGCTCACCTTTTTCATGGTCAACAATGTGCATTTGCTGCATATCAGCAACATAGAGATATTGCTCATCCATTGCGAGCCCTTTAGGTGCATCCATTCCATTAACCCAAACATGACGAATAACCTTACCTTCATCCGATAACAGACTAATATAACCTTTACCGTTTAAAGCAGCAGGGTCGCCATTGACATTGGAAACAAAAAGCAGTGGTTTTGTTGGATGCACTAAAACCGATTCAGGCTCATCAAAACCCTCTAAACTCCATGCCTTATCAGGTGCCGCTAAAACCACGTTAGCACTCAGCGATAGGCATGCTATAGCAACCGATAGTGTTTTTTGTAATCCTTTTTTCACAATATTCACCCTAAATAATCAAATCACTCAACAGATTGTCTTGGTCTTAAATTGGATAGACGCTTATGAACAAACATAAAGCCTTAACCAACTCCATAAATCACCATCTCAAAGATATAAATATAAATATACTTATAACAGATTAACCAAGATCCGCACATCTTTAATTGAATGTTTATCTAAAAACTTACCCCCCTCAGCTTCACTACCTGAGGCTTGGAATAGTTTCACACTACTATACGATGATAAAACGGTAGTAATCCGCTTAAAATCAGAAGTCATTCAGTATGGTTTTGTGCTACTTCAGTGATGACACGGCGTATCCATTGATGGGCCACGTTATGTTGTAAAAGAGGACTCCAAGCCATTTTTAGTTCAAATTCAGGCACCTCAAAAGGGGGTGTTTTCATCACTAAACGAGAGTTATTCGATTGGGACTGAGAAGCCGCCTTAGTCGGTATAGTAGCTATCAATCCCTTTTCTTCAGCCAACAACGCTGCTGATTGATAGTGCCGCGTAAAGACAGAGATATGACGCTTTGCATTTAACTGTTCTAATGCCTCATCAACCCAACCTAAGCGTTTAGTATCTTTAGGCGTAATCCCCATACCAGCCCCCATACCTGTTTTACTAACCCAAACATGGCGTGCAAGCAAATAAGTTTCTAAACGGAAATCATCAGCTATAGGATTATCAACAGAAAAGAGACAGGAAAAACTATCTCGCCATAATGTCTTCTGATGAAATGACTGTGGCATCGTATCAAACCGATTAATCACTATGTCCACAAGCCCCTGTTCTACCTCCTGAAAGCTCATATCACTCGGCGTAAGAATATCCAATACAATGTTAGGGGCCTCTTCCCTTAGACGGTTTAAGAGTCGCGGCATTAACGTCGACTCTCCGTAATCACTGGTCATAATGCGGAAAACACGA
The DNA here is from genome assembly GCF_001597725.1 of Neptuniibacter marinus. GTDB lineage: Bacteria > Pseudomonadota > Gammaproteobacteria > Pseudomonadales > Balneatricaceae > Neptuniibacter > Neptuniibacter marinus. Next base: position 91,026 of record NZ_LUTR01000007.1, read on the forward strand.
TCACTAGAAGCTGCATCAAAATTTGCTGCGGGCTCAATTACCTGCTCAACCGAGGCTAATACCTGTCGTAATAGCGGCTGGAGACTTTGGGCCCGCTCAGTCGGCGCCATCCCTTCACTGGTTCTTACAAGCAGAGGATCGCCAAATGTTTCGCGCAAACGACGTAAGCCATTACTCATCGCTGGCTGGGTTATACCTAATAAACTGGCAGAGCGAGTGACATTACGTTCACGTAATAAAATATCTAAATACACCAATAAATTTAAGTCGATCTTATCCAAATTCATAGCAACGCCGCATAAACACTGAAGAAATTTCATAATACCACATCTACATTCACACAATAAATACTGCAAATAAGAGCCATTTATTTCAATTATGCGTCGCCACACACTAAAATCCACATCGAAACTATTACAAAGGGCAACATAAAACGTTGTCGAACATATGGAAGGAATGAGCATGTCTACACTAAACAAAGACATTGAAACTATCTCTGCTGCAAAAGCAGCTGCTGGTAGCCCTTGGGACGCTATTAACCCAGAATCTGCAGCTCGTATGCGCGCTCAGAATAAATTCAAAACTGGCCTAGATATCGCTCAGTACACTGCCGACATTATGCGTGCTGACATGGCTGCATTTGATAAAGACAAATCATTGTACACGCAGTCTTTAGGTTGCTGGCACGGTTTTGTTGGTCAGCAAAAAATGATCTCCATTAAGAAACATTTCGGTGGCAAAACTGACCGTCGTTACTTGTACCTTTCTGGTTGGATGGTAGCTGCACTACGTTCTGAATTCGGTCCTCTTCCTGACCAATCTATGCACGAGAAAACAACCGTTGCTAGCTTAGTAGAAGAGCTTTATACCTTCCTACGCCAAGCAGATGCACGTGAACTAGGCGGTCTATTCCGTGAACTAGACGCTGCACGTGAAGCAGGCGATTCTGCTGCTGAAGCTAAGATCCAAGACCAAATTGACAACCACGTGACTCACGTTGTGCCAATCGTTGCAGATATCGATGCGGGTTTCGGTAACGCTGAAGCAACTTACCTAATGGCTAAGCAGATGATCGAAGCCGGTGCTTGCGCACTGCAGATCGAAAACCAAGTTGCTGATGAGAAGCAGTGTGGTCACCAAGATGGTAAAGTAACCGTTCCTCACGCTGACTTCCACGCTAAGCTACGTGCTCTACGTTACGCTTTCCTTGAGCTAGGCATTGACAACGGTATCATCGTTGCACGTACTGACTCTGAAGGTGCTGGCCTAACTAAAGAGATCGCTGTTGTTAATGAACCTGGCGATCAAGGCGATATTTACAACTCTTTCCTTGATGTTGAAGAGATCGATGTAGCTGATATGGCTGAAGGCGATGTATGCTTCAACCGTGACGGCAAGCTTGTTCGTCCTAAGCGTCTACCATCCGGTCTATACCAGTTCCGTCAAGGTACAGGTCATGAGCGTTGCGTATTTGACTGTATTGAAGCGATCAATGCCGGTGCAGACCTTCTATGGATCGAAACGGCTGTACCAACCGTACACGAAATCAAAGGCATGATGGATGACGTACGTAAAGTTCACCCAGATGCTAAATTGGTTTACAACAACTCTCCATCGTTCAACTGGACATTAAACTTCCGTCAGCAAACTTACGATACTTGGGTTGCTGAAGGTAAAGATGTATCTGCATACGACCGCGCTAACCTAATGAGCGCTGAGTATGACGATTCTGAATTGTCTGCTGTAGCTGATGAACGTACACGTACATTCCAAGCTGATACATCACGTGAAGCAAACGTATTCCATCACTTGATCACTCTACCGACTTACCACACAACTGCGTTGTCTGTAGACAACCTAGCGAAAGAGTACTTCGGTGAGCAAGGCATGTTGGGTTACGTTAAGAATGTTCAGCGTGAAGAGATCCGTCAAGGTATCGCCTGTGTGAAACATCAGAACATGTCTGGTTCAGACATCGGTGATGACCACAAAGAATACTTTGCGGGTGAAAATGCGCTTAAAGCTGGCGGTGCGAAAAACACCTCTAACCAGTTTAACTAAGCTTAATTAGCGTTAACTGCCTTAATTAATTTTCCAGCGTTAATTAGGGCAGACTCCTATACTGGAGCATAAGGCGGCACCTGTAGCAAGGGCCGCCTTTTTTATAGATAAGATTTCTAAGATCTGTCGAAAGACTCGAATGGCTTTTTACGTTAAAATTCTAGCCCGTTTTCTACTGCAAACTGATTAAGTGATTTCGAATATGACTGATACACCTGATTTTCTTAAAGATGCTAAAGATTTGTTAACTGAGCAAGGATTTACTACAGGTAATACTTGGTATCATGGGACATCATCGGCGCTGGTCGACTCAATAAAAGAACAAGGGTTAAAACGCTCAGGTGATCAAGCGCTGAAAGATGCGGCAAAGAAAACCATGGCAACAATCGGCAATGCCTATACAGAATCAGTTGAACCGGTTTTTTTAACACAAAGCAAAGAGCTAGCTTTTTACTGGGCCCAGCAAACCGTTCGAGACCGCAGTGTACGAATCGAAGGAGATGAACAGCCCGTCGTCCTTGCCGTTAATCTTTCGGAAGAGCTTAATGCACAAGTAAAACCCGATGTCGGTGCCGCAAGCTTATTGCTAGTTAAAGAAGGTGAAAATTTTATGGCCTATCTAGCAGGCATTTATCAAGAAAATGGGTTTGATGCACCCGAAATTGATTTAATGAAGGCTGACCGTATGGAATATCTCACTAAACTGGGTATGGCCTATTTTAATGCTGATATCGATGCCGCTCACGTCACAACACTCAGCGACTAACAGACAATAATCTGCCAGCCCTGTGATTTATGGGTCATCAGAGCAGACTAACCAAAAAAGGATGCATCGCATCCTTTTTTGCTATTTGGGTGATAAAACGTCTGGTTCAAAAACACTCATCCCGCTTACAACGTCTACACCGTTCCCCCATGTGACCGGCCGAACTACTGAGTAGACTCAGCTTCATACTTACGCTTCAGCTTATCAATATACTGTTGCTGCGAACTCAAGTTTAGTTCATGAACTAATACCTTACTTTCTAAGCGAATTACATCCTGACTTAAACTTTTCACCTGCTGAAGTTGAACAAAATTAAAGCCGATAGAGCAAATAAATAAAAACCCTATCACGATCAATGCATCTAAATGCAGTGTAAATTTCCGTTTTAAATTCACTATAATCTCACTCATTTGGTAACAAAAAACCTAGTAACAAGAGAGTATCTTTTTAAGTACAAAACACAAACTAAAACGCAAAAAATCATACCGAGCCCAACCGGATATCGCGCCTAGAAAATAGCCCCGCCCTGCTTCGCTAAACACACAAGCGAGATATCGATAAAATCATGTACCGCAACTGCGTAATATTCACGAATAAATGCCACGATGAACGGCTCATTATGGACTGAGTAAACGCGCTATTTCACAACACTACAGCCATTAAAATATGATAAAAAATCATTTCCATCGACAAATTCACACCCAAACCTGGGCCACCCTACTGACTAATTGGATACAACGATCTTTTTCTACGCTGGCTTATTTGACGTTTTTACTAAAAATAGCTCCAACGCCTTTAAAATCGGGCAGTAAGCACCGTTTTGTAGTCAAAAATCGTTAGACCCAATTGGAATATAAAACAACCTGGTTATAACTATAAAACCTGTAAATAAAGAACATACGGCCTTATACCAAAGTCGCTAGTACTTAGGAATGAACCTCAGAAGCCCCGATATATAAGGTTTTTTACTGATTTGGCCTTTATATATTATGTAGTTATTTTACCTCTTTATGCCGAGAGGTCATGTAGCAATACTACATTTTTGCACCTGCACAAAAAGTAGCTTTGACGGCGGCACAAAATACCCCCATTATTCAGTCCACCAAGCCATACAGAGTATTCAACAGCCTGTTTGGTCTGATTATCACCTGCACGATAATCAAATAAAAAAGTTGAGTTAAGGGAACTACCGGCTTGGGCTTGTGACTCGCCAAAATTTAATTTATTGAACAGATTACTCTGTAGAGGATTGACCATGTCCGCATTGAACCAAGACATTGAAACTATCTCTGCTGCAAAAGCAGCTGCTGGTAGCCCTTGGGACGCTATTAACCCAGAATCTGCAGCTCGTATGCGCGCTCAGAATAAATTCAAAACTGGCCTAGATATCGCTCAGTACACTGCCGACATTATGCGTGCTGACATGGCTGCATTTGATAAAGACAAATCATTGTACACGCAGTCTTTAGGTTGCTGGCACGGTTTTGTTGGTCAGCAAAAAATGATCTCCATTAAGAAACATTTCGGTGGCAAAACTGACCGTCGTTACTTGTACCTTTCTGGTTGGATGGTAGCTGCACTACGTTCTGAATTCGGTCCTCTTCCTGACCAATCTATGCACGAGAAAACAACCGTTGCTAGCTTAGTAGAAGAGCTTTATACCTTCCTACGCCAAGCAGATGCACGTGAACTAGGCGGTCTATTCCGTGAACTAGACGCTGCACGTGAAGCAGGCGATTCTGCTGCTGAAGCTAAGATCCAAGACCAAATTGACAACCACGTGACTCACGTTGTGCCAATCGTTGCAGATATCGATGCGGGTTTCGGTAACGCTGAAGCAACTTACCTAATGGCTAAGCAGATGATCGAAGCCGGTGCTTGCGCACTGCAGATCGAAAACCAAGTTGCTGATGAGAAGCAGTGTGGTCACCAAGATGGTAAAGTAACCGTTCCTCACGCTGACTTCCACGCTAAGCTACGTGCTCTACGTTACGCTTTCCTTGAGCTAGGCATTGACAACGGTATCATCGTTGCACGTACTGACTCTGAAGGTGCTGGCCTAACTAAAGAGATCGCTGTTGTTAATGAACCTGGCGATCAAGGCGATATTTACAACTCTTTCCTTGATGTTGAAGAGATCGATGTAGCTGATATGGCTGAAGGCGATGTATGCTTCAACCGTGACGGCAAGCTTGTTCGTCCTAAGCGTCTACCATCCGGTCTATACCAGTTCCGTCAAGGTACAGGTCATGAGCGTTGCGTATTTGACTGTATTGAAGCGATCAATGCCGGTGCAGACCTTCTATGGATCGAAACGGCTGTACCAACCGTACACGAAATCAAAGGCATGATGGATGACGTACGTAAAGTTCACCCAGATGCTAAATTGGTTTACAACAACTCTCCATCGTTCAACTGGACATTAAACTTCCGTCAGCAAACTTACGATACTTGGGTTGCTGAAGGTAAAGATGTATCTGCATACGACCGCGCTAACCTAATGAGCGCTGAGTATGACGATTCTGAATTGTCTGCTGTAGCTGATGAACGTACACGTACATTCCAAGCTGATACATCACGTGAAGCAAACGTATTCCATCACTTGATCACTCTACCGACTTACCACACAACTGCGTTGTCTGTAGACAACCTAGCGAAAGAGTACTTCGGTGAGCAAGGCATGTTGGGTTACGTTAAGAATGTTCAGCGTGAAGAGATCCGTCAAGGTATCGCCTGTGTGAAACATCAGAACATGTCTGGTTCAGACATCGGTGATGACCACAAAGAATACTTTGCGGGTGAAAATGCGCTTAAAGCTGGCGGTGCGAAAAACACCTCTAACCAGTTCGGTTAATTGTTAAGCACTTCAGACTAAAAAAGGACGCTTCGGCGTCCTTTTTTATTTCAATAATTTAGAATAACATCCTCTCCTCTTACCTTTATTTCACACACTCGTTATTATCAATAATTCCTATTTTTTATTGGCCCTATAGATGCTTACTAATAAGTTCCACTATGCTTGGACTATTGTTCTGTCTGGCGCGATCTCTCTCTTCGCTTGCTTAGGACTAGGCCGTTTTGCACTCGGTATGTTACTACCCTCTATGGGCAGCAGCCTTCAACTAAGCTATACACAGATGGGACTTATCAGTACGGGTAATTTTATTGGCTATCTATTCGCTGTATTACTTTGTCATCACCTTATTCATAAGTTTGGCGCGCGCTACTCCATATTCTTAGGTTTAATCTTAGTTGGCATAAGCATGTTTTTAATCAGCTTCAGCAGCCATTTTATGATTATCACACTTCTATATTTCATAACGGGTATAGGTAGTGGTACTGCTAACATAGCGGTTATGAGCTTAGTCGCCCATTGGTTTACTGTGCAGCATCGAGGCCGTGCAGCGGGATTTATGATCATGGGTAACGGCTTAGGCATTGTTGCTAGTGGCGCATTAATTCCTTGGCTAAATAGCACATGGCTCGACGATGGCTGGAAAGTCGGCTGGGGAGCATTTGGATTAATCATCATTCTGGCCGCATGTATCACGGCGTTTCTCTTTCGTAACAACCCAACTAAACTAAATTTAAAACCTTATGGATATGAGTCTTCATCCTCTACCGATCCGTTGCAAGCTACCTCCAAACCCGCAGGCTTAGAATCTGATAAACAAGCATCTAAATCCATCAGTAAATTGATCCTTCATATAGGCTCAATCTATTTCTTATTTGGTTTTACCTATGTGATTTATGCAACCTTTATCGTAACAACTCTGGTTGAGCAATATCATTTCACAGAAAGTGACGCTGGATCACTATGGATGACAATGGGCATTCTGAGTATTTTCTCAGGTGCTATTTTTGGCAGTCTATCTGATCGGTTTGGGCGCAGGTTTGGCCTAATATTAGTGTTTATATTGCAAACACTTGCATACTCTTTAGCAGCATCAGAAATAGGAACATTCACCCTATTTTTATCCATGACATTATTTGGAATATCAGCCTTTAGTATTCCCGCAATTATCGCTGCAATGATCAGTGATATTTTACCTATATCCGCTGCGGGCAAAGCCTTTGGCTATGTCACCTTTTTCTTTGCTATAGGCCAAATTTCAGGACCAACATTAGCCGGGTATTTAGCAGAACAAAGCGAATCATTCACATCAAGCTACCTCCTTTGTGCTTGTGCAACGACGTTGGCTATCATATTAACAACTCTCTTTAGGCCTAAAATACCTTCTCGCTAAGTATTGCCGTTTCTACGGCAATCCTTTGCCTTAAAAACGATAATAAACCGCCTTTCACATAACTTCTCTCTTAAAAAACATAGAGTTAAATAGTTGGCATTTCCTTTGCTGTAGATTATGTACAGTAAACTTATGGAGATCAGCTCTATGCATAGTACACAGGCATCATTTAATGCTCAGGCGCATATTCCTATTGATGAGCCTTTGAAAAAGCATCTGCCTGCAACGAAGAGCGCTCTTTCTATCCAACAGATGGATCAATTTTATTTAACAATGCTCGAGCAGTTTTCTCCTGTTACACAAAAAAAACATTACTTAGCCCAGCAAGAGAAACAAATTCAAGCCCTGTTTAGAGTCAATGGAATTCTTGTTGCTGCTTTTTATACCGATTCAACCATTTTATGCTTTGATCAAAAAGTAGAGTCACTGATAGAAGCGATCAACTATGCCCCTTTAAGCCTTGATCGTATAAGCTTCATATTAGAGAACCGCCTATCAGGCCATGTCACACTTGAGTACTACTCTAAAAACCACCCCACACACGAAGATTTACTGAAAGGCTCGTTATATACAAAAACAGACTTAAAAGCGGGTTTCACCATTGATGAAACATCTTTAGAGGAGTTAATGTGTGATTGGCTACAGCAATATCAGCAATGGATGCAGGACTATCTATATTTTAACCTTGCACAAATTTCTGCTGAAGAATCAGAGACCCCAAAAACAATCAACAACGATCCTGTACCAGTAGAGGAAGATATAGTCACGACTCTTCTAGCTAATAATTACTCTATCGTTAGCTAAAATTCATCCATTGAATCCAAAATTTTCACATTATAAAAACGCATTTAATCCCCGACAAATAGACCAAAAAACCTCTAATCAAATAAGGCACGAACAGCATCAGGCAATGGAACTGATTTCTCAATCCTGTGATCAATCCATACCACCTTTGCATGCCCGTGGCTCACAATAGCTTTGTCATCATGCTGACTGAAAACCTTATAGTAAGTCATAAAGCTCGAACGCCCTGGATCGCTAATATAGCAATCAATACGTAATTGATCAGGATAGACCACCGGTCGAATAAATGAACAGCCTATATCAATTACGACAGGGGCCAGCCCATTAGGGTCAAGCTCCACATTCATATTATCTAAAAGCTGCACCCGCGCTTCTTCAAGATAACGCATGTACATCGCATTATTGACATGCCCATAGGCATCCATATCACCCCACCGAACAGGGATTGAACAGCTATATAGTAACTTACTTTTTTCCAGATCCATCCCAGCCTCACATATAGATAATTAAAAAACTCACTGTAAACTATCTAGCCGAAGAAGGAATGACAACTTCAATCAAAACCAGTAACACTATGTCATACTGTTCAGGATCTAGATAATCAACGAGCCCCAAATAAACTCACCTACTACGGAGCTATACAATGCTAAATTACCTGCTTCCTATCCTAATTATTGCCATCTTGTTTTTTCTCTATAAAAACCATCAAAATTCAAAGCAGCAATTGGCCTATAACCTAGAAGCAGGAGAAACTTTTTTAGCGTCTAATTTAACCAAAGAAAACGTTACACAAACAGACTCTGGCTTACAGTACGAAGTGTTAACAAAAGGTACGGGAGAGGAGCATCCAAAAGCCACATCAAAAGTAAAAGTACACTACCACGGCACCTTAATTGACGGCTCAGTCTTTGATAGTTCAGTAGAGCGTGGTGAACCTATAGAATTCGGATTAAACCAAGTCATTAAAGGCTGGACGGAAGGTGTACAGTTGATGGTTGTGGGAGAAAAAACACGCTTTTATATTCCAAGCGAACTTGCTTACGGCAATGGCTCAGCAGGTATAATTACCCCAGGATCAACGCTTATTTTTGAAGTAGAGCTGATCGATTTTAAGTAAAAATGGAAGCTCTATATTATCCTGCTCTAATGCGTAAGGTCTGTGCGCTACTTTCCTAACCCGCACCTATGTGCGGGCCTCTTTTTTGTATACCTAAGCTAATTGTTATAGGTTAGGTGCTTTAGTCACGGGTCGCTTGTTCGCAGGGTCTGCCGCCGGATCACCAAAAAACTTCAACCCAATATAGACCCACCATGCCCTTAATGCCCACATACCATCATCTTGACACATTTGTTGTAAGAGCCGGTCTGCAGCATCGCGATCTTCATCTTTATCCAACAAGTTCTCACGCATTAATTGATATAAAGCATCGTGAACTAACGATCCACGCATAAAATCTCGCGTATCAATAGTCGGGCCTGAAGGGCCGTCCCACGCATATCCCTTTTTAATGCTAAGCAGTCCATCCTTTGTTAGCTCAATATAGCCCGAAGGCGAACGAATATCGCTACTCGGCAAAAATGGGATGGACGTTACATAATCATCAACTATCTGGTATTTATACCCTTTCTTATATTCGATGCATTCCATGGCATTTTCCTCACGAATAAAATAACGTAAACCTTTCAGCATAGTACAGAGTATAGAAGCGGAGTCACAAACTACCTATTCATTTAACAGCTCAATACCAACAGCGCTATAAATCCTGCATTTATATAAAAACGTAAAATATTCTAAACAAAGAGGTTTAATATCGCTACCACCAACATCAATCATGTCACTACATTGGTTTTTCAGCTTTAATTTCAACCGGGGTAATATAGCCCTCCTTCAGAGCCTTAATCATATTCCTAACATAACAAAATGATAATGTTCAGAGACTTCATTGCCATCAGGTACTTAGTGACCTGTAAACAGACTAACCATGTAACCCGCGATAAAAACAGTCTATTAAAACCTGAGGCAATATAAATGGTTATTCAAATTGAACAATCATCTGATTAAGCTTGCCACTAATAACAACAAGATTATCCGCATAAGATCGATTATTTTCCGCTTCGTTTAAGCTGTTATTCGCTAGATCAGTATTTTTTGACATAGCATTAACAATCTCCATCGTTAATTGAGACTGTTGCTCGGTTGCTGAAGCTATTTGTGAACTCATCTGGCTGATGCTCAAATTAGCCTCTGCTATTTCACCAATCGCTTGTTCCGCTTCATTTGCAATCTGCATAGTTTCTTCAGTTTTTTGCATATAGAGCTGAGTGCGCTCCACTACATCATTGGTGGTTGCATTAAGCTTATTGGTCAATTTCTTAATATCACTCGCAGCACGCGAAGTATTTCCTGCTAAATTTCTCACCTCATCAGCAACTACCGCAAAACCTCGTCCCATCTCACCAGCTCTCGCCGCCTCAATTGACGCGTTAAGTGCTAACAAATTGGTTTGATCCGAAAACTCCTCGATGATTAACAACGCCTGTAGGATTGACTCCGTATCCCCTTTCAAGGAAACAAGCGCATCATTAGTCCCCGCAACATCACTCGAAAGCTCGGCGATATTGTTATGAGTACCTCTCATCAACCGAATACCTTTCTGGGTCAGGTCATTAGCTTGATTTGTGTATTCACGTGTATGAGCCGCATGGTCAGCCACTTCGACGAATGAGCTCTTTAGTTGCTCCATCTGCTCTGCAGTACTGCGTGTACTAGCTTGTTGCTCAGCCACAATAGAACTAAGGTTTTTTGCACTAGTGTTCATATTGGACTCTAGCTCTTTAAGTACGCCAGTTTCACGCTTAATGTTCGTCAGCAGGTCAGAGAAGTAATCTTTTAAACTATTGATAGAGATACGTAACGTTGCTACTTCACTGATTTTACTAGGCATATCCATCTGCATTTTTAAATCACCTTCAGATAAGCGACTTACATAATCAGTTGCACGATGAAGAATGGCAGCCAGACGGTATTTAATCATCGACATACAGGCGCCTGTAATAATGATCAAAACAACACAGACCGCCAGTAACAGGTATACATCCTGTAAAATGTTCTGATAGTGTTCTTCCAGAGTACCTTCTAAACCTTGGAGAGACTGTTCAAGCTTGAGCACTTGCTCCTTTGCGGCCAAACTACCTTGCTGTTTTTGCTCAGTAAATTTAGCGATATTATCTAACTCTTTAGGGTAGCGTCCTGCTAAATTTTTAATAATTTGCAAAGATGCTTCACCAATATCTTCTGCCGGGCCATTACTTTCCTCGGTATCCCAACCTAATACACTAGCCAGTTCATCTTCCTCAACCTCAGCCTCTTTATAAACACCTAAACGAGGTAAAGCATAGAGTTTTTCGGCCGTCTCTTGCATGCCAACTAAATAACTTTCACTGCTCTTTAATATTGAGCTATCGCCTTTTGAGGCGCTATTTTGTCTCACATAAATGGTCGGTACTAGATAATTGATAAATTCAGCTGACAAGTTCAAGTACTTCTGCTTAAGATCGCTTGGAGCGTTCTCCGCTTTAGCAACATATTCCATTATTGCCGTTATCTCGGCGAACATTTCTCGCTCACTATTTACTAGCAAAAGCTCCGGATTAGATAATTTTCCCGCTTCTCGTAAAGTACTCAAAGCATTATCTCGCACCAATATCATCTGCTCCACCGCAGGGGTTTTAATGTCTGACGGCAATAATCGGTTCTGCTGTGTTTCCCCAATCAGTTCATTAATATCATTACTAATTTTACTAAGCAGCGTTGCATCACCTGTCAGCAGGTAGGTGTTTATAGGCTTTTCAATTGCGTGACGGGTACTCGCTTCATATTCGTAATAGCTCGTACTGGTCTGATAGGCATCGTTTAGACGATCAAGCGACCACACTATAGAGATAGTAAGCACAGCAAGGATAAGGAAAAGAGCAAGTGAGGTGAGCTTAGTTAGCAAAGAGATTTTCATAGATTTGTACGCCATTACAACATGTGATTAAAAAATGAACGTCCTTTTCCTACGGAAATATTAATTCCGAATGCGTGTTATTAGACTACCGAGAGATGACAAAAATATGACAAACAGCAACAATTTATTGCTGATAATAGGGAGGCCGCTATTAAATAAGCGCTTAAAAATCTTAAGCTTAGGAAAGCTTACTCAGACTTGATTTGTAATTAAGAGGAATAAGGAGGGAAAGTATTCGAATAGGGCTAAGCGCACGATAAGCTATGGGAGGGCAACAAAACCACAACCTATCGTACACTTAACAAAATACCTAGTTAGGCGTCTGCGGTCGTAGGGTCTATCTCACTTTTAATTTCTGAGATGGTATTAGCCGGAAATCCACTTCGCTCCGCATGTTCATGAATTAACGCTTCATCCGCGCTGTTATAGATACAGAAGGTTTTATCTCCAACAACGTAGCTGTTTTCCCAACTGATATCTTTTTGCTCTGACTGCATAGCAGATAGCACTTCATTTGATTTTTCGGCCGCGGCACTTAACGCTGCATCATCAGCCAAACCTATATCCGGAATATCTCTCTCAATAATGAACTTAGGCATGTATAAGAACTCCATATAATGTTTTTGTTGTTATCTAGTACACTGATACTAAAATCAATTGCCCCTTAAAAATGCTATGTAAACTGTAGCACTAAACTACAGATTATGTAGTTAGAAAACCTGATTGAGTGAAACTATGCAATATTTACAATTCTGCCCTCTCGCCAAAGCCTCAGAAATCTTGTGCGAAAAATGGACCCTACTAATTATTAGGGAGCTATTAATGGGTGGGAAACGCTTTAATGATTTTCAACGGGGCACGGCAGCTATCTCGCCAACCATGTTAACCAAACGTTTAAATGAACTCACAGAAAATGGGCTTGTGATCCGTAAGAAAATTTCTGGTCAACGGGGATATGAATACTTTCTTTCTGAATCGGGTAAAGAGTTAGCGCCTATTATTCAACAGATAGGTGAATGGGGAATGCGCTGGACGCGAAGTCAACTTCCCGACTCCGAACTTGATATAGAGCTGCTTATGCTCTACCTAGAACGCAGCATTAACCCAGAAAATTTACCCGGTGAAAGTACGATTATCTCGTTTAATTTTACTGATCAAAACCAGATGGCCAAATGGTGGATTGTGGTCACTAATGAAAATGTCGATATTTGTACCGTTGATCCAGGCAAAGAGATTGATATCTGGTTTAACACCGATCTGCGTACAATGATCGAGATTTGGATGGGCTACACTACTTATAAGGCAGCGATTCGTGCACAAAAGCTACAACTCATAGGACCGAGAGCACTCACGAATAATGTCAATAGTTGGATGGATAATAGCGTTTTTGCAGAAATTCCTGCAGCCACTGAGATCTAACCTAGTAGCAGCAAAGCCCCTACTAATTAGTCGAGTCTGTTTTGAATAGATGAAAAAAATATAGGGCAAATTGACACTAAGAAGATTGGGTAAGGGTAGTTACCAGTTATAACCATCCTGTTTTCTCTCTTAAATGCTAACTATCGACTGCCCCAGATTTTAGAAACCGCGCGATCACTTCCTAAAAAACCAACAATCAAACACACAAAACCAATTACGAAAAAGACCAGAATAGGGATAAGACCGCCTAACTGGTCGGAAGCGATGGCTGTAATACCTGACAACGTTGAAAGCACAAAAAACAAGAGCCCCATATACATCAAAATCTTACGATGAGACGCTTTATAGCTATATTCACCTCCACCGGATTCGAAAATATTTAAGATAGGCGCAAAAAGTTTTCTTAAGGTATTTTTCATAGGGCTCTCACAGATAATACAAGAGCACAGTGTAATTTTATGCGCCCGACTTGTACAGAGGATACGCGTGACGCACCTATTGAGTATAATACTCAGCTAAGAGCCAAAGCATCCCTACTGATATATATTCCCATTGTGTAGCAGCCACCCTCCTTCATGACGTCCTCGTGGATCATGGTGCGTCCAGTGAACCACCCCTCCTCTAGCATTCCATTCATATTCACCAAAAAACTTAACTCGATCACCTACCCTTAATGCATTAATGCGTGGCGCCAAATCAATATTATGGGCAACCAATAAGGTTTGCCCAGTCGACAATTTAAGGATGAATTTTTGATGACGACTACCTTGCAAATCGTCTGCTAATATTTTTATCACGGTGCCAGAGCCTCCAACCTGTAAATCGCTCTGTCTATGATCAAATGCCCTTTGTAACGCCTTATCACTGGATGAATAGTCTGCACGATTTGATGACCCCTCAGTATTAATGACTTCACTTACATACCGAGCAACTTGCGGGTTTTCCTGAACATATGAATACAGACCAAACCCAATTAAACAGACTAATATTAACTTCTTCATTATTTTCCCATGAGATTAACGATGATCAATACGCCATGATCCAAAGCAATTGATGAATCCAAAGAAAAACACTGACATAACGTGTGAGCATCCTTCTCATACTTAGCACCATCCGCTGGCGAACACGGACTTATCTTACCCGAATCTATGCCAAAACGCCTTCGATCTTCCCCTTCTCAGATTGACTAAAACAAGAGCCCAAGTCAGCGATCAACCTACGCTGTCCTATAGGTTTTTTAAACCTTCCGGGCAACCCTAGTAAGTTTTACGCTATACTTCGTCCTACTCTCCTTATGACAATCTATCCGAGCCTTTATGCCATTCTCAAACCTTGGTTTATCTACTCCTCTTTTACAAGCAATTAACGATCTGGGCTATACCGCGCCAACGCCAATTCAGAAACAAGCTATTCCCCTTATTTTGGCGGGAAAAGATCTAATTGCGACAGCCCAAACAGGCACAGGTAAAACCGCTGCTTTTGTTCTACCTATACTCGAAAAGCTCAACAAAGAACGCACTCTTCGAGGCAAGCGCATACGGGTACTCATTCTCACCCCAACACGAGAATTAGCCGTGCAAGTGGCGGGCAATGTTGCAGAATACAGTAAACACCTAAACCTAAGCTCAATGGCCGTTTATGGTGGCGTAGATAGCGAGCCACAAAAAAAGCGCTTAATTCAAGGTGCAGATATTCTTGTAGCAACGCCCGGCCGATTATTAGATCTGGCCCACCAGCGCGCATTACATTTTGATGAGCTGGAAGTCTTAGTGCTAGATGAGGCTGATAGAATGGTCGATATGGGCTTTGGCGATGAGATACACAAGATCATCGAGCGTTTACCTGAAGCCCGTCAAAACCTCCTATTCTCAGCCACCATGAGCGATGGCGTTCGCGCCATCGCAGATGATTTTTCTGCGAGTAAAGTAGCTAAACCTGCCGTTAAGATCTCAGTTTCACCAAAAAACAAAACGGCTACAACCATAAATCAGTGGCTAATCACTGTTGATAAAGACACTAAATCTGCACTCCTGAGTCATTTAATTAAGGATCAGCAATGGGATCAAGCACTGATTTTTATTGAAAAGAAACACGGCGCAGCCAAGCTGGTCGACCAATTAGCAAAACGCGGGATTGTAGCAGAAGCTATTCATGGCGATAGAAGCCAAGCCATGCGTGAAAAGATCTTAGCGGATTTTAAGTCAGGCGCACTAAAATACTTAGTCGCTACCGGCGTTGCTGCCCGTGGTATAGATATTGGCGAACTTAGTCGTGTGGTCAATTACGACCTCCCCTTCAAACCAGAAGAATATATCCACCGTATTGGCCGAACTGGCCGTGCAGGAGCCACCGGTGAAGCTATATCTTTTGTCGCAATGGGGGACTTTAAAAACCTCTGTGCGATTGAAAGCCGTTTAAACCATATAATCGAGCGTAAAGAGATTGAAGGCTTTCCCGTCAGAAAAGTTGTACCGGTTTCCATCTTAAACTATGTTCGCAAAAGCAAAGCGCCTGCGCCCAAACCGAGAAACAAAAGCACGAAAAAACACACAAGCCATAAAACGGAAGATAGAAAAAACAAAGATATTTGGGGTTAAAACATATAAAAAAGAGCGGCTAATGCGCTCTTTTTTATTAAAGAAAACAACCCTACCAGCAAGCCTAACTAAACCAAACTATTCAGCGGCAAAAGCCTGTAATAGTTCAGCATTAGTAGGGTATTTTTCTAATAGTTCAACCAGCCGCCTCGCACCCTCTATAGGCTTAAGCTGAGTAAGCGAACGACGTAATGCCCTAACCTTTGCAATATCTTTCGAATCGATCAGCAACTCTTCACGGCGGGTACTACTTTTAGCGATATCCAACGCAGGAAAAATTCGATAATTGGCGGCATCCCGTGATAAAACAATTTCCATATTCCCTGTGCCTTTAAATTCCTCAAAGATCACTTGATCCATCCGGCTTCCGGTGTCCACCAATATAGTCGCAAGTATGGTAAGCGAACCGCCGTTCTCGATCTTCCTAGCCGCACCAAATAATTTGCGAGGGATCTCTAATGCTCGGGCATCAACGCCACCGGACATAGTACGACCACTACTTCTCTGCTCCGCATTATGAACCCGTGACAAGCGTGTTAGTGAATCAATAACAATCATCACATCATGCCCTTCGCCCGCTTCTTTACGTGCTTTAGCAAGCAACTCATTGGCCACACGAACATGTTGAGCATAGCTCTCATCAGAAGAGGACGCATGCACCTCGGCGGTTACGTTACGCTTAAAGTCAGTCACCTCTTCCGGCCGCTCATCGATCAACAGTGCATACAGTTTGATCTCTGGATAAGCGGTACCTACCGCCTGACAAATATGTTTTAACGTAGTCGTTTTACCCGACCCCGGTGGTGCGACAATTAATCCTCGTTGCCCCATACCTATAGGCGTGATCAAATCCATCGCCCTCATAGACAGTTGCTGCGAGCCTGATTCTAAGCAGATACGTGGGGATGGATGAATAGCAACACCATTTAAAAAACGTTTTTCTGGATCATTAGGAAAAAGATCCTCAACCTGAGGCTTAACGTCTTTATTCTTTTTTACCTTCAAACTTAATATTTTTCTCGTCATGGTATCGCTTTAATAACTCTGGACAATTAAGTGAGTTGATCTGTTGGTGGGTAGGCTAGCCCATTGTGACTGTACAACAACAGATGGGGTTATTTACTAAAAGATTGAATCTCTTCATGGCACAAGTAACGCCACTGACCTACATCTACATCAAGACGAATATCGCCAATCTGTTCTCGATGGAGTGAACGTACACGATTACCTACCGCCGCAAACATACGTTTTACCTGATGAAATCGGCCTTCAGTAATCGTCAAAAGCACCTCTTTAGGTGTAATGATCTCTAATAACGCAGGTAGGGTTGGCTGTTGCTCCCCTTGTAAGTTTACGCCACTTTTAAATTTAGAGACGACCTCAATAGAGATCTCTTTGGCCAAGTGTACACGATAAACCTTGCAACACCCTTTAGCGGGTCGCGTAATATTAAATGACCAGCGGCCATCATCCGTCATCAACACTAAGCCTGTGGTATCTACATCCAAACGGCCCACAATATGCAACTCGGATACTTTATCAACATCAAGATAGTTAAAAATAGAGGGATAGAGCTCATCTATATTAGAGCAAATAGTACCTGCAGGTTTATGTATTAATATATAGCGGAAATCCCGAGCCTTCAGTCGACGACCATTTAACGTAACCTGATTATTTTCATGAACCTGAGTCGCCTCCTGCGTTGTAACAATATCATTCACACGCACGGCACCTGAATGAATATGCGCGATCGCCTCAGTTTTTGTTAGCTCAGTACTTTTGCAAACAAATTTATCAAGGCGCATTATCGACAACCGTTAACCCCACCGCTAACCAGCCCTCGGCTATTGAGTCGATAGAAAACTTAGCAACACAGCATTGGTCAAGACAAGACATATGCTCTTTAACTATCTGGTTCACCTTTGCTTTATCAAAATATAGACCTGTAAAATTGGGCATGATCTGGGTATTCGCTTTATCATGTAAACTATATATCGCTCCCATAGCATCAATTAACAGATCCCCATCAACATAAGATGCTAGATACAAATCACTATTCGATATCCACTCAGATTCATTTGGGACAAAAGCCAGCTCACCTTCTCCCTCATATTTAATCACCGCAGGCCAAATAATCACTCAATATCCCCGTAAGCTATAACCCTATAAATAACCTTTATTCTCAATAGAAAATCAGCATATAGATCATCTACCTTTATAAAGCGATACCAACTCTGTTTCGACATCAGTGGTAAATCCATCCACCAACAGCGCCCCTTTCCCATTTTTCACATACCCATCAAGCACATAAATTTCAACGGAAAAGCTCAACCTATTATTGCCATCTAACTGGTTAAACAGAACCTCTTCCACTTTCACCCGAACATAGGTCTTAGTGGGAGGGCCTTGTTCCGCCTGTAGAGCAAGACAAGTGAAACCTTTGCCACGTTTTCTCACATCGAGCACATCATCAAAACAGCGAGAATATTTAACAGAAAACTGTCTCTCAACCAGAAAAGCATGGATAAACCCGAAAGCCAGAACGTAGTTTTTCTCTTCGGCAACAAACTGTTTTTGATAGATAAGCTTAAGGGCTTTAGGTGGCTCACCGTTCGGCCCTACTTCCTGATCAGCAGAGGATGATGCGTCGGAGCAACCCAGCAAACAAAGTAAAAATACAAACGCCGTTGCTCTAAACATCACCCATCCCCTTAGCTATTAATGCCACCGGTTTTGTTGCTCGGCTATTTTCTACCCAAAATTCGGAGTATGCGTAAAAATAAGTTGATAATATCCATATATAAGGCAGCTGCGCTATCTACAGCATTATCATAAGTTTTAGGGATAGCATTAGCGCGCGCCCAGTCATAACCAATATAACCGCAAAAGATAATAGCAACGATCCAATCTAAGATATCGTGATGGGTATTAAAGATGAATACCTCAATTAACTCGACCACGATGACACACAACAGCGCAATAGAAAGTCCGCCTATTATTTTCTGAAAAAAAGCAGGATACATAGAACCTAAAAGCATCATAACAAAGGTTACCATACCGGTAACTCTGATCGCTTCTAATACAATAGATGGATCATATTGACTTACAACCAGGTTAATAATGAATCCAAAGGGAACCACAACAAAGTTATAGCCAATAAAGCTCACTGTGGGGCTATCCGATTTTTTAAAAAGATAAATACCAAAAAAGCAGGAGGCAAAATAACCAATAAAAAAGACGATTGGATTAATACTGCTTATCAACTCAACGGGGACGTTTTGCACCATCCACCAGTTGATAGCAAAGCCCCAAATTAAGGTTAACCCGATAACCAAATTGTACATTGAAGCACTGATTAACTGATCATTCGTTTCCGTACGATTAAAGACACCTACGTCCATTATAATTCCCTCTATGTAAAGTTGCCGTTATGTGATAATTGTTAAGTCGTTGAACTAAAATAGAAATTAGAGCGGCTTTCACATAATTAATACGTCCAAGTCAAACACCTACGGCACATTAAATCCTCCGCCATTCAAATTCAATACCCACGGGTACGTATCACAGCCTCGGGGATCTCACCGCTCTCAAAGTATCTCGCTATATTAGTCGCAACAATTTTTGATGCTGTTCGAATATTGGTAGGGGCAGAGATATGGGGAAGAACCGTTACATTGGGTGCCGTCCATAAAGCACTATCGGTAGGTAGGGGCTCAGTTTTAAAAACATCTAAAACAGCATGTTCTATGTGGCCGCTTTCTAAATGTGACAGCAGCGCATTTTCATCAATTATTGGCCCACGCGCAAAGTTAATAATCGATGCACCTTTAGGTAAGAAACCTAAGCTTTTATTATTTAATAAATGATGGGTGTCCTGAGTTAAAGGCAACAAGCAGATAAGTATATCCGTTTCCGCCAACAGCTGGTTAAACCCCTCTGCACCACTAAAACACTTTACACCCTCAAGCTCAGTTGAGCGCCGACTCCAACCGGCAACATTAAAACCATTTAAAACCAACTTTTCTGCCGCTGCTTTGCCTAATTGGCCTAAGCCTAATATGCCTACCTTACGATCTTTTAATTCCACTAAATCATGCTGCATCCACACTTGCCGGTCTTGCTGACACCGATATTTAGGCATATCACGATGCAAATAAAGCGTCCACGCAAGTACAGCTTCTGCCATTGTCGAAGCTAAGTTAGGGTCGATCATTCGCACTATATCAAAATGAGCATTAGGTAATTCAGCAACAAGTCGCTCTACCCCCGCCCATACACTCTGTACCCAGCGTAGGTTAGGAAGCTCAGCAAGTTCTTTTGGATTGGGGTTAGCAACAATAGCAACCTCAATAGTTAAGCACTCCGTTGCGGATAGCTCTTCAAACGGTATAAGACGAGTATTCTTTAACAATGGACCTATTTTAGCCAACCAAGACTGCTTTTCATGATTGGGAATATTGCCAACAAATGCGATACATTTCTGCATATAGATACCGTGCGAATAGAAAGATCAAAGCGCCATGGCCAATAACCTTATTATTAATTTTACCGGCCTAGGCATTGTGCCAAATTTAAAGTCTAAAAATAACGTATCGCTCGATATAAAAGCTATACAGGTGCCATTATCTACCTAGACACCTTAAAAAGGGCCGCTAATCACGACGCTTAAGATGTTGGAAGCACAATATCTAACGGTTTAGTTCACAAAGAGAGACTATTGACCACTTTGAGCTTTATATGAAAATGTTGATCCCTATTCGATCCATAAGTTTCACTATCAAGCTTAATAAGTGACTATTTAGACAAACGCTAATTGATATATTGCTAATATGTAAAGCACACAGAAAGGAAATATGACGGAAAGGTTTGGGATATATAATCTTTTATTGCTGCTCGTCGCTACCGGCTTTTACTTTTGTTATTTTAACAAGTGAAGTTCAGTTGAACGCTAGTTAGTTTTCATTTTCGCCAGATAGTAAAAACTTTCGTAAATCTCGCTCTTGCCTTAACACGTGAAGAATATAAACTAAATCCTTATCAACTTTGTAGAAAACGCGGCAAGGGTTTACGACTAATTCTCGATAATTTAAAGTCGAAATCTCTTCAGGGATTCGGCCTGAGTCAGGAAATTGTTCGAGCCTTTCCACCTTATTGAAAACTTTTTCTACTAATTGCCTCGCAGCGAACGGATGACTCACTGCAATATACTCAGCTATGTGGTTCAGATCATCTAGTGCCGGCTCAGTCCAAATTATTTGAGCCATTTACTCATCTTCTCTTTGGCTTGTGACATATCCACTGTTCGACCTTCACGGATAGCCTGCTCACCTTTCGCGATACCTTCCAGGATTTTCATCCGTTCTACCATTAACTCGTAATCAGCTACGTCAAGCAAATAGGCTGATGGCTGACCATGCTCAGTTATAAGAATAGGTTCTTTTGACTCATGCAGATCAGCGAGCAGCTTTGTTGCTTGCCGCTTTAACGTCGAGACAACTTCAGTTCTCATAGTAACACCTTAGATTAAAATGTATCACTATAGTATCACTCCGTTTCAAAGAAAACTAACGCCCAAATTAGCTACCGTAACGTAGTTACTTTGTGCTACATAAAGCACAAACCCAGCGTTGCAGCAGAACTTAAGGGTCAGGTCTTGCATTCTCCGTATTACCTCTGGAAGTTAAGCGACATAACGCACCTAAAAATTCGATTCTTAGCGGTCTGACATAATGCACACGCCTTGTGAAAGTCTATCAAAAACAACAGTAAACCAACTTAAAAAATATGGGCTTAGTTAGGTATTAGTCACCAATATGCACGATGCAAGACCTGACCCCGTTCGTTGCTTTTCTGTGTGCCGAAGCGCCAGCGTAGGCGCGTCCGGCAACAGCCGCTTGTTAACCTCTTAGTTCAAGATCTTCCCGAATTACCTCTGGATGGCGAAAGGCAATCTCGATCAGCGCTTTTGCTGGACCAGAGGGTTTACGTCGACCTTGCTCCCACTCCTGCAGAGTACGCGGAGAGATATGCAGTACCTCAGCAAACTCTATCTGAGTCAGGCCAGTTTTGCCGCGGGCCTCTGCAACCTCGTTAGGCTCAACACGACTAATTCGTGCAGCTTTTCCGGCTTTCATTTCTTTAACAGATTGGAGCAACTTGTTGCCAAGTTCCTCTGCACTCAGAGTCTCGTTAATCATTTTCCAGTACCTCACGAATAGACTTCAGGATATGCGCGGGTATGTTTTCCTTAACGGCCTTTTTGTAGATCACCAATAACCAGATCTCACCATTAGCCAACCTGGTAAAGTAGATGACTCGCACTCCACCACGCTTCCCTGAACCCGCTACCGACCATCGAACCTTTCGACACCCGCCGCTACCAGGAATAGGGTCGCCAATCTCTGGGTTGGCTGCCAACCAAGAGAAGAAGGCGCTTCGCTCTTCTTCGGTCCAGATTTTTCTGGCATCCGCTTCGAATGTAGGGGTTTCGATGATAGTAAACATGACAACCAATATACGTCATTGACGGAGTTTTGCAAGTAAGATGACTTGAAGGATTAAGGAACTTAAGAGTCAAAGGAACTTAAAGGTCAGGTCTTGCATTGTGCGCATTACCTCTGGAAGTTAAGCGATATAACGCACCTAAAAATTCGATTCTTAGCGATCGTGACAGAATACACACGCCTTGTGAAAGGCTATCAAAAATAACAATAAATCAACTTAAAAATATGGGCTTAGTTAGGTATTAGTCACCAATATGCACGATGCAAGACCTGACCCCGTTGTGTGCTTTATTGCCGCTCGTCGCTACCGGCTTTTACTTTTGTTATTTTAACAAGTGAAGTTCAGTTGAACGCTAGTTAGTTTTCATTTTCGCCAGATAGTAAAAACTTTCGTAAATCTCGCTCTTGCCTTAACACGTGAAGAATATAAACTAAATCCTTATCAACTTTGTAGAAAACGCGGCAAGGGTTTACGACTAATTCTCGATAATTTAAAGTCGAAATCTCTTCAGGGATTCGGCCTGAGTCAGGAAATTGTTCGAGCCTTTCCACCTTATTGAAAACTTTTTCTACTAATTGCCTCGCAGCGAACGGATGACTCACTGCAATATACTCAGCTATGTGGTTCAGATCATCTAGTGCCGGCTCAGTCCAAATTATTTGAGCCATTTACTCATCTTCTCTTTGGCTTGTGACATATCCACTGTTCGACCTTCACGGATAGCCTGCTCACCTTTCGCGATACCTTCCAGGATTTTCATCCGTTCTACCATTAACTCGTAATCAGCTACGTCAAGCAAATAGGCTGATGGCTGACCATGCTCAGTTATAAGAATAGGTTCTTTTGACTCATGCAGATCAGCGAGCAGCTTTGTTGCTTGCCGCTTTAACGTCGTGACAACTTCAGTTCTCATAGTAACACCTTAAATTAAAATGTATCACTATAGTATCACTCCGTTTCAAGAAAAACTAACGCCCCACTCACCGGAATTTTGGGAGCGGAGCGAGTAAAATTTCCGAGTGCAGTGGCTTGTTACATGCTCGACATAGTTTGCAAGAATGAACTTTAAACATGTATTTTTCGTGATCTAACCATATGCTCACGAAGGTAATAGGCCCTTGCTGAACCAGTTTCTACAATTCCGTTAAGCAGCTCAAGGCATGAGTTATACATTTTTCGGCTTAATGCTCCCCTGTTCTCAACTTGTAAATATCGACCTATCGACATTTCCAAATAATAAGCAGTATGGATTTGCTTGGCGATAAGACTTGAGTTCTCTGCGTATTTAGAGGCTAACAAGTGAATTCCCTTATCGAAGAACACTACATGAAATTGATACATTAATGATGCTAATGCTTCAAATACATGGCTATTGTTTGCAGATTCATTTGCAAACTCTAATAAATAATGTGCTCCTCGTTTCATATCACTTTCTTCATTCTCATTACCTTGCCAAGGGCAATCAGCATACATCATTCCACGTAATAGCTGATTTAAATCATTCTGCAAACCTATATAACGATCATTAATATCATTCAAAGCTATCTTATGTGCTTCTGGTGCTAACAAGCTCCAAAGTGTCCATATAGCATCATAATCATCTTCTTTTTCCACAGCGACATGATATGAGAGTGTTAACGAATAAATAAAGCTGGGTGCTTTTGAACACCCCAAGACCAATAACTCTTTAAAGGGCATAAAATTATTATTCCTTGAATAAATAACATGCTCAGAAAGGCAATCTTGCATCTGTTTTTTTATGTCATAATTTATTTTTTCATCACCACTTGAACGATGATTTTGATATTCAGTATCAAATACAAAATTCACTAACCTGTTAACCAACTGAATCTGAACATCATCCGTAGTACAATATGGAACCATTAACATTGGTAAATGAAGAAACCATGAACAATGGCTTTCCAAAGAAATATCGTTAACCGAAAGCTTAAATTTTCCATCAACTAATTCATTGCGAAATGTTGCTATAAAGGCATTCCATTTTTCGATAGCTGCTTGCAACTCATCATCTTGTAGATGATAAAACCTACGTACCACACTATCTTCTCTTCGTAATCTGGCATACTCAACTATTCCAGCTATACAACTGGATGCTAATTCAGCGTCTCTTGACCAAAGAAATTCCCTTACCCCCTTAGCAGCATAAGCACTAACATTAAGGTTCTCATGGGTTAATGCTGTTGCCAAAGCAAACTTCAAATGCTCTTCTTGTTCTGAATCTAACTCTAAATCAAATAATTTAGGCAAAACAAATGCACACGCTCCAGAGCCATAATAATCAGTCTTATCATGGGCTGTTGTTCCATTCATATTATCTGCGTGCATAAATATTGACTCTAGGATAACTCCTAGGCACCACTTTTTATCTCCATCACTTAAGTTCAAAAAGTCATCTCTAACACAAACAGCAGCAACAGTTGTGATTGTACCAACCGCCATATCGGCAAAGTTGTGGATTTCACCTTTTTGGAGGGAATTGAGTAATTCTTTTGCGGCTACTAATGCATCTTGATATGAAGAGAAATACTTTTCTTCGAACAACTTTTCTTCGAATAATTTTCGCCCCCATAAATTCAAACTAGTTACAGTGTTATCAATTGCATGTTTTTCATTAAACTCTTGCTGATCTTGCTTTAAATCTGCTGGAAGGTCAGACGAGCTTTGAAGCAATATTCGATCATTGTCTTTGTCTTCAATAGCCTCCCAAGTCCTTGTATCAACTCGGTGTACCATATACCGAAGATTTTTTTCATTGCTTGTATTCGCTTCATTGATCAATTCATCGACAATTTTTAAAACATCATCCCTAAGTTCATTTACGAACTGAAGCCTTATTAATAAGGTTGCTAATGACTCTTTTCTCCATGGTCTAAGTGCGGCTTCTCTTCTTTCTTCGATGTAAAATTTTGTCATTACATCTCTTTGATGATTAAAGAAATGTAATTCATTTCCACCCATTTCTTGCGTCATTCGAATCAAATCTAAATGATATAAATCAGCAGCTTTCAGTAAAGGAAATGCTGCTTTTCCTACCTTATTAGGGAAGCCTGTAGCCACTGAAGATAAAACAGATGTAGGCATTACAGAGTTACTCTTTCTCAGCAAGTAATCATAAATCCATTCTATTTCATTATCTTCACCACACTTATCTATATATTCAACTAACCAGTTTTCTAACGCCATAAGCCCACACTGTAGCAAGTAAGGCAACGTAGACTGTCCTCGATAGCCTTTCCAAAGGTGAGGTAACGCATACTGCTTAATTATCGTGCCATCATTGAGTGTTATATCTACTTGCTTTGCAGCTACTTCATCAGAAAAGCCCTTTGCTTGTTCATCCTCAGAAGGAGCGCCAAACTCAGATTCAGCATATTTCTGTGCAGTTAAATTGCATAATTTAATAATAAAATCTAACGCTAATCTAGGTTTTGATTCAAGGAGGTACTTAAAAGGTCCTTTAGCACCACTTGCGGGAAAAAAATCACGTTCTCGATCTAAACCATAGGATTCTTCAACATCAATTCGGCCATAAGAACTATAGCCAAACTCATCTTCTTCTGTTTTTTGCAGTAACCACTCATGCAAAGAAAGCTTAACTACAAAGTCAGGACTACGCTTGCATAACATAGGCACATTAGTGCCTACAAGGGCTAAACTAGTCAGCTCATCAACATAACTTAACCTTCTAGGCTTGACCTTGGAAATGAAAACATCCCGCTCCATTAATTCATCAAATTTTTCTTTGATTGCTGTCGAAACCTTTAATAAGGCATTAAGTATTTTCTTTCTTCGCCCCTCATCACGATAAGAATCTTTAACCTGTTCAAGTAGCCATAAACTTAACAAGCCAACCTTTTGTGAGGCATTTGGCAGTTCCTCATATATATTAACGAGTCCACACCATTCATTTATCACCTCAACAACTTGAGTAAGCATAGTGTTACTCAAGTCATGCTTAACCTCATAGATAAAATTAAACAATGCCTCCCAACCGTTACCATAAGGCTGTAAGAACAAAGATTTCAAAATCCCTGATTTTCCATCTTTAACCAATAAATTATTATATAGTGAGCTTGGTCTTTGACAGGCTATTCTGAGAATAAAGCCAAAGCGGACCAAAAGTGCGCAATCATCCTTTAGAAGCTGAGACTTAAGAGAATATAGAAAATCTTCTGGCGAGCCATGTTGCATAATCGCTGCAATAGCCTCATCCTTCCAGTAACTTTCTATACCATCAGAGGTCAAGACTTCTTCAACAAATTCATTAGTTGCATCATCAAATTTCAATTTTCTGTATAGCCATAACCGAAAGGCTCTACTAATTGCAGGCTCATTACCAATAGTTAATAAAAATTGAACTAAGTCATGCGAATTTTCAACGTACTCGCTCTCAATATATTCTTCTAATGCCCAATCCTCTAAGACATCGTGCATTGGACTTATAGTGGCAGACTTCTGATCACGGTGAATTAAATGATCCTCTTCCAATTTAGCAATAACTTCAGGATCAAACTCACTAGCTCTAATACCAAACAACATTTTTTTCGCTCGTTGTTTTGCAATATTAATAAAAGTTGTTCTTCGCTTATCTGGCATTCCGGATTTTCTATCTGCCTCTTTTGAAATCACTGTTGCCCAGATAGTATTTCTAAAATCGACTTCAGTATCACCAGATTTAAATAGTGCACCATTACCAATAGCTCTTACTGCAATCTCGATAAAGAATGGCACTTTAAGCAATTCAGTTAACGAGTCATTAGATATTAGCCCTGTTAACTCAGGAATATGCTCACTGACTTGTGCAACTTGATCCGTAGTAAGCCCTTCCACATTCACACTGTCAAACTGGATAGCACTAGGTTGAAGATAATTAAAAGTAAGTTGTTGATATGCATAATCACGGCCCGTTGCAATAATGGTCCAACCCGCTTGTTTTTTTATGTATTGAAGTAAATCAATAAATGCATCTTGATAATTTAGCTCTAAAACTTTTTCTAGAGACTCAATAACAAGTATTTTTTCTTTAAGTAACGAGAAGTACCCTTCAATCTGCCCTAACGTAGAATTCATCCCAATAGATGTAAATACATCGTTAAGGTGGTTTTTATCTAAGTCTTCAGCTCTTAAATAGAAAACAGGAACATCTTTACCTTTCGTTGAGATAAAGTCTTTAACAACTCCAGATTTTCCAACACCTCTAGCACCAGTAACAAAAAGAAAGTCATTAACCTCGTACAGTTCAGATATTTCTGCAATCTGCTCAACCCTTTCTATATGAAAACCATTAATAGTGTTCGATATTCCATCAAATATATGGTCGCCACGCTCTTTAAGTTTTAAGAAATCATTTTCAAAACTTACTTTACTTGACGACCCAAATAGTAATTTAACTTCTTTGGGGGCATTATCTTGAGTTAGAACCCCTGCATTCTGGTTAATCTCTTGCATACAAGTAACTAACTTAGCTAAAACTAGGGATGGTGATTCATCTGAATAACATTGAATTAAAGAGCACAGTAAGTTTGCGACAACTGAATATTTAGCATCTAAATCTAAAGAAATAACCTGAAATATCTTTAAGAAACGCCATAATTCATCATCAGTAATAGCATTCCCTTCGTTAGCGTTAGTTAGTTGTGTCCTAAATATATCTATTCTTTTAATCTTCGCGTCACTGGTAAAGCCTTTGGTTTTTGATTTTTTTATAAAGTCAGCAGAGTCTGATGAATACTTAGCCCACTCAAGTATTGGAAGGGTATTATTAACATCTAATTTAGGTAACACTCCTGTAACCAGTGCTATCGAATCATTTTCAATACTAAAATCGGTGCTATTAAAATCTTTCCATGCACTGTTAATAACTTCCGCAAACATTGAATCAATAGATTCACTTATAGTTATTTCATGCTTAATCTGCGCATAAAGCTTACTTTCGTTATTATTTCTATCTGTCGCAACTAGAACAAAATCATCAGTATTTACACCATCATATTTGTTCTGAAACTTCAGTTCTTTGCCTTTCATATTTTGTGACAAACAAGGTATACAAGATTTTGTTAATAATGATAAAGCAAAAGCAGCCTGAACCCTTGTCTCAAAATTAACGCCACCACCTCCAGTAGAAAATGGATTGCTTTGTTGTTTTACATCTTTGCTCATTTTATTTCCATAATTTCAAAACAATGCCAAACAGAAATTGAATGTACTTTGAGAAAACCGTGGTGAACGAATTGGCATGTAACGCCCAAAGCAACCGCGCCTCAGGCGTCGGATTGCCTTTTCTTGTGTACGCCCAGCATGGGCATGAACTAATGAGGTGAAAGTCCTCTGTAGGAAGGTCACCATCCATAGCGATTTAT
>NZ_LUTR01000069.1 GCF_001597725.1 Neptuniibacter marinus
GCTTTCTTAGCTGGCGCTGAAGCACCTACCACTTCCAACTCAAGAATCAAGGCACCTTCAGATACTTTGTCTCCCTCTTTAATCGATACAGATTTAACCGTACCTGATTTAGGAGCCGGAATATCCATTGACGCTTTATCTGTCTCAAGAACGATGATTGAATCACCCTCTTCAACTTTATCGCCAACTGCGACGCTTACTTCAATCACATCAACGTCTGTTGCACCACCAATGTCTGGAACATTGACAGACTCAACACCACCTGATTGGGCAGG
>NZ_LUTR01000070.1 GCF_001597725.1 Neptuniibacter marinus
ATTAAGAGAGCTTATTGTGAATAAACTACGTTTAATGTCTATCTATGTACAAATCGTTGAAAGTGGCTCAATAACCAAAGCGGCTGATAGACTAGATGTGTCTAAATCTGTGGTTAGTTCAGCACTAAAACAGTTAGAAAATGAGTTGAATACGAGCTTACTAAAGCGCACGACGCGCAAGCAGATGCTAACTTCGACCGGAGAGCGTTTTTACCATCAATGTGCTCTCATGCAAGAACATGCAGAATCTGCGTGGATTGAGGCATCAGAGTCGA
>NZ_LUTR01000071.1 GCF_001597725.1 Neptuniibacter marinus
AGGCTTGTAGCTCAGCTGGTTAGAGCGCACCCCTGATAAGGGTGAGGTCGGTGGTTCAAGTCCACTCAGGCCTACCAATTTTGATTGATACGTCGTTATTTAATCCCTCGCATAGTGAACTATGCGTCGGTCTTAAATGCCTAGTCTCAACCAAAATACGCTTGAACGAAGTGAGTCATTATGGCTACCACGTTACATGGGGCTATAGCTCAGCTGGGAGAGCGCCTGCTTTGCACGCAGGAGGTCTGCGGTTCGATCCCGCATAGCTCCACCAT
>NZ_LUTR01000072.1 GCF_001597725.1 Neptuniibacter marinus
TGATTTTCAAGTCATCTACACATTTTTTCGCGTACGTTAGTATATCGTCACTTACGTAGTTTTCATCATACTGCGTGGGTAATGTCGCGCCAGAATTAAGTAGAAAATGTATGAGGGCTTGCTCGCCTAACTCTAAGGCTTTGATGACAATACTGTCGCTTATTTCAGCACCGTATTGCGTCAATAACGCGATATGCAGCATCAGCTGGTTGGTTGGACAGTATTCGAAACAGGCCGTCATTAATTGGTTTTTATCTTCGCTGTTTCCGGCC
>NZ_LUTR01000073.1 GCF_001597725.1 Neptuniibacter marinus
AGTGTTTCGATATCTTGGAAATCAATGGGGCGAGCAGCGAAGCCGCACATATTTGGGACAGCGATACTCCGCTAAGCGATATCTTTACTACGCTTTTAAAACAATATCGCTTGCTTTACCAGATTGGCTCTAAGCATAAAAAACAAGGCCACAAAACCCCGACACTTGGTGCATTGCTGCAGGCTTGGCGGGAAGAGAAACTCTTAACTCAGCTTTATCCGATGACTGACTAACCGCCGCGCTTAGGAAGAAACCATGAAAAACGTAATG
>NZ_LUTR01000074.1 GCF_001597725.1 Neptuniibacter marinus
AAATACAGCCATTGATCATCAGCCTCAATACTGTGTGAATGGTTAAGAAAAGCAGTCCCCTTCACATCTCGCGGCAAATCGAAGATAGTGAGACCTTTATCACCATCACCATCGATTTCGAACGACTTTAAGCGCATTTCACGAGTACTGCTTTCACCCTGAGCGTTCTTTAGAATCATCTTCATTGTGGCAACCGAGTCACCCCAACCTTCATCGCGAGCTTTACGTTCAGTAGCAATTTCTAACCCACGCTCTGGTGAAGCCACGAC
>NZ_LUTR01000075.1 GCF_001597725.1 Neptuniibacter marinus
CATATGTAGTTGAGTGACACGAAAATACTCATTGGTGTTGATGAGGGGGATGCATAATGCAAGCGTTACTTGATTGGGTAGAAAAACGTATACCAGCAATGAATGCTTATAAAAAGCATTTATCTGAATACCCGATGCCAAAGAACTTTAATTTTTGGTATCTATTTGGCTCTCTAGCCATGCTTGTCCTGGTTAACCAAATCCTTACAGGCATTTGGCTAACTATGAACTACGTACCTTCTGGCGATGGTGCATTTGCATCTGTTGAA
>NZ_LUTR01000076.1 GCF_001597725.1 Neptuniibacter marinus
CCAGCCAAGTTGCAATAGATCCAGAAGATAGCGAAGGGAAAAACCTAAACTCAGTACTCGGAAGCCATTATGCTGAGCAGCTGTCCCCTCTCATTAAAGCGTGCTTTGCAAATCAAAAAGAGAGTACATCTAAAAAGTCACTAGAACTCAAAGGAAAGGTCAGTACATTTGTTATCAATTTAGTCCCCATGCTCTATGGCGAAACATCAGCGGTGATGCTGCATTTCCATGACATTACGTTGATTGAGGAACACCAGAAACAACAAA
>NZ_LUTR01000077.1 GCF_001597725.1 Neptuniibacter marinus
GCGCTACCAAAGCACTCTCGATCTCAGCCGTACCTAAACGGTGACCCGATACATTTAATACATCGTCCATGCGCCCCGTGATCCAATACGCGCCATCTGCATCACGTCGAGCGCCATCACCGGTAAAGTATTTACCTTCAAACGTACTAAAGTAAGTCTGCTCAAAACGTTCATGATCGCCATAAACCGTTCGAGATTGACCCGGCCATGAGTCAAGAATAACTAAACCACCTTCAACGTCTTTACCCATTTCGGTGATTAGATTA
>NZ_LUTR01000078.1 GCF_001597725.1 Neptuniibacter marinus
TGCCAAGCTCAGGCGAGTTCAATTCATGAGGTCTAAAGAAACGATCAACGCCGTTTAAGATAAGAAAGCAAGCAGAGCCTGAAATGAACATAGCTTGTGCTAGAGCAGCTAACGACTCCGCCTTACCATGCCCAAAAGTATGTTCTTTGTCAGCAGGTTGCAGTGAGTAACGCACCACCAATAAATTAACCACTGATGCTGCAATATCTAGCAGTGAGTCGATCACTGACGCGAGCAGACTAACAGAACCTGTTATCCACCATGTA
>NZ_LUTR01000008.1 GCF_001597725.1 Neptuniibacter marinus
TCAGTGAAACGCCCTGTGCGGATCCGCATGCAGGGTGTTGTGGGGGCTGAGGGTTAGAGACCCTCGGCTACCCGATTATGTGTTTGGTTTCACTAGTTTAATGGCATACACCTTGCAGCACTTAATTTTTAACTAATGATACTAGGGGCTAACCATGCAAATTGGAAGTGCAATAGCGACTTCAGCTATAACACCAACACAAAAAAGCGGCAACAATATGCCGCCCCAAACAACGATGACTGGCAACACACAACCCAACCAACCGCTAGCTCGTGAACTTGCCGAAACATTTGACCCAAAGAATATGAACTACAACGAGTCAATGGCTCTTGCCAGCGCCTTAATGAAAGCTGGCGAGGGTGATTTAAGCTCAGCATTCCTCCCCCCGCCACTTCTAAAGGTTAATAGTGATGGGAGTGTAATCGACACAACTGGAACGCCGGAAGCGGATGCTAAAATGAATAATAAATTCAACATGTTCGAAACGCTTACAGCTAGAATTGACTTTAATAAAAGTATGAATTTTCCAACAGACTTACTTGAGGATGCTTATTCCTTTTTAGAGAAAGTTCAAGTCGCCCGTAACACGCCGAGTATCAATGAGTACACATAACATTTGTATATACGGGGGTCCGTGTATCTACCCATGCCAGACATCCATCTGTCTGATTTATAACTATTTTTAACTTAAGCATGGCTGCAATACAAGCATCATTTTGGATAAGAAGCGCTGTAAACCAGCATAAATAGTGTAAGGCTAAAAATATATTGTATATCCATACAGATATTGTAGAGAAACAATAGCTTTGCACGAAAAGGTAATTTTTTAACCCCAAGCGATTTATAGGGTTAGGTTTAGGTGCGTCAGCCTTTATGCCCTTAAATGACAGTTTGTAAGTTATTTGTGATCGTATTTGTTTGCAAAACATCTCCTCTGTAAGGCTTGTTTAATGGGCTTTTGATGCCTAATGGTAATTTTTGTCAGTGAAGTCGCTGCTTTTTGTTATTGTTGAATTCGGCATAGGTACTAGTATTTAGCTATACCTAAACCTTTACAGGGCGCATTTTTTAAAAAGCCCTGAAAGCCGAATAACAATGAGAAGAGGCGGTTATGAAAGTACTGGTTGCCGTAAAACGTGTAATTGACTACAACGTCAAAGTACGTGTTAAAGCCGATAATAGCGATGTTGATCTAGCTAATGTCAAAATGGCTTTAAATCCTTTCTGTGAAATAGCTATAGAAGAAGCCGTTCGTTTAAAAGAAGCCGGCGTGGCTGACGAAGTTGTTGTTGTCTCTATTGGTAGTAAAAGCTGCGAAGAACAGATTCGTACCGCATTAGCTTTAGGTGCTGACCGTGGTATTCGTGTTGATACTGAGGATGCGCCAGATTCTTTGTCCGTTGCTAAATTGTTAGCGAAGGTCGTGGAAAAAGAAGCGCCTGGTATGGTTATTTTGGGCAAGCAAGCGATTGACTCTGATAATAACCAAACGGGCCAAATGCTGGCAGCATTGCTGGATCGTCCGCAGGGAACCTTTGCGTCTAAGGTTGCCGTGGATGGTGACAAAGTACAGGTAACACGCGAGATCGATGGTGGTCTGCAAACGGTTGAATTACAGATGCCTGCGATTGTAACCACGGATCTTCGTCTTAATGAACCCCGTTATGCCTCCCTGCCTAATATTATGAAAGCTAAGCGCAAGCCTTTAGATCTACTGACCCCTGATGAGTTAGGTGTTGCTGTATCGAGCAATTTAACACTTTTAAGTGTTGAGCCGCCGGCAGAGCGTCAAGCGGGTATCAAGGTGAGTTCAGTTGATGAGCTGGTGGAAAAATTACGCAACGAAGCAAAAGTGATATAGGGGTGAATGTTATGACCATTCTAGTCATTGCAGAACATGATAATAATGAATTAAAGCCAGTCACACTGAATACGCTAAGTGCTGCGCAAGCGATTGGTGGAGATATTCATCTTCTTGTTGCGGGTAGTGGTTGTCAGTCTGTTGCGGATGCAGCTGCTCAAATTCCGGCTGTTGCACAGGTATTAGTGGCTGATAATGACGCCTATGAGCATCAGCTTGCGGAGAATGTGAGTAAGTTGGTGCAGGGTTTAGCGGCGAGTTATAGCCATATTTTAGGGGCGTCCACAACAACAGCTAAGAACGTGCTGCCGCGTGTGGCTGCGTTGCTGGATGTTAATCAGCTTTCAGATGTTATGGCGATTGAGTCAGCGGATACATTTAAGCGTCCAATCTATGCGGGTAATGCGATAGCAACGGTTAAGTCTGCGGATGCAATTAAAGTGATGACGGTTCGTGGTACCGCATTTGACCCTGTTGAAGGGGCGGGTGGTAGCGCAGAGGTTGTGAACTTATCAGACGTTTGTGATGCAGGAACCTCTCGTTTTGTTAATGAAGAGATTGCTGAGAGTGAACGCCCAGAGTTAACTGCCGCTTCGATCGTTATTTCCGGTGGTCGTGGTATGGGTAATGGCGAAAACTTTGAGTTACTTAATAAGGTAGCGGATAAGTTAGGCGCTGCAGTTGGTGCCTCGCGAGCAGCGGTGGATGCAGGCTTTGTACCTAATGATATGCAGGTGGGTCAGACCGGAAAAATGGTTGCGCCGGATCTATATATCGCTGTCGGTATCTCTGGTGCTATTCAGCATTTAGCGGGTATGAAAGATTCAAAAATTATTGTCGCTATCAATAAAGATGAAGAAGCACCTATTTTTCAGGTGGCAGATTATGGCCTTGTGGCTGATCTGTTTGAGGCAGTGCCTGAACTTGAAGGCAAGCTTTAACGCTTTTACTTAATTTTAAACAGCTCTGGCGTAAACCGCAGGGCTTAATAATAAAAAATACGGAGCAACTTAGATGCTTTTCGAAGGGCAAGCGATTCAAGTAAAGTCGATTGAAGACGGAATCTACGATCTAGTGTTTGATCGTCAAGGCGATTCAATCAACAAACTCGATCAGAGTACATTAGCTGAATTACGCACGGCAATTGATACACTTTCAGGTGTTGATGGCCTACGTGGCGTGATTTTCTCCAGTGCCAAAGATAGTTTTATTGTCGGTGCTGATATCACGGAATTTATGGGCTTTTTCTCATCCGATGAAGATGAGTTGGTTCAAGGTTTGTTAGATATTCACGGTTTATTCAATCAGATTGAGGACCTGTCCGTTCCTACGGTTGCGGCGATCAATGGTTTAGCTCTAGGTGGCGGTTTTGAGCTTTGTTTAGCCACCGATTACCGTGTACTGGGCGACAAGGCTAAGGTCGGTCTACCTGAAGTTAAATTGGGCATCTATCCAGGTTGGGGCGGTACTGTTCGTTTACCTCGCTTGATTGGTGTTGATAATGCTAATGAGTGGATCTGTGGCGGTAGTGAAAAACGCGCTAAGGCGGCGCTAACTGATGGTGCGGTAGATGCGGTTGTTGAAACTTCACGGGTTAAAGACGCTGCATTAGATCTATTGAAAGGCTGTATTGCTGGAAAATTTGATTATCAAGCGCGACGTGATGAGAAAATCAATCCTATCAAGTTAAATCAAATTGAACAGATGATGGCATTTGAGTCGGCTAAAGGTGTGATTGGTGCTAAGGCTGGTCCGCACTACCCAGCGCCAATGGCGGTACTAAAAACGATTCAAAAGCATGCCAACCTTCCACGAGATAAAGCCATAGAAATAGAAGCTAAAGGCTTTGTCAAAGTTGCTCAAACGGAAGTATGTGCGGCGCTTGTTGGTCTATTTATGAAAGACCAATATATCAAGAAAGTCAGCAAAGGTTTTGAAAGCAAAGCCGAGCCGGTGAAACAGGCAGCGGTGCTAGGCGCTGGTATTATGGGTGGTGGTGTTGCTTATCAATCGGCCTCTAAAGGCACGCCTATTTTGATGAAAGATATCAATGAGGCTGCTTTGCAGTTAGGTCTAGATGAAGCGACTAAACTGCTGAATAAGCAAGTCACTCGTGGCCGTATGGACACCACTAAAATGGCTCAAGTGCTTAACAGCATTAGACCAACCTTGAATTACGGTGATTTCTCTAACGTAGATCTTGTAGTTGAAGCGGTTGTAGAAAATCCAAATGTAAAAAAAGCGGTTTTGGCTGAAGTGGAAGGTCATCTACCTGAAGGTGCGGTATTGACCTCTAATACCTCAACGATCTCTATTACTGATCTAGCTACTGCGTTGAAAAAGCCTGAGAACTTCTGCGGTATGCACTTCTTTAACCCTGTTCATTTGATGCCTTTAGTTGAGGTTATCCGTGGAGAGAAAACCTCGGAAGAGGCAGTGGCACGCACAGTCGCTTATGCAAAAGCGATGGGTAAAACCCCTATTGTTGTTAATGACTGCCCAGGCTTCTTAGTTAACCGTATTCTTTTCCCATACTTTGGTGGTTTCAGCGCTTTAATTTCTGATGGTGCAGATTTCCAACAAGTAGATCGGGTGATGGAGCGTTTTGGTTGGCCAATGGGCCCTGCTTATCTGTTAGATGTTGTGGGTATAGATACGGCCCATCATGCCGATGCGGTTATGGCGGCAGGCTTCCCAGATCGTATGCAGCATGAAGGTGAAAATGCGATTGATCGCATGTTTAAGCTGGAACGTTTTGGCCAGAAAAATAACAAAGGTTTCTATCGCTATGAACTCGATAGAAAAGGTAAGCCTAAGAAGTTAGTAGATGATGAAGTGCCGGCGCTTTTAGCGGGTATTAGCTCTGAAACACGCGAGTTTAGTGATGAAGAGATCGTTGAACGTATGATGATTCCGCTTTGTATTGAAACGGTTCGTTGTTTGGAAGATGGCATAGTGGCAAGCCCAGCAGAAGCTGATATGGGACTTGTTTATGGTATAGGTTTCCCTCCTTTCCGAGGTGGCGCGCTTCATTACCTTGATCAGATCGGCTTAGCCGGTTTCTGTGAGATGGCTAAAAAATATGAAGCCTTAGGTCCGCTGTATCAGCCGACTGAAAAAATGAAACAGATGGCCGCCGCTGGCGATAAATACTTTTCTGAAGTTAAAGGTTAAGGGGTAAGACAATGAACTTGAAACCAAATGACGTAGTCATCGTTGACGGTGTGCGTACCCCAATGGGTAAGTCAAAAAATGGATCTTTCCGTAATGTACGTGCAGAAGCATTATCTGCAGCGATGATGACGGCACTTCTTGAGCGTAACGATGCATTAAATCCGGCTGATATCGAAGATGTGATGTGGGGTTGTGTTAACCAAACAAAAGAACAAGGTTTTAATATTGCGCGTAACGCGGCGGTATTAGCGGGTATTCCCCATACCGTTGCAGGGCAAACGATCAACCGTCTATGTGGTTCCTCTATGGCGGCGTTGCATGCGGTTGCTCAGAACATTATGACCGGTAATGGCGATGTCTTTATTGCTGGTGGTGTAGAGCATATGGGGCATGTCTCTATTATGCACGGCGTGGATATTAACCCTCAAATGTCTAAGCAAGTTGCCAAAGCGGCAATGATGATGGGCGTTACAGCAGAGATGCTGGGTAAAATGAACGGTATTAGCCGCGAGATGCAAGATGAATTTGCGGCGCGTTCACACCGTTTAGCCCATCAAGCTCATCTTGATGGTATGTGGGATAGCGAGATTGTGGCCGTCGAAGGACATGATGAGAATGGCTTTAAATCTCTACTTGAGGCTGATGAAGTTATTCGCCCAGAAACGACAGTAGAAACGTTGGCAGCGCTTAAACCTGTCTTTGTACCTAAAGTGGGTACAGTGACTGCGGGTACCTCCTCGGCTTTCTCTGATGGCGCATCAGCGATGTTGGTGATGTCAGCCGCTAAAGCTGAAGCCTTAGGACTTAAACCGCGGGCACGTATTGTTAGTATGGCCGTAGCCGGTTGTGATCCTTCAATTATGGGTTATGGCCCCGTACCGGCAACACAGAAAGCCTTGAAGCGTGCTGGTCTTACCATTGATGATATTGATTATGTTGAGTTGAACGAAGCGTTTGCGGCGCAAGGTTTGTCCGTTCTTAAAGGGTTGAAACTACTCGATAAGATGGAAGAGAAAGTAAACCTTAAAGGCGGCGCGATTGCGTTAGGGCATCCGTTAGGTTGTTCTGGTACGCGTATCACTAATACCTTAATGAATGTGCTTGAGCAACAAGATGGCACATTAGGCTTAGCGACTATGTGTATAGGTATGGGACAAGGTATCTCAACAGTAATTGAGCGTTTATAGGCTCAGACTACATTCGTATATTTTCAACCCTGCTCTATAGCTTTGTTTGCCCCATCCATTGGATGGGGCTTTTTTCGTTGTTACTTTAGACCTCTTCGCCCTCATCTAGCAGTCTTATTCCTGCGAGCGGATTCTCTTCGTCAAATGTTTCGTCTTGTGGTGTGTCTTCTTTTTCATCATCACCTTCCTCAACAGCAAGGTTCATTTTTAAACGCATATCGTTTGCTGAGTCGGAGTTGAGCAGGGCCTGTTCTTCGGTGATTATCTCTTGTTTATAAAGCTTATAAAGTGAATCATCAAAGGTTTGCATCCCTGTAGCTTCAGAGGATGAGGACATCACCTCTTTAATCTCTTTGATATCACCCTTCATAATCAGTTCTTGGATCGTTGATGTGCCTAACATCACTTCAATTGCGGCACAGCGTTTCCCCTCTTTTGTGGGGATGAGGCGCTGGGAAATAATGGCTTTAAGGTTAAGCGCTAAGTCGTGAAATATCTGTTTATGACGCGCTTGAGGGAAGAAGTTAATAATACGATCTATCGCTTGGTTAGCATTGTTAGCATGCAGTGTTGATATAGCTAAATGGCCGGTTTCAGCATAAGTTAAACACTGTTCCATCGTCTCTTGGTCGCGAATCTCACCGATTAAGATAACATCCGGTGCTTGTCTGAGTGCGTTCTTCAGGGCACTGTGAAAATTACGTGTGTCTACACCCACTTCGCGTTGGTTGATCAACGATTTTCTATGGTTGTGAACAAACTCTATAGGGTCTTCAATGGTAATGATATGGCCGCCACTGTTACGGTTGCGGTGGTCTATCAAGGCGGCTAAAGATGTAGATTTACCTGAACCTGTAGCACCAACAAATAATACCAGCCCACGTTTTTCCATAATGATATCTTTAAGAACATTAGGCAGCCCTAAGTCACTCATTTTTGGAATGTCGGTTTTAATATTTCGGGCAACAATGGAGTATTGGTTTCGCTGGCGGAAAATATTGATACGAAAACGGCCCACTTTAGGAATGGAGTAGGCTAAGTTCATCTCTAACTCGTCTTCAAAAACAGCTTGTTGTTGCTCATCCATTAGTTCGCGAGCGATCAGTTCAACTTCACCCGGTTTATAAGCTTCTTTACTTAGCGGTGTCAGCTTGCCTTCGAACTTTGCACAAGGTGGAGCTCCAGTGGTGAGATAGAGGTCTGATCCGTCGCGTTTGGACAAAATAGTAAGGTAGTCCTGAAACTGCATAATCTGCGCATCCTTTGAACAGCGAGTGTTAAATCAAAATATATAGGGCAGTGTAGTGTAAAGAGAGCGGTCCGTCATGGGGATCAGGGCGCAAAAATTATAAAGCCGCCAAAATGGCGGGAATGAATGCAAGCTGTTGATCTGAATCGGTTAATCTTTTCTGATCAGCCAATAGGGAGGTATTTGCGGCTTGATAAATACGAGATTTCACCGGATGTTGATCAATATTTCGGCCATCTTTGACGGATTTTTCGCAGTTCTGGGCATCGGGTGAGCTAAACCAGCGACAGGCCAAGGGACGTTTTGAATAGATAGAACATGCATTATTTTCATCAAGAAAAGGACAAGCCGCGCGGTATAGGGGTGGTTGCCGTGATGCTATATCGTCTATGAGTTTGGCTTTTAGTTGTTGAATCTTATCGTCGCTAAAGTGGTGATGAATATAATCGACAATATCATCGACTACTTGCTGTGATGTTTGAATAGGGAAGTAGCAGCAGTGATGGCAGCCTTTCTGGCAAGCGATCGTCTGATTAGTAGGGAAGCTTTTTTCAAAAGCGATTTCGGCGTCAGCAATATATTGTAGGGTGAGGTCCACTTTATCTGATGGGTTTTCAAGCGGTTCAATGACCGAATAGATCTGCGTGCCTAAGTGCGTAAATAGGGCTTCATATTCATGGCTTGCGTCACGAATCTTTTCCGCAACAATAGCAACATCAGCAGTAGAGAAGAATGTTTTTTGTTCAGACATAAGCGATCAGAATTATCGTTTTCAGATAATTATACGCTATTGAGGTTGTTCTAGGGGAGTTCTACTCGGAACTCTTTCTCGCCTAAGCCATGTACTGAATCGTAACTGCGAATAATGACTGATTTAATTCCAGCGGGGATCTTTACGTTAGGCAGCCTGCGTGTATGGCTGGGCTTGTTCGCTGTTTTAGGGCGAAAAATAACCTTAACAGCACTGATCCTTTAATACCTTATTTAATAGGTTGGCTGTTCCTTCTGGGTCTTCAAATGGGAAAAGGTGCCCTCCTTCAAAACTGATTAGCGCCATATTGGGAAATTTCCGTTGCCACCATTTTCGATCGCTTTTTTCGAAAAGGTCACTGTTGGCGCCATAAATAACAGTGCCTTTGACCTGTCTTAAAGATTTAGGTGCATCAAGTAGTACATTACGGAAAATGTCAGCTTCTACTTCAGGGGATATATTTAGCTCTACACCTTGATCTGTATCGACTAAGCCGTATTCAATATAGTCATCAAAGCAGCGTGGGTGAAACTTTTTAAACAGTGCTTTATTGCTAAAATACAGCTTTGCGGCGGGCCTGTCTTTAAAGTAGGTTCGGCGTTTTTTGGCGCGTGCTGCGGGGGTTATCTTATCGATAAAACCCAGTTTTTTTGCTAGTTTTAACGCATAGCGTTTACGTTTACTGAAAAGAACAGGGTCCAGTAAAATAACATGTTTGAAAAGATCAGGACGTAGTGAGGCTGCAATGAGTGTCACAATCGCACCTGCAGAATGGCCCATACCTACGACCGCTTCCTTATGATTTTTTTCAATATCTGCAATAAGTTCTGCTGCGTAATTTTTCAGATCATTATCAAGCGGATAGTCGCCATGTCCCATCTTTTCAACATAATTGATGAGGTAGTCGGGGAGTAAGCTAAATAGATAATTGTAGCTACTACCGGGGAAACCATTGGCGTGACTAAATTGAATCTGTGTCATTATGTCTATCTGTATATGATTAGCTGGTTTTTTTTATCAGTATCTCTACTGTTGTTTTGGCGATTTCATCTACATCATCTTGGTTGATGTACACGCCGTCATTAAAGAGTCGACATAATCCGTGTAAAGCAGCCCAACTTGATTGAGCTATTCGCAAAGGAGGATGGTTTGATTCGAAAACTCCTTCTGTTTGCAGAACGGTGATCCATTCTAGCCAGAGTTTAAAACAGTTTTTTGAGATCGCTTTTAATGATTTTGTTGGTCGTCCTGCTTTCCATATATCGCGTCCATACATCAAGTCGTAGGTTTCACTGTTTTCATTCGCAAAACGTATGTAGGTGAGCACATACTCTTCAAAAAGTTCAGCGGCAGGTAAATCTGTTTTTTGTGTTGATATAGCTCTAACGATTTGATCTTGCTGATAAAACCCTTGTTCAGCTATAGCGCAGAGCAACTCGTTTTTATCTTTAAAGTGATGATAGGGGGCTGTTCTGGATACGCCCACTTTATCCGCTAATTTGCGAATAGATAAATTATCTACACCGCCATCTGCGATTAGAATTGTAGCGGCGCTTAATAATTTCTCTCTTAAATCACCGTGGTGATAGGGCTTTTTTGTCTCAGTCATGGGGGGCAATTTATCAATCAATCTTGACAGTGTCAAAATTGATTACTATCTTAGTGAACTAGACAGTGTCTAGATTATGCTTTTAATGTGAGTGTAATCAGGTAATAAACCGTTTAATTAAACAGAAATGGATATCCCATGAGTTACGAAACCTTCACGTTGAGTGTTGAGAATCATATAGCACAGATAACGCTTAATAGGCCGGATGCATATAACTCCATGAACCGAGCATTTTGGTCGGAGTTTCCTCAGGCTGTTCAGGCATTAGATGCTGAAGGTGAAGCCCGAGTTCTGATTATTTCGTCTACAGGCAAACATTTTTGTGCGGGAATGGATCTAGAGGTTTTTACCCAGCCTGATCCGCAGATGTTTAATGGCGAAGCGGGTCGTAGAGCTGAAGCGATGAGACGTTTGGTGACTCAGCTGCAGCAGTGTTTTTCTGTATTGGAAGAGATTCGAATCCCTGTGTTATGCGCCATCCAAGGGGGCTGCATAGGGGGGGCACTCGACCTCGTTTGTGCTGCCGATATGCGTTATTGCACAGAGGATGCGTTTTTTACGATTAAAGAGACTGAATTAGGGATGACGGCAGATTTAGGTACATTACAACGTCTGCCTCAGCTAATCGCACCCGGTTTAGCCCGAGAACTGGCTTATACCGCAAGAAAAATGAAAGCTGACGAAGCTCACATTTCTGGATTGGTCAATTGTGTTTATCCTGATGGGAAGAGGATGTTAGAAGGAGTTAACAGGATTGCTGAAGAGATTGCGTTACGCTCTCCACTAGCTGTTACCGGTTGTAAGCAGATGATCAACTACGCCCGTGATCATAGTTTGGCCGATAGTTTAAGTTATATGGCTACATGGCAAGCAGGTATGTTTCAGCCAGCGGATATGATGCAAACCTTTAGCGCAAAAATGTCGGGCAAGCCGCCTGAGTTTGAGCCCCTAAGAAAGATTACACCACCACTGCAGAAAGCCTAACAATAATAAAATATATAAGACGAGAGTTTAGTCATGAGCAATACCCAATATCCTCACCTATTTCAGCCGTTAGATTTAGGTTTTACCACGTTAAAAAATAGAATTCTGATGGGTTCCATGCACTTGGGCTTAGAAGAGGCCCCTAATGGTTTCCAGCGCATGGCGGCCTTTTATGCAGAGCGTGCCCGCGGAGGTGTTGCCTTGATTGTGACGGGCGGTATTGGGCCTAATAAAGAGGGGGCAGTACATGGACATGCTGCTCAAATGGCGAATGCTGAAGATGTCGGCAATCATAAAATTGTTACTGAGGCTGTTCATGATGAAGGCGGTAAGATTTGTATGCAGATATTACATACAGGTCGTTATGCTTATAACCCTCAGCCTGTTGCGCCTTCTGC
Organism: Neptuniibacter marinus; assembly: GCF_001597725.1. Lineage (GTDB taxonomy): Bacteria > Pseudomonadota > Gammaproteobacteria > Pseudomonadales > Balneatricaceae > Neptuniibacter > Neptuniibacter marinus. The sequence continues at coordinate 11,214 of NZ_LUTR01000008.1, forward strand.
ATTGCAGGCACCTATCAATCCTTTTCCGCCGAAAGAGTTATCAGAAGAGGATATTGAAAAACAGATTAAAGATTTTGTTCGATGTGCCACCCTTGCTCAAGAGGCCGGTTATGATGGCGTTGAGATTATGGGCTCTGAAGGTTACCTATTAAATCAGTTTATCGTGAGTCGCACCAATAAACGTGAGGATAGTTGGGGTGGCGATTATGAGCATAGAATTCGTTTTCCGTTAGAGGTCGTGCGTCGTGTACGCGAAGCGGTAGGCAGTGATTTTATTATTATCTACCGCCTATCGATGTTAGATCTTGTGGAAGGGGGCAGTAGTTTTGATGAGATTGTGCAGTTAGGAAAAGCAGTTGAAGATGCCGGTGCAACTATTATTAATACAGGTATAGGTTGGCATGAGGCGCGTATTCCTACCATTGCGACTAAAGTGCCTCGAGCTGCTTTTACATGGGCTTCAGCTAAAGTGCGTGCTGCACTGAGTGCGCCTGTGATTACGTCCAACCGTATCAATATGCCCGACGTTGCTGAATCGGTTTTAGCCCGTGGTGATGCGGATATGGTGTCTATGGCACGGCCATTTTTAGCGGATCCCGATTTTGTACGTAAAGCTGAACAGAATCAGGCAGATCAGATCAATACCTGTATCGGTTGTAACCAAGCTTGTTTGGATCATATTTTTGCTGGCAAATTAACGAGTTGCTTAGTCAACCCTCGGGCGTGCCATGAGACTGAATTGTTGATCGCACCGGCGACCCATAGTAAGAAAATAGCGGTGGTGGGTGCAGGTCCTGCTGGTTTAGCATTTTCTACAACGGCGGCTAAGCGAGGCCATCAAGTAACCCTGTTTGATGCAGCTTCTGAAATAGGTGGCCAATTTAATATAGCTAAGCGGATTCCGGGCAAAGAGGAATTTTATGAAACATTGAGATACTTCTCTAAACAGGTTGAACTGACCGGTGTTGAGTTGAAATTGAATACCTTTGTTAACGCTGAAATGCTTGAGGAGCAAGGATTTGATGAGGTTGTGCTGGCAACAGGGATCTCCCCTCGTACACCTGATATTGAGGGGATAGAGCACCGAAAAGTATTGAACTATCTTGATGTGATGTCGGGTGCTGAGGTTGGGCAAAAGGTTGCGGTGATTGGTGCTGGCGGTATTGGGTTTGATATTTCTGAGTATCTGATTCATCAGGGTGAATCTACGAGTTTAAATATCCCCGCGTTTATGCAGGAGTGGGGCGTAGATATGACGATGGATGCCCGTGGCGGTGTAGAAAAGATAACCCCAGTTTTTGAACCGGCCGCTAGAGAGGTTTATCTCTTACAGCGTAAAAAATCTAAAGTGGGTGCGCAGCTTGGTAAAACAACCGGTTGGATTCATCGCGCAGATTTAGCTAAGAAAGGCGTTAATATGCTAAATAACTGTGAATACCTGAAAATTGATGATGAGGGTCTGCATCTTCTTGTTAATGGTGAACCGCAAACTCTTGCTGTTGATAATGTGATTGTCTGTGCAGGGCAGGAGCCTCGCCGTGAATTGGTTGAACAGATTAAAAATGTAGCTGTTCACTTGATTGGTGGTGCGGATGTGGCATCTGAACTGGATGCTAAACGGGCGATTGATCAAGGTACCCGATTAGCGGCTGATATTTAATCTATAGCTAGAGAGTAAAACCACAGAGGGGTTCTGTGGTTTTCACACATGTTTTAGGCGTTCATAGACCTCTAAAATTTTCGGTAGGGCGCGATGAAAAGCTTTAATGATCTCAGGATCAAAGTACTTGCCTGATTCTTCATCAAAGAGTTTAAGTGCCTTTTCGACCGGCCAAGCTTCTTTATAAGGGCGTTTTGATGTTAAAGCATCAAACACATCGGCAACGGCAACAATACGTGCTGAAAGGGGGATCTCCTTCTCTTTCCAACCGTGTGGATAACCACTGCCATCCCATTTTTCATGATGTCCTTCAGCAATTTCGATACCGGTGGTGAACATACTATGGCCACTGGCATTAAGTTGTTCTTCGCAACGTTTTAATACTTCACCGCCAATAGCGGGGTGAAACTCCATATCTCGACGTTCTTCACCGGTTAATCGACCGGGTTTAAGTAGAATGCTATCGGCGACCCCTACTTTTCCAATGTCATGCATCGGCGAGAAGCGGAGAATGTCGCGTATGTAGCGGTTATCAATCAGATCTTGGTAAGGGCTGTTATGGCTAAGCTCTTCGGCGAGAATCATAGAGTATTGAGACATGCGTGCGAGATGGTCGCCAGTTTCCGGATCTCGACTTTCGGCCAGTTTTGATAGGCCGCTAATAGCCGATATAACGAGGCTTTCAACTAATTCTGTTTTCTCAAATGCGTGTTGGAGTTGCCCACCCGCGTTTTTTAATAGTTGCAGATGTTTTTCATCAAACGCGGATGGTTTTATGCTGGCAAAGAGTAAAACCGAACCGCTTTGATTATTAAATGGGAAAAATAGCGCTGAGTTGATCCCCGCATTGTGTAGATATGTAGCGAGCTCTGAGTGTTTCCCATCCCAGTCTTGATCTTCTTGCCAAAGAAGAGGTTCAGACAGTGTAATCATACTACACAGTTCACAATGGAGTTTAGAGTAACGGCTATTTTCTTGCAGTGTGAGTTGCTGATCGCTGTGAACTCTTTCCAGCAGTAAAGACTGGCTATCGTTACTATCGCGTATTAAGCACAGGGCATCGATTGGCAGACGTTGCTGATACTCTCGATAAACAAAGCATAGGGCACTATCAACACTGGTTGCTTGGTTAACGCTACGTGTCAGGTTGAAGGTAGTATCAAGATTGAAGGCTAAATCATTTATAGCGGAATAGATCGTCCCCATCTCATTCCTGCTTGTGATTGCATCATCTGCAGCGGTTTTTCCTTGGGCTAAGTGTTGTAAGCGAGACAGTATGCTTTGTAAGGGGCGACTAAAGAATTGGTTAAGTGCAAACAGCGCAGATAAACCCACCAGTAAAGAGAGGGCAAGCAGTGCAATATTAATCTGACTTTGTGTTTTTAGCTGTTGGTCTAACATCGTTTTAATGCGCTTATCTATCTGATCAGATAATGCATTAATCTCTTCTTGATGGGCGACGACCCAGTGTGCAACCGCTTCTAATTTAGGTTCAGCTAGATCCCCTCGAACAGTGTGTATTTCTTGGGAGTAGATTTTCCATTGTTGTTGGAGATCGGGCAGGTCTGTTAGCGTTAACAGTGTGTTATCTAATTTTAAGATGATGTTATTTAAATCTTGTCCATACATCCCTAAATCGCGGAAGTATGTCTCCCAGTCTCTAGGAGCCGCTTCTGCATATTGGCTGCTGCGAGTAATCAGCGAGCTAAAAAGCTGCTGCGTTGTACCGGAGCTTTGCAATGTGTCGTAATCATGGCGACGCTGATTCTCACTATAAAATGAAAACAGAGTATTAATAAGCAATACGCCGATTAACAGAACGATAACAAGGGTAATTTGAAAGCGAAGGGAGTGATAAATAGAGGTTGGTGCTATTTTCATTAAGAGCTTCCTGACCCGTTAAATGCTGTTAGATGCTGATTGGAGTGTATTGGAAGTGGAAAGTTTCGATCTAATAGAAAAAAACTGAACCAAATAGACCGTTTCGTTAACTTATAAGGTTTAAGCAACGGTTTCTATTAATTGGGGGAACTCTGTACCAGGATCGTTTGCGATCTGTTCCGCGAGTCGGCTTTGTAAGCGCTGTTGCAGCTCTTGTGCTTGTTGCTCGTTAGAATCAACGGGTTGTTCTGCATTTTGTTGAGCTAATGAGACTGAGGCTTGCTCTGTCTGCTCTGGGCGATTGCGCAAGCTCTCTTGTAGGTCCAGTGCTGTTTGGATGTCGATACCTTGGAATAATGCTGGATCAGCGCCGGTTTGTTCAGCCAGAAAGTTTTCTATCTGTTGTTGCTGAACTGCTGGGTCTGTCTGTTCTTCCGTATTGTTTACACGATTTGTGCGCGTCTCGGATGGATTGTTAATGTCTGGAATTTGGCTGGTGGCGGGTAGATCACGGTTTCTCTCAGCAGCGCCTGTTGAGGCGTTCGCGAGTGAGTCATTCACTGATGATGGCGCTGGTGGCTGATTAGCTGAATTATCTGTTCTTTGTGTAGATAATGTCGTTGAAAGGCCTGTTGAGAGAATACTATTTTCCATAAAGCGAACCAAAAGTTATTTAAATTGTGGATATAAATATATGTTTTTTTACTGCAGGTCGCTTTATGTAACGCAAACCCTAAGGCAAGTATAGACCATTTTTTGTCTATGAAGTTCATGCTCTATTTAGATCAACTTTAATGAGTCTATTCATTTAGTTGGTTGGTAATTTGTTGTGTTTGATCTTCTGCTAGTTGGGATAATAGCTGTCGTAGCTGAGATACAAGTGCGGCATAGCCGGGTTCCTCTAAAGGTGCCGAGAGATTAAAGCGTGCACTAAAAAGTACTTTGCCTTGTTTAGCTAATTGCCAGTAACCACTAAAAGTGGCGAGTCCATTTTCAGTACCATGGAATTGGTCCACATGGGTTGAAAGGCTGTATTGCCAATCGGAGCTTCGCCCAAATTGGCCATTGTCGATACGACTATGGCTGAGCTTTTTATTGAGTTCTCCATGTAACACACGGGTGATCGCTAAGTTAGGTTGCTCGGCCCAAAGGTGATGATTAGCAATTTTTAATTGGCTTTCAGTGGTTTGTATCGCGATACCAGCATTATTCAGATAGGCAGCCACCGTCACAGGCTTGAGACCTATGACGTGTTTAGTATCTACTTTTTGAATGGCTGCACTGTCACTACTGAGTAGATAAAACTGGTTTTCATCGCGGCTTGTTTGCTGGGCACAACCACTGAGTAATAAAAACGAGATAGCTAACGCCATTAAGCCTTTAGTCGTCGGCATTTTTACCTCCAGGAATAAGGTCTGGGCCTTTTTGAGCATCAAAAATAAGTGCATTAGGTTTTTCATCTAAAGTTTTTATGACCGGTTGTAGCTGTTTTAAGGTTTGTTGCAATGTTTGTAGTGTGTTGTGTATCTCTAAATATAGCTGACTGTCGGGGGTTAGTCCTTGGGCTGCTAGGCGTATCTCTTTTAAGGTGGCGGTTAGCTCTTCAGGTAGCGCTTTTGTATCTTTACTTTTCACTAAGCTTTCGATCTGTTGGAGTGTTTGATCGAGTTGGGTGATTACTTTCTCGCTGGAACTGAGAGTATGGTCGAGCTGATCAAGTACAGGCTCAACTTTTAAGCGTTCTATTTTGCTTAACACTGCAATTAATTTATTCTCCAGTTGTACAAAGCCTCCTGGCGCTGTAGGGATAACGGAATAGTCATCGACTTTGGTGAGTGTTTTATGGGGAGAGTCTGGGTAAAGGTCTAAGTCGACAAATAAACTACCTGTGACAAGGTTGCCTGATTTAAGGCTTGCTCGCATACCGCGCTCCACCCAGTTACTAAGTTTGGAATGCACTTCGGCTAATATGCGCTCTTCATCTTTATAACCTAGACGTCCAGGTTCGAGCCTGATCACTACAGGTATACGTGAATCAGTAATCTCTGAAAGGTGAGCGATTTGAAAGGAGATATTTTCTACGGTGCCGACTCGAACACCACGAAATTCAACAGGTGCTCCGGCAACCAGTCCTCGTACCGACTGATCGAAGAGTAACAGATACTCATTATAGTACGCATAAGGGCGTTCTTTGACGCTATTAAAATCTGCATAAAGGCGGAAGCGGTCGCCATCTTTTGCTGTGCGTCCTTGTTGTTCGCCTTCTAATAAATCGAAAGTGATGCCGCCACTAAAAAGGGTGTCGAAAGTTCCCGTTTGAACATTAACACCGTTCGCTGAGAGGTTTAGGTTGATACCACTCATATTCCAAAAGCGGCTATCTGTACTGACGAGCTGATCATATGGGGCTTGAATAAAAATCCCATAAACTGCTTCTTTCGCTTGGGCATCAAAATTAACCCGCTCAATTCTACCAACAGAAAAGCCACGATAAAGTACAGTGTCACCCACACTTAATGAGTGAGCATTATCACTAATAAGTTCTAAACGTAAGCCAGGTTCTGTTGTGGAAGCTACAGGGGGCTCTTCTAAACCAATATATCGGTTAGATGGTTTGCCTTTTTCACCCGGTGCCATTTCGATGTAAGCACCAGATAGGAGGGTGCCTAAACCACTCACGCCGCCTGTACCTACACGGGGTCTGACAACCCAGAATTTTGTATCTTTAAGTAGAAGCGCTTCTGCTTCAGGGTCAATCCGTGCTTGTACAAGAACATTATTATTAGGATAGTTAAGTTTAACTGATTCTACTTTCCCAACCTCAACATTGCGGACTTTGATTTTTGTTTTTCCGGCTTCAATACCATCGGCAGTTATAAAACTAATATTAACTAGCTGCCCTCTATGCGCCCAATCGTTATAGACCATCCAACCACCTATAAATAAGGCAATGAAAGGTAGCAGCCAAATGCTGGACACTGAACGTTTAGCACTGATTAGTGGTTGTGCTGAAGAGTGATTTGTTGCTGTCATAAGTATCAGTTATCTTGTTGGCTAAGTGTTTGATGATTAAACATATGAGGCCTAGTTTATCTCATCTAATAGATCATTTAATGGCTCTTGGCCACTCTTGATAATGTGTAACTCATCTTTATCCAGATTATCCCATATTAAGCGAGGGTCAAAGTTTATAGCCGATAACATAGTCAGAATAACGACTCCGGCAAAAGCAGTTACGGCGATACCCGGTAATATACTAGCTAACCCGCCAAGTTGTACTAACGCGACTAAAACTGCGACGACAAATACATCAATCATTGACCAGCGCCCAATAAGTTCAGTCATTCTATACATCCATATACGTTCACTGACGCGATTTTGATGGCCCGCTTGTACGCTAAGTGCGAGCCAGAACAGCGCTAGCATTTTTACTATAGGAATTAAAATACTGGCGATAAAGACAATGAGGGCAATGGGATAAGAGCCGTGCTGCCATAAAAGGACTACACCACCCAGTATAGTACTGGGTTCGTCAGCACCTAATAAGCGAGTGTGCATAATTGGGTAAATATTTGCTGGGATGTATAGCAAGGCTGCCGTGATTAAAAAAGCCCAGGTTTTTTGTAGGCTAGCTGGGATTCTTGGGTGTAACGAGCTGGAACAGCGCTGGCAGTTGTGTGCGTCTAAATGATGGATCAAACCACAGCAGTGGCAGCTTTGTAATTGCTGTTGCATTGCACCGCCATAATTGTGCTTAGGAGGAGTTCTTTGTATTGATGATGCCTTATCTAGGCTGTGCCATAGTTGTACTCGATCTATACAGGTAATTGTTGCGATTAGACAAAGGACGAAGAGTACATAAGCCCAAAAAGACATACCAATCACAAGGTCAGCCATACCTGATATTTTAACGAAGCTGACTAAAACACCGATTAAAAATACTTCGGCCATTGCCCAAGGGTGGAGGGTAAATATAAGCCGAGCGAGTGTGTAACTCCAAGGGTAAGTGGTGTGTTTGCGTAAGGGGATGAGGATCAATAAATATGCGCAAAGCAGTAAAGAGGGAACGATTAAAATGAATACGCTCAATAGTAATGCTAGGAGAGGAAAACCTAGTATGAGTAAGTCATAACCACTTTGGATTAAGGAAACCTGTTGTTCACGGCCTTGCGATTGGAAGGCCATAAAAGGAAACGGTAGTGATAGTAGTAAAAAAAGGAGTGCGCTTGCTGCGAATGCTGTTGCCTTATTGTAGGCATTGGCCGTTTGTGAAGATAATAAGTGGCCGCATCGAGGGCAGTGCGCTTTACTGCCCTGTTTGAGCGTCGACACCTCAACAATTAGATCGCAGCAGTGGCATGCTAGATTTTCAGAAGACATGGTTCTCAATGGGCATTTTATTTGGCCTTTATATTGCTGCTGTTTTGTGTGAGATAGATCAATTTTAAGCTCACTAAGCGTGGAGATTATATCTTAATTCTAATCAAGCTAGGAAATTATCAAGTTTTTATTATTTAATTTGGTAGTTTTCTCTAAGGCGGCTAGCCTTAAAGCAGTGGCTTTATTTTGGGACGCTGGGAAAAGGTAGCTGGTCTCTGTTATTTTGTTGTGAGATAAAGCTCAATAAGTGCTGTTGAGTTTTATCTGGTGACGGGGTATCGGAAATTATTTTATTTATGGCGCAGAAGGGCATGTTAACACAGTACTAAATGGGCAAAGTGCGCTATTATTAGCAATAGGTTGGAAACCTTTTTAGTAAAGCATTTTTAAATAAGATATATATTGCGAATACAGGGGCGGTCATTGAATGACCTAGTGCTTTGCAATACATAGGTTTACAACACAGCACTATGCATGAGGTGGTTTAGTCACGTTATAGTGTGAATTTAGGGGCACCATTTATAAATATGTTTCGACAGGCTCTACAGTTTTTAACACAGCGCTCATTGGCTTTTTCAGCGTTTGTGTTTTTGATCGTGTTTTTGATAGCTATGTTTTTTGTTAATCATGAGTTCGAACGAATTCGTGACAATCAGAAGCATCAGGCATTTGTTAATCTGCTTACTTTAGGTGCCCGTCTTGAAGGTGCCATTAATTCACATCTTGTTGTTTTGCGTGGTTTGAAGGCTGAAATTGCAATTAATTCTGATATAACGCAGTCAGAATTCGCTAGGCTCGTCGATGAATACCTTCAAACCCAACTAAGCATTAGTCATATCGCTTTGGCTCCAGACCTTATTATCACTAATATTTATCCCGTTCTTGGTAATGAATCGGCCCTAGGGGTTGATTATCGTGATGTGCCCGATCAGTCTGTGACGGTTCAAGAATCTGTAATTAATGATCAGGTTATCCTTACTGGCCCAGTTGATCTTGTTCAGGGGGGGAGTGCCTTAATCGCTAGAGTGCCTGTGTTTATTGGTGTAAAGCGTGATATTTTATGGGGACTCATCTCAGTCGTTATCAACGATAAAGAGCTGTTTGCTAATGCTGGCCTCCATGAGAATCTATGGGGGCTAGACATTGCCATTCGTGGTAAAGATGGTAAAGGGTCTGAAGGAGCTGTCTTTTTTGGACATGCCTCTACGTTTGATAATGACCCTGTTATTGTTGATGTGTTTTTACCTTTAGGAAAATGGCAGCTGGCGGCCAGCGCTAAAGGTGGATGGCAGGTAAGTCTTCAAGAAATTATTTATTTTTGGGCCGCCGCTCTGCTTGTTAGCCTAGTTACAGCCATGGCTACTTATCTTATTGCTTCCAACTATCGAGAAAAGCTTGTTGCTATAGATACGGCAAACTATAGGGCTAGCTATGATGGTCTAACAGGACTGTCCAACCGTTACCATTTTACGCAGAGATTCAAAAAAATAATTAATGAACATCAACGCCACGGCAATATATTTGCGTTGTTTTTTATCGATCTTGATTATTTTAAAGAAGTTAATGATAACTGGGGCCATCATGCAGGTGATGAGCTTTTAAGGCTGTTTTCTCAACGTATGGGTCATATTGTTCGTTCTGATGACCTTATTGCTCGGTTGGCGGGTGATGAGTTTGTGATTGTGCTGAATGATATTGAAACCGCTACTCAAGCGGAGCTGTTGGCAGAAAAGTTACAACTAGAGTTGGGTGAGCCTTACCTTATTGGCGGACAATATCTGTCGGTAACTCATAGTCTTGGTATTGCTATATACCCACAAGATGGACAGTCAGCCGATGTATTGTTACAAAATGCTGACCGAGCGATGTATGAAGCTAAGCGATCGGGAAAAAATAGAATTTATTTCTTTAATGACGAGCTAAGTTTTGAAGTTAAGCGGCATGTACAAGTACATAATGAAATCCTTGATGGTATTCGTCGAGGTCAGTTTCAGCTTTACCTTCAACCTATAATGTCTTTAAAAGATAGGGAAGTTTCTAAATGTGAAGCGCTTATTCGATGGTTCCATCCTGAGCGTGGTGTTGTCTTCCCTGTGGACTTTATTCCTATTGCTGAGCAGACCGGAGCAATTAGGGCCTTAGGTGACTGGGTATTAGAGGAAGCTTGTCATCTGTCTAATCAGTTGACGGAGAGAGGGGTTGATGTGCAAATCGCTGTTAACCGTTCTGTTGCTGAGTTTTTCCCGAAAGATGCGGTTGAGCGCTGGTTGAATCTTATTGATCAGTATGAAGTTGATCACCATAAATTAGTCTTTGAGATTACTGAATCGTTGTTAATGGATGGCGGGGGTAATCAATTAGATAAAATTAATCAATTACGAGAGCAGGGGATCGCTTTTGCTATTGATGATTTTGGTACCGGTTATTCAGCAATAAATTATCTACGTCACTACCCGATTGATTTTCTAAAGATTGATCGTAGTTTTGTGACGGATATTATGGATGATGTACAGGACCGTATACTTGTGGAGGTGATCATCAAAATGGGCCAGACATTAGGGATTCGGGTTGTGGCCGAGGGTGTTGAAACTAAGGAACAACTGGCTATGTTGGATGAGTATGGTTGTGACTTTATTCAGGGGTTTTATTTAGGAAAGCCTTTGCCGTTTGATGAGTTTATCGCTTTTTATCGTTCTCGTTAAATTGGGTCATGGTAAATCGTGTCTAGATATAGTTTTAATCTATCGGTGCTTTTGTTTTATTAAATTTCTTAAATTATTTGATTTTCGTTATAGTAATTCCATCAACGCAAACGGGCGTTAGAGTAATAATTTTAGTATGAGGAATTGATTGATGTTACAGACAAAAGAAGGTCAAAGCGTACCACAGGTTGTGTTCCACACTCGTCAGGGTAATGATTGGGTTGATGTGACAAGCGATCAGTTGTTCAAAGGAAAAACGGTTATTTTGTTCGCATTACCAGGGGCATTTACGCCGACATGCTCTAGTACTCATTTACCACGATATAATGAGTTAGCGCCGGTTTTTTCTGATAATGGCGTTGATGAAATTATCTGTTTGTCTGTGAATGATACTTTTGTAATGAATGCATGGGCTGAAGACCAAAAGGCTGAAAATATTACGTTTATACCTGATGGTAATGGTGAGTTTAGTGAAGCTATGGGTATGTTGGTCGATAAAAATGACCTAGGTTTTGGAAAGCGTTCATGGCGCTATTCGATGTTGGTAAAAGACGGGGTGATCGACAAAATGTTTATCGAACCCGATCTGCCAGGCGACCCTTTTGAAGTATCTGATGGCGATACTATGCTTGAGTATATTAATCCACAAGCGGAGCAGCCAAAACGTGTCACACTTATTAGTAAGCCTGGCTGCGGACATTGTACGCGTGCTAAGAAGGTATTGGCTGATAACGGCTATAAATACGAAGAGATTGTTCTAGGTACCAACGGTGTTAGCTTTAGTTCTTTGCAGGCGGTATCTGGGCGTGGTACTACACCGCAGATCTTTGTCGATGGCAAGCTTATTGGTAGTGCTGATGAGTTAGAGGAGTGGGTTGCTTCATAATCCTTCCTCTTAGTATATGAAATAAAAAACGCACTTCATTGAAGTGCGTTTTTTTATTTAATCTTTAAGGCGTAGACCGCTGGGTTCTACAGTGATTTTGTCTTGTTTTAATAAAGCGCCGACCGCTTTCTTAAATGCTTTTTTGCTGAGACCAAAATGTTGGAAGATTATCTCAGGTGATGATTTATCATGCACTGTGATAAAACCGTCTTGTTCGGCCATCATTTCTAAAATTTTATCGGTTGTATCTATCACTTTCCCATAACCGGGTTTTTGCATAGATACATTGATCTTCCCGTCGGCACGTACTTCTTTTATATAGCCTTTAAACTTTTGCCCAGGATAAACCGTTTTTAATACGTCACTGCGGAAAATCATGCCCCAATGTTCATGGTTTACGATAACTTTCTGACCTAGATCTGTACGATTTGCTACAACGAGTTGAACTTCTTCGCCGGTTTTGTAATTTGGAGGGGTTTTATCTAAAAACCTATCGATTTTGGTGGAAGCGACAATGCGATTGGTGTGCTTATCTAAATAAAGGCGTACAAGGTAGCGTTTATCGACTTCAACAGGGCGGTTTTTTTGCTCGCTATAAGGTAGTAATACCTCTTTAGGTAAACCCCAATCCAAGAAAGCACCAGTATTGTTGACCTCAGATACTTTTAGCATGGAAAATTCACCAACAATGGCCACGGGTATTTCGGTTGTGGCGATAAGATGGTCATCAGTATCAAGGTAGATGAAAACGCGAATACGATCACCTACTTCTAAGTCATCAGCACAGTAACGCTTAGGTAACAGAATTTCACCTAAGTCTCCGGCATCTAGATAAACGCCAAAATCTCTTTCTTTAAGTACTTCAAGGGTATTGTATTTGCCGATTTCGGCCATGGTTTTCATTTCCGGAGTAGGTGAGCTGTAACAGCATTCATTGCTAATCTAACCTATTATCCTAGCCCCTGTTGAATTAGAAAAGCCTTTTTATAAAAAAGCCTCCTCAAAAGCTGAGGAGGCTATGGAAAACTATCAAATTAAAGGAGGATAAATGGGCTATTACTTGCCTAAGCGTCTAATGGCCTGTGGTGTAAAGTTTTTATGACTAAAGCGTTTAGTAAAGTCGAACCCTTCACCCTCTTCATTGGTTAAACTACCGACTAAATAACGTCCTGATTGAAGGTCATATAAGGTTTCCGCTACAAGCCAAGGTACGTTTGCATCACGATATTGGAACTGATGAGCTTCTGCTACGCGCCAAAGCTCGCCTCGACCATCATAGTGATCAACAATCGCGATTTGCCAGCTATCTTCATCTATGTAAAAAGTACGCTTGGCATAGATGTGTCGTTCACCCTCTTTTAATGTTGCTTCAACTTTCCATACCCGATGCAGTTCATAGCGAGTGTGTTCAGGGTTCATATGACCAGACTGTAAAATATCTTCATATTTTAGGCCTCTGTCTGCTAGCTTGAAGCTATTGTAAGGAATATAGACTTCCTGTTTACCTACAAGATTCCAGTCGTAACGATCAGGCGCGCCATTGAAAAGGTCTAAGTTATCCGTGGTGCGTTGCCCGTCACTTGCCGTTCCCGGTGCATCGTAAGCAATCTGGGGAGCTCTACGTACTCTTCTTTGGCCGGCATTATAGGTCCAAGCTTGGCGAGGCTGGGTGATTTGGTTCATTGTTTCATGCACCAAAAGTACATTACCGGTTAGGCGTGAAGGTGCTTTGACCTCTTGAACGAAATAAAACAAGATATTCTGGTCTTTTTGAGGATCAGCACCGTCTTCTAAGGCGCTTGGCCAAGACATTTTCTCGTTTATTTTTACCGCGGTATAGCTACCATTGGCTTGTACAGGAACTTGCACAAAAGTACGTTCCAAAGCCCCGCCTCTATATCGAGTCATATGATTCCAAATGACTTCTAGTCCATTGCTAGGGATAGGGAAGGGGATTGCTGTTGTAAAGTCTTTTAGGCCGTTGCCTCCATCGGTTAACGTGGTCGATATGGCATTAGCTTTAGCTGCGGTATAGATATGATCGGGTAATGCAGCGGTTCGGTGAGTCGGATAAACAGGGATAGAAAAACTATCTTTGTAACGCTCTAACATTGCTAGCTGGCCGGGCGTCAAATTATCTTTATACTGATCGGCATTGGCCGCTGTAATTGTAAATAATGGTTTTTCGTTAGCAAATGGGTTGGTATAACGGTCAGTTGATGTGGCTAAGCCCCCCTTCCATGCAGGAATGCTTCCCGATGAATTAGCGGCTTTTTCTGCGCCAATTGGTGTCAATGAATCACCGAGTTTAGCTGCTTCTTCAGCAGTTGTAGCTGAATATGCTGCAGATGAAGCCAAAATAAGGGCAGTGCTCAGCAGCAGTCTTTTAGTTTTAAGCATTGATGATATCTCCATCTGGTAAACGCTTCTTAGAAAGAAACGGATGCGCTGAGTGAAAGAAAGTCGCGGTCTTCAATTGAATTGAAGTCACCACCAAAGTAATCAGTGTATGAAAGCTGGACTGAGTATCTGTTAAGGTAGTCAGCGGTTAAGCTTAGACCTAGTGTTTTCTCATCCTCATTGAAGCCTGCACCGGGTTGAGGGCCATAACCCTCTAAACCGTGCTTAAAGCTAATCTCTGGTGTTAAGTTTACACCTGCAAAAACATTAGTGTAATTAAGATTGGCTCTGACTACATAACCATATGAGTCTTGAGTAACGAAGCCATCGTTATCGCCAGCCGCATAACCGTATGCACCATGACGGCCATATTTTAGAGCGTTCGCGCTTTCATCTAGACTGTGAACATGGGTCCAGCCGAATTCACCGATTAAGGTTAAGCGGCTTGCGCCTAATACCCGATCATGAAAGCTAATCAAGCTAGTTTGGAACTGTGAAACATCAAAGGTTTGATAACCGTCTACTTCGCTATCAAACGAAGCACCGTTGCCGGTTGCATCCTTTATATAGTTATCTAAAGCTGTATTCCCTGTCGCACCGGCGGTTAGAATACCTGCTATTAACGAGGTTCCGTTGATTTGCATAGGGACATCTTTTTTATGGCTGATCTCACCTGACCAAGCTATGTCACCAACGTTTGTGCTAAAACTCAGACCGAGCATTTTAATGTCTTCTGGGTATTCAACATAATAAGATGAGCCTAAGGTTGCTGGAAGGCCACCAAAGAAAGCCCCAACGTCATAGACACCACTAGTGATGGGTAAGCGGCTATGGTATTGCGCAGCATAGAGACCAAATTCGGTATTATTTAGCTCTTCTGCAAAATAGCGGAAAGCGATACCAAATTGACCATCGTCATCCGCTTCACGTCGGCCATCTGCGTTTCTATAAACGACGGGGTCTTGCCCGCCTAAAACCGCTGGATTGTTGAAGTAGGTTTGGTCATCTAGTGTTCCTAAAGCACCACTGCCTATACGAATACCGTCACAACCTTCGCCAACAAAGTCGTTGTTTGAAAAGTAAGTACCGCAGCCATCAATAGCAGTTGGTTCCCACGAGATTTGGTAGAAGCCTTCAACACTTAGGTTATCGGTAACACCTAAGGATGCAAATGCCATATTTACAGGGAGAAGGCCCTCTTTGACTTCAGCGCCAGCCCGTCTGAACGAGCTAACGTCCACTGGGTTGATCGCATTTAAACCACCTTGAATAAAGGTGCTTTCGCCCCAGTTGATAACTTGTCGACCTAAGCGAACGTCAAGCGGTTTTTGATCAATATCAAATGATCCGTACCAGTAGGCATCGAGTAGCTCGAAGCCGGAGAATTTGGCAAAGTCATTAAAGCCCGAATCGTTTAATTCAGTATCTGGCGTATAGCCGTTTGCAGTATGTCCATGTGCACGAGCGCCATTTTCTAATTCGAGGTCGTACCAATACTTTGCACGGGCAAAGAAACCTACATTCTCATAACTTAATTCAAGGTCATGAACTCCTTTAACAATTTGAGAGAACGTCTCACCTTTGTCAAAGTTTTGGGTGGCATCATCATAGCTGCCACCGCCTTTACTTGTACCCCCATTCGCTGGCGAAATTAGTGCTTGAGAAGGGTCATCCATTCGCCAGCTAGCGCCGACTGAAATTTGAGAATCTAAACGACCTTCTATCTCACCTAGATTAAATTCGAGGGCGTGCACTTGATTAATAGATACGACAGAACCTATCAATATGGGAAGTAGTGTGTGTGTGAACACCTGTGTTTGGTTTTTGCTGCAACGCAAAATCCTATTTCTTATTGCCATTTCGTTCACCTAGCATTGTTATTTTTTTAAAAGGCGCTAATTAGTATTACTTCTAAGATAGCCGACTTTCTGATAAAGCGCCTTTTTTCAGGTGCTTTGGGCGTAAAATAGAGTAAGGAACCCTACACATAATCTATGTCAGCGACTTGAGTCTCAATAACAATTGACTCCACATTTATTAACAAAATTGTTCTTTTGGGTTGATAAATGTACTACTTCAGGTCAACAATAGGGAGGGAAATGCGTTTCATGTTAACCAATATTAATTGTAGGTAGTGAGATTATGGAGCGTAAAATTACTGTGCCGGCAGGCTATGTACGGCACCTTCTGCAACTAGTTCAAGAACAGGGTTTTAGTGTTGATCAACTGTTAAATCAGGTGGGTATCAGTCCTTCAGAGGTGGGAAGTCAGACCGAGTTTCCAGCGGATAAATTTGGTCTATTATACCAACGTATATATTACATCGCTCAGGATGAATATTTTGGCATGTTAAGCGGAGGGAAGGTTCCGAATGGGACTTTTCGCATGATGTGTCATTGTTTGATTCATTGCCCTACGTTGGAAAGAGCGATCTACCGTGCAAGTGATTTTCATGAGATCTGTCGTGGAACTCAGGTTAAGCCGTTTTTAGTACGCAAAGGGCGATATGCCAAAGTTTCGTTCACTACAACAGATGCTTCCGGCGCGTCTATGGAGGAGCTGTTGGTTGATGAGAATCCAGGTCGAATTAGAACCTCTCTTTCCATGTGGCATCACTTTTTATGCTGGTTGATTGGTAAGCGTTTGGAGTTAAAAGCGGCTTATTTTTCATTCTCTGAACCTGATGATGTAGCGCAGTATAAAACTCTTTTTCAATCTGAAGTTAAATTTGATCAGCACGATAATGCCATTGTTTTTCCTGCCCGCTATTTAGATTTTCCTATAGTGCAAACGCCCGAAACTCTACGTAGTTTCCTGAAAACAGCGCCCTATCAACTGATTGTAATGGTGGATGATGATGCGAGTCTTAAATCGCAGGTTGTTGCACTGATTGGTAAAGATTTTAGCCAAGAGTTGCCTAGTGCTGAAGAGGTTGCTTACCGTCTACATATGTCGGTTTCTACACTACGTCGGCGCTTATTAGAAGAGGATACCTCTTATCAAAAGATTAAAGATGAGAGCCGTAAAATGGCGGCGCTTAATTATATGAACTCGCCACAGTTGTCGATTAATGATGTGGCTGGTTTGATGGGCTTTGATGAGCCTTCCGCTTTTTTCCGCTCCTTTAAAAAATGGACAGGTATGACACCCGGTGAATATCGTCGTAGCGATACATATTGTCAGCAGTTAGCTTCTTCTTGATAGGGCTGTAACTTATAAAATTTAGGGTTTTTTAATGTATTGACCGTTATTGTTAGCGAATAAGGTATTAAATGTTATTGCTGGTTTGGTGTGCTAAATAGATCATGTTAATAGCATTTCCCGATGTGATTATAGTTCCTTTAGAATAATAAAATGTGGCCTATTATTGATAGGTGGGTTACAGAACGGAGCAAGAGTAGCAATGAGTGATTATCGATATCCCTATCAAGATGGTGTTTTTGTTTTAAATCAGTTGGTGGGTTTAGAACAAATTTGTCAGCAGGCAGGTTTGGACGATTTTGCTGATGGTCTCGCGGAAGCGGTACTTGATGAGGCTGCGAAACTTGGCAGTGAGCAGTTGGCGCCATTGAACGTTACTGGTGATAAATTAGGTGCATCCATTGAGAATAATAATGTGTCTGAAACACCTGGTTTCTCAGATGCATATCAACAGTTTTGTGATGGTGGCTGGCCTTCACTTGCGGGCAATCCCGAATTTGGAGGGCAGGGCTTACCGAATGTATTAGCCGTTGCGGTTAATGAGGTTTGGCAGTCGGCGAATCTTGCTTGGGCACTTTGTCCACTGTTAACGCAAGGGGCTATCGAAGCGATCGAAACTCATGGAAATGATCAACTTAAAAAACACTATCTGCCTAAGTTAATTAGCGGTGAGTGGACTGGAACCATGAATTTGACTGAACCTGATGCAGGTACTGATCTGGCAGCGCTCAAATCTAAAGCGGTACCTGAGGACGATTATTACCGTATCACTGGGCAAAAAATCTTTATTACTTGGGGTGATCACCAGATGACGGACAATATTGTTCATCTGGTTTTGGCTCGTCTTCCTGATGCACCTGCAGGTGTTAAAGGTATCTCGCTCTTTGTTGTACCTAAATACCCACTCGATGAGAACGGCAATCCAACTGAACAGCGCAATGATGCTTATGCCGTTTCTCTTGAGCATAAATTAGGTATTCATGGTAGCCCGACTTGTGTGATGAGTTTTGGTGATAACGGGGGAGCAATCGGTTATCTAGTGGGTAAGGAAAACCAAGGTTTAGCCTGTATGTTCACAATGATGAACGATGCGCGGCAAGGTGTTGGCTTACAAGGTTTGGCGATCTCCGAAAGGTCGTATCAGCATGCTGTTACCTATGCGAAAGAGCGAATCCAAGGGACGCTACGGGATGGTTCACGTATTAGCATTATTAAGCATCCGGATGTGCGCCGAATGCTTTTGCAGATGAAATCGTCAATTCAAGCAATGCGTGCGTTGGTGTATGTGGCGCGTGCCGAAAGTGACTATGTAAACAATGCTGTCGATGCTGAGGCTAAGTTAAAACATCAGAAACGTAATGATCTATTGACCCCTATTGTAAAAGGCTGGGTGACTGAGTTAGCACAAGAGCTGACTTATCTTGCGGTACAGATCCATGGGGGTATGGGGTTTATTGAGGAAACAGGCGTTGCTCAATACTATCGTGATGCACGTATCTTAACTATCTATGAAGGTACAACAGGGATTCAGGCTTTGGATCTTATTGGTCGCAAGACCCTTGTGGATGGAGGTGATGCGGTTACCGATCTGCTCTCTGAAATAAGCAGTGATTTAAAGGAAATAGACCATCCAGAGTTGCAAGACATTGTTAGCGCAACACAGGCCGCGGTTGAGCAAGCGAGCATCGCTAAACAATGGGTTTTAGAGGTTGCTGCAAAAGATGCTTCAGCGGCAGGGAGTGCGAGTGTCAGCTATATGATGCTAATGGGCTATCTTTGCGGTGCTTGGTTGTTAACTAAATCGGCAGCTATAGCGCAAGAAAATCTCTCTAAAGAGGGGGCTGATAGTGACTTCCTTAGTGCCAAAATTATCTCTGCCCGTTTCTTTACCGAACAGATGTTACCTAGGGTTAGTTCTTTATTAGTGGCCATGCAATCTGGTGGTGAGACCGTTATGGCTATGAGCGAAGAGCAGTTTTAAGCTGCGATCAGATAAGTATATAGATCGCGCTTAATACCCGAAAAAACTGAGGTGAAAAATATGAATGCTGTGGCTAGAGAATCCATGGAATTTGATGTGGTTATTGTCGGTGCTGGCCCTGCTGGTTTATCCGCTGCATGTAAATTAATGCAGCAAGCGCAGGCGGCCGAGCAAGAGATGACGGTTTGTGTGGTTGAAAAAGGATCTGAGGTGGGGGCGCATATATTGTCTGGTGCCGTGGTTGAAAGTCGCGCACTCGATGAGCTTTTTCCTGAGTGGAAAGAGCTAGGTGCGCCTTTAAACACCCCTGTAGTTGAAGATCAGATCTTCATGCTAAAAAACGAAACCTCCTCCATAAAAGTACCTAATATGTTTGTGCCTAAAACTATGCACAATCACGGCAATTACATTGTTAGTTTAGGGAATCTTTGTCGTTGGTTGGCGGAGCAGGCTGAGCAGCTTGGTGTTGAAATTTTCCCCGGTTTTGCTGCATCCGAGGTGCTGTATAACGAGGATGGCAGTGTTAAAGGGATTGCGACAGGTGATATGGGTGTTAGTGCATCCGGCGAGCACAAAGATGGTTATATGCCGGGTATGGAGTTGCATGCTAAATACACCATTTTCTCTGAAGGTTGTCGGGGGCATTTAGGTAAGGAACTGATCGAACGCTATGATCTTGCTGCTCAATCTGATGCTCAGCATTATGGGCTAGGTATTAAAGAGCTATGGGATGTTGATCCAGATAAACACCAGCCAGGGCTTGTACTGCATGGTTCGGGTTGGCCGTTAACAGGCGAGAGCAGTGGTGGCTTTTTCCTTTACCATACTGAAAACAATCAAGTTGTTGTGGGTTTGATTGTTGATTTAAACTATAAAAACCCTTACTTAAGCCCTTTTGATGAATTTCAAAAATTGAAGCATCACCCTGTTCTTAAACAGTATTTAGACGGCGGTAAGCGCGTCTCCTATGGAGCGCGAGCAATCACTAAAGGTGGTTTTAATGCACTGCCTAAGATGACTTTCCCTGGTGGTATCGTTGCGGGCTGTAATGCAGGTACGTTGAATTTTTCAAAAATCAAAGGTACGCACACGGCGATGAAGTCTGGTATGTTGGCGGCTGAGGCGATCTTTGACGCGCTGCAGTCCTCGTCTGCTGGTGGGGAAAATCTAAATAGCTTTGCAGATAAGTTTAAAGCTTCTTGGTTATATGATGAGTTATTTAGCTCTAAGAATTTTGGTCCAGCTATGCATAAGTTCGGGCCGTTATTAGGCGGAGCTTTTAACTTTATTGATCAGAATATATTTTCCGGGAAATTGCCTGTAACACTGCATGATAATCATGAAGATTATGCACAGTTAAAGCCGGCGGCAGAGTGTGAGCAAATTACGTATCCAAAACCGGATGGGGTGCTTAGCTTTGATAAACTGAGTTCAGTTTTTCTGTCTAATACTAACCATGAAGAAGATCAGCCTTGTCACTTACAGTTAAAAGATCCATCTATACCGCTTGGGAGTAACCTAGAGCGCTTTGCTGAACCTGCACAACGCTACTGCCCTGCTGGGGTATACGAAGTGATTGAGGAGGCAGAGGGGAAGCGGTTTCAGATTAACAGCCAAAACTGCGTACATTGTAAAACATGTGATATTAAAGACCCTGCGCAAAATATTCGCTGGGTGGTGCCTGAAGGAACAGGCGGGCCAAATTACCCAAACATGTGATTTTTTTAAGGTTTTTTATAAGAAATACATAATAGAGGGAAGATATTGACCCATTAAGGGGATGAAGGAGTAACGTTAATGGGATCAGGATATTGACCTAATGGTTATAATTTGATCTTATTTGGTTGCTTTGTTGTGTATTTCTGTACACTATCTAACCGCTTATTTTTATTGTGAAAATAGTTTCATAATAATTCAGCTTTTTTCAGTAAAAAGTCGCGTTATTGGTTGACACAAAAACTCAATCCTATAATATACGCGCCGTTCCTGCGGAGGGATGGCTGAGTGGTCGAAAGCACTGGTCTTGAAAACCAGCGGTCCGAGAGGGCCCTAGGGTTCGAATCCCTATCCCTCCGCCATTTACTGGAACTAGAGTTCCCTGATAGCTCAGTTGGTAGAGCAGTAGACTGTTAATCTATTGGTCGCTGGTTCGAGTCCAGCTCAGGGAGCCAATCTAAGAGATGGGTCGTTAGCTCAGCTGGTAGAGCAGTTGGCTTTTAACCAATTGGTCACAGGTTCGAATCCTGTACGACCCACCACTTATAAGAATCCAGCCCTGTGCTGGTTTTTTTATGCCTGTAAAAAATGCACGAGTACAGGATGAGAACCGTTAAAGGTTCGATTCGCATGACGAAGTCATAAGAAAACATCGGAGCTTGCGACGATGGCCCGTAGGGTAATAGTAATCCTGTACGACCCACCACTTATAAGAATCCAGCCCTGTGCTGGTTTTTTTATGCCTGCAAGAAATTCAGTGAAAATTTTTAAGCCTACCTTTCTCTAAAGGTTAGCGTTTAAACGCCTTTGGTTTAGTTATTGTCTATGGGGCGTTTATCTATCTTTTTAAACTATACAAACTATTTGCTAATTGGAGTGTCACAGTAGTAGTTCTAGTTGTATTTATAAGGAATGGCGATGCTTACCCCTGACCAGTGGGTGTTAGATGAGAGTGAAGGTTCAGTCCCTTTAGCTAAGTGGCAAAAAACAATTGATGTTATGGCGCGTGTCTTTAACGCGCCGGCAGGCTTTATTGTTCAGTATGCACCAGAAGGGTTCCAAGTCGTGATCTCAAGTGGTCAGGCATCGAACCCTTATGATGCTGGCGTGACGGTTCCTCAGGATACTAATCTTTTCTGTAAAAAAGTTGTCGAGCAGCAGGAGTTGCTTTACGTTCCTGATGCGTCAACTGACCCTTATTGGAACACTAATCCAGAAGTGAGTGACGATGGATTTTGTTCCTACCTAGGCTTGCCTGTTAAATGGCCGACAGGCGAGCCTTTTGGCACCATTTGTGTGATGGATTTTAATGCCACTAATTATCAAAAAGATTATGTTGATCTGGTGAGTGAGTTAAGAGATTTAATTGAGGCTGATCTTAAAATCCTATCGCAGTATCAAATGATTTCTAATCTTGCTATGACTGATGAGCTGACTGGACTTTATAACCGGAGGGGGTTTTATTCCGTAGCTCAGCAATATATTGCCTTGGCTAAACGCTCGAAATTGTCGCTGGGGCTTCTGTATATGGATATGGACGGTCTTAAGAGGGTTAATGATGTCTACGGGCATTTAGCCGGTGATCAAGCGTTAAGGCGCTTAGGTAAAGCTTTGGAAGAGACGGTAAGAGAGAGTGATGTCGCCGCTCGGTTATCGGGTGATGAGTTTGTGATGCTGGTCGCGATACGTAATCTTGAGCAGCTAACCCAAATTGCTGAACGAGTAGTCGACCGAATAACTAAGGACGATATCCGTGTAAGTATTGGCTCGGTATTAATGGATGATAGCGCGCAGACATTAGAGTACTGGATTGGGGAGGCTGATCGGCGGATGTATGAAAATAAAAATGCGTAACCGGCTTTTAGGGGGTGTATCTAATCCCTACAATTTCGTAATAGACTTCACTTCCATCGGGTTTCTTGAGACAAATTTCGTCCCCTAGCTGCTTTTTTAAGATAAGACGCGCCAATGGTGAATCTATGGAGATAAAATCAGCTTCGATACCAATCTCATCCGGTCCTACGATGCGGTGTGTTCTTTTGTTGTCATCTTCATCGATAAGGGTTACCCAAGCACCAAAGAATACAGTGTCTTGCTTTGATGGCTCCGGTGCACGATCGACCACTACCATGTCTTCGAGACGTTTTGATAGGTAGCGAACTCGCCTGTCAATTTCACGTAGTTGTTTTTTGCCATAGATATATTCAGCATTTTCTGACCGATCACCTTGGGCTGCAGCCTCTTTTACCGACTGCGTGATTTCAGGCCGTTTTACTTTCCATAGATATTTCAGCTCCTCATTTAAGCGAGCGTAGCCTTCAGCGGTAATATATTTCGAGCTGCGAGGCTGTGGTGGACGCCACCTTCCCATAAATTATCCTTATTTTTTATGATTTTATAGTAAAGAATTCTAGCCTTTGGTCGATAAAATTGGGACTAGAAATCAGTATTTATTTTTACTTATTAGCGAGTAGTATGCGAACCGAGCAGATTATCAATCGAATTGAGGGCTATACCTCTACTTTGAGCCAAGCGGTTCAAAGTGGTAGTGGTGCGCAATTCTCCATGCTGCTGAGTTTGATTCATTCTAATCAAGCGCTCATTAAATCGGAGTCCATATCTGAAGGGTCCGGTGACTTTAAGCTTCCTGAAGTCCAAAGTACCTACCCAGATCCAAACGAATTATATAATGCGCAAGTAACTGAAAGGTTAAATGTTGCTGTGCATGAGGGATTAGTAGGGGATTTCGCTTACGTTAATGGTTACATCTATAGTCATAGTCATATGCCTCGTCAGCAAGCTCAGGCGTCTGATGAGTATGCGAAAGTCGGTTTGATGTCGACAGGGCAGTTACTTATTGGTGAAATTGAGCGTTCTAAGCAGCAGATTCGAGCTGCGGCTTAAAATAACTCCTCTCTGTTTCAATTAGAGTGTTTTTAATTCAGCGTTCTGGCTGTTTCCCCGTTGTCTTTTTCGACCTTCCAGATAAAAAGCTGCTATCTTGTACACTGTGGATTTTTAAAAGATCAACGCTGACTGTGTATAAATAGGGCGCGATGCGTTTTATCCACGTATGCAATACGACACCGGTTTTATCTATTTTAGCGGCACTTTGTGAGTGCGTTTAGGTAAGTTATGGGCTGTGGTGATTCTTGAATAATGATGAGATGTAGTTTAACAACCTTGATCTCTATCCTGCTTCTAAAGTGCGCTGTTGTGACGGTGTATGCTCAGGGAGGTGTTTCTTGGTACCCCTTTCCTGTAGAAGTTCAGGGGCACTCTATTGATGGTGAAAAAGAAAAGAGTATTGCGTTCTACAGCCCATTAAAGGCCGCTCAAAAAACGTGGCGTATCTGTACATCCTTCCCCCATATGAAAGACTCCTATTGGCTGGCTGTTAACTTCGGTGTGGTCAGTGAAGCGCGTCGTTTAGGGATTAACTTAGAGGTGCATGAAGCGGGAGGATATGATCATTTGCAGACTCAATTGCAACAGATCCGTAAGTGCGTGGAGGAGGGAAGTAACGGCGTTATTATTGGTGCCATCTCTTATAAAGGGTTAGATGATCTTGTTGAGGAGCTTCATAATAAAGGTATACCTGTTATTGATGTGATTAATGGCATGTCATCTTCACGTGTGGCTGCCCGCTCCTTAGTGTCCTTTGAAGAAATGGGGTTTAGTGCTGGCACTTATCTTGCTCAGCTTCATGCCACATCAAATTCACCTGCAAAGGTGGCTTGGTTCCCCGGACCTGAGGGTGCGGGTTGGGTGTTAGCGGGTGATTTGGGGTTTCAGAAGGCGTTGATGGGCAGCGATGTTAATATCGTTGCTAAACGCTATGGGGATACGGGAAAGTTAGTGCAGACAGCCTTGCTAAACGAGGTGTTAGATATGCAACCTGATATTGATTATATCGTGGGTACTGCTGTCACGGCGTCTGCGGCCATTAAGGTGTTACGTGCCCGAGGGTTAAGTGACCAAGTTAAGATCCTTGCTTATTATTTTACGCCTGAGGTCTACCGAGGGATTAAGCGAGGACAGATTGTTGGAGCGCCGACTGATTCTGCGGTTATTCAAGGGCGAATTGCAGTCGATCAATTGGTACGAGTACTGGATAAAAAAACCTTTATTCGCCATGTGGGCCCCGAAATTTATGTGGTTGATCAAAAAAATATAAACGCGTTAGCGCGTTTAACGTCATTGGCTCCTAGCGGTTTCCGTGCGACTTATTCAGTGGGGGTTCGCTTGAAAGGAGAGGACTGAATCGGCGGGTATTTGGACAGGGTTTAAGGGCTATGTGTGTTCAATTTTTATCTGTGAAATAAGGCATTAGATGTGTTAATACAGAGGCGAGTTGTAAAGCTTATAATGTTTGTTCTGGCGTTTTTGATTTCGTTGATTGGAATCAATGGCTGGGGCTGGGCTTTAGGGGATCACGCCGCCAAAGTTTGGTTAGATAAAGCCGAGCTGGAAACCCAGCAGATTACCCATATTAGCCTTAACTGGATGTCGCTTTTTCATTCAGAGTTGAGGGGAGTAGCCGCCCTCTTTTATGGCTCTCAATCTATTACAGAGGATGAGTTTTTTAAAGGGGTCGAGTTGATGGAGGAGATTGAGAATGAATCAGTAATCCCATTAACCAGTGTGGCCTATGTTTCGGTGATGAATAGCAATTCTCCCAATATGGAAAGTAAAGTGCGCTATAGCACGGATGTTCATGGGGTGCTTTCTAAAAAGGGTGATCTTAGAGCGCAGCCGATTATTGCTCCGGTTTTGCGCCAAGCGCTGGCGAGTCCTTCGCAGGTGGTCTTAAGTCCTATGTTTATTGATGATTACGGCAAACTATTTATCGCCTTTGCGTTTAGTGCTGCCAATGATAATCAGCCCGGTGTTGTTCTCTCTTTAGTTAATTTAAGTGATTTTTTTGCAGATTTAAGCGTGCTGCATGTACCGAATGGTTTAAGGCTGCGAATGGTTGAACGCCTTCCCGTGGGTGAAGGTGATCGCGAGGTGTTGGTTGAACATCTGATGATTGGTTCGCCGGATACCGACGATATTGTTGAAACGTTTTATTATCAGACGCGCTCGGGTAATGCGCGCTGGGATTTTTATTGGGACGTTGAGGCGAACTATCAGGGAGGTATCAATAAGGTATTGGGCTGGGTGGTCCATGTTGGAGGGACTGCGTTAGTGTTAGCGTTATTTTCCATTATTGGTGCGCTGGCTCGGCAAAATATGTTGGTTATCAATCAAGTGAAGATCCGGACGCATGAGTTAGCAGAAGCGTCGGCTGCCTTAGAAAAGAGTAATGAGGAGTTACGAGAGCTTGCTAATAGGGATTCGCTGACCAATGCTTATAATCGCCGGTATTTTATGGCGCAGGCAGAAAGCGCGTGTGCAAGAAGTAAGCGCTATAGGTTACCGTTAACCCTACTTATGCTAGACGTGGATTACTTTAAGCAGATCAATGATCGTTGCGGCCATGCGTTTGGTGATGCGGTTTTGTTAGACATTGTAAACGTGTGTACCCGTGAACTGCGAGAAGTGGATAGTTTTGGTCGAATTGGTGGTGAGGAGTTCGCCATGCTGTTGCCTGAAACCTCTCTAGACGCATCTTATGCGGTGGCTGAGCGGTTACGGCATAAAGTATCTGAGCTAAGTTTTAATGATAATGGCGAGCTTATTAGCGTCACAGTTAGTCTTGGTGTATCGCATTTATATACTAACGATGAGGATACATTAAATAGGCTACTTAAACGGGCTGACGAGGCACTTTATGCGGCAAAAGAAGGAGGGCGAAATCGAGTGGTGGTTTATGGTGAGGGTAATAGCCAGCTAACTTAGCGTGGGATAAGTTATAAGTACCGCTCATCTTATGCAGCTAATTAATGGATAGGCAAGTCTTATGTTTGCCACTGAATTTTTTCTTCTGCGCCGTTTTCAATCTTCCAATATTCATCAGGATCATCACCATCTTCCCAGCTTGAAACGATGCATCGAACTTGTGTGTTTAGTGCGGTGGCCGTTGCGTGAGCGCATTCAAGATCTGTTGCCCAAGGGCTTTTGTCAGACTTTAACCAGAGGCTTGTCCATGCTTTTCCTGCTGCGCGCTCATGAATCATTGTCTCTACATCGTTACCGGAGAAGCGCAAGTTGAGCTGGTGGGTTGTTCCTTTGGATGAAATATAATCTATTTTTTCTGCCTGTGATGCTAGCCATTCCTGAATCGCTTCGAACGAACAGTTTTTAATATAGATTTCGATATCAGGGTGTCGTGTACTAGTCATGTTTGTCATCGCTTATAAAACGGATAATGCGTAAAACGCTAAGGCTTATGTAGCCAATTGCTGCCAGTATGATGCCAGCCGATAGGATGATCAAGCCAATGAGTGCAAGAATCTCCTGCGATATGGAGCTTTCTAATACGAACTCTGCGGCTCCTAGAATTAACATACCTAAAAAGAACACAACAAAACCAATGCCAAGCAGGATTAGATTTTGTTTAGGGTTATCTGCTCGTTGGTAGAGCCAGCGTTGAAGCTTTTTTTTCATCGCCGTGTGAAGACCCCTAGATTAACATCTAAGGTAAGCGGCAAAGTATTTAGCTGACAGATTTTATCTTTAGCTTCTGGGGGCAAGCGTTGACTATGAGGGGTCATCGCTAATAGGGCTGTAATTTCTTTGTTGGACTCTAATTGAAAAGGGTAAGTAACTTGTTGCTTGTGGCTGAGATCGAATTGTCCACTCAATGTACTGATGGGATCAAAATGGCTCGTTTTGATCTCTTGGTAGATCAGCTGACGTAGCTCTATTAAGTGCTGCTCCCCTGGCCAAGCAAGTATTAAGGTACTTCCGGGCTTCATTGGTTTAGCAAATGCTTCAGGTATTAAGCGGCTAAAAAGCACAAGTTGTAGATCTAAACTCTCTGCAGGCAAAGGAATATCTGCGCCGGATGCTACAAGCCAAGTTATGGCTTTGCTTTTTCCACTTGCGGCTTTCACTGCATGCTTTGAAATATCGAGTGCTGTTATTGAAGGGGCTTTATGTGCTTGAAGTAGTGCATCTTGTAGCCGCGTTGTGTAGTAACCTTCGCCGCAGCCCATATCAAGAATCTGAGGATGATCGACACTCGCTAACGCTTCTACGGCAAGCTTATTTATCTCATTGGATAAGGACTCATAGAACCCTAGTTCAAGAAATGTTCTACGGGCCTGTACCATCTCAGGATTGTCTCCTGGATCTTTTGAGCGTTTTTTATGGGCTAAAAGGAGATTCCAGTAGCCCTGTTTAGCTGCGTCAAAGCTGTGGTTGTTTTCACAGCGAAGGCTTTTATCCTGCAAAATGAGCAGTGATTTGCAAACAGGGCAAGTGAGTGGCATCTGAGCGGGACCTTTAAGATTGAGTTAACAGATGAGCCATAATGTTTTCATAGAGATCAGACAGTGTGTCTAAGTCTTTACAGCTAACCCGTTCATCAACTTTATGAATGGTCGCGTTAATCGGGCCTAATTCAACCACTTGAGCGCCTGTAGGGGCGATAAAGCGGCCGTCAGAGGTACCACCTGATGTAGATAGCTCTGTTTTAGTGCCTGTAACGGCTGAAATGGCCTGTTGGCAGGCTTCTACTAAGTCCCCTTCGGCGGTTAAGAAAGGATTGCCGGAAAGCACCCAATCTATATCCCATTCTAAATTGTGGCTATCAAGGATGTCACCAACACGTGTTTTTAGTTCATCGGCGGTAACTTCCGTGGAAAAGCGGAAGTTAAACATAATGTCGACATGCCCAGGTACAACATTAGTAACACCTGTACCGCCATTAATGTTTGAGATTTGGAAACTAGTTGGTGGGAAAAAGTCATTCCCCTCATCCCATACTTCAGAGGCCAGTGCTGCGAGTGCAGGGGCAGCCATGTGAATAGGGTTTTTAACTAAATGGGGATAGGCTACATGGCCTTGTACGCCACGAATTTTCAGGGTAGCGCCTAAAGAGCCGCGACGGCCATTTTTAATTGTATCGCCGACATGAGTGGTGCTGGATGGTTCGCCAACGATGCACCATTTTATTTTTTCATTACGCGCTTCTAAATGGTCAATAACGCGAGTAGTACCGTTAATCCAAGGACCTTCTTCATCACTGGTAATCAGTAATGCGATAGAGCCTTGATGATCAGGGTGATGTTCAATAAAGCGTTCAAGTGCAGTCATAAAAGCAGCGATACTGCCTTTCATGTCGGCAGCGCCTCGGCCACAAAGCATACCTTGTTCTATAGTTGCTTCGAATGGCGGAAACTCCCAACGTTCTTCTGGACCTGAAGGTACAACATCAGTGTGGCCAGCAAAACAGAATACTGGGCCGGAATCGCCGCGTCGTGCCCAGAAATTTTTCACATCTTCAAAAGGTAGACGTTCAATTTTAAACCCTAGCGCTTCTAATCGCTCAATCATCATATCTTGGCAGCCTGCATCCTCCGGTGTTACTGAGCGGCGGTTAATGAGGTCTTTGGCAAGTTCGATTGTTGCTGAAAGTTTCTGGGTCATAATTGTGATCCGTGTAGCCTTTTAAAATTTAGTGCTAGTAATAAGAAGTGCGCCTATGGCGCACTTCTAAATATTACCGCTTAACCGCTGTCATCTATCAGTTTAGATTGTTTATACAATCAGTGATTGAATGACCGGGTTTATTAGTTGTGCTTATGCAGCTCTTCGTTCAACTCGATGGCAGATTTGTTGGTTTTAACTTCAATGCGGCCATTTTGAGAGTTACGACGGAACAATAGATCAGGCTTACCTGCTAGTTCAGCAGCTTTCACTGTGCTGACTTCGTTATTTTGGTCATCAAGGATAGTGACTTTAGAGCCTGCTGTGACATAAAGGCCTGCTTCTAAGGTACAGCGATCGCCCATAGGTAAGCCTAGGCCAGCATTTGCGCCTAGTAGGCAGTTTTCACCTACAGAGATCACAACATTGTTACCGCCAGAAAGTGTACCCATAGTAGAACAGCCGCCGCCAAGATCGGAACCGTTGCCTACTACAACACCCGCAGAGATACGGCCTTCAATCATACTGACGCCTAGTGTACCTGCATTGAAGTTCACGAAACCTTCATGCATGACCGTTGTGCCTTCACCTACGTGAGCGCCTAAACGAACACGGATAGCATCGCCAATACGAATACCTGTTGGTACAACGTAATCTGTCATTTTAGGGAATTTATCTACAGAAGTAACACTTAAAATACGACCTTGGGCGCGGGCAGCAAGTTGACGCTTTGGTAGGTCATCTAAAGAGATTGCGCCTTCGTTAGTCCAAGCCACGTTAGGAAGTAGACCAAAAATTCCTGTCAAGTTAATGCCGTGTGGTTGTACTAAACGATGTGATAATAGGGTCAGCTTTAGATAAGCTTCGGCAGTAGATGATGGTGCTTCATCTGTTTCTAAAATACACAATACTAGTGCTTGGCTTGTACCTTCTAAAATCTCGACAACTTCGGCTTGGGCTTCAGCATTAACTGAAAGAAAGGCCGCTTCAAGGTCTTTAAGTTGAGATTCTTTAATTTCTATTGCCGCATTGCCGCCTTGGTAACCTACTTTCTCAGCAACGGCGTTTACGATGGCATCATCAGCGTTAAGTAGGGGTACGTTGTAATAAACTTCAAGTAACTCGCCCGCTGAGGATTTTGTTCCTACACCTAAGCCGAATGCAAAATTAGCCATGTTGATCTCCGATTCTTAAAATTATTTATTCGTTATGCCTGTGACTTATATGTCAAACAGAGCGGAATATTCTGTGTCTTTAAAACCTACCAAACGAACGCTTCCTGTATCAATTAACGGTCGTTTTATCATGGCAGGGTATTCAAGCATCAAGCTAATAGCTGATGTTTCATCAATCGCTTTTTTTATCTCTTCAGGTTGTTGGCGCCATGTAGTGCCACGCTTATTAAGTAAAGTTTCCCAACCTAATTCTGATACCCAATTTTTTAATTGGGTTTCGTCTAAACCATCTTTTCGGTAATCATGGAAGCGGTACTCTATCTGGTTGGCTTCTAGCCATTTACGCGCTTTTTTGATCGTGTCGCAGTTAGGTATGCCGTACATCGTAATCATAAATTGCCTACCTTTTATAGTGCTTCAATATAGCTACGAATACGTTGTGCTGCTTCGACGCATTCATCCATTGTTGCAACTAAGGCCATACGTACATAGCCTGCGCCGGGTACTATGTTGTCAGTTGTTCTAGATAGATAGCTGCCAGGTAGTACAGTAACGTTTTGTGATGCAAATAGGCCTTGTGCAAATTTATCATCGGCAATCGGTGTTTTTGCCCATAAGTAGAAGCTGGCTTCTGGTTTTTTTACATCCATTACTGGTTCTAAGATTTTTATAACGGCGTCGAATTTGTGTCGATACTGATCTCGGTTATCTAAAACGTGATCTTCATCGGACCATGCTTCTATAGATGCCAGTTGATGTTGAATCGGCATAGATGAACCGTGATAAGTACGATAGGAGAGGAAAGGGGTTATTAATGCTGTATCTCCAGCAATAAAGCCAGATCTCAATCCTGGTAAGTTTGAGCGTTTAGATAGGCTGTGCATAACTACACAATTTTTGTAATCGTCACGACCTAGCTCGGCGCACGCCTGAAGAAGCCCTACAGGTGCTTGCTCTTCATTTAGATATATCTCTGAATAGCACTCATCAGATGCAATAATAAAGTCATACTGGTCTGAAAGTTGGATCAGTTTTTTCAGGGTTTTTAAGTCGGTGACTGCACCCGTTGGGTTACTTGGGGAACAGATAAATAGTAATTGGCAGCGCTGCCATACGTCTTCAGGTATTGAATCGTAATCTGGAATAAAGCCATTCTCTTCTAGGCAATTCAGATAATAAGGCTTCGCACCCGCGAGGTATGCTGAACCTTCATAGATTTGGTAAAAGGGGTTAGGTGATAAAACTAATGCTTCAGGTGAACGGTCTACAGCGCATTGAGTAAATGCAAAAATCGCTTCACGGGTTCCATTTACGGGTAATACATTGTCTTCTGCGTTCAGACTACCTTCTGTAAGCTTGAAACGACGGGTGCACCAATCGGTAATAGCTTGGCGCAGTTCAGGCAACCCTTTGGTGGTGGGGTAGTTAGCCAGCTTTTCCATATTTTTAATTAAACACTCTTGCACAAACGGTGGTGAAGGGTGCTTAGGCTCACCAATAGACAATGCAATATGATCTAAATCAGCCGGTGGAGTCACTTCTGCCTTTAGTGCAGTGAGTTTTTCGAAAGGATAAGGCTGTAGCAGGCTAAGGTCGCGATTCATACTGATCCTTGAGTTCCTATATTTAAGGCGATAGATGAAAATGGAAATGCAGAAAATAGGAGCGAAATTATACCTTAACTATCCCCAATCTGCGAATAGGCTACGTTATATGTTGTTTAACTGAACGCTGCGTATGGGCGCTATTTTGTGAAAAGGTTTCTCTAGTCTCTGCCCTTTATAGGGAGCACTGGTTTTGACTTTGATTTATAAGACCTTTTGTCCAACTTATAAAAAACACTATGCTGCAATATGAAGATAAATATAGGTTGGTTTTTGTTACTGAATGGTGATGTTTTATTTGTAACTTAGGTCAGTATATTTTTTCGATTTTTATAAAGGCATTGTTATGTATATAGATAGAGGAACTTATCCTCGAATAGATACGTACCTGCCTGCTGAGGTGTGGATGTTTGCTGGATTGAGTGTTGGCGTTAGGTTGATAAAACTTAGTTTGGTAGGATGTTCGTTGAAGGCGGTAAGGCGGTAGAGTTACTGCAGCCACTGGTTGACGGAGTTCCTTTGGAGTTATACCTGCATTTTGGCCTGAATCAGTATCCTTTACACTGTCATTGTTGAGTGGTTTATCAGCATCGACAATCCCAAGGCTGTATACAGTTGGGATTGTCCTTGTTGAGTATCGATGATAGAGCCTTAGCGTTACTTCAACAGTATATTTCTGAACAGTTAACTTAATGGATATATAGCCAGATTTATCCTCCTAGCTCTGGTTTGTCTGCTGTGACCGGTGTGTTGTGATCTTTCATATTTAATCTGCCACGTGTTGATTCAATAATGGTTAGGGTTGCAGGGACAAATAACAGGATCAGCGCCGTACCGTAAGCTAAGCCGAAGACAATGGATACCGCCATAGGAATTAGAAACTGCGCTTGTAGCGAGGTTTCAAATAATATGGGAGTGAGTCCTGCTATAGTGGTGAGTGATGTTAATAGTACGGCTCGTAAACGCTGACAAGCTGCTTCAATCAACGCTTCTTTGATGGCGACTCCTTTTTTGCGTAAGCCCTGATAGAAAGTGACTAATACGATGGAGTCGTTGATTACAATGCCGGAGAGGCCAAAAAAGCCAAATAGGGACAGAATTGTCATACTCATCCCCATAAAAGCATGGCCAAGAATAGCGCCAGTCAGGCCTAAAGGAATAGCAAGCATTACAGAAATCGGCCAGCTGTAAGAGGAGAACACCCAAGCTAAGATTATGAAAATTAATGTTAAAGCGAGCATTAAACCTAGTTTCATATCATCTAAGGTTTCTCGCTGGCTTTTATTTTTACCTTCGAAGCTTGCTGAAACACCGTACTGAGCAAGTATCTGATCAAGTTTGCTCGATTTTAGATCGGTGATGATCTCATCTGCATTGGCGATGGCTTCATCCAAATCCGCCGTTACTTTGATGGATAGTTGGCCATCGACACGGGTTAAGGTATCTAAGCCTTGTTTGGCGCGGAAGCTTACAACATTACTCAGTGGCGTCGTGCCCCCATCGGGTAGTACAACGGGGAGTTGTTCAATAATACTAAGGCGATCTCTTTCCTCCTCCGGTAGCTGAATGCGTACTTCTATTTCGTCTTGGCCTTGATAGAAGTTTTGCACCTCTAAACCATCAAATGCTGCACGTAGCTGGCGGCCTACTGCATCTAAGGTCAGCCCTGCGGTTTTACCGGCGGGGGTTAGTTCGTAAATTAGTTGTGATTTTCCATAAGGCAGGTCATCGTCAATGTTGCTTAAACCTACATAGCTTTTTAACAGAGACTGAAGATCCAAAGAGGCTTGCTTTATATCGTGGATATCATTGCCTGCGAGTTTTACCTCGATAGGTTTTCCAGGAGGTCCACTTGTTGCCACATCAATGGTGAACTTTTCAATGCCGGCTGGTACGGTGATCCGTTTGCGCCACTCTCGGTTAAATTCTGTGGTACTCATTTCACGGTCGTCCCCTGGCTCTAATTCCACTAACAGTGAGCCGAATTCATCGCCACTATTGCCGGAGGCGGAGGTACGCGAAAAGGAGGCACTACGTAAACGTTGGAAGGCGACTTTAATATTATCACCGCCAAGCTCTTTATCTGTTTCCTGCAAGGTGATATCCAAATGGCGGACAAACTTATCCACTGTCGCTGAGTCTGTTCCTGCGCTGAATTGCACGTTGGCTGTCATTGTGTCGCGTTCAACCGCAGGGAAAAAAGTGAATTTGACCTTACCACCAAGAATCAGTGCTATGGCTAAAATAAACATCCCTAGTGCGGTTGCTATGGTGGTCCAGCGGAACTCTACCGCTTTAGTAACGAGTCTCCTAAAAGGCCCATCTTTAAATTGGTTAAAACCGTTGTCTAGTCGAACACGTAGTTTAGATGGATGTAAATCTTTTATGTTCTTAATACTGTGGTGAAGGTGGCCTGGGAGAATGAGAAAGCATTCAACTAATGAGGCTAAAATAACGCAGATGACTACGGTGGGTATATCTATAAGGATGTTCCCAATAGTCCCACCAATCATGAGCAAAGGTAAAAAGGCGGCTATAGTGGTCAATGATGAGGCTATTACAGGGGCGAGCATGCGATGTGCTCCACCAATGGCGGCGTTTAATCCACTTTCTCCCATTTGGACATGAGTTAAGGTGTCCTCTCCCACAACAATAGCGTCATCAACGATAATACCTAACGCCATAATCAACCCAAATAGGCTGATCATATTAATGCTCCCACCAATGGCATAAAGTACCGCTAAGGTAGCCATAAATGAAACCGGAATACCAATAGTGACCCAAAAGGCAACGCGGGCATTGAGGAATAGGAAAAGGATGCAAATAACTAAGATTAAACCGCTAATACCGTTTTTTAAGAGGAGGTTGATACGTTGTTTGACCGGTTGCCATTGTTCATCATAGGCGATCATTTGTATGTCAGCGGGTAGTGTCGGTCGCGTTTTTTCTAACCAATTATTGAGAATTTTTGCAGATTTAAGGGTGTCTTGGGTTTCTGTGCGGCGAAGCTGTAACATCGCTGCAGGTTCGCCTTGATATTGTAGTAGTACTTGACTGTCTTTGGCTTTTAAGGAGATCTCCGCAATATCGCCTAGGCGGATTAAACGTCCATCTTTATCAGTAATAATGGGAAGCTGTCGAAAACCCTCTACATCGCGTTGTTGATTTAAACTGCGTATTTGCCGTGAACCATCGCCTTTAGCTGCGGTGCCTGCTGGCAGATCTAAACTTCTTAATTTTATGCTCTCAGCGACTTGCCCCATGGTCATATCTAGCTCATGTAATTGAGCTGCCGGAAACTCGATGCTGATTTGTTGGTCAGGTAGGCCGATAAAATCTATCTTGTTAATACCTAGTGCTAAAAGCTCTTGTTCAAAGCGGTGCGCAAAGGTTCGTAACTCCTCCAATGTGCCTTTTTTACTGCTAAGAATTAAGCTGGCAATTTGCTCGTAGCGGATAACACGCTGAACTAAAGGCTCCTCAATATCACTAGGTAATTCATTACGCACACTATCTATTTTCTGTTTGACTTCATCTAACAAAAAATCAACGTCGGTGTCTTCATCAACCTCGATACGAATAGATGCGGAGCTTTGTTGAGCCGTGGAATAGAGGGTGTCTATGCCAGTAAGAGATTTAAGTTCCTCTTCGATGGGTAAAATGATAGAGCTGGCAATATCCTCAGCAGCGGCACCACTCCAGATGACTTGTACTGTTATTACATCTAGCTCAAAGGTAGGAAAGAACTGAGTATTAAGCTTCTTTATACCCCAAACTCCCGCCAATATCATTAGCAGCATAAATAAGTTGGCAGCTACTCTATGGGTTGCAAAAGAGGCGGTTATATTTTGTAGCGAACCATTGTACTTACTCATCTTTTAGCCCCTTTGTTTCAGGGGATGTAAACTCTTTAACACGTAAACCGGTAATCGCATTGGGTAGCTGTGTTGTTACTATAGAATCCCCAGCTTGAAGGTCAGGGCTAGTAATTAGGACTATGGGGTTGTTATCGGCGTCAGTACTATCCCCAATACGTTCAATTTGAACCGAAACTAAACGATCATCCACAACCTTGTATACCTTATTTAAACCATAGAGCGCGGTAGGGGGAACAGGAATGACTTTAGTGGTTGCAGGGAGCGTAACACTAATCGCCAAAGAGCGGCCCAGTTCTGGTTGATAATCCTGTTTTTGTATACTAAAAAATACGTCAACCCCTGCGCGTCCACTATTAACTGCAGCGGCGATACGTTCTAAATTGAGCTCAATGGTGCGATTGTCGATCGTACCGGTTGCTGCAATCTCTTGTAATGAGTTTTTGTTTCTCAATAAAGGAAGAATACGATTAGGAATTTGTGCGCGGACTTCTAAACGATCTAAACTGTAAAGCTCAACAATAGGATCCCCAGCACGAACGCGATCCCCTGGGGATACACTTAAACTTGCTACTCGGCCGCTAAAAGGTGCGTGGATTTTGGTGCGCGAAAGATCAAGTTTAGCTGCATCTAAAAGACTCGTTGTACGCATGAGCTGGGATTCTAATTGACGTAAACGATTTGGATGGTCAGCTATTGATTGTTCCCGTTGCGCAATAGATAAAGCTTGCTGTTGATAATCACGACGGGCTGAATCCAGTTGTTCTTGGCTTGTTAGTTTGCGTTTGATTAGATTTTCATAACGTTGAACCGTCTTGAGGCGTAGCTGCTGTAAGTTCTTTTCGATTTTTAGAGATTTTAGATCGGTCTTGTGACGTACTTTTTCGGTTTCAATCTGAGCGATAGTATTATCGACATCGGCTTGTCGTTGTTGAACTAGTAATTGTGTATCACTATCGTCAAGTTGGACCAGAAGTTCATTTGGGTTAATAGCGCGCCCTTCATCGGTATAAACGTCTTTGACAAATGCAGTGACTGCTGCGGTTATTTTACTGACACGTGGAGATTCTACTTTGCCATAAAGTGTGAGCACGGGTTGATGGAGTCCAAGCGCTGCTGGCACTGTACTTATGCTCCATATCTTTTCCGTCGTAGGGCGAGAGGGTGCTTGGGGCTTGGTCATCATCAGGAAAGCGAACACGGCAATGGCGGCCCCAATAATAAGTAGAGGTAGAATCCATTTTAAGTGGGTGTTTTGTTTTACTTTCACTTCGGTCATGTCATTTCCGTATTCAGGCAGTAAGCATGTTTATTATGTGAACGGGCTAATATTAGCCGAACCCTATATTAATGATCATTTATCGTTTCGTATATCTACAATCTTTGAAACTATGTACTTAGTATCGATGTTTATGGAATAGTGAGTATGACCACCGAAGATTGTGATTGTTCACGTTGCCGCTTTAGATTGTGCTAACGTGCTATTAATTATGACCATGAAAAGGAGTTTGTATGCATACTGATAGTGTACGCTGCTTAAACGCAACTGGATTTCACAATATGGTATATCACGAATGGGGTAGTCGTGATAATGCTCGTGTGCTTGTGTGTGTGCATGGATTGGCGCGAAATAGCCGTGATTTTGATGAGTTGGCTTTAGCTTTGTCTCGCGAATATCGAGTGATCTGCCCTGATATTGTTGGGCGAGGAGCAAGCGAGTGGCTACCTTCAGGTCAAACTTATGATATTCCCCAGTATTTAAGTGATATGACGACCCTACTAGCCCGTTTAAATGTAGATACAGTGGACTGGATTGGAACATCGATGGGTGGGATTATCGGGATCTGTTTAGCGGCCCTGCCTAATTCCCCGATTAAACATTTAGTGCTGAATGATATTGGTGCTTTTGTGCCAGCTACTGCGTTACAGCGTATTGCCGAATACCTAGGCGATAAGCATTTTCAAAGCTTGTCGGATGTTGAGCAGTATATGCGCAGTACCTATCTGTCATTTAACAACCTAACTGACAAGCAGTGGCGTCACTTAGCAAAGTATGGCTCACGGTTACAGGGTAATGGTGAATATGCCTTGCACTATGATCCCGCGATTGCTGAAGCTGCTAAGCATAGTTGTAGTGATGATGTTGACCTTTGGCCTTTCTGGTCGGCTATTAAAATCCCTCAGTTATTAATCTGGGGTGAGGAATCAGATGTGTTGCCAGAAAAGACGGTACGAGCTATGCAGGCGAATGATCAGCTGGAGTTATTCACTATACCTAGAATAGGGCACGTTCCCTCTTTGATGGAGCGCCCACAGATTGAAAAAGTTAAGATGTGGTTGCGTGAACAACATAGACATAATTAAAGCACTGCCTACTATATTTGAGCGGACTATAAAGGAGTTTAGATGAGCGTACTAACACGTTGGCCACAAGATCAGCTTTGTTTAAGTGACCAAGAGCGTAAAGATGCAGTAGATGCGGTAGAGAAAGCTTTTGCCTCAACGCTTGAATCCTTGAAAGTGGATATTGGGCTAGTCGATATGTTTGAAGCGATTTATGTTCCTTTAGGGGCATGGCTAGCTTGTAGAAAACGACAGAAAACAGGCCCGCTTGTCATCGGCATAAACGGAGCGCAAGGGGCGGGAAAATCAACCCTATTTAATTTACTAGAAGTGATTCTTACTGAAGGTTTTAATTTTAAGGTTGTTGGCTTTTCTATAGATGATCTCTATAAAACCTATGATGAGCGCGTTGAGCTGTCGGAAGCCGTACACCCTTTATTGCGTACAAGAGGGGTCCCAGGCACTCATGATGTTGAGTTGGGAATAGAGATTCTTAATTCGTTAAAAAATAGTGATGAGCATACCGTCACTAAGATTCCCGTTTTTGATAAATCTACAGATGACCGTTGCCAAGCAGCGGTTTGGCAAGAGTGGGTTGGGCCTGCTGATATTATCGTCTTTGAAGGGTGGTGTGTCGGTGCAGATCCGCAAAAAGCGGATGCTTTATTAGAACCGATTAATGAGCTTGAAAGGGATAAAGACTCCAGTGGTTTATGGCGTGATTATGTTAATGCGCAACTATCCGGTGTTTATCAAGATCTTTTCTCCATGATAGAGGTACTTATAATGTTAAAAGTACCGAGCATGGATGCGGTTTTTGAGTGGCGTTCACTACAAGAGAAAAAGTTAGCGGAGCGGGTCAAATATATTTATGACACTCAACAGCCAACCGAGCATTTACGGATTATGAATGAAGAGCAAATTAAGAGCTTTATTCAGCACTACGAGCGGTTGACTCGGCATATGTTGGAAGAGATGCCAGATCGTGCCGATATATCCCTGTTTTTGAATAAAAATCATAAAATTTCAGAGATAAGGATTAATAGCCCACTCAAATATTGTGGGTTAAAGTCTAATAGCTAAGCTTCCTAATAATCGATGTAGAGGGCTTAGCTTTTCAGTTAAATGATAGGCTAGTGCTGGGTAAAAAAGGGCTATGCTTATGGTCCGCTAAATAGGTAAAAATGTCATAGATGCCGCACCTTGAACAACGCGGTTAATCGTTCGGTTAGTTTTGTCTGCAATAATATCGGCCATAAGGTCTTGAATGCCTATAAGTTTACCTAGGATTCTCTCGTAACTGTAATTACTGATCCCTTCTGGTGAGATGCCGTTACTCAATATATAGAGCTGTCCGGATGGATCTTTGCGATTGTTCAGATGCCAAGCGATAGATTCGAGGTTGCGTGCAGAGTTATAAAGCTTCTGTTGGTCTAGATCGTCTAAGAAAAAAATCTCTTTCTTCCCATCATAAGCTGCATTAAGCATACCTGTAATTCCTGCCATTAACGCGAAGACACGATCACCCTTAAACTCATCCGAGAAGGCTAAAGGTACAGCAGAAATTCCATCAGAATAGTTAAGTTCAGCGAACCCATTGGGAAGTCGTTCTGCTGGAAAAAGCTGTTCTAAACGCATGTTAAGCGTCATACCTTCAATTTTTCTAAGTTCCTTTGGATTACGTTTGTAGAGTTTAATCGTGAGCTCTTTTGTAAGTTTATGCCATTCTTTGATATTAACGTCTGCAACCATATCAATGTCAGATTTAGCTAAGTTTTTGACCTCGAACGGCTTTGCATTTTTATCTAAACAGCCAGTAATTAGAAATAACGAAATAATAACCAAAATAAAACGCATAAATTCCCTTAATGATGCGTAGCGGGTGACAGTAGCAACTATATAGGTAATGCTGAATAAGGTACAAGTTAACAAGGAATAAGAACATATAAACATTCATATATGTTTGAATACGAAAGGTTTAACTGCCCCCAGTAGGCAGCCTTTGTATTAAGGTGTAAGGACTGACTTGTCTTATCTGCTCGTAATGATTAAATGGGCTGGTGGCTATTTTGACCGCTCTTATTTGCTGTGGTCCTTAATGATATAGTTCGCTTTATTTTTTACTGAACATAGACATTAACTTGAGACATATTTATGAAAGCGAAAGGTGATCTCACCACTACCCGTCGAGAATATATAGCTGCCCCTCTCAGTGAAGCAGGATTAAATATAGATCCTCTCGTTCAGTTTTCTGAGTGGATGGATACAGCACTCTCGGTCACGCCTGATGATGCCACTTCCATGACCTTAGCGACGGCTAATTCATCGGGCATGCCCTCGGCACGTATCGTATTGTTAAAACATTTTGGTGAAGAGGGGTTTGCCTGGTACACGGACTATCGCAGCCAGAAGGGCGCTGATCTAGCGGAAAATCCTCAAGCGGAATTGATGTTTTACTGGTACGGTCTAGAGCGGCAGGTCCGAATTCAAGGCAGAGTAGAAAAACTATCGCTTTCTCAGGGAAAGAAATACTTTGAGGAACGTCCTCTTGGAAGCCGTTTAAGCGCAGCGGCTTCTTGTCAAAGCCACCCTATTGCCAGTAGAGAAGAATTAGAGCTAGCTGTGCAGCGTTTAGAGCAACAACACCAAGATGGACAGATCCCTCATCCTGAAGAGTGGGGAGGATATATTTTAAAACCTACGCGGTTTGAGTTTTGGCAAGGTCGAGAAAGTCGACTACATGATCGTTTTCAATTTAATCTGACCGAGAGCGGTTGGCAGATACAGAGGTTGCAACCATGAGTAGCGAAACTGAAGCGACCTTAGTTCGCGTTGAACCAGAATCTACACCTAGTACTTGTATTATTTGGTTGCATGGATTGGGTGCCGATGGCTACGATTTTGAACCGATAATACCTTACTTAAAGCTCCCTAAATCGAGTGCGGTACGTTTTTTATTTCCCCATGCAGAGGTGATGCCTGTAACGGTTAATGGCGGAGCACCGATGCGGGCATGGTACGATATTTTAGAAATGAATGTAGGCCGTAAAGTGGATAAGGCTACATTGATTGCATCTAGCGAGAGGATACAGCGCCTGATCGATGAGCAGATTGCTGAAGGCATTCCTGCGGATAAGATTCTGTTAGCCGGTTTCTCACAAGGTGGTGCAGTTGCCTATCATGCCGCTTTAACATATCCCAAATCCTTGGCTGGCTTAGTTGCTTTGTCTACTTATATGGCGACCGCTGAGGAAATTAAACTACAGCGCCAATCGAGTAATTATCAAATTCCTATTTGGGTTGCCCATGGTGAGCGAGATGAAGTTGTTCAGCTTGCGCTTGGCGAGCAAGCGCTGACTGCATTGAAGGATATGAATTATAACGCGTTATGGACTACTTACCCTATGGGGCATGAAGTCATGATGGAAGAGATCGAAGCCTTAGGTTGCTGGATGGCTCAGCAGCTTAAGCTTTAAGTCGGAGAGTGTATGAAGATTGCAAATAATAAAGTTGTTAAGTTTCATTATGCCTTAGTTAATGCTGATGGCGAAGTATTAGATGGCTCCCGTGGGGGCGACCCTTTACCTTATCTGCATGGACATAAAAACATTGTGCCGGGTTTAGAGCAGGCCATGTTGGGTCACAGTGTCGGTGATAAATTCAAGATTAAGGTGTCACCTGAGCAAGGCTATGGGCTGCGTGATGAAGACAAAGTCTCATTGGTTGAACGTGCGTCTTTCGAGGGGTTCACCGAATTAGCTGAAGGCATGGTTTGTCAGATGGAGGATGAGCAGGGTGATCTTCAGCTTGTCTCAATTACCAAAATTGATGAAGAGGAGGTGACGGTTGATGCGAATCATCCTTTTGCCGGTCTTGAACTCAATTTTGATGTGGAAATTATGGACATCAGAGATGCAACAGAAGATGAGTTGTCTGCTGGACGTATTGAACTATAAACTTTTTAAAGTTATAAAACCGTTTAAATAAAGCCGTACGCAGTAGCGATTACCTTCAAGCTACCGTGAATATTTGGAAATTATCATGCGTTTAATATTAGCTTTGCTTATACCTTGGTTACAGTTTTTTACTATTGGTCGTCCAATTGCCGGCATTATCTGTTTGATTTTACAGATCACGGTTGTCGGTTGGATTCCTGCCGCTATTTGGTCAGTGTATGCACTAAGCCAGTATAAAACTGATCAGAAAATTAAGGATGCATTAGATCGATAGTATTGCTTTGCTATCGATTCTTACTCCTAGCTAAGCCGTTGAATAAACGGCTTTTTTATGTCTTTATTTTACTTTTTCCTGCCATTCTAAATCTCCTATTTGAACTTTTAACCACTCAAACCCTATCTTCTTAGCAAC
Source organism: Neptuniibacter marinus (assembly GCF_001597725.1). GTDB lineage: Bacteria > Pseudomonadota > Gammaproteobacteria > Pseudomonadales > Balneatricaceae > Neptuniibacter > Neptuniibacter marinus. The sequence continues at coordinate 53,924 of NZ_LUTR01000008.1, forward strand.
GGCGGCTGCGCCATCTAAGCTTTTAAATTCACGTTCCTTTTTTGAGCGTTGTAGTTCAAGTGTAAAAACCTCTTCATGTTTAGTGACAAATTTTAGTGTCCAGCCTCGTGCCATAGAGATCGGTATTGCTTGGCAAGAATCAAATACACCTGCCTTAAAAAGAAGTCTTATTTCTTTCTCTTGCATATTCATATTCCTTATTTAACTTATCTTAAATTAATAATGATAATTATAAATTAAGTTTTGAATATAGCCAAATTTTTAGTTGATTTTTTGTTGTCTAACTAATTGAAAAATAAGGATAAAATAAATTATTTCTAGGTTTTAAAAGGGGTGTATTTGTTGTTTGTAACTAATTGAAATTAAAGGATATTTTTTATTTGTCATCTTGAAATATTTTAATCAAATTATTGTTTTAAATGATTAAAATTTATTTATGTTTGTTGTAATTAATTTTTGATTGTTTATTGATTGTTTATTGATTGTTTATTGATTTTTTTTGTTGTTCAACCGCTGGTTATCTTATGGAGTAGCTTTCGAAGGTTGGGCGTGTGAGAAGAGTCGCTGTTGATTTGCAGCATTATCTGGGATCGGTAGGTCAGAAAGAACTGCCTGGCGCTTGGGGTAAAAGGCCCAATAAATTGAACTAGATCAATAAAAGGCTAAGCCAGTATTAAACGGGAGGGGCTTTCTTGAGCTGCATCAATATTTGCTAATGTGTAAAGGGGTAATCTCCTTTACCAGAGCAGTAAAAAATTACGAACAAATCGTGGGGATATCGTGATGGTTGATGTATATAGTATGGAAGTGTTGGTTCCTAGCTTGTTGATGATTGGTGTAATGAGCGCCGCTATGACTTGGGGCTTTTTTAAAGTTCGCGGATTGATGAACGAAGATAAAAAGAAGTAAGCGGATACTATTGAGGTTGTTGTCACCTTCCTCGGTTCGATAGAGAGTTCTCTTACTACAGCAAAAGAAGATCACTTTGGTGGTCTTTTTTTGTTTTTGTCATATGCCTATTGAGTTTGTATATCTCTGCATACTTATTAAACCTTAGACTAAATGCTGTTTATAGCTTAAGCGTATTGTGTACACTTATCCCTGATTTGTATAAGTGAAATGGCCCCATGTAATGAGAGGTCAGCACTTGTACATTTTTGAAATAATAGGTCCTTTACAAGCAAGAGGTTCTTCAAACTGCTTCTTGCGTGATAAATGAGAGGTTTTCGCATTTTGAGCAAAAAGGAGACGATGGTGAATAACAGTAGAGAAAGAGGCTTTTATAAAGTCCGTTATGGTAAGCGTTGGATTGCCGCTTATTGGTGTGGTGAACTATGGGGTTTACCGGACGAGATGAAACCGGGGGAAGAGGGATGGGAAGCTGTACTTGATCAGCAACCCGATGAAGTTGGGGAGTTCATCCCTATGCCGCTGACCTTAAGTAGCTGATAATCAATGGGTCGGTAGATGCACTATCGACCCCATATTGTTATATTTTATTTAGTGGCTCTTAAAATTATAAATTTTTTATTACTGGCTACGGTTATACAGTTACCAAAGATTTTCTTAAGTGAAATATGGTAACCAAGATGGCGATTGCCAATAACCCAGAGCTCCCCACCTTTTTTGAGTACGGCGTAAGATTCATGGAACATCTGCTGTGCTATAAAATCACCGACAACATTCTGCTGATGAAACGGGGGGTTGTTGAGTACTAAATCAAAACTATTCTTAGCTAAACCCTGTAAACAATCAGTCGGTGTGAATATCGCTGTGCGTTCAGGCCCGAATGCATGGATAAAATTTATTTTAGCTGAATCTACAGCCATAAATGATTCATCAACAAAGTTGATCACCGCTTTAGGGTTTTTCTCCGCAGCAACTAATCCGACGACACCGTTTCCGCAGCCTAAATCAACAATCGTTTCATATTTATCGGTGGCAGGTAGGTACTGTAGGAAAAAGCGAGTCCCTATATCCAAGCTATCTCTAGAGAATACGGCAGCGTGATTGCTAATTTGATACTGAGTTCCTTCAAGTTTGTAAGTTGAAGGGTATGGCGAATCGGTGATATTAAGTGACTCATCTATAGTAGGAAAGATTAAACGAGCTTTCTTTTTAGCTAAAGATGTCTTAGTCGGGCCGATTATTTTCTCGAACAATTTTAATGTTGATGTATGAATTGCTTTAGTCATCGCTCCCGCAATAATAGTGCTTTCTCGTGTTAAAAGCGGTTTTAACCGGATGAGCTGATCTTCCAACATAGCTAAGCTTTTTGGTACTTTGATAAGCACTATGTCAAATATCTGTTTGGGATAGTTAAGGCTCGTATGAAGGGTTATATCTTCTTGGCTGATTTGGTTGTCCGTTTGGTTTTCCTTAGTGCCTGCATGGGCTAACCAAGAGTCGCTTATGGATTCTGGATGGAATTGATTGAGCGATACAGCCAGCGCGCCAAACTGATCATTAACGATGAGCACCTTTGAATGCTCATTGATTGCTTCATTTTCGCTAAGATGCTGAAGAATATATTCATCCGCTGCATCCCAAGCTCTAAGTTGATCTTTTCTACGGCGAGGAAAGCGTGATAGTTGGAACTCTCCAAAGGCGCTGCTAAGTATGTCCATCTCTTTTTACCGACTCCGGATCTTAAATGAGCGCGATTTTACCACAAGCTCTTAGACAAATGCCGCCTAGAAATTAAAGCGGATTAGAAGCACCTTTAGATCGATCTATATATAAAAAGTGCGTTGCTTTTATATGTTTCATTTTCATGAAGTTTTTCATAATCATTTGATCCTGAAGGTTAAAACCTATATAAATATGTATATACATTCGATGTGCGTTGGGCATGCGTTGTATTTGCTGTATTCTTCCTGTCAGAAGATATTTGAGGTCGCACAGTATGACTGAAAAAAAGAAGACGAAAGCGAAGAAAAAAAACAGCCAATTAGTAATTCGTATTAATGGTGAGCAACGAGATGAGTTTGTTTCGCTGTGTGATGAATTAGATACAAGCGCTGCACGTGAGATACGTCGTTTTATACGTGGTTTTCTAGAAGAGCATGCGCAAAAAGAAGAGTGATAATTATCACCTGGATGATTGCTGTGCTTATATTTAATTATTCCAATGGAGATTTATATAATGGCTAAAGTAAAAGCAAAAACAGTTAAAAAAGAGATCAAAGCACGTAAAGCTAAAATTGCTAAGCACGAAGGTAAGCTTAAAGGGCTTAAGAAACTGCTTAAAAAAGCAAAATAATTAGCGCTTAACTGATTATTTTTAGAAAGGAAGTAGATGATATCTACTTCCTTTCTCCTCTATTCCATTCAATTCTGTAACCCTTTCTCATCTCATCTCATCCTGCATCTTTAGAGCTATTTTTTTATAGGCTCCCTATCAGTTATTCTTGATCAGTATTACCATAGACGGCTCTAGTTCATTATTCAGGTAATAATGAAAAATAAGGGAATCGATGCTGTACATGTCATAGTTGCCAATTACTCTAAAAGGTAGAGTGGTTGGATCTGCGTACAGGCGTTTAGTGTTCCACAAATGGAGGTTGTAATGTTTGGATTTGAAATGACAGCAGGCGTAGTCGTTGTACTGGCTTTGATTGTAATTTTTTCGGGGGTCAAGATGGTCCCACAGGGCCACAACTGGACGATAGAACGGTTTGGTCGTTTTACCAAAACCCTAACGCCAGGGCTGAATTTGATTATTCCTTTTGTGGATCGTATAGGCACTAAGCAAAACATGATGGAGCAGGTATTAGATGTTCCTCCGCAAGAAGTTATCAGTGCAGATAATGCTCAGGTTACAACAGATGCTGTTTGTTTTTATCAGGTGCATGATGCATCTAAAGCCAGTTACGAAGTAAATGATCTATACCGCGCTATGCAGAATTTGGTCATGACAAATATTCGTGCGGTGCTAGGCTCAATGGAGTTGGATGAAATGCTATCTAACCGAGATAACATTAATAGCCACCTTCTGAATAAAGTTGATGAAGTTACCGATCCTTGGGGTGTAAAAGTTACCCGTGTAGAAATTCGTGATATTTCCCCTCCTAGTGATCTGGTTGATGCGATGGCCAACCAGATGAAAGCGGAGCGTGAAAAGCGTGCTGCTATTTTAACGGCTGAAGGTGAGCGCGAAGCAGCAGTTCAGGTAGCCGAAGGTGAAAAGCGTGCGGCTATTTTAAGAGCCGAAGGTGAAAAAGAGGCCGCTTTCCGTGAGGCGGAATCCCGTGAACGTTTGGCTATGGCCGAAGCGAGAGCTACAAAAGTAGTATCAGAAGCGATCTCTCAAGGTAACCCGCAAGCGTTGAATTATTTTGTTGCACAAAAATATACTGAGGCATTGCAAGGTATAGGTGCAAGCGAAAACTCTAAAGTGGTTATGATGCCATTGGAAGCAAGTAGCATGATTGGCTCTATAGCTGGCATTAGTGAGTTACTTAAAAATACTAAAGCAGGATCTTAAATGATTGAGCAACTAGAAACGTTGTCATATTGGCACTGGATTATTCTTGGTCTGTTGCTACTGGCCGGTGAAGCCTTAGGGGCAGCAGGCTTTTTAATCGGTTTGGCAATTTCTGCGTTTATTGTTGGAGCTTTGTTAGCTATAGATTTGGTACATGATTGGCAGATCCAATTTCTGCTATTTGCTCTATTTTCTGTACTTGCTTCTATTGTTTTCTGGAAGTTTTTCCGTAGTCAAAATACGACAGATGAAGCGGTTAATATTAATAACCGCGCAGCCCAGTTGATTGGTAGAAAGCTGACCCTGCAGGCGGATATTGACAATGGCCAAGGTAAAATTCAGATTGGCGATACCCTATGGAAAGTAGAAGCAGAAGGTGAGCTAAAAGCCGGAACCTTGATAGAGGTTTATGCCTCAGAAGGCATGGTGCTTCATATTCGCGCAGTTTAATGACCCAGCCAAGCGTATGATTAGCTTATTACGCTTGGCTAATTGAAGATAAAATGCATCGGTTAAAATATATCAGCCATTACCCTAGCCACATTCAGCATCAAGTGCAGGAATTGCTGGACCAAAATAAGCTAGGCACAATATTACAAAAAAAATACCCAGCAATTCATAGCTTTCAAAGTAATAAAGCGTTATATGATTTCGCTATAGATATTAAAAATAGCTATATGCGTAAATCTTCGCCTCTTAGCAAAGTACAGTACAGCGATAAAATATCTGCATTAAACGCTTTAGGCTTACATACCCGTATATCCCGTGTGCATGGCGGGAAGTTAAAAGCTAAAAAAGAGATTAAGATAGACTCTCGTTTTAAACAGATGCCACTGGAATTTTTACGTATGATCGTGGTACATGAGTTAGCGCATTTAAAAGAGATGGATCATAACAAAGCGTTCTATCAGCTTTGTGAGTATATGGAACCTAACTATCATCAATATGAATTAGATCTTCGCCTTTATCTGACCTTTCTAGATATTTCTGACTCTTAAACATATCTTTTAATATATTTGAGTCGAGCACTTTTAAGTGGGCGATCTCTTTATAGAGGCCGATCTCGGTATATTGTTAAGTTATCAGTAATTTTATTATTGTTACGCTTCTTGTCACTGATAGATTTAGAGCCCCGAAAATAATTGATAGATTTTGTTTGAAACAGGTACAGTTCGCTTAAATTTGAGATGCTTTCTGTATACACACTGGGTAATATTGCCGCCTCATTTTGTACAAGGTTAAAAATGTGATTGAACAATCGTGGCTATATCTTTCTGCTTTAGTAATCTTCTTAATTCTATTGTTAGTTTGTTTCAAGAAAGTCAGGGCAAAACAGGAAATCGATCCAAACTTGTCTCAAAAAGAGCGTATGTTTACCTCTGTTCTTGAAAAAGCAGTCGGGGAGCAATATAGAGTTATCTGTAAAGTTCCAATGGAGCATGTATTTGAGGCAGAAAGTGGCTTATCAGATAGAGCTAAGAATAAAGTAACTAAACCGCTTAAATCCCTCCAGTTTGATTACATTGTGTGTGCTGTTAGTAATAGCGCCGTTATCTGTGCTGTCGAATTAGATGATCATGAATATCATAAAAAGCGTCATAAACAACAAGATCTATTTATTGAGGAGTTGTGTTATGAAGTGGGTTTGCCTTTACTTAGAGTCGCCCCTCAAAATGGTTATAATTTAGTCGAAATTATTGAGCGGTTTGAACGAACAATCTCTGCCCCTAATACTGCTAATTCTGAACTCGGCCAAGCGCAATTTAGTTTGAAAATGGTCGATGTTTATCGCCCTTAGCCGGGCTAAATACATCGTTTTTACCTCACTGCGCTTAGCACCCTCTTACGTTTCTCGCCTCTAGTTAATGAATTTCAAGTTATTTAGTCTTCAATTGAAAACCGCAGTGAGCATTTTTTGTTCAAAAAAGCTAAAATGCCACTACCAGTTTTTGAACTTATAAGATATGAGGATTGGTTGATTGATCCGATATGCTTCAGAGCCGTCTTTTAAGATTCGAATTAGTTTATCCATGTGGTAAGGGATTATAGGAATTTAAAATGAAAATTAGGAATCTTCGGTTGTTACCATTGCTTGGTTTAACCTCTTTAATATCGCTAAATGCAGCGGCTGTTACGGTGGAGCATAAACCTACTGATCAGATTATCATTAAGTTTGATAATGCAAATGTTGAAGGGAATTCACAAGCGAGAACGTTATCAACACGCCTTAATAAGAAACTTGCCTTTGTTCGTAAAACTTCTCAAGGTTCCTATGTATTTAGACTTCCCTCAAGAGAAAATTTTTCGAGTGTAAAAGCCTACTTGAAAGTGTTGAAAGCTATCTCTGGTATCAAATACGCTGAAGCTGACCAGATGATGTTTGCTATTAATGACTTAGCGGTCCCTCCTACCGAAGGCATCGTGGGTACAAAGAAGCCAATTTATGACCTGCAATGGCATTATTTTGAACCGGTTGGAGGTATGAATGCTGATGGTGCATGGAATCAATTAGATAGTAGTGATTCAGTGGTAAATGTAGCTGTTTTAGATACGGGGATCACAGCGCACCCCGATCTAGATGCTAATGTTATTGGCGGTACAGATATGATTACTGCACAGTCCATATCTAATGATGGCGATGGACGAGATGCTGACCCAAGTGATCCCGGTGATTGGGTTAGTCGAGGCGAATGTTATTTAGGCTCTAAGGCGTCAAATAGTAGTTGGCATGGGACTCATGTCAGTGGCACGATCAGCGCTTTTACTAATAATAGTGCAGGTGTTGCTGGTGTTGGTTATAACAAAATTAATATAGTGCCTGTTCGTATATTGGGTAAATGTGGTGGTTATACCTCCGATATTGCAGATGCGATTGTTTGGGCTGCGACTGGCGAGGACAACCCGAATAAAGCGCAAGTTATTAATATGAGTATCGGTGGCGCGGGTAGTTGTAATGCAACCTACCAGCAAGCGATAGATACTGCGGTTGCGGCCGGAACAACGATTGTGGTAGCAGCGGGTAACTCGGATGATGATGCTGGAAACTATACGCCTGCTAGCTGTAATAATGTAATTAGCGTTGCTTCTACTAACCGAGCTGGAGGTCGAGCTTATTATTCAAACTACGGCGATGTTGTTGATCTAGCAGCACCTGGTGGGGAAACAAGTACAGGTGCACGTAATGGCGTGCTTTCTACCTTAAATGAAGGTACAACGGTTCCAGCCGCTCCAACATACGCTTATTATCAAGGCACTAGTATGGCAGCCCCTCATGTGGCAGCAGTGGCTGGTTTACTCTATGTGAAAAAGCCGAGTGTTACGCCTACTGAAGTGAAAACTATATTAACCTCAACGGCACGTGCATTTCCTGACTCCTGTGTTCAATGCGGGTCTGGTATTTTAGATGCTGGTGCAGCTATTGCGGCATTGGATGGTAGTGTTACGCCGACAGAACCTGCGGCACCAAGTAACTTTACTGCCATAGCGGGTGCTGGCACAGTAACGCTTAATTGGTCCGATCAAAGTACAAATGAAACGGGTTTCTATATTGAGAAACGTCGTAAGTTCTCTAATCAATGGGGTACTTATCGTTCCGTTGTGAGGGCGGCAGCCGATTCTACGAGTTATCAAGACTCTGTATTTGGGGGCACTTATCAATACCGTATCCGCTCTCAGAATAGTACAGGTGACTCTGCTTGGGTTGTGAGTGGGGAGGTTTCAGTATCAAGAAATTGATACGGCTTCTATCAGAACAATAATTAGACCTTTCTTCTATTACTGTGAAATCAATGGATGAACAGCTATAGAAGGAAGGATCTTACTTCCGTTCTTAGTTATTGAGCTCTGTTTTAACTTGGAGCAGGGCTTACTTTCCTAGTGCTAGCCATAATCCAACAATAATCATAAGTGAGCCTGCAATACGGTTCATTAAACGGACATTGTCGCGCTTCATCAGTAGTTGCCGAAGTAGCTTGCCGCCATTTGCGTAAATCAGCAAACAGATGAACTCCAGCAGTAGAATTATGGCGATTAACATACTTAATTGCGGTGCTATTGGCTGTGTTGAGTCTATAAAGGGTGGTAAGAGGGTAACAAAAAAAGCCCAGCCTTTAGGGTTTGCTACCGCAGTTAAAAAACCATTGGATGCCAATTGTAATCGAGATAGCTCTGGTTGCTCTTGTGTCGATTCGGTTAAAACGAGCTTTCCTCTTGAGCGGAACATCTGATAACCAATCCAGCATAGGTAGGCTCCGCCACCTAATTTGAGAAAGAGAAACGCATCAGGATATTTAAGCATTAAGGTAGCAACCCCAAGGGCCGCCGATGTAGCGACTAAGCCCACGCCAATCAGTTCCCCCCACATCATATGAAGGCTGCGTTTTACGCCAATTGATATACCTAAGCTAAGAGCTAGGGTCATACACATACCAGGGGTGATAGAAACTAAGAAAAAAGTGGGGATAAAAAGGGAAAGAAGGGTCAACGACATCTAATCTATTTTAGTTAGGAACAGTTAGTGTTAGAAGTACTATAAGGGTGGGGTAGAAAGCAATAAAAGTGGTGGATATATTAAATAATTTTATAGTCCATATAATGGGCTGAAAAGTAGGCAGTCTTCTATAATCCCTATTTTACGGGCCTTTGTGAGGATACCCATAATTAGTCTACATACTTATCCACAGAATGTGGGGGTAAAAAAATAGTTAAACATAAGCTTAAGTTGAGTGAATTTTATACAAAATTTTTGGTTAAAGAATTAAAAGCATATTTATTAAAAAGATGTTGCTATTAATCGAGAAATGGGGCTTTAGTGGATAGGGTTAATAAATAAACAGTTATCTGAAAGCCTTATATTTAGGGGTATATAGGGGATGTCCATAATTAATCTACAGTGTTATCCACAGTTTTTGGGGAAGCTTTGTGGGCTAATCTATTTTTTCCTGTGATAGGTTTAAAGTATCTAGCTAAGCTGGCGGCTAAGGAGTTTAAATTAATGACTAATCGGAGATGAGGGAGTCGTTCAAGCGATTATCTTTTCCCTTACGCTGAGGAATGATTGTCAGTAGTTACTTTTTCTTACTTGCTTTGGGTGTAATCCTTATTGTGACCCGTTGGGTCAACAGATTAAGAAGGTTGTAATTACTTTATTTGAAACTTATTCTCATGTGTCTTGTCACATATTCAGTTCAACCGCTGTTTGATTAAATTGAGGGAGCTTTATATATGAAACAAGCATTAATCTTAGTTGCGCTTACGTTAGGTATTAGTAATTTTTCGTTTGCGGCGGATGGCTCCTTAGCTGAAAATGGTCTTGTAAGTGTACCAAGTACGCATGGCGTAAAAGAAACTGCGGATAAATTAGAATCAGTACTAACAAGCAAAGGGATGACTGTTTTTACGCGTATAAATCATACGGAAGGCGCTAAAAAGGCTGGTAAAGAGTTACGTGAAACTGAGGTGGTGTTGTTTGGTAACCCCAAGGTAGGTACTCCCTTGATGCAATGTTCCCAAACTATGGCGATAGATCTGCCGCAAAAAGCACTAGTTTGGCAGGATGAAAATGGAGCCGTATGGTTGAGCTATAATGACCCTCATTACCTTGCTTCACGCCATAATGTTAAAGGCTGTGATGCTGCGGTGGCTAAAGTTTCTGGTGCGTTGGCAAAGTTTGCCAAGGCCGCTACAGAGTAATTGTTAGCTGATAGTTAAGATACAAACCATTCATATTAATCGGCCAGTATTGAATGCTGGCCGATTTTTCTGCTTTATGTCGATATAAACTAATTTACCGAGTTTCATCAGGGCTTAACCTAAAGGTTTTAAACTCAATAAGGTTTTTATCATCATGGCCATAAGGTCTTACTTAGGCTAAGTTATTTATGTCACACTCAGATCTAACGTTACCTATAGTGAGCTTGTCGGGAGAGGTCGAGCCAGCTATTGAGCGTGGTATCAAGCGTTACTTTGAATCTTGTCAAGCGCGTATCCCCGATTTTGTAAGCCGGCATTTTAATTACCCTGGCGCTATAAAAACCAACCGTATTGCTTGGGGATTAGATATTTTCCGTGCCCCTGTTAATCTTTTTTGGGCACCCTGTTTTACCTTAATCAGTTTGTTTAAGTTTTTGCTAGGTCGTTTTTCAGATGGGGATCAGTTAGGCAAAATATTGGCTGCTATTCCCGCCGGTTTTACCACCGATGTTCAGAAACAGATTTCTGATCTGGTTCTCAGTGATCTGCTTAAGGCAGCTAAGGAGGATTTGGGTGAAGGCGAATACACCCTTAACTGGTATATCACAGATGAATTGCGCAATCTTTATCAACGTGCAGAACATGTGGAAGTGGATGAAAAACACTTCCATGCCTGTTTTCAACCTATTGTTACTGAATCTTTAGCCCAGTATCAAGTTGCCAGAACCGCTTCAGCTGATATTGCAAACACACTGTCATGTACTATCTTAGGAGCCTTTGCCTTCCAGAAATTTACACCCGGAGGCATAGGTATCGCGCTAATGTTAGCCTATTCATTAAGTATCCAATTAGCTGCTTCAGATTTTATTTTTGGCCATAGAGTGGGGGAGCTCTATTATGGTGCTTTCCCACCTGATCCATCTTTGGGTTTAACTACGCTGAGTATAGTGTTTGTACTGACATTGTTGGCATCTTTTGCCGCTTTATCCGGTATTATTACAGACCCTATACAAGCGAAAACAGGGTTACATCGTTTCCGACTGCGCAAAATGCTTAAGCATATGGAAGATGATTTACTCAAACAGACTCAGGGTAGTTTCCGCCCTAAAGATCAGTATGTAGCACGCATATTAGAAAGCTTTGATTTGATTAAGTCGGGGTTGTTGTAGCTGGGGTAAGCACCTAACCTATAGGTCACTGTATATTGTGCCGTTGAAGTTGTAAAAAGCAAAACCTTATCCCTCGAAGGGACCCCTCGACTGCTTTCGAGAGGTCTATTTTACAGGTAAGGTTGTCTCTCTTATCTTTGTGATTTGTACTCTCTTAAAAAACGGGTACTAATTTATATCCTTTAGTTTGCCACCCAATAAGAGAGATAAAGCCATCGGCCACCATGCTTAGTTCTGGTGGTAGGGTTTCATCTTTTACATTAAAAACTTTAGTCGCAATTGCACAAACTTCAATTCTCACCCCGCGCTCATGTAAAGCTTTGATACTCGCTTGAATAGAGTCAAACTCTTTTTCATAATCGAATGTCAGTTCAGGGTTATTTGTTTTGCTGAGGAATTGCACTGTGGGCCCGATAATAACAATGATCATCTCGGTAGATACGCCTTGTCGCTCTAAGCCATCGTAAGTACTTTTTATTAAGTCCATGTAAAAAGCTGTTTGTGCGGCCGTTTTAAAGTCGATTAAGAAAACAGATTTCACTGCATCAATTCCTTTAAGAGCCACTGAGTCATCATATTTTTCTGCGCTTGCAGAAAAAGATAAAACGCTTAAAAGAAGAGCGCTAACTAAATATAAAAAACGACGATAAGCGACAAAACACATAAGTAACTCCATTTAATATACAAATTATCCGAAAACTAGACGGGATTATATAAGCCGATCTGAAAGCTTAACGGCTCTTGACCATAGGCAGCTAACGTCTGCTCAGATCTAACTAATTCCGCTTACCTTCGCCCATTAGCACTCCTGAATTTTTTCAGGAGCTAAGATCTATTGCTTACATATCTGCACGTATAACATTCCCTTTTACGCGAAAGTTGTAATAAATACCATTCCAAATGTTAACGCAAAAAGCTTTATTTTCTGGCGTGAAGATAATCAAAGCAGTGCTTGAAAGTACGATTACAGATTTTCATCATTTATGAGCTTAAGCCTCAGCTACTTATCAGTAAGTGTAGTTGTGTCATGGGCTGCTGATAAAGGCAAACTGTTTGCCAGTAGACCAAGAGGGTCTAGGAGCAAAAGCCAAAAGGAACGGCGAGTAAAGGGTATTTAATGGATATAATTCTGATTGTTGTCGTACTAATGTTAATTGCGTTATTTTTCTTAAAAGGTCTTGTCTCTTAATTAAATAGTGAAAACCCTTTAAGTGACGCACTTGGTTATCGTCAAAAGAAAACCCTGTTTAGTGCAGCCGAACGCTCTTTTTTAGGTGTGCTTGATCAAGTCATTGATCAGGATAAGTATCGTGTTTTTGGCAAGGTGCGTGTAGCTGATCTAATAGAACCTAACCCATCAAAAAACCGAAGCGAATGGCAAAAAGCTTTTAATAAGGTTAATGCTAAGCACTCCGATTACATTATATGTACCGCGATATTTTAATCCCTGTCTGCACTATTGAGCTGGATGATCAAAGTCACAACCAAAAGAAACGTCAGCAACGTGATGAACTGCTTGAGTCAGTATGTGAATCCGCAGGGCTTTCGCTTTATCGAGTACCGGCAAAACGTGGGTATAAACCAGAAGAGCTAAAGGCTTTGTTGGGGAAGCGCTTTGAAAGTATGGATAAAGCTGAGATTTTGCCGCAGAAAATTAATGGAACCGTTTTGTAGGGAGGAGATTAGTGGAGCGGTTAGATAGCAGTTATCCCTGTTTTTTTATTTGTTTGCAAGTAGGTTGCTTATGGCTGAGTTGATCCCCTTCTTAAATACTTGCTTACCTAATATGACATCAGGCGAGAAGCGTTTGGCTCGCCGTTTAGAAGCCTTTCTGGAAGATGATTATTTGTGTTGGTATGACATCCCGTTGGTGGGAAACGTCGTGATCCTGACTTTATTATTTTGCACCCGTCAAGAGGCTTGCTGTTTTTAGAGGTAAAGGATTGGAAGCCTGAGAGTATTAAGAAGATCAGTCATCATTCGGTAGATTTACTGACTGGTTCAGGAATGAAAACAGTATCTAATCCTATTGAACAAGCTCGCCAGTGTAGTTACCAAGTTTTAAATATGTTGGAGGCTGATACTGCTTTAAAACAAGTGTCCGGTCGCTATAAGGGGAAGTTGTGTTGTCCTTATGGCTATGGGGCTGTGTTTACAAATATTAGTCGGCGGGCTTTGGATAAAGCAATTCCAGAGGAATATAGGTCAATACTTTTATCAACATTGGGTTATTTGAATCGGGAAAATAACTTCCGGCTGGGGGGGGCTGAACTTTAGCAGTGTGTGAATAAAAGGCCATGATGACATGACTAACGCACTAGAGGAAAAAATATGTTTCGCTAACTTGGCGAATCTGCATGCCTATTTGTCTTATTTTAGCTATATAAATTATTTAAGACAAAACATAATAGTGGCTACACTATTATGGGGTATCTATATGTTGGTTCGTCAACCACTCGATCTGTTTGCATTTGGTTGTATGTTGCTGTTTTGTTTAGTAATGGCATCACAACAGGTGGTTTTAAAAGCGGTTGAAGAGGATATTGCGCCGGTTTTCCAGATTGCGTTGCGATATGGAATTGCGCTACTGCTGTTGATGATGTTGATTCGCCCGAAGCGAACTCAAGTCAGGCTCGCGCCTGAAAATAGATGGCCAGCGCTGTGGATCGGTGTTTTATTTACTTTGGAGTTTCTTTTATTAGGGGAGGCGTTAAGATTTACAACGGCTGGACATGCAACGGTTTTTCTTTATACCTCCCCTATTTTTGCTGCGATAGGGCTACATATTAAAATACCGAGCGAGCGTATGGGCATTCTGCAATGGGTCGGTATCGCCTTAGCATTTAGCGGTATGGTGTTGGCATTTATTGGGGGAGACGCAAGCAGTTTCGGTGCAGTGGTGCTGTTGGGCGATCTATTGGCATTGTTAGCGGGGGCTTCGTGGGGCGTTACAACGGTTGTTGTTCGAGCAACGGGGTTGTCGGTGCTACCAGCGAAGCAGATCTTATTTTATCAGCTGTTAATTGCATTTGTGGTGCTGGGGTTGTGGTCCTTTTGGAGCGAGCAGGCTTCTATTAATCTGACACCTGAAGTGCTGGCAAGTTTGGCGTTTCATGGAATTGGAGTTGCTTTTCTCGCTTTTTTGCTCTGGTTCTGGTTGTTAACCCGCTATAAGGCATCTCAGCTAGGCATTCTCTCCTTTATGACCCCTGTTTTGGGTGTGTTGCTGGGGAGCTGGTGGCTTAATGAGCAGATTGAGCTGAACTTTATTATTGGCGCGGGATTTATTCTTGCGGGGGTGTTGCTGGTTTGTAGGAGGCCTGCCTCTGGCCGAAGGGTTGCTGTGGCATAGTCTGTTTGTGGTGACCTTGTAAAAACTGAACACGTCTCTACCCTCTGCCCAAAAAAGCCCAGAACAGTGTCTGGGCTTTTTTGTGATTCAAATATCTAGTGCTTAATTAAAGCGCTTCAATTTTCGCGTATTGCTCTTGTAGCTTATCAAAAGAAGATTGAGAGGCAGCCATCTTTTCACGCTCTTTAGCGATAACCGCTTCAGGGGCGTTGGATACAAACTTCTCGTTACTCAACTTGCCTTTGACGCGAGCTATATCTTTTTGCAGCTTATCGAGCTCTTTTTGTAGACGTGCTAGCTCAGCATCTTTGTTTATCAGGCCAGCCATTGGCACGAGTACTTCCATTTCACCAACTAGTTGTGTTGCTGACATTGGCGCTTCGTCACCGACGTTAAGCCAAGTAATGCTTTCCAGTGCGGCTAATTTACATAAGAAAGTACGGTTAGCGTTAAGACGAGTTAGATCTTCAGGGCTGCCGTTTTGTAGTAGCACTGAAAGTTCTTTAGCTGGAGAGATCCCCATTTCACCACGAATATTACGTACGCCAGTGATAACACCTTTTAGCCATTCGATCTCCGTTTCAGCGGCTGCATCGAACTTATCGTTGTTAGCAACAGGGTAGGGTTGGTTCATGATGGTGTCGCCATCTTTGCCGGCTAAGCCTTTAACTTGTTGCCAGATCTCTTCAGTGATGTAAGGCATGATCGGGTGTGCTAAACGAAGGAGCGCTTCAAGTACGCGAACCAAAGTGCGACGTGTGCCACGTTTGGCTTCTGCAGAGGCATCTTCGTCCCATAATACCGGCTTAGATAGCTCTAAGTACCAACCGCAGTATTCATTCCAGATGAAGTCATACAGGGTTTTAGAGGCCATATCGAAACGGTATTCGTCGAAATGTTTGATAACGTCGGTTTCGACTTGCTGTAGACGGCTGCTGATCCAACGATCTGCTAAAGATAGTTCAATGCCGTTATCGTCAGTGGCGTTTTGGCCGCAATCTTCGCCCTCTGTGTTCATTAACACGTAGCGGGCTGCGTTCCAGATTTTGTTACAGAAGTTACGGTAACCTTCTAGACGTTTCATATCCCAGTTGATGTCACGGCCAGTAGAGGCCAGTGCAGCAAGGGTGAAACGTAGAGCATCAGTACCATGGGCAGAGATACCTTCTGGGAACTCCTTCTCGGTACGTTTGCCGATCTTCTCAGCCAATTGCGGCTGCATCATGTTGCCGGTACGTTTCTCAAGTAGCGTTTGTAGCTCGATACCGTCAATCATATCCAACGGATCTAGCACGTTACCTTTAGACTTGGACATTTTATCGCCGTTTTCATCGCGGATTAGGCCAGTAACGTAAACGGTTTTGAAAGGTACTTGAGGTTTGCCATCTTCATCTTTCATAAAGTGCATGGTCATCATGATCATGCGGGCAACCCAGAAGAAGATAATATCGAAGCCGGTAACCAGTACATCAGTTGGGTGGAACGTCTGCAGGCGCTGGGTGTTTTCAGGCCAGCCTAGTGTGCCGAATGTCCAAAGTGCCGAGCTGAACCAAGTATCTAGTACATCATCGTCTTGGCGTAGTTCTGTTTCTGGATCTAGATTGTATTTTTGGCGTGCAGCTTCTTTATCGTTTGCGACATAGACATTGCCTTCATTATCGTAGAAGGCCGGGATACGGTGGCCCCACCATAGCTGGCGAGAGATACACCAGTCTTGGATATCACGCATCCAAGCGTTGTACATATTTTCGTATTGTTGTGGTACAAATTTGATGTCGCCCTTTTCGACTGCTTCGACCGCAGGTTTAGCCAGCGTTTTTGCATCGGCAAACCATTGATCCGTTAGCATAGGTTCGATAACCACACCGCCACGGTCACCGTAAGGTACGGTCATATCGTTTTCTTCGATCTTAACCAGTAGGCCTGCTTCTTCAAAATCCGCGACGATTGCACGGCGAGCAGCAAAGCGTTCCATACCGCGATATTTTTCTGGAATAGCTGTATTAAGATCGCTGTTAGGCGTTCCGTCCGTATTAAAGCCTTCACCTTCATCGCGAATATCGGCGTTGTAGGTCAAGATATTGATCATAGGTAGGTTGCAGCGCTTGCCAACTTCATTATCGTTGAAGTCATGAGCCGGCGTAATTTTTACGCAACCCGTGCCTTTATCCATATCAGCATGTTCGTCGCCAACAATAGGAATACGGCGGTCAACAAATGGAAGAACAACCTCTTTGCCAATGAGGTCTTTATAGCGCTCATCGTCTGGGTTAACGGCCACGCCAGTATCACCCAAGAAAGTTTCTGGACGAGTGGTGCCGACTACGAGGAAATCGTCGCCTGTAGCCGTTTTTTCGCCATCGGCTAATGGGTAGCGTAGGTACCACATTTTACCTTTAGTCTCTTTGTTTTCGACTTCAAGGTCAGAGATGGCGGTATGTAGTTTTGGATCCCAGTTTACAAGGCGTTTACCACGGTAAACGAGGCCTTCATCATAGAGGCGGATAAAGACTTCTTGTACGGCTTTGTAAAAGCCCGAGTCCATAGTGAAACGCTCAGTGTTCCAGTCAACAGAGTTGCCTAGGCGGCGCATCTGGTTAGTAATTGTGCCGCCGGATTCCTCTTTCCATTCCCAGATCTTTTCGATAAACGCATCGCGGCCAAGGTCATGGCGTGTTTGCTGACTTTCTGCGGCCAATTTACGTTCTACAACCATCTGGGTTGCGATACCCGCGTGGTCAGTACCGACTTGCCACAATGTATTTTTGCCCTGCATACGCTTGTAGCGTGTGAGCGCATCCATGATCGTATGTTGGAAAGCGTGACCCATATGTAAGCTACCAGTGACATTTGGCGGCGGAATCATGATGCAGTAGGAGTCACCTTCGCCAGATGGGGCAAAGTAGTTGTTTTCTTCCCAGGTTTTGTACCAGGATTTTTCGATCTCTTGCGGCTGGTAAGTAGTTTCCATGGCGCTCTAGTTCTTCCGAAAAGTATTTTCTGAAAATCAGTCAGTTGTGGGCTTCCCTGAATGGTTGGGAGGCACAAATAAACCCGGCATTATACAGGTTAAAACTAATAAGTGGCGAGGGATTGGAGCAGATGTTTTGATCTATTTTTATGCTCTGTTTGGACGGGTGGGGTTTGAGGGAGGGTGGTGTGTTAAATGGAGTCTTGTTTTATAGGTCTGAATAAGTTGCAGATATTAATCTGTCGATCACTGAATAAGACAGGATATATCAGACTTTCTTACGCATATCATGCATGTCTATCTGTACATTGCTTTTTTGATAGAGTTTGTAATTACTACGTGTTGCGGTAAGTATGTCCTCACTTTGGACAACAATTTCAAGAATTCGATCAAAGTTGAGCGCGTCTTCTGGGATCTCTAGATCTAGGTTTACGTAAACATCGTGATGGGCTGGGCGTTGTTTGTCCCAGCCTATCTTTACGCCTGCAGTATCTTCCTCATTTGATAAGCTGTGAGGGATAAAGGATTCAGGTCGATACTCCCAGAGGAGCTGATCGATACGTTGTGCTTCGCTTTCGTCGCGGGTTTGGATAAAGATCTCATGCCCAAGGGCGCGGATCTTTTCAACCAAACGGCAAAGAAAGCGACCCCGAGCATCGGGATCGGTTGAAGGTAATACGTAAAAATCAGCTTTGCTGGTCATCTATGTTAACTCTAGACCTTATTCTTCAGTTGCTTGATTGAGCAAGTATTGGGTCAAAAGAGGAACGCAGCGACCAGTGGCACCTTTGGCTTTGCCTCCGCTGTGCCATGCGACACCCGCAATATCTAAATGCGCCCAGCGATACTCTTTAGTAAAGCGAGATAGGAAACATGCTGCAGTGATAGTACCACCTGGGCGACCACCAATGTTTGCAATATCAGCAAAGTTAGAATCAAGCTGTTCTTGGAACTCATCCCATAAAGGCAACTGCCACGCTTTATCAGCGGCTTGATTACTGGCTTCGATCAGCTCTTGGGCTAAATCGTCAGTGTTCGTTAGTACCCCGGTCGCGTGATGGCCCAGAGCGATGATGCAAGCACCCGTTAAGGTTGCAATATCTACCACAGATGCTGGTTCGAAACGACCTGCATAAGTTAGCGCATCACATAGTACTAATCGACCTTCTGCATCGGTGTTTAGGATCTCTACTGTTTGACCCGACATTGTGGTTACTATATCACCGGGCTTAGTTGCGTTACCGCTCGGCATATTTTCTGCCGCTGCAACAATACCTACAACATTGATCGGTAGGGCCATTTCACATACAGCTGTCATTGCTCCAAATACGCTGGCCGCACCACACATGTCATATTTCATCTCATCCATGCCGCCGCCTGGTTTTAGTGAGATGCCGCCGGTATCAAAGGTCACGCCTTTGCCGACGAGTACATGTGGCTTTTCACCTTCTGGACCACCTTTGTATTCCATAACCACTAATTTTGAAGGCTGTGCGCTACCCGTGCCTACGGATAGAAGGCAGTGCATACCTAACTCAGCCATTTCCTCTTCATCAACGATGGTCGCTGTTAGGTCTTCAAATTCATCATCTAGTTCAAGGGCTTGTTCAGCAAGATAAGTAGGCGTACATATGTTTCCTGGCAGGTTGCCAAGGTCACGCGCGATGCTCATTCCGTTAACAATAGCGGTTCCATCTAATAGGGCGGTTTCCGCTATATCAGAAATTTCTTCGTTAACCAGAATACCGATCTGCTCTAATTTTAATGGATCTGCTTTTTTGCTTTTTGTCTCATCGTAGCTGTAAAGCTCAGCTCCACTCCATTCAACCAGGTGGCGTAGTTGGCGGTACTGATCAGCATCGTCTGTCAGGGTGCAATCTAAGGCAAACGTTACGTTGCTTACTCCTGTGCTTTTTACGATGCTCATTGCCGCAGTGATTATTTTGCGGAAGTTGCGGTTATTGCGTTCATCTTTTTTGCCAAAGCCCAGTAGTAGTACACGTTTGGCCGCGAGGCCAGGTACTTTATGTAGTAATAAGCTTTCTGCGTTTTTACCACTTATATCGCCACCCTTTAAAATCTCACTAATATAGCCCGAGCTTGCTGTGTCAGCTGCTTTGGCTGCAGGTGAAAGAGTAGAATCCGCTTCTACAGCGATAATTAGACATTCGGTTTCAAGTGATGCGATATCACCGTTTACAATTTCAAAATCCATATTGGCTCCAACTTGAGGCGTGTATGCGTCTGCACAAGACATTGTCCGCAGATTAAAGGATAATGTTGGCTACTATATAGGTGTGTGACCTGATACTAAATAGATTTTCCATATCGGTTTTTAAAATAAGTAGGCAATTTCTTGTGGCAATCTGCTTTATTTACTGTCAAAGCCTAATAATATAAACCATTTTTGGGTCAGTAACAGTTTTCATTAAGGACATAGAGTGATCGTTTTTCGCTATTTAGCACGTGAAGTTTTGTTCAGCATGCTTGCTGTCAGTTCTGTGCTGCTGTTTATTATTATGAGTGGGCGCTTTGTTCGGTATTTATCGAAGGCGGCTGTTGGTGAGTTAGATCCTAATGTTCTATTTTCTCTTATCTTTTATCGTTTACCTGGTTTTCTTGAGCTGATCTTGCCTTTAGGTTTGTTTTTAGGCTTTTTGTTAGGCTATGGACGCCTTTATCTTGAAAGTGAGATGACCGTTTTAGAGGCTTGTGGAATGAGTCGTCGACGTTTAATCGGTTACTCTATGGGACCCGCGCTGTTTATAGCTTTGATTGTGGGCTGCTTGGCTATTTTTATATCGCCTTATGGTGCATCAGAAACAAATAAAATTTTTGATGAGCAGGAAAGTCGCAGTGAATTAGAGAGCTTGGTACCAGGGCGTTTTCAGCGTCAAAGTAGCAGTGCGCGTGTTACCTACACCGATTCTGTTACAAGCGATGGCTTGCTCGGTATGACGTTTATCTCCGATAAGAATAAAAGTAACAATCGTACGCGAGTCACCTTGGCCGCTAGTGGAGACACATTGCTTGATAAAGAACGAGATCAGCGTTTTGTTGTCTTGGAAGATGGTTTTCGTTATGAAGGTTCGCCCGGTTCTGGTGATTTTGTTGAGTTAGGATTCCAGAAGTATGGTAGCGAAATCACGCGGAAAGATAATGAAATTCGTTATGATAAAATTGAAGCCTTGCCTACATCGGTACTTTGGAATTCAGATGAGCCAAAATATCGTGCGCAATTAAATTGGCGCTTATCTTTGCCTGTATTAGCTATTGTTGTAACGCTTTTGGCTGTGCCTTTAAGTCGTGTAAATCCTAGACAAGGGCGCTTTGCCCGTTTAGTGCCCTCTATTCTTATCTATTTAGTTTACATCTCTGTTCTTAGTAGCATTACGAGTAAGGTGGGTGAGGGGCAGAGTTCTCCTATTCTGATCTGGTTAGTACACTTTGTTTTTGCGGCCTTTGCTTTCAATATGATTTTGTTTGGTGCTTTCTGGAGTAGGTTATACAACCAGATACCTATGCCGACGTTAAGTATGTTGTGGAAGAAAAGCTCATGAAAATTTTAGATCTTTATGTGGCTCGTCATGTACTAGGTGGCTTCCTTATTGTTCTGCTCGTGGTTGCTGGTTTAGATATGCTCTTCGCTTTAGTTGAGGAGGTTAAGGATGTTGGCGGCGACTATACTTTTGCTGCTGCCGTTGAATATGTGATGTTAACTGCGCCCCGCAGGTTTTATGAATTTATCCCCCTTTCTAGCTTGATTGGTTGCTTGTTAGGTCTTGGTATTTTGGCCTCCAGTTCTGAGCTTACTGTTATGCGTGCGGCAGGTATTTCAACATTTGGGATTATTCTCTCAGTGATGAAGCCGGTTCTGTTGATTATTGTTCTGGCTCTGAGTTTGGGCGAGTTGGTTGTGCCGCAAAGTGAGCAGAGCGCGCAAAGTCATCGTCAGGTGATGCTTACAGGGAACTCAGCGATTAGTGATGCAAGCCATGTTTGGCATAGAGATGAGATGACCTTTCTACATATTAATGCGGTTATCCCTGATGGCTCTGTACGTGGCTTAACCCGTTATGAATTTAATGAGGATTTGAGCTTAGCACGTGCCAGTTTTGCAAAAGAGGCGCGTTATGATGGCAAAGATTGGCTTCTATCGAATATTAAAGAAACTCGCTTTCCAGACAATGTTGATGGCAGCGATCCCGCTACAGCACAACTGGAAACATCTATACTGAAAGAAGAGGTTTGGCCGAGCGGTTTAACACCTGAGTTGCTTAAAGTGGTGATGATTGAACCCTCCAATTTATCTATGGCTGGATTACTTTCTTACGGGGATTATCTGGATGAGCAGGGGTTAGCTTCTTCGCAATATCGTGTTGCTTTCTGGAGTAAATTGCTACTTCCTGTTGCTATTTTTGCCTTGGTTATTGTTGCAGTGTCTTTTATTTTTGGTCCTTTACGCAGTGTTACATTAGGGCAGCGCTTGATAACCGGAATTATTGTGGGTTTGACCTTTAAGTTAAGCCAAGATGTTTTAGGGCCAACTAGTGCAGTTTTTGGCTTTTCGCCTTTAGTCGCTGTGTTGTTGCCGATTTTGATCTGTATAGGGCTTGGTTTTTGGTTACTTAATAGAGCTAAGTAACTCTGTTATGAGCTGTGGATTATTTAGCTAAGCCATAGCTCATTAGTGTTTATTCTAAGATCTTAGCGCGCTTAGGCAGTTCAATAACATGGGTGCCTGAGGCTAAGTCGTGCCATGTCATTTTTTGTTTGTTGATGAACATCCATAAAAATCCCGCACCTCCCGCTAATAGGGAAAGTATACCTACGATATATCGAAGTAAGCATTGTTTAGCATTTAGGCGTTCTCCTTCTGTGGTTTGAACACGCAAACGCCAGGCAAGCATGCCTAATGTTTGGCCGTTTCTCATCCAGAAAAAAGATAAAAACAGGTAGACCAAAATAAAAAGGAAGGATTGGAAGAGGGGGCCTTGGACGGATTCCCCTTGATTAAATCCCATAGTGATAATGCCGGTGGAAACCATAAGTAAGGCGATAATTAGCATCATGTCATAAACAAAAGCGCCTAAACGTTTGATGGGGCTGGCAACTTTTATATCGGAATATGTTTCTTTAAATGAACGTGACATCAGGTTGGGTACCGCTTTAATCTTAATTATTGAAAAGTGATAAGTGTCTTTAACACGAGCTACGCGTTGATGTTTTTTTATCTAATTTAAACAAGGGGCGTAGGTGGCTGCCTATATAGCTCCCTGCAAAGGCTGCAACTAGCCATAGCCAGCCATGTAAACTACCAGAGGCTATACCGCTAAAATAGGCGCCAATATTACAGCCAAAGGCTATAGTAGCGCCATAACCTAGCATCAATCCACCTAAAATGGCTGCGACCCAATGTAGTAAAGGTAAACGCCACTCGAAGGAAAATTTACCCGCTATTGCTGCGGCAAAAAAGGCACCGAGTAATACACCCGCGTTCATTACTGAATTAATATCGCTGGTAAGGGGTTGGCTTAGAGCTGTTTCTCTTCCCGGTTGTAGCCAGTAAGTCCAAAAATCGAATTCTAGTTCCATTTCGAGAAGCATCGCAAGTTTTGCACCCCAAAGCGGATAGGCTACTGCAACGGCCCATGGGCGGCCGGTTAGTGCCAGTGTGGAAAAGTTTAATAAGGCTAAGGCGAGAGCTCCCCAAATAAAAGGCCAGGGACCTTGCAGGTAGCGCCGCCAATTTTTTATATTATTGAATGTTTTGTCCTTTTCTATGTGGCCATGGGAACGTTTTTCTAGCCAGATAGTCATTCCTGCAATCCCGGCAAAGAGAGTGAGGTTAAGGATAATTGCACCGACAACCCCTGCTTGTTCAATCAGAGATACGGGAGCTAATTGCGGTAACTCCATCCACCATTCATAGTCTGCTGTTGCCCATAACCCGCCTATGACAAAGCCGATCATGCTTGGTATCGCGCGTACTTGACCACCGCCGGCATGATAAAGGTTGCCTGATGCACAGCCGTTACCTAGTTGCATGCCAATACCAAAGATAAATGCGCCTATAAGGACTGAAGAGCCTAATGGGCGGATATAACCTCTAACCTCTTCGCCAAAAAGCGCACCTGCATTTAATGCAGGGAAGAATAGACATACTGTCACGGCAAGCATAACCATCTGCGCTCTAAGGCCGCGACCTCGACGGTTGATGATGAAATTTCGCCAAGCTGTGGTGAAGCCAAATGAAGCATGATAGAGAGAAAGTCCTAATAGTCCGCCTATAAACATAAGCCACATAAGCTTGTTGGATTCATAGGTGTTTAGCCAATACAAACTATAGATAAACAAGCTTGCAGCAAACATTACTATCGCTGCTTTGCGTGTGCGATTAGGCGAGATATTGAACGTAGCTGTAGAGGGCGTTTTCACGCTATTCATAAGTTTTATTCATATTATAAGGGCAGCGGCTTGGGGTGAAAGATCGTTCCTGTTTATCAAGAGGGTATCTATCAGTATTAGTTGATCATTATATCATCAACCAATAGTGATCTTGAATGAAATAAAATCAGCTTAGTGTTTCTTTAAAATAAATGGGGCCTTATAAAATAATAAAGGCGATCATAAGATCGCCTTTTTCGATATGAAGTTTATTTGCCGACGTACTCATGGCGGTAAGTTGCCGCTAATTGTTTTGCATCGCTCAACTCACTTTCATTCAGTTTCATAACTAAGCGTTTCTCGATAGCCACTGCAGTGCGGTTACCAAGTTCTGCTGCATTATGCATCCATGCATAAGCTAGAACGTTGGTGTTCTGGTCTGCTTGTGTCCCATGATTATTGGAGTAAAGAGTACCTAAAAAGAACATTGCATCGGTGTGGCCTTGTTCTGCTGCTTTGCGATACCAATGTTCAGCTTCGGCAAAGTCTTGTTCTACGCCAGTGCCAAAATTGTAGCAGCGTCCAATATTATGTTGTGCAGCAACTAAGCCTTGGTCAGCGGCTTGTTTATACCATTGAATTGCTAAGTTTGGATCTCGTTTCATGCCGTAGCCAAATTCCGCCATCTCTCCTAGACGGTTTTGTGCTGTAGCATCTCCAGCTTCTGCTGCTGGGATGACTGTGACTAATTCTTTTTTATATTCCTGGTCTTTTAAGGCGCGCAAGCTGTTGACGCAGCCCATATGACCTGAAGCAGCGCCACGTTTATAGAAGCGGCGTGCTTTTTTAATGTCTTTATCAACACCCCAGCCATTTTCATACATTTGGCCAACCATGTTCATAGCATCTTGGTTGCCTTCCTTAGCCAACGAATTTAGCTCATTAAACGCAGTAGTGTAATCTTTGTTGTCAAAAGCTATTGTGCCTTTGCCTAGATCAGCTGCTATTAGTTGGGTTGTGCTAATGCTTAGCATCAAACCTGCAGCTAAAAGGATTTGTTTCTTCATCGAGTATCGCTCACTTTAAATGTCGTTAGGATTCGAGAGAGGTGGGTAATTATAACCCTATTGAATACAAATTTTCATATCTTATGAATATAAAGGTGAATTTTATATGCAATTTATAAAACGGCGACCTTTGTTGTTTAGTAAACTTTAATAATATCGTTGCTACTGTTCTGCTTAATGATCCACGTCTATAAAGTAAGACTGCAATTGTTGGTAATTAAGGCTTATTCGGTATTTGAGAGAGGTTTGAATATAGGCTTTGATCCGTTGAGAGGAGTAATTGCTAGGCGTTTTTTATCGGTATAGGAGGTATTCTCTACAGCGATAAAGCTAATCGCTGTAGAGTTGATATTTTATATCTGTTTGGAGGTGATCGACTTAGTCGTTCCTTGTTTTGTCGAGTAGTTCGATCATGTAGCCATCAGGATCTTTGGCAAAGGCAAGTATCGTTGTACTGTTTTTCATAGGTCCTGCTTCGCGAACGATCTCGCCGCCCTTACTTTTTATTTTTTCGCAGGCTTTGTACACATCGTCTACTTCAATCGCGATATGCCCATATGCATTACCTAAATCATAGCTGTCAGTGTCCCAGTTGTGGGTTAATTCTAGTGCTGTGGTTTCAGATTCGTCACCGTAGCCTAAAAAGGTAAGGGAGAAACGACCTTCTGGGTAATCCTTGCTGCGTAAAAGCTGCATTCCTAATATATTGGTGTAGAAATCTATCGATTTTTGTAAATCTGTGACACGTAACATGGTGTGTAATAGGCGCATTTTCTACATCCTTAATATTGTTATTTGGTATCATAAGGGCAAGATAAGCTTTGCCATTTCAATGATAGAGTGCTTTATTATAAGTGATTAAAGAAATAAGTCATGCGTACATTATGTGAATTATAAACGGCGTTAAATAGTTGTGCTTCTGGCGGTAGGGTAGAGGAAGTTGTTATGTTCCAAGACATGAATAAGAAAATATCAGATTCAATAGGGCCTTTTAGGGAGCTGGTTAATATACAAACGAAAATGTTGGAGGAGCTAACTCGGCAGCAGATGGCGTGTACTAAATCTTGTATTGATGCAACTATACAACAGACACAAGAGATGCAAAAATGCCAGTCGCCGAGGGATCTTGTTGATCTTCAAAAGAGTTATGCACGAGATCTTGAAGCAACAATTAAAAGCGCCAGTGATCAAAATTTGAAAGCCTTGCAAGATGCAAGAATAGAAATTGAAGAAATTGCACATTCAGCTTTTGATGCTTTTAATAAGTAATTTGTTATCATTCATAAAAGCAGCCAAGGGCTGCTTTTTGTTTGTCTGGGGTAAGGTATAAAGAATGACAGCACCGATTGGTCTTTTTTATGGTTCGACAACAGGAAATACTGAAAGCATTGCGGATCTTATCGCTGAAAATATAGGGTTTGATAAAATTGATCGGATCGATATTGCCGCTGATGGTTTAGATAGTATATCTGATTATCAGTACCTTATTTTAGGAATCCCTACTTGGGATTTTGGGGAGTTGCAGGAAGATTGGGCTGATTTATGGGAGATTGCAGAAAACGCTAATGTTGCAGGTAAGACCTGCGCTGTATTTGGTTTGGGCGATCAAATTGGTTATGGCGAATGGTTTCTTGATGCGATGGGGTTGCTCCACAATCTTCTAAAAGCACAAGGTGCTGAGATGGTCGGGTACTGGCCTATCGAAGGCTATAGTTTTGATGAATCTAAAGCGTTAACTGAAGATGGTTGCCAGTTTGTCGGTTTGGCAATCGATGAAGATTGTCAGCACGGTGAAACCTTTGCGCGGGTTGAGCAATGGTCACAACAAGTCCTTGCTGAGTTTGATATGCTTTAACGTTGATTGTTATACGTTATGAGTGCTTCCTATATTAACCCGCTAATATATAGGTGGGTTAATATACCAAAGCTATAACCGATCAATATTGCCCAGCTCCACTTCAGGTGGCTCATAAAAGTGTAAACACCTTGGGCTTGTCCCATAAGCGCTATTCCTGCTGCTGAACCTACAGAAAGAAGTGAACCACCAATACCGGCAGTTAGTGTGACGAGTAACCACTGTTGCACGTTCATATCGGGTTCCATGCTCAATACTGCAAACATAACAGGAATATTATCTATCAATGCTGAGGCGACCCCTACGAGTATATTGGCTGTTGTGGCGCCTAAGCCGTTATACATAAATTCAGATAACAGTGTAAGGTAGCCTAACGTTGCGAGCCCACCTACACAGAGTACAACTCCATAGAAAAACATAAGTGTGTCCCATGAGGAGCGCTCAACAACGTTGAATATATTGAAACGGCGAATAACATCAGCGTTATCACCTTTGCTCTGTTCGTGGCTTTGCATATTTTCAGCTTGAAAGTTGTGGATATGCCCTTGTTCTTGGACGATAGGGGCTTGTTTACTGATGTAGAAGCCAAATAATTTCAGTATCCCTAACCCAGTCATCATGCCGAGTACAGGAGGCAAGTGTAAAATGCTGTGCGACAGTACGGAGAGGACAATCGTGAAGAGGAAAATAAAGATAATTGTAATAGCACCTTTCTTCATATGAAGGAGGTTTGTTTCGCCGGATGGTGGGCCATCCTCAATCACTCTATTCATAATGAGTGCAGGTATAAACCAAGTAATTAATGCAGGGAAGAAAAGTAGTAAAAACTCCTCAAATTGAACCAGCCCCTTTTGCCAAACCATAAGTGTTGTAATATCACCGAACGGGCTGAATGCCCCTCCTGCATTGGCGGCAATAACAATATTGATACAACCGACAGTAACAAAATGATGGTATGAATTACCTACGACGAGCACGACAGCGCCCATGAGTAGCGCTGTTGAAAGGTTGTCAGCTATAGGTGAGATAAAAAACGCGAGTAGCCCGGTAATCCAATAGATCTTTCTTAAGGAGAAGCTTTGCACAACAAGCCAAGACCGAAGTGCTGCGAATACTAATCGCTCCTCCATTGTGGTGATAAATGTCATAGCAGCTAATAGAAATAGAAATAGCTCGGCATATTCAAGAATGTATTGCTTTACGGCTAATCCTGCTGTGAATTCGTCGCCACTAAGAGAGTAGGCGATACCGGTTAATAACCAGATCAATCCTGCCGCCACCATAATTGGTTTTGATTTTCGAAGGTGGATAAACTCCTCCCCGAGTACAAAAATATAACCGATAACAAAAATAATCAGTGCTAAAATACCAAAAATTGATCCGGTCATATCGGATAATATTAGAGGGGGGGCGCCTGTAGACGCATATAAATGGGGTGCAAAAATAAGTGTGCAGAGTAACAGAATTTTTTTACTAAGCATCTTTGATTCCGTAGTTACTGAATAAGCTTATTCTAAATCTTTGTTTCTGTGTGATGCTAGTTTGAGTCGAGAATTTCATTTTAAAGGCAATTAAAGCGTAGATAGGGTCGAAATTGGTAGTGTTATATGCTTAATTTCGATAAAATACCGCACTTTTTCAAACGGTCGTCTACGATTTTTATCATGGAAATTAACCCGATTCTCAATGCCTTAAAAGATATTAGCGAACGCGCGAACGAATTGCGCGGTTTTCTTGATTATGAAGGTAAAAAAGAGCGCCTAGAAGAGGTGGCTCGTGAGCTAGAAGATCCTGCTGTTTGGGATAATCCAGAAAATGCTCAACAGCTTGGTAAAGAACGCTCAGCACTTGAGATGGTTGTTGAAACAATTGACGACCTTACTGCGGGTGTTGAAGATACCCGAGACCTGCTGGATATGGCCGTCGAAGAAGATGATGAAGATACGGTCGGTGAAGTCGAAAATGATGTGGCGGCCATGATGGAACGTCTACAGAAGCTTGAATTTCGTCGTATGTTTTCTGGTGAAGCGGATCCTAATAATGCCTTTCTGGATATTCAGTCAGGTTCAGGTGGCACAGAAGCTCAAGACTGGGCTGAGATGATGTTGCGTATGTATCTGCGCTGGGGTGAAGATAAAGGTTTTAAAACTGAATTGTTGGAGTGCTCAGCGGGTGATGTGGCGGGGATTAAATCCGCTACGATTCGTTTTCAGGGTGAATATGCATTTGGTTGGCTTCGTACAGAGACGGGTGTTCACCGTTTGGTACGAAAATCACCTTTTGATTCTGGTGGCCGTCGTCATACTTCCTTTTCTTCGGTATTTGTCTCGCCGGAGATTGACGATAACGTAGAGATCGATATTAACCCTGCGGATCTACGTGTTGATGTTTACCGTGCCTCGGGTGCGGGTGGACAGCATGTAAACAGAACGGAATCTGCTGTACGTATTACCCATGAACCATCAGGTATTGTTGTGCAGAGTCAGAGCCAGCGTTCACAGCATCAAAACAAAGACACTTGTATGAAGCAGCTGCGTGCAAAACTCTATGAGATGGAGATGTTAAAACGCAGTGAAGCCGCGCAAGAACTAGAAGATTCAAAAGCGGATATTGGCTGGGGTAGCCAGATTCGTTCTTACGTTTTAGATGATCAGCGTATCAAGGATCTACGTACCAATGTGCAGAGTTCCAACTGTGACAAGGTACTGGATGGCGATCTA
The DNA here is from genome assembly GCF_001597725.1 of Neptuniibacter marinus. Classification (GTDB taxonomy): domain Bacteria; phylum Pseudomonadota; class Gammaproteobacteria; order Pseudomonadales; family Balneatricaceae; genus Neptuniibacter; species Neptuniibacter marinus. The sequence goes on from NZ_LUTR01000008.1 coordinate 83,622, forward strand.
GATCTATTTATCGAAGCAAGTTTAAAAGCTGGATTGTAAACAGATCTCTTGAGGTTATAGCGTTTGTTACAGGGATAGGTTTTGCGCCTTAAACTCTAACAGCTAAGTTCTTCCTTTCGGGTAGGGCTATTAGTTAACAAATTTAAAGGTTTACCACCGATGTCTGACAATAATCAGAAGCAAGATGAGAACCGCCTGATTGCAGAGCGCCGAGAAAAACTAAATGCGCTTCGTGAAGAGGGGAATGCATTTCCAAATAACTTCCGTCGTGATTCTTACGCTCAGGACTTACAAGATCAGTACGGCGATAAGACTAAGGAAGAGCTGGAAGAAGCAGCGATTACCGTTAGTATTGCTGGTCGTGTAATGCTTAATCGTGGCGCATTTGGCGTGGTTCAAGATATGACAGGCCGTGTGCAGTTTTATGTCAATAAAGAGGCGCGTAAGTTTGCTAAGCGTTTAGATCTTGGTGATATTATTGGTGTTACGGGTGTACTGCATAAGTCAGGTAAAGGTGACCTTTATGTCGATATGGGGGAATACCAGTTATTAACTAAAAACCTACGTCCACTACCGGATAAACATAAAGGTTTGCAGGATACTGAAATTCGTTACCGTCAGCGTTATGTTGATCTTATTACTAATCAAGATTCACGTAACGTGTTTGAAATGCGTTCTAAAATTGTATCCGGTATTCGTAATTTCCTTACTGAACGTCGTTTTATTGAAGCAGAAACACCAATGCTTCAGGTTATTCCAGGTGGAGCGACTGCGCGGCCATTTATTACCCACCATAACGCACTCGATCGTGATATGTATCTTCGTATTGCACCTGAGCTTTATTTGAAGCGTTTGGTTGTGGGTGGTTTTGAACGTGTTTTTGAGATCAACCGTAACTTCCGTAACGAAGGTCTATCGACGCGTCATAACCCAGAATTCACTATGATTGAGTTCTATCAGGCTTATGCTGACTACAATGATCTGATGGACCTAACCGAAAATATGCTGCGTACTGTGGCACAAGAGGTGTTAGGTACAACAACGATCATCAATACGGTTCGTAATGATGAAGGTGAAGTCCTTGAAACCTTTGAATACGATCTGGCTAAGCCGTTTCAGCGTTTAAGTGTGTTTGATTCTATCTTGCATTTTAATGAAGATATCACTGCTGAAGCTCTGGCTGATGATCATGCGGCGCGTCAAATAGCTGAGCGTTTAGATATTGCAGTTAAAGATAGTTGGGGCTTAGGTAAAGTTCAGATCGAAATCTTTGAGAAAACGGTTGAACATCGCCTTCAGCAACCGACCTTTATTACTGAATACCCAACTGAGGTCTCACCGCTGGCCCGTCGTAGCGATGATAATCCGTTTGTTACAGATCGCTTTGAGTTCTTTGTTGCAGGGCGTGAGCTTGCTAATGGTTTCTCCGAGTTAAATGATTCAGAAGACCAAGCAGAGCGTTTTAGTGCTCAAGTGGCAGAAAAAGATGCAGGTGATGATGAAGCAATGCATTACGATGATGACTACATCAATGCTTTAGAATATGGCTTACCACCGACTGCGGGGGAAGGTATTGGTATCGACCGTTTGGTCATGCTATTTACTGATTCGCCTTCGATCCGTGATGTGATTCTGTTTCCTGCCATGCGTCCACGGACATAATTTAAAGTCTGTTATTTAAAAGATTAAAAAGCCCTCGTTGAGGGCTTTTTTGTGGTTGTTTGCCGCCTTTTGTTTTATTTAATGAGGGATATGATGGCTTGGCTCTTTCCTATAAAAAAACGGATCATCCCTGGGAAACGCTGGATAAGTATTCTTAGCCGTACTTTGCATCTGGTTGGTATTTGTGGATTGGCGGGCGCTTACTTGTATCATCAGCCTATAGGGTCTTGGCAGTTGTTTCTATATCTCACCGTTGTGAGTGGTCTGGTGATGAGCGGTTTGGAGATTTATACCGATGGCATCTGGCTTTTACAGCTTAGAGGTACGGCTATAGGTATTAAGCTGCTTTTGCTATCTACGATGATTTGGTGGTTTGAACAGCCGAATTCTAATATATATTTTTTGGTCATTATTATTTCTGGTGTAGTATCCCATGCGCCCGGTAAAGTCAGGTATTTTTCGGTTTGGCATGGCCGTGTAGTTATGAATTCGTCTATGCGTAAAGGTAAGCAACTTACAGATTGTGGGGGATAGGTGATTATGGTCTTAGAGCGTGCGAAAAGCTGGCAGAATGTATTGTCTGATGAGTTCGATCAGTCCTATATGCAGAAGTTGAAACAGTTTTTACAAGAGCAGAAAGATCAACAGAAAGTGATCTACCCCCATTCGTCTAATTGGTTCCATGCTTTGGAATTAACGCCGCTTGATGATGTGAAAGTCGTTATTTTGGGGCAGGACCCTTACCATCAGCCTGGACAGGCCCATGGTTTGTGTTTTTCCGTACAGCCTGGGGTGAAAATACCTCCCTCATTGGTAAATATTTATAAAGAGTTAAAGAGCGATTTGGGTGTTGAGCCTGTTTCCCATGGCTATCTAGAAAGTTGGGCTAAGCAGGGTGTTCTGTTGCTGAATAGTGTACTGACGGTAGAGCAGGGTGCAGCCGGTTCTCATCAAGGCAAGGGCTGGGAGCATTTCACTGATAAAATCATTCAAGTTATCAATGATAGATGTGAACATGTTGTTTTTCTTTTGTGGGGAAGTTATGCGCAAAAGAAGGGGGGTTGTATTGATACAGATCGACATTTAGTGCTTAAGGCGCCACACCCATCGCCGCTCTCTTCTTACCGAGGTTTTTTTGGTTGCAGGCACTTTAGTCAAGCGAATGAATATCTTAGGCTGCATAAGCGTTCGATTATAACCTGGCAGCTCCCGCCTCAGGTTTAGTAATCTCAAGTGCTAACTCTTCTTGGTAGCTGTTTGTCTCACTGTAGTAATGATGCTGCCCGCGGCCATTTTTCTTGCTGTCATACATGGCAATATCGGCATAATGAACTAGGGTTTCAAAATCCGTGGAGTCTGTAGGGGCGACGGCGGATCCTGCACTATATCTAACATGTATATCTACGGGTGTTGTTAAAATCGGTTGTAATAATTGCTGTTGCACACGTGTAATTATGCGATTTAGTGATTCGTGAAGCTGAGTTTCACTGTCTGCTTCGATAAGAAGAATAAATTCATCGCCCGCTAAGCGAGATAAGATATCTCCCTCTCTTAATTGAGCTTTGATGGCCTTAGTAAAGTTAACAAGAACTTTATCGCCTACATTGTGACCAAACTGATCGTTAATTGGTTTGAAAAAGTCTAAATCTATGAAGGTTACGGATAGCCATTTATCTCCTCTGTTTACTTTGCTAAGCGCTTGATTAGCAAATGTTTCTAGCATTTTTCTATTAGGGATTCCCGTTAGTTGGTCTGTATGAGCAAGGGTTTTTAGCTGGGTATATTGTTCTGATATTTGATGATGGGCGGAGGATAATTGTTTGAGATAACGCGTTCTATTATCGGTAAAGCGCCAAACTGAATAAGCAGAAATAAAGCACATAAAGCATATCGCAATAAATAACATAAACAAAAGTGCATTTTGTGAATGGTTTTCAGATGCGATATGTTGTTTTAATTCGACTTCAAGCAGGTCTGCGTCTTCCATAATCTGAACAAATAGAGCATCGAGTTGCTGATCTGATTTTGAGTTTTTGTCAGGAAATTGGTAGCGAACGGTTGTAATATTATGAAATTTTTGTAAAGAGTAGAGTAGCTTATTAACTTTTGCCCTTAGCTCTGCATTTTTTAGTGGGTAATAAGTGCCTTGATCATTTTTGCCGCCATCGAGTATGGCTGTGGCATACCACTTAGCCATAGTGATGTGATGATAGACTGAGTCGATGGAGCGAACGCTATCACCTGATAGAATTTCTTCGAACCAAAGATGGGATAGGGTTGTTTCTAATTTTATTTCAATGGAGGCATCAACCCAAGGAACATATTTTTGGCTAGTGCTTTTTGAGATGACATGAATATAGAGAAGCAGCAGGATACTAAGTATTGCGGTCATACCGATAAGTAGTAATGGTATAGTCGGGGTGTTCGTTGTTCGCTTCATCCCCGCGCATCTCCCTTTGCGTTGTTTGATCCCATACTAGAAGTGTCTCGCTATTTGACGGCAAGGTCAACTGTTGGTATTTAATTGAGCACTTTTATTTGGGGAGAAAAAGCTTGGGATCTAATGTGTAAGGGAGTGTTTTTAACTCTACTGCTTGGTTATGCAGTGATAAAGCGCCTTCCTCAGCTAAATTTTTCACAATAACGGCTAAGATTCTATATCTATTTTCACCGCATTGAGCGGAAAGCACAACGCGTCCCGCATTAGGTTTATTGGGTGCTGAGATTGTTTCTCCTACTTGCGGTTCTTGATCAGTTGATACTTCAGCAAGATACATAGGCTTTTTTAGCTGTCCGCGATGCTGTAAGCGGGTAATGATCTCTTGGCCCGTATAGCAACCTTTAGTGAAACTAATGCCAGCGAAAACTTGGAAATTTGTCATTTGAGGAATAAAGGCTTCTTGGGTTTCAGCTCTAAGATCAGGGATACCAGCATCTATCTCACTGAGGATCCAATCATTAGTTGAGCCAATCCCAACCTCTTCCGGTAACTGACGTACTATCTCTGTTACTGCATCATCGTCCATCCATATTTCAAAACGATCTCCAGGAACACGTACAATAAGGCCGTTACTTAATGAGATGATACTATTTGTTTCACTTGGGCTATTTCCAAACCAGCGTTCTATGAGTGTTTGAGCACCTGGGCCGACTAAGCCTATTCCTGAGATTGTATGACTAATTGCTTGAGCTTCAGCTTTGGAAAAAATCATATATTTTTGCAGGTTCGCCGTCGCGCTTTCAAAAATATCCTGGCTCATACGTAGCCAGGCTTCTTCACTGCCTGCTTTAAGTAGACGAAATAGGCTTAACATATGCCCTTTGATGTTGCAGTGTGAGCCTAGTGAGCTGCCTGTCTTGAAAGCGTTGTTAACGTCACAGCTCAGTTGTCCTTGTAAGAATTTTTCAGTCTCAGGACCTTTAATGGAAAGAACGCGTTGGTGAATAAGAGGAATAACCTGCGTTTTTTTACCGCTACTATTTAATACGCGAGTTTTATCGGCGTTAAGTTGAATTTTTTTCTCTTCAAGTAAGGTTAGTAGGTTGTTCATTGTAACTCTTATACCTGTAGGTAATCGTTTAAGGTACTCAGTCTACGCCAAAAAATAGTTGAGAACAGCAGACATATTTTAAGGTTATTTAATTCAGATTCTTTGATTCGTTGTTTTGTGAACCTATAGCTTCGCCCAGCTTTATGGGGCTGTTTGCCTCTAGACCTGTTTGCCAGCTGATTTTGTCTTTACCGAATAATAATATAACCGTTGAACCCAGTTTAAAACGGCCCATTTCTGCGCCTTTCTCAAGCTTGATAGGTGGGATTGTTTCATTCTTGAATGATCTGTGTTCAGGCGCTTTTAGGCGGGGTGCTTCTTGGCCCGACCATACCGTCTCTATTCCAGCTACAATCATTGCACCTACTAATACCATTGCCATAGGGCCATGTTCGGTCTCAAAATGAGCAATCAGCCTTTCGTTGCGAGCAAATAGCTGTTCTACCCCTGCCGCCGTTGTTTGGTTTACTGAGAATAGATCACCAGGGACATAGGTTGTGTGGGTTAGTGTGCCAGCAATAGGCATGTGTACACGGTGGTAGTCACGTGGAGAGAGGTAAATAGTGGCAAACTCGCCATCGATAAAAGGAGCGGCTATCTCGTGGTCACCACCTAAAAGGGTGGTTAAGCCGTAAGCGTGTCCTTTAGCTTGAAAGATTCGTCCATGTTCGATTTTACCTAATTGGCTAAATGCGCCATCGGCAGGACTTGTAATAACCCCCGGTGTTTGGTCAATAGGTCGAACATCATCTTTTAACGCTCGGGTAAAGAAAGCGTTAAAACTAGGGTAGTTTGTGGCAATCTCTTCCTTAGCTTCCGTCATATTGATCTGGTAGTTATTACAAAACCACTTTATAAAGCTGTTTTTTATCCAAGGGGTTGTACTGTCAGCGATTTTTCCGACCAGTCTAGATAAAAGGTGCTGAGGTACAATATGCTGAAAAAGAATAAACAGCGTTTCTTTTAGCTTTTTCATTATTTCTCCACAGGTGTGTCAGGTAGATTACCCCATTCAAACCATGAGCCATCGTAGCAGCGAACATCCTTGAAACCTAAGTAGCGTGCCACGAAATAGGTTAAGCCAGAGCGGCGATGTGTTTGGCAGTGTGTAATGATTGTTTTCTCTGGGGTTATGCCCTGTTCTTTAAGTGCAGCTAATAATGTATTAGCTGGTTTAAGCCGAAGATTATCTTCGCTAATAAGGCAATCTGTCCATTCAAAGTGGTGTGCTCCTGGAATATGCCCTCCTTTTGCGGCATTGATCACCTTTTCACCAGTATATTCTGGGTAACTTCGGGCATCCCATATAGCTAGATTCGGGTCTTGTAGATGTTGGGTTATAAACTCGACGTCAGCGATTAGTTTTGGGTTGATACTAATTTTGTAAGTGGAAGCTTTTGCTTGATTAACTGCTGTTTCAAGCGGAAGTGCTTCTGTTGTCCAGCTGGTTATCTGCCCATTAAGCATTGAGCAGTTGTTGTGCCCAATAATATTTAAACTCCATATAAATCTGCCTGCCAGCGCTCCTTTCTGATCGTCATATGCGACTACAAGGCTTTTCTCTGTTAAGCCTATTGCCTTACATAGTTGTTGGAGTTGGTCGTTAGATGGCAGCTTGTTCGGAACAGGAGGCTGTCCAGAAAGTAAAGAGGAGGGTGATAGATTAATAGCGTTTGGAATGTGCCCTTTTAAATAATTTTCTTCGCTAGAGAGATCAACAATTAATAGATCTGGATTATTGAGGTGTTGATGTAGTTCAGAAGCCTCAATCAATAGGGGCAGTGTCATTGTGGTCGCTCCAAAAACTGATTAGAAAAAAGGATAATACTGGGTTGGTTTAGCGCTGGAAAGCGGGTTATATGGATATTTATAACAAACCAACCTGCTGTAATTATTGAAACTAGGTTTTTATTTTTTGTAAGTTGGCGGTTGCCGCAGAGCATAAGTGTTTGAATAGCTCATAATGAAATTCAGATATTTCGGTGCCTGCCATATCATAATCTGCATGGATAATAGCGAGTGGTGCTTTGTTAGAGAATATGGACATGAGCAAGAAGCCGTTGGGACTTCCCCAGTTGTGATAAGTTTCCGGTAGCATAGGCAGCAGCTGCTCTTTGTTGGTTGGCTTTATCCAGATGCAGGCAGGCTTATCTCTTAGCTTTTTAAAAAGACTCGGGACTTCAAGATCATATTTAAAGCTATGGATAGGGTGCTCATCGGTAAAGCCAACGCTGAGTGCTGTTTTGAGAGAGCGAGCTTTATGGTTTATGAGTAATAGCGCCACACGATTAAACCCTAGACCTTTGTTTAATCCCTGAGTCAGTACGCGTAGAATGTGCTTAGGTTGAGTATAGGCATCGTACCCTTTTGAAAAACGCTCAGATATTTGGTCATAAAGAAATTTGTCTAAAAATTCGGGTTTTGTTTTTGTGTTAGGCGCTGAAGTGTTGCGTTTTTTGGGAGAGGAAGGCTCGATAATAGTGGGGCTGATGGCTGGCATTAAACTACAAAGTAGCTTTTCTTCTTTAGAAGATATGCGGTAGTTGATCGTTTCGTTTGATGGAAGTAATAGCATCTCTGCAGCGAGAGCCATAGTACCTGCTACATGAAATGTGCGTGATGAATGGGCGCAGGTCATATGTAAACTATTGGTCGTTTCTGCAATTTCAGCTTTTAAATAATCATTAATAATGTCGATTATTTTCATTGATTTGGTGCTGTTCCAGCCGAAACTGGTCGTTAATGCTATCCAGTTGGATAGTTTTACAGGGAAAAACTTCTCTTGTACTAGATGGTTGATTTCGCGAAGGCTCTCTGCACTTAAACGTGGATCGCCTAATGCTCTTTGATGGAGTTGTGCCAAGGTTTTCTTATTGGGGGACGTTTCATGCTCTAAGCTGGTGACAGCTAATTCTGAAATCCCCCAGCTCTCAATGAGACCGCGGGATATCTCTTGCACAGTGCAGCCGAGAATATCGGTTTCAGCCAAGACTACGTCGATCTGTTCCTCTCGTATCTTTATCTGAATTTGGCTCATATGTAAGGCTGCATGTTGCCAGAGAAACCAATGCCCTACGCCATAAAAGAGAGAAGCCAGATAGGTTTCTTCTGCAAATAGTGTACTTTTTCGCGCTAACCAAGCTTGAGCTTGAGAGGCTGCATGGTGGCTAACTGATATATAGCGGAAGTACATTTTTTGCGCAACGCTTGAAGGGTTTAGTCTTAGCGGGGTTATTGTTTCGGAAACCGCTGCAATATTATCTAGCCCCAATGAGCTAATAGCATGGTCAAGACTTGTGACTTTTGAGTCGACCTTGTTATGAAGTTCAGCGGCTTTACGTACCATGTGCAAAGAGAGGACAGGATCCAATTTTATTATCTTTTTCAGATCTTGTAAGGGGACTGAAGCATCACGTAACTTGCGTTGTAGTCGGCGAAGTACACTGTTTCTTACAGGCAAAGGGCGGTCTTTTAGGTAGCTAACCCAAGACTCTGCACCGTATGGAAAATTCGACATTTCTACTACGCCTTTGTTTGCTGATTATTTATAATTCTAACTGCATTTAACTGTTTTGCTCCTTAATAGAGCAAAGAATATATTTGTAGCTTTTCCAGCGTTGCTCGCTAATTGTGCCATCTTCGACCGCGCTTTTCAGCGCACACCCAGGTTCTTTTTCGTGATTACAATCACGAAATTTACATAGACCTGCAAGTGGTTTTAACTCTCTAAAGCCACTTATAACGTCATCCAACTCAATGTGCCATAAGCCAAATTCCCTGATGCCTGGGGAATCTATTAGGTCACCACCATCGGGAAAGTGAAATAAGCGAGCGGTGGTTGTCGTGTGTCGACCTTTCTTAGTCTGTTCTGATAGATCGCCGACTTTTAGATCTATACCGGGTAGGAGTGCGTTAATTAGTGAGGATTTACCTACACCTGACTGGCCAACGAATACACTGATTCTCTGATCAAGTTTAGCCTTAAGCTCTGCAAGCCCTTGTTCTTGAGAGGTGGACGCGAGTAATACTTCGTAGCCTATATCTCGGTAGCGTTGCAGCATAGCTTCAATTTTTTCGCGGTTTTCAGCATTAAGTAGATCGGTTTTATTCAGCAAGATAACTGGCTCTATACCACTTAATTCTGCGGCAACGAGATAGCGGTCAATTAAATTTGCATGGGGCGTTGGTTCTACGGCTACAGTAATAACGATAAAATCAATGTTTGCGGCTACAGGCTTCATCTCTCCGTATGGGTTAGGGCGAAGTAGTTCGCTCTTTCTCTCTAGTTTGGCAACGACGACTCCGGTATCTTTGCCTTGACGCCAGATGACGCGATCGCCAGTAACAAGCTGACCTAAATTTGTACGCATATGGCAGCGGATTATGTCTCCCTTATGCTCACCTTCAGACGCTTCTACATCTACAGTACGGCCAAAGTGGGAAATAATAAGCCCATGTTGTTCTGGACCTAATTCGCTACTATCGAGCTGTTGCTCAATTGTGGCGTCTTTTTTGGACGCACGAGCAGTACGTTCGTCTTGAATCTTTTGAATGCGCCAGCTTTGACGGCGAGTAAGTTTACGTTTTGTCATAGGCTGTTAGTGACACGCCTTTAGTTGCTGTATGTTCTTAAAGAGTAGCGACTGAATCACTAAATATCCCCGATTTTATGATTTTAATAGAATAATAAGGCCTGTTTACCTGCCCAAGGTAAGGTATTCTAAGGGAAAGTGCAGTGCCTGCGTCAACTTTGGAGGTTTTTAATGGAAAATAAGGGCAATTTGATCTGGATTGATTTAGAAATGACCGGTTTGGAGCCGAAAACTGATGTAATTATTGAAATTGCAACGGTTGTTACAGACTCTGATCTGAATATATTGGCTGAGGGGCCTATGTTAGCTATCCATCAAAGTGATGAGCTATTGGACGGAATGGATGAGTGGTGTACTAATCAGCATGGTAAGTCTGGATTAACTCAGAGAGTAAAAGATAGTTCTGTCACTGAGGCTCAGGCTGAACAGGAAACTATTGCATTCTTGAAGCAGTATGTGGCCGCGGGTGAGTCCCCCATGTGCGGTAATAGTATAGGTCAGGACCGCCGTTTCCTTGATAAATATATGCCTGAATTAGAGGCTTTCTTCCATTACCGTAATTTGGATGTCAGCTCGCTGAAAGAGTTAGCTAAACGCTGGAAACCTGAAGTTGCTGCTGGTGTTGTTAAAAAAGGCTCTCACTTAGCTTTAGACGATATTCGTGATTCTATTGATGAGCTGAAGTATTATCGAGAGCACTTTATTAAGCTGTAAATCTATTTTCTTAGAATTTGATCTTATTTCGACGGGAGTGGGTGTGGATTGGCAATGCCCCTTCAGTCCTTTTAGTCGCTAACCTGTTGAGTGCCCATAAGCTATGTTCTTGTACGATCTCTGAACTATGGGATAGCTTTGCTTTCAGTGCGTTAATAACATTCTCCCCGCCATCACTATTACCTAAAGCAACAGCAATGTTTCTTAGCCAGCCAATATGGCCTGTTCGACGGATAGCGGAGCCTTCAGTTTTTTTCAGGAATGTGGCTTCATCCCAGTTGAAGAGCTCAATTAATTCGCTTTTGTCTAACTTTTGTCGAGGATGGAAGTCTTGTTCGTGAGTGAAATCGGCAAATCGATTCCAAGGACAGATCAATTGACAATCATCACAACCAAAGATGCGATTACCCATTTTGGGGCGGAGCTCTTCTGGAATAGATCCGCTTAGTTCAATTGTTAAATAAGAGATGCATTTTCGTGCGTCAAGCAGATGCGGTTGGGGAAAGGCCTGTGTTGGGCATACATCTAAACAGGCCGTGCATTTCCCGCAATGCTCTTCCGTACTAGGTTGATCTATAGGAAGGGGAAGGTCGATCAGAAGTTCGCCCAAGAAAAACATGGAACCCGCTTCGCGGTTAAGGATAAGTGTATGTTTTCCACGCCAGCCGAGACCTGCTTTCTCCGCTAAAGGGCGTTCCAGTAGAGGGGCGCTGTCAACAAAGGCTCGAAAGACTGTGTTCCCTACTTCATCATCTATTTTTTTACCCAGCTGAGTTAGACGTTTACGAATGAGTTTGTGATAGTCTCGACCTAAGGTATAACGAGATACATACGCATGTTTACCATCATCAAGCCGGTCTACAGCTGCAGTATCTGGTGGAAGGTAATCCATCCGTACACAAATAATGCGTTGCGTGCCAGGGAGTAAACTCTCAGCTGAGAAACGTTTGTCTAAATGATTGTTGAGGTACGCCATTTCACCGTGATATCCCGCTTCGATCCACTGTTCATAATGGGCTCTCTCCGCACTCAGATCGCAATCGGTGATACCGCATTGTTGGAAACCTAGCTCTTTTGCCCAGCTTTTTATCTTCTGTGCGAGTGTTGCTAGTGTATCTGATGGTTTATCTGGCATATATTCAGGCTTGCCCTTTACGGGGAAGATTCCTCATAATGTTCTAAAAACATAACGTTACATAAATAATTGGTTCGAGCGATGTCTGTAAACAGAGCGGTTCTTCCGGCGACATTATACACAGCGGAACAAACTCGTGTGCTGGATAGTACGGCAATCAATGAATTTGGTATTCCAGGTATCCGCCTTATGCAGCGGGCGGGTCACGCTGTTTTTGCTGAAATGCTAGATCGTTTCCCAAATGTAACTGCAATTACAATAGTCTGTGGTGCAGGTAATAATGGGGGTGATGGTTTTGTTGTTGCGTTGCTGGCTAAACAGAAAGGGCTTGATGTTCAACTGATTTGTGTAGGGGATGAACGCTTTCCTTTAACACTTAAAGGTGAGGCGTTAGCGGCGTGGCAGCAACTGCAATCGATCTATCCTAGCTATGAGCTTTATAGGCCAGGTATGAGTTTTCGTGGCGGTCTATTAGTTGATGCTATGTTAGGCACAGGGCTTTCTGGTAAGGTTCATGGTTTGTTTTACACTGCGATTGAGCAGTTTAACGCTTCCACTAAAGCTGTTGTCTCAGTTGATATTCCCTCAGGGCTTTGTGCTGACACTGGAGGGGTTTTGGGTGTGGCGGTCCATGCTGATATCACCATAAGCTTTATTGGCATGAAACGGGGCCTGTTGACGGGTCAGGCTGTTGATTACTGTGGAACACTGTTGTTTGATGACCTCAAGGTGCCTGATGAGGTTTATGAAGCGGTTCCTGTTAATCTTTTTAGAACAACAGAAGAGGATCTCGGTGAGTGTTTGCCGCCTCGATCAAAGTCATCACATAAGGGGCGATTTGGTCACTTATTAGTTGTTGGTGGCGACCACGGTATGGGCGGGGCTGCTCTATTAGCTTCAGAAGCAGCCATGCGAAGTGGGGCTGGTTTAGTCACACTGGCTACACGCTCTGAACATGTGCGGGCTTCGTTAAGTCGCTGTCCAGAGATTATGGTTAAAGGGGTTGATTCAAGCGCTCAACTGCAACCTTTACTTGATAAAGTGGATGTTATTATTGCCGGGCCAGGGCTTGGTCAGAACGCTTGGGCTGAACAGATGCTCTTCACCGCTTTAGGGGCTGGTAAGCCTATGGTGCTAGATGCGGACGCGTTGAATTTGATGGTAGGTAAGAATTTATTTAGTCAATTTGAGCTGAAACAGCGTAATAAATGGCTATGTACACCCCATCCGGGCGAAGCTGCGCGCTTACTGGGTGAAACCGTGAATGATATAGAGCGGGACCGTTTTGATGCGGTTGAAAGGTTGCAGATTGTTTGTGGTGGCGCTGTAGTGTTAAAAGGTTCAGGTTCGCTGGTGTCGGCGGGTGATGCGAGCTATTTGTGTTCTGCTGGTAATCCAGGGATGTCTGTCGGCGGAATGGGTGATGTATTATCGGGTATTTGTGGAGCATTTATGGCGCAAAAGATGAGCCCTGAAAATGCGGCCCGTATCGCTGTTTATGTACATGCGACAGCAGCAGATTATATTGCTCAGTCTCAAGGGGAGATTGGTATGTTGGCGTCCGATCTTTTTTTAACGATTCCTAAAGTGATAAATGGTCAATATGAGTAAAGAGTATCGGATTGAATTGCCTGATGAAGATTCCATGGTCGCCTTTGGTTACAAAATAGCCCAAGCTGCAGAAAATGGGGGCGTTGTTTTTTTATTAGGTGATTTGGGTATGGGTAAGACCACCTTAAGCCGTGGTGTTATTAGAGGGGCCGGTCATCAAGGCTCCGTTAAGAGTCCTACCTATACGCTGGTGGAGCCTTATGAAATTAACGGTAAACATATCTATCATTTCGATCTTTACCGCTTGTCGGATCCTGAAGAGCTAGAATACTTGGGTATTCGTGATTATTTTGATGAAAATGCATTGTGCTTGGTTGAATGGCCAGATCGAGGTCGTGGTATGTTGCCGAAAGCCGATTTAGTGTTACAGATAGAGCTATTGGGGTATGGTCGGCAGTTAAGCTGGACGCCGCAGACTGAATTAGGTCAGATAATGGCCGATAAGCTTATTGATTAAACGATTCGATGCTGAGTCATAAGTTGGGTTAGGGTGTTTTGCTTTTTGTGAAGGGGTTTTTTGGGGCTTTATGCAGATAACGAAGTATAGACAGGTAGTCAGTTGGTTATTTTGTGCGGCCCTATCGTTGGGCAGTTTTTTTGTTCAAGGGGCAGAAGTCGAAAAGGTACGTATATGGCTTGCACCGGATCATGCTCGTTTGGTTTTTGATCTTTCGGGGCCTGCTGTACATAAGGTTTTTACCTTAAATAACCCTGAACGTATCGTTTTGGATATTGAGGATACGAAGCTAACGGCAAATTTGGAGCGCTTAGGTCTTGAAAAAAGTCCGGTTGAGCGTATTCGTTCTGGTAAAAATGGTAAAACACTCAGGTTGGTGTTGGACCTCAAACATGCTGTGCGCCCGAAGAGTTTTGAACTTAAACCTAATCAAAAATATGGTCACCGTTTGGTCTTGGATCTTTATGAAAAAGCGTCCTTAGTTAAAGCGACTAAAACGGCTAAACCGCAGGCGGTAGCTGGTCGAGATATTGTGATCGCTATTGATGCTGGGCATGGGGGCGATGATCCAGGTGCTATTGGGAGTGGGCGAGTTAGAGAGAAAGATGTTGTACTTGCGATAGCAAAAGAGTTGAAGCGACGTTTAGATCAAACGCCGGGTTACAAAGGTCAGTTGACGCGTACCGGGGATTATTACATTAGCTTGCGTGGACGAACGTCGGCGGCACGAAAACATAATGCAGATCTTTTTGTCTCAATTCATGCGGATGCGTTCAAAGATCCTAGAGCCCGAGGTGCTTCTGTTTGGGTGCTCTCCTCGAGAGGGGCGAGTAGTGAAATGGGGCGATGGTTGGCAAGTAAAGAGAATAGTGCAGATCTGATTGGTGGTGTGGGTAGCGTTAGCTTAGATGATAAAGATAATGTTTTAGCCAGTGTATTACTTGATATGTCGATGACCGCAAGCAGAGAAGATAGTCGCTCAATAGCTAAAGGGATTCATACTAATATTAAGCGTTTTGCTCGTATGCATAAGTCCTATGTTGAACAGGCTGGTTTTGTAGTCCTGAAATCGCCTGATATTCCTTCTATATTGGTTGAAACTGGCTTTATCTCTAATCCTGGAGAAGCGGCTAAGTTAAAGACGCGTAGCTATCAAAAAAAGATGGCTGATGCGGTCTACAAAGGTATTGTTCAGCATTTTGAACGGAAGCCGCCGGCTCTAACGCTTATTGCACAGCGTAAAGTAAAGGATGCTCGTAGCTACAAAGTTGTACGAGGTGATACCCTCTCCGTTATTGCTTCAAAAAATGGTGTCTCGTTGGCATCGCTTCGTAAGGTTAATAGCCTTAAAAATGATACGATCAAAATTGGTCAAGTTCTAAGAATTCCCGCAAGTTAAAGGATTTTTAATGTCACGTATTCATTTGCTATCACCACGTTTAGCTAACCAGATAGCAGCGGGGGAGGTTGTTGAGCGTCCTGCTTCAGTTATAAAAGAAATCTTAGAAAACAGTCTTGATGCTGGTGCCAGTAAGGTTGATGTTGAGATTGAGCAAGGCGGTGTTAAGTTAATGCGTGTCCGGGATAATGGCTCCGGTATAGATAAAGAGGATTTGCCATTAGCGCTTAGTCGGCATGCAACATCGAAAATACAGGTGCTGGAGGATTTGGAGTCGGTGGGAAGTTTGGGCTTTCGCGGCGAGGCTTTAGCCAGTATCAGTTCGGTTTCTCGCTTATCATTGACCTCTCGGCAGGCCTCACAAGAGAATGCTTGGCAGGTACAGACAGAAGGGCGTGATATGGAGGCTACAACGGAGCCTGCTGCCCATCCAGAAGGGACAACGGTTGAAGTTAAGGATCTTTTTTTTAATACACCTGCCCGTCGTAAATTTCTTAAAACAGAGAAAACAGAATTTCGCCATCTAGATGAAGTGGTTAAACGCCTTGCGTTAAGTCGTTTTGATGTGGCTTTTCAGTTACGACATAACGGAAAGGTGATTCATCAACTTCGACAGGCTGATAGTCAGCTAGAGCAAGAGCGGCGAGTCGCTAATATTTGTGGTTCGGCCTTCATTGATAACGCTTTAAATGTTGATGTTGTTGCTGAGGCATCAGGGCTAAGGTTGTGGGGTTGGGTTGGCTTACCTACCTTCTCACGTAGTCAGGCGGATCTGCAGTATTTCTTTGTTAATGGTCGAATGATTAAAGATAAAGTGGTTACTCATGCTGTGAGGCAAGCTTATGCTGATGTGCTTTATCATGGTCGTTTCCCTGCGTATGTTCTCTATTTGGAACTTGATCCTTCCTTAGTGGATGTTAATGTCCATCCAACCAAGCATGAAGTTCGGTTCCGTGAAAGTCGCTTAGTGCACGATTTTTTATTCAGAACCTTGCATAGATTAATTGCAGATATGCGGCCACAAGATCAATTGGGCGGTGAACGAACGGCTGAAAATGTAGGTTTTGAGCAGGGATTACAACCGGTTGTCGCTGTGCAAGAGCCGTCGCATGAGCAAGGGAGAATGGCATTTACTCAACGGTCGCCAACTCGCTATGGAGAAGGCGCCGTTTCTTCTGGATATAGATCTAGTTATTCGCAGCCACCATCGCAGGGGCTGGTTAATGATCAGTTAGCTGGCTATGCTGCGCTACACCCTGATAGTGCTCAGCAGACTGGTGAAATTGATGAAGCTCAGGAGGAATGTCCTCCCATGGGGTATGCGGTTGCTCAATTGCATGGGGTTTATATCCTTGCAGAGAATGCGCAAGGTTTAATTGTTGTAGATATGCATGCGGCCCATGAGCGTATTGTTTATGAGCGTATGAAGCAGTCTTACGAGGAAGATGTCGTGCGCTCTCAGCCCTTGTTGGTGCCTTTGAGTCTTGCTGTAAGTGAGCGTGAAGCTGATTGCTCTGAAGAGTATGCAGACACGTTTAAGCGTTTAGGTTTTGAATTAGCACGTATGGGTGAAGAAACAATTGTTGTACGCCAAGTGCCAGTTTCTTTAGCTAAAGGTAATGTGGAGCAGCTTATTCGTGATGTGTTATCAGACATGCTGGTCTATGGTGAAAGTAAGCGAATAGAGCAACATATTAACGAGTTGCTAGGAACTATGGCTTGCCATGGGGCTGTGAGAGCAAATCGGCAGCTAACCATACCTGAGATGAATGCGCTGCTGCGTGATATGGAAAATACAGAGCGTAGTGGACAGTGCAATCATGGTCGGCCTACGTGGAGTCAAATGACGATGAACGATCTTGATAAATTATTTATGCGTGGGCAGTAGTTGAGGATAATTTGAGTAATTTACCGGTTGTTTTTTTAATGGGGCCTACGGCTTCAGGTAAAACTGATCTTGCCATGCAGCTTTACGATAATATGCCTTGTGAAATAGTCAGTGTTGATTCCGCTATGATCTATCAAGGAATGGATATAGGTACGGCAAAGCCCGATGCTGCCATGTTGGCGCGTTACCCGCATCAATTAATTGATATATGTGACCCCCTTGATGCGTACTCAGCGGCTGAATTTCGTTGTGATGCTTTAACGCAAATTGAAGAAATTCGATCAGCGGGAAAAATTCCTCTTTTGACTGGGGGGACTATGCTGTACTTTCATGCCTTAAAGAATGGGTTAGCCTCTTTGCCGAAGGCTGATGTCGCGGTGCGGGAGCGCATCCTTAAAGAAGCTGAATTTAGTGGTTGGGAAAGTATCCATAGCCGTTTAGCTGAAGTTGATCCTGAATCTGCAGCTCGCTTAAATAAAAATGATTCGCAGCGTTTGCAGCGTGCCCTTGAGGTGTATGAGATTACGGGTCGGCCCATGAGTGAGCTCTGGGCAGAGCAAAAAGCCCAACAGCCTGATTTTTCTATTATTCCTATGGCGGTAATGCCTAAAGATCGCTCTGAACTACATGAACGTATAGAAAAACGATTTGATCTTATGCTGGATCAAGGCTTTATTGATGAGGTTAGAGGGTTGTGGGATCGTGGCGATTTAACGTTGCAAATGCCCGCCGTTCGGTGTGTTGGCTATAGACAGGTGTGGGAATATTTTGCCGGGACTTGGGATTTTGAGACTATGAAATTCAAAAGTGTGGTGGCTACGCGTCAGCTAGCAAAAAGGCAGGTTACTTGGCTGAGAAGTTGGGAAAATCTTACTTGGATGGACACTCATGATTCAAAACTATTATCTAATGCCTTGAAATTAGTGGATGGTGGCATTATATAATGTCATGCTGGACTGAAAAACTGCCGTATATTAGTTGTAATTCGGCTACAGTGAGGCGAATTGCGCGCCGTCAGTAATACTATAACGACAAAATATAAAATATTTCTTGGGAAGGAGTTTGCAAAATGTCAAAAGGGCAATCGTTACAAGACCCTTATTTAAATGCGTTACGTAAGGAACGCATTCCGGTCTCTATTTTTCTGGTAAATGGTATTAAATTGCAGGGACAGATTGAATCGTTTGATCAGTTTGTCATTCTGTTAAAAAACACAGTTAGTCAAATGGTTTACAAGCATGCAATTTCTACAGTTGTACCTGCACGCCCTGTAAAACTACCAGCTGCTGACGAAATGAAAGCTGAGGACTGATAATAATTGTTCTTTGAGCGACCGAAGAGTGGCGAATGCGCCATATTAGTACACATGAATTTGGCAGCTGCTGCTGACCAAGAAAGTCCAAAGGAACTCGAAGAGCTGGCATTGTCAGCGGGTGCAGATCCGGTTGAGTTTCTTACCGGGTCTCTTGGGCATCCGAACCCTAAGTTCTTTATTGGTCAGGGCAAGCTTGAAGAGCTAAAAGTATTGGTTGATCATCACAACTCCGAGGTTGTGATCTTTAATCATGCTTTGAGCCCTGCTCAGGAACGAAACATTGAACATGAAATTCAATGTAGAGTGCTGGATCGTACAGGGCTGATATTGGATATATTTGCTCAGCGTGCGCGTACTCATGAGGGGAAACTGCAGGTTGAGTTAGCGCAGTTGGATCATATGTCGACTCGTTTGGTTCGAGGCTGGACCCACTTAGAAAGACAAAAAGGTGGTATAGGTCTGCGAGGTCCAGGTGAAACCCAGCTTGAGACTGACCGGCGTCTGCTTCGAGCACGTATGAAGTCTATTCATAAGCGCTTAGAAAAAGTTCGTAAACAGCGAGATCAAGGGCGGCGCTCAAGAAAACGTGCCGAAGTCCCAACACTCTCGCTGGTTGGCTATACCAATGCTGGTAAGTCCACACTGTTTAATTCTCTTACAGCCTCTGAGGTTTATGCGGCTGATCAGCTTTTTGCGACGCTTGATCCTACATTGCGCCGTATAGAAATTGAAGATGTTGGATCTGCGATATTAGCTGATACTGTTGGTTTTATTCGTCACCTTCCGCATAAGTTAGTTGAAGCATTTAGAGCAACATTGCAAGAAACGATTGAAGCAACGTTGCTGTTACATGTTATTGATTGTCATGATGATGACAGGCACGAGCATATAACTGAAGTTGAACACGTTTTAAGTGAAATCGGTGCTGATGAGGTTCCTGTACTTGAGATTTATAATAAAATAGATCTGCTTGAGGGGCGTGAAGCAAGAATTGATCGTAATGAAGAAGGTAAGCCCATTCGAGTGTGGCTTTCTGCTGTTGCAGGCGTAGGTCATGACCTGTTATTTCAGGCTGTGAATGAGTTGCTTGCGGATGATGTTTATCATGATCGTGTCTCTTTGCAGCCAGACGAAGGGCAGTTTAGAGCAAAGTTATATGAAAGCGGTGCGGTGCTTTCGGAGCAAATGGATGATAAAGGGTCTATTGTTCTTGAAGTACGTATACAAAAGAAAGATATGTTACAAATTTTGAGTCGGTTGGGTATGTCTCGGGAACGTTGTTTCCCAATGGAGGTCAATCCTTATTGATTTAATTTGATTGCTGGAGCTGTTTTGTGAATACTTCGGGTATTGCGAAGGGCTGAGTAATATCAATCGAATAATACTTATTGAATTTGTGTGTTTTAATTTAGCTAACTAGTTGTTTATACGGAGTGGCATATGGCTTGGAATGAGCCTGGTAATAATGATAATAAAGATCCTTGGGGTAGTGGTAATAACAACCGTGGGGGCAATAAAGGTGGTGGAGATCAGGGGCCGCCAGACTTAGATGAGGCGTTACGGAAATTACAAGATAAGCTGAGTGGTATTTTTGGTGGTTCTGGTAAACGTAGTACTGGAAATGGCGGTGGTTCAAGCACCCCCTCGGGTGGTGCTGGCTTGTTCTGGATTATTGCGCTTATTGCTATCGTGATCTGGGCTGGTATGGGGGTGTATACCGTCGATCAGCAAGAACGAGGTGTAGTGCTACGTTTAGGTAAGTATAACGATACTGTTGGCCCTGGTTTGCAGTGGAATCCGCCGTTAATTGATCTGGTTGAAAAAGTAAACGTAACGCGTGTACGTACGCGTGATCATCGTGCGCTTATGTTGACTAAAGATGAAAATATTGTGGATGTTGAAATGACGGTTCAGTACGTTATTACTGACGCCAAAGGTTTTGTGCTAACCGTTAGAGATCCTGAAGCGAGTCTTTCTAATGCTGCAGAATCTGCACTTCGTCATGTGGTTGGTTCTACCAATATGCATTCAATCTTAACCCAAGGTCGTGAGCAGCTGTCTATTCAAGTGCAGGAACGCTTGCAGGGTTATATGGCTGATTATGGTACAGGTCTGCGTATATCTAAGGTCAATATTAAAGAGGCTAAAGCACCTAACCAGGTTCAAGATGCATTCGATGATGTGATCAAGGCGCGAGAAGATGAGCAGCGTGTTAAAAACGAAGCTGAATCTTATGCGAATGGTATTATTCCAGAGGCTCGTGGTCAGGCGCAGCGTGTGTTAGAAGAAGCAAGTGCATATAAAGAGCAGGTTGTTGCCCGCTCTGAAGGTGATGCTAAGCGTTTTACGGCATTGTTGACTGAGTATGAAAAGGCTCCTGATGTTACTCGTGAACGTTTGTATTTAGATACAATGCAGGAGGTGCTTGCTGCTAATCCTAAGGTTCTTGTAGATGTTGAGGGTGGTAATAACATGATGTATTTACCGCTTGATAAGATTATGCAGAATCGTCCGGTATCGGCAGATGCTAATTCGCCAGTTCGTCTAGATAGTCAAAGCTTGAGAGAAGTGACTGATCAGGTGGTGGATGAGCTTCGTATAAGACAGAGTACACGTAGGGAGGGTCGATAATGCAATCTAAATCTATGGTAGGCCTAGCTTTACTGGCTGTTGTTGTTTTGTTGGCTCAAAGCTCTCTTTATATTGTTAAAGAAACTGAACGTGCAGTATTGCTGAAGTTTGGTGAAGTTTCTGAGGCTGATGTTGCTCCGGGATTGCACTTTAAAATTCCGGTTATGAATAAAGTGCGTAAATTTGATTCGCGTATTTTAACGTTGGACACGCGTCCGCAAGCGTATTTGACGCTAGAGAAAAAGCGTTTGATCGTTGATTCTTTTGTTAAATGGCGTGTATCAGATGTGCAAAAGTTCTATACGGCTACATCAGGTGATGCACTGAAAGCGGCCCAATTGCTGTCTGACCGTGTTGATACAGGTTTACGTAATCAGTTTGGTGAGCGTACTGTTACTGAGGTTGTGTCAGGTGAGCGTGAAGAGTTGATGCGTGAACTGACTAATAAGTTGAGTTCAATAGCGATCCAGGAATTTGGTGTTGAAGTGGTTGATGTACGTGTTAAACGTATTGATCTACCGCAAGAGGTATCTGAATCAGTTTATGGACGTATGCGTTCAGAGCGTGAGCTTGAAGCTCGTGAGCTTCGTTCTCGTGGTAAAGAGTTAGCGGAAGGTATCCGTGCGGATGCTGACCGTCAAAGAACGGTTATTGAGGCTGAAGCTTATCGTGAATCTGAAGAGCTTCGCGGTGAGGGTGATGCGGTTGCGGCAAATAACTACTCTAAAGCCTATTCAGCTAACCCAGAGTTCTACTCTTTCTATCGTAGCTTGCAGGCGTATCGCGAGTCATTTTCTCAAAGTGGCGATGTGCTTGTCTTAAAGCCTGATAGCGATTTCTTTAAGTACATGGGGCAGCCTAGTGTACGTTAAGAAATGTTGATGTAAAAATGCACAAAAAAACGGTTCAGGGGAAGGCATTCCCCTGATTCCGTGATAGAATACGGCAGCCGGGTTAAAGCCCGGTTTTTTTGTGTGATAAGATTGGGGATATTAAGTAGTGTCATCTGAATTAGTTGATGGTTTGGTGATTGGTTTCTGCTTGATGCTTATACTCGAAGGTATTATTCCATTCCTCTATCCGCAGCGTTGGCGCAATCTTGTTCAGCAGCTTGCGCTTGTCAGTGACCGATCTCTGCGTTTTATCGGCCTTGGCAGTATGCTACTAGGGGTTTTTCTTCTCTACCTAGTTCATTAAAGATTTATTGAAGTATCGGGTATTTGCCCGGTGTGATGTTTTTTTTTGAGATATACGGAGTACCACATGGCATTGGCAGATCGTTGGCTGCTACCGGAAGGTGTGCAAGAACTTCTTCCTTCGCAAGCCCGTCGCGTTGAAATTTTACGTAGGCGTCTATTGGATCTGTACGAACATTGGGGTTATGAGCTCGTTATGCCTCCCTTGTTTGAGCACCTAGAATCTCTGCTTACTGGTGTTGGTCGTGATTTAGAGCTCAATACGGTTAAAGCTACGGATCAGATGAGTGGCCATTTGATCGGTGTACGTGCAGATATTACGCCTCAAGTTGCACGTATAGATGCTCACCGTTTGCGTGAATCGGGAGCAACACGTCTTTGTTATGCTGGTCCTGTTGTTCATGCTATGCCAGCACAGCCCTTAGCTTCACGTAATCCTCTGCAAATTGGTGCTGAACTTTATGGTCACTCAGGTATTGAGAGTGATGTAGAGGTTATCTCTCTTATGGTTGAGACTATGCAGGTAGTAGGTCTTGAGCATGAGCTGAGTATAGATTTAGGTCATGTAGGTGTGTTTACTGGGTTAATGGAGATAGCTGAGCTGACTGACCAGCAGCAAGATCAGTATCTAGATATATTAAGCCGTAAGGCTTTGCCAGAATTAGAAGTGTTTGTAGCCTCCTTAGATGCGCAGCCTATCATTGCTCAGTGTTTATTAGCGTTACCACGTTTAAACGGTGGTGTAGAAGTGCTTTCTCGTGCTCGTACATTATTTGCTGAAGCGCCGAAGCGCGTACTCGATGCAATTGAGTATTTGCAGCAATTAGCTGATCGTATTGCGTTACGTTTCCCTGAATTGGATCAATATTTTGATCTGAGTGAATTACGTGGTTATAACTATCACACGGGTGTTGTTTTTGCTGCGTATACCCCAGCGTTTGGGCAAGCGATTGCTAAAGGCGGTCGTTATGATGAAATTGGCCGAGATTTTGGTCGTGCGCGCCCTGCAACGGGTTTTAGTGCTGATTTGCATAGACTGGTTGAGCTCTCTAAAGAGGTTGCTTCGAGTCTTGAGGTAGTTTTGGCGCCAGTTGAGGAAGATGCTTCGCTTTTAAATAAAGTGAAACAGCTCCGTTCAGAGGGTGTTTGTGTGATTTATGCGTTGTCTGGTGTTGAATCGGCAGCAAAGTGTACCGCTCAGTTAGTGCGGTGTAATGGTGAATGGATCGTTAGTGATCTGTAACTTGTATTAAATTTTTTAAGTAATCTCAAGTAGGCAGCAATGGGCAAAAACGTAGTCGTTCTGGGTACCCAATGGGGTGATGAAGGTAAAGGCAAAATCGTTGATTTGCTAACAGACCAAGCATCAGCAGTCGCTCGCTTTCAAGGCGGACATAATGCTGGGCATACGTTGGTTATAGACGGTGAAAAAACTGTTTTGCACCTGATTCCGTCGGGGATATTACGCGACAATGTCGTGTGTATGATTGGTAATGGTGTAGTGCTTTCGCCGGAAGCGCTGTTGAAAGAGATTAAAGGTCTTGAAGATGCAGGGGTTCCTGTACGTGAGCGTTTGCGCTTAAGCCCTGCTTGTCCTCTTATTCTCCCTTATCATGTTGCATTGGATCAGGCGCGAGAACTTGCGCGTGGTGAGGCAAAAATTGGTACAACAGGTCGTGGTATAGGTCCTGCGTATGAAGACAAAGTTGCTCGTCGTGGTTTGCGTTTGGCTGACCTTATGGATAAAGAGCGCTTTGCGGCTAAGTTGAAGGAGGTTTTGGCGTATCATAACTTCCAGCTTGAGCATTATTATAAAGTTGAGCCGGTTGACTATCAGACTGTTCTTGATGAAGCGTTGGCTATGGGTGAGCAGATTGCACCTATGGTTGCTGATGTGACAGCGATGCTTCATGACTTGAGAAAGGCAGACAAGAATATTATGTTTGAAGGGGCTCAAGGATCATTATTAGATATTGATCATGGTACTTATCCATATGTTACCTCTTCTAATACTACTGCTGGCGGTACTTCTACGGGTAGTGGTTTTGGTCCGTTGTACTTAGATTACATATTGGGTATCACGAAGGCTTATACAACTCGAGTTGGGGGTGGGCCTTTCCCTACGGAGCTTCATTGTGATGTGGGTGAGGGCTTAGCAGAGCGTGGGCATGAGTTTGGTTCTACAACCGGGCGTTCCCGTCGTTGTGGTTGGTTTGATGCGGTTGCGTTGAAACATGCGATTCAAATTAACTCTGTTTCCGGTCTTTGCTTAACTAAGTTAGATGTTTTGGACGGCATGGATGAAATTAATATCTGTGTAGGTTATAAGGACTCTGAAGGTAATTTGGTTACTTCCCTAAGCGGTAGTGAAGACTACGAAGTGGTGGAACCTGTTTACGAAACTATGTCGGGCTGGAGTGAAAGTACGGTTGGTGCTCAATCAATCGATGAGTTGCCAGCAGCTGCTGTTGCTTATATTAAGCGTATTGAAGTGCTAATTGAGGCGCCTGTAGATATCATTTCTACTGGACCTGATCGTGTTGAAACGATTATTTTGCGTAACCCTTACGAAGTGTAATGGTTCGTTCAGATATAAAAAAACCGGCATTAGCCCACTGCTGTCCCATAGTTTTGGATGGTAAATGAAAAAGCCTGAGATCCACTGGTAAACTGTTGTTACCACACACCAGTTA
>NZ_LUTR01000079.1 GCF_001597725.1 Neptuniibacter marinus
GTATAAACGCGCCTTGTGGTGGGTTATCGCCATCAATGGGTTGATGTTTCTTATTGAGATGGGCGCGAGCTTTCAGGCCAGCTCGCAAGCGTTACAGGCCGACGCACTGGATTTTTTAGGCGATACCGCAACCTATACCTTATCCCTACTTGTTATCGGCAGACCGCTACGGATACGCAATAGAGCCGCTCTATTTAAAGCCGCTAGCCTGATGATTATGGGGGTAGCTGTGTTTGGTATGACCCTCTATAGGGTTATCTTTATG
>NZ_LUTR01000080.1 GCF_001597725.1 Neptuniibacter marinus
ATATTATGTCTCGAAGTGCCGCGTTCGACATATTGCCAACGGATGGCCCCGTGCCCGTGGCACAACATCTAGTGACACTGAATCGCATGATTGGCAAAGCTTCTCGCACTCATCCAGAACAAAAAGCCCATTATTACGATGAACCCAAAGGTCATGTGGGATTGCGTCAAGCCATTGCGGACTTATATCGGCAGCGAGAAACGCAGTTAACACCTGACGACTTATGCATTACTTCTGGCTGCCAGCCTGCTTTGTTTCTCGCTTT
>NZ_LUTR01000081.1 GCF_001597725.1 Neptuniibacter marinus
CTGCAAGAATAACTGGAGAGTCCATCTCTTTAGCAGTGTCTAACACACAATGAACAGACTCTAAGTTATGTATATTAAAGGCTGGGATTGCATAGCCAGATTTTTGAGCTTGCTCAAGCAAGTATTTGGTATGAATTAGAGTCATTGTCTTAGCTCCACTTTAAAAGTATTTTGCCATCTGGGCTTTTGCCGTTCAGCGCTTCGACGCGTTCAATGAACTCTGAAGGTTCATACACGCCATCTAATAGTGATTGGGTATCAATAA
>NZ_LUTR01000082.1 GCF_001597725.1 Neptuniibacter marinus
CGTCTCAAGCGAGGCGCATATTCTACTTTGCGCCGTTTCAAAGTCAACCGTTATTTTGTGTTTTTCTGAATTAATTCACAATCAATTCCAACACAACAATCAACTCTAAAACTTTCAAACCAAACCCAACAAAACCAAAGGTTTTCAAGGAGTTAATTCAACCTCAACTTAGGTCATTCAGCGCTGTTTTGCAGGCCTCCCTTAGCAAGGACGGCGAATTATAGACACTTCCCAAACAACGTCAACAGGCAAAACTAAAAAACT
>NZ_LUTR01000083.1 GCF_001597725.1 Neptuniibacter marinus
TGCTGAAAACTGGGCGAAGATGAAGCAAGAGTTTCCAAATATCGAAGTTAAATCATTTCCTAGCAGTGTTATGAAAGCTATGTATGACGCCAATGAGTCTTTATTGGCTGAAAAGGCAGCAGAAGATCCATTAGCGAAAGAGATTCTTGATTCTCAAGCTGAGTACATGGAAAAAGTCCGTGTTTGGACCAATATTTCTGATCGCGCCTATTTAGACAGCTTGGATAACCTTGCCGACTAATCTGTTTGTTTCGATTAATAGG
>NZ_LUTR01000084.1 GCF_001597725.1 Neptuniibacter marinus
TCCGGAACAAAAGAGGTAGGCTCGAGAGCTAGATCACCAGCAAAGATAGTCACCGTACTAGTAATCGACTGAGGATACGTTCCGCCAGATAAAGAGCCCTCAAAAAGAGACTCACTAATATTTTGTCCACCACCAGCAAAAATAATCGGTCGGATTTCATCATCGGCTTGATCGACTGTGCTTGTAGAAAACCCAGATGTTTCGAAGAAGGTACTAGCCAAAACCTCTGCACCATTA
>NZ_LUTR01000085.1 GCF_001597725.1 Neptuniibacter marinus
AACTTCG
Source organism: Neptuniibacter marinus (assembly GCF_001597725.1). Classification (GTDB taxonomy): domain Bacteria; phylum Pseudomonadota; class Gammaproteobacteria; order Pseudomonadales; family Balneatricaceae; genus Neptuniibacter; species Neptuniibacter marinus. Next base: position 8 of record NZ_LUTR01000085.1, read on the forward strand.
AGCACATCGCTGAAGATGCGACCAACAACAGTGTGGATACGCAGATCACTGATGATACCGATCCAGGTACTACTGAGCCTGATACTGAGACGGCTTATGTCTCACTTACAGGTCCAAGTTCTGTTATCGAAGGCAATACAACCACTCCATACACAATCAGTGTTGACCAGCCTGCAGCGGATGTGACTTCTGCAATCACGGTGACCTTCACCTACAGCGGTGTTGCTGCTGATGGCACAGACTTCACCGGTGTTGC
>NZ_LUTR01000086.1 GCF_001597725.1 Neptuniibacter marinus
AACTTCGAGCACATCGCTGAAGATGCGACCAACAACAGTGTGGATACGCAGATCACTGATGATACGGATCCAGGTACTACTGAACCTGATACTGAGACGGCTTATGTCTCACTTACAGGTCCAAGTTCTGTTATCGAAGGCAATACAACCACTCCATACACAATCAGTGTTGACCAGCCTGCAGCGGATGTGACTTCTGCAATCACGGTGACCTTCACCTACAGCGGTGTTGCTGCTGATGGCACAGACTTCACCGGTGTTGC
>NZ_LUTR01000087.1 GCF_001597725.1 Neptuniibacter marinus
TTAATATTTTGCATCAGTGAGATGCCGGTATATTGTTGCGCAAAATCGATTAGTGGTTTCTCACCCAGCCCCTCTAAAAAAACAGGCTCATGGTGTGATAAGACGCGAACACTTAAAAAACTACCATTGGGGTCAATCGCCACCAGCAGATTAAAGGGGATACCGGCAAAACCAGGAATGGCGGCAAGATCAATCGATTCAAACGCATAACCCACTAAGGGCGTATCGGTCGATATTTGTTGATAAAGCGGCCAAACGGGCA
>NZ_LUTR01000088.1 GCF_001597725.1 Neptuniibacter marinus
ATTGATACTACCTTTGCTCAGGCGAAGAAAACACCCGCTTCTGTCTGGTTCATAATTATTCAGCAAACGACTCAGCTTGTCTCAAGGGTATGGATTTTGCAGCGCTCCAAAGACTTACTAACTAGGGCGCTTATATGAATGATATCCGTGCGTTTACCGAGTTGTTGCCCAGTTGGGTGATGCCTGTAGTGATTGTTTTGGTCGTTATCGGTGCGCTGCTGTTGATTAAGCGGTTGGTGCTGACTCGATTGAATCGCTTA
>NZ_LUTR01000009.1 GCF_001597725.1 Neptuniibacter marinus
TAAATCGCTATGGATGGTGACCTTCCTACAGAGGACTTTCACCTCATTAGTTCATGCCCATGCTGGGCGTACACAAATCAATCAACTTCGCGCCTACGGCGCCGGACGCAGCAAAGCTGCGCCGGTTATTGAGGCGTTGGTATGACTCCCACTGTCAAGTTTAAACACAGTTGTACCTGCTTTTTCGTTCAAAGCCTTTTTGTCTAACTAAATAGAGTTAATGCATCGAATGAGGCCGGTAATTTCGTCGGTTTTCATGCTGGTATCCGTGGATTACTCATTCTTAAATGAGCAGCGCCTACCTTACTTATTCCGTCGTGGCACCGATCTTCAGTCTATGCTCGTGGATCAACTTGATTCCCCTCATGACTAACGTGGTTAAAAATTACACTATCCCGCCATTTACACGCAGCACTTGACCGTTTATCCATTCTCCGTCGCTACTGGCTAGGAAAGATACGGTTTTCGCAATATCATCAGGATCACCTAAGCGCTCCAATGGGGGCATCTTGGATAGTTTTTCAATTATATGAGAAGGTTTCCCTTCTAGGAAAAGGTCTGTCGCTGTTGGTCCAGGGGCGACGGCATTGACAGTTATTTTTCGACCGCGCAGCTCTTTCGATAATATGGCTGTAAGAGACTCTACAGCGGATTTTGTTGCGGCATAAACACCATAAGTTTCTAGTTTTAGGCCAACTACGCTGCTGGAAAGGTTAACAATTCGCCCACCTTCACGCAGTCGATTCGCGGCAAGCCGCAGTGTGTTGAATGTTCCTTTCAGATTGATCGCTATCTGCTTATCGAAGCTTGAGTCATCCATGTCAGCGATAGGTGATAACTGCATGATGCCAGCGTTGTTTATGAGTATGTCCACACCACCAAATAAGGCTGCAGCTTGATCAAAGAGTGCAGATGCTTCAGCAGTTACAGATACGTTAGCCCTGATAGCAACAGCTTGACCACCCTTACGCTCAATTTTAGAAACCACATGATTCGCTTCTATCTCATTGTTTATATAATTAACAACCACTCGGAATCCAGTAGTTGCAAGTGATGTTGCAATAGCAGCGCCAATACCTCGAGACGAACCAGTGACAACGGCGACTTTACTGGCTGATTGAATACTCATATATACACCTCATACTTGTTTTATTTGCGACAATGAAAACTATTGCATGTATCAGAAATATTCAGAAGATGCATAAATAAAATAATTGATATACGATATTCGAATGAGTGTATTCGATGATGTTTCACTATTACGTACTTTTGTTCTTGTGGTTGAGTGCGGTAGTTTGTCGGCTGCTGCACGTAGGCTGAAGACGACTCAACCTACGGTTAGTCGGCACCTCAGAGCACTGGAAAGTAAAGCGGGTACAACACTGCTCCAACGAGATACACGTCGAATGAGCCTGACTCAGGCAGGTCATCAAGTACTTGCTGATGCCAAATCTATAATTGGACTTGTCGAAGAATCAGACACTAGATTGCATGCAGAGCAGGCACAATTAAAAGGTCACATAAGCTTTTTTGCGACCATAGATTTTGGGCAGTCTGTTGTAAGTCGAATGATTACTAGTTTTATTGCAGAAAACCCTTGTATTACCATTGATCTGTCTTATTCAAATCGGCCGATTCGTATGATTGAGGAAGGTTATGATATCGGAATCATCGCGGGAAATATTACTGACGACAGTATCATCGCAAAACAGATAGGGAGTATCCAGCGGCTTATTGTTTGTTCTCCTAAGCTTTTGCAGGGTCGGGAGGTTAAATCACCTGCAGATATAGAATCATGGCCTTGGGTCACGTTAAAAGGGAGCCAATTCAGTAATACCAATAATATGGTGTTGTACGATAGAAAAGGCGAAAAACAGTCAATTTCGGTATCATCCGTACTTGCAACGGAAGGCGTTACGAGTATTCGGGAAGCTGTTCGAATGGGGTTGGGCATTGCGTTATTGCCAACTTGGTTGATCCAGGAAGATCTTATTTCTAAACGACTTATTTCTGTACTTCCCAGTTGGAGGCCTCAAGCTATTCCCGCCCATGTGGTCTATCCATCAACACGAAATTTACCCAGTCGTTTGCGTCATTTAATTAACTACTCTTCCGAATACATGGTGCCGATTTTGAGCTCAGACAGTTAAATAATTATATATTTTTGATCCAGTCATAATGTTGAGACTTATAGTAAGTCAAAGCATTCGGACGCAGTAAGGTTACGTTGGTGTTTAGGGGGAAGGTGACAGAGTGCCCCACGATTTGTAGATACTTTCGAGAGTTGTATGAATATTAATAAATTTTCTGAAATAACAGAGATGTCGCCTTATACGATTAGATATTACGAAAAAATTGGTTTGTTACGGGGTGTTTCTCGGAACGCTAGTGGCCATCGTTGGTTTACAGAAAAAGATATTATTTGGGTAAATTTCATTAAACGTCTTAAAGACACAGGCATGCCCCTTGAAGAGATTAAAAAATATGCCTCTTTAAGAGAGTTGGGTGCTCAAACAGTAAAAGAGCGGCAAGAGCTTCTAGAAAAACATCAAGAAAATCTAATAAAGCATATCAGGCAGCAAAATGAGCACCTGAAAGCATTGAACACGAAAATTGATTTATACAAAAGTGGTGAAGTAGGTTGACTTAGAGTTAACTCTAACTAGTAGAGTGTGCTCGTATTCATAAAAAGGAGCACACAAAATGGAAAATTCACGTTTTGACAAAGGGTTAGAGCTATTATCAGAAATTGATGGTGAAGCTGGGCAAAAAGTTATCGATAGTCTACAAGATATTTGTCCTGATTTGGGCAAATACACAATTGAATATCCGTTTGGAGATATTTATTCCCGTCCAGGGTTAGATTTGAGATCAAGAGAATTAGCTACTGTTTCAGCATTAACTGCAATGGGTAATTGCATGCAGCAACTAAAAGTTCATTTACATGCAGCTCTTAATGTCGGCTGTTCAGAGATAGAGCTGAAAGAAGTGATTATACAAATGTCAGTCTATGCAGGTTTCCCCGCAGCACTAAATGGTATGTTTGCATTCAAAGAAGTGCTCTCTGAACGACGGGGATAACACGGTGGGGTCAGGTCTTGCTTGTTGCAACAGTTGAGAGTTCTTTGAATATAAGATCTGACTCTATGGTTTTATATGTCTGTGAAGCAAGGCTATTTATTTTTAAAGAGGTGTTAGGTGAAAAAAATCATGCTAACTACAGTGCTATCGGTAGTCTTTCTATCTATTGGTTTTATCGGTGGTTGGTGGGCAAATTCGCCCAGCTTTGATTTATTATGTTCAAAGCCATATGTGCATACTCTGGGTAAAGCTATTGAGGCTCAAGGTATGAGTATAGATGCAGGCACAGAAATTGATTTAAGGTCTTGCGAATATGCTAATCGTTTTACTGTTAGTTTGACGTACGATAAAGGTACGCATAGAGAGCTATTTATTCCCAAAAATAGTGCGCCAACTATTGGCAATCATGGCGCAAGACAATATAGCATTTCAGATATTAAATAATTCACAATGCGTTAGCGCTTGCTTTGTTTATTTAGTAATAACAGCAGGAAAGTCTAGGGCTTAGGACATGTATAGCTACTGGGTTAGCTGCTCCAAATTTTTTGTACGTTATATATTTAATAAGGAACAATATGAGTAACGATATTACTAATAAAGTACGTTTTGTTATGGCGAAGCTATTTACATTCATTTTCTTGGGAATGGCTTTAGCAATGATTTTCTCGCTAGCGCAATCGGTGATTTCTAGCATTCTTATCGGTGAGGAGATAACTCAAATTTTCTTGAGCGGAATTAATACAGGGATTATTGCTTTAGCTGTTTTTGAGTTGGCGTTAGTAATAAATCGAGAATATTCAGAAGCGGAAGAAGATGGTGATGCAGTTGAAAGTTTAAGAAGAACGATTCCTAGGTTTATTGGTACCGTATGTATCGCATTATCTTTAGAGGGGTTGATTATGGTCATTAAATACAGTCAGTTAGATCTCGCTGGTAACTTGTATTACCCCGTAGCCATCATATCAAGTACGGCTCTGTTATTGGCATCACTCGGTGCTTTTCTATTTTTAACGCGTAAGCATGGATAACAGCGGCATTCTTTATTCCTTTTTCGGTTAAGCTAGGATAAACAGGTTTTAAAAATAGCTGCGTTCTCCAACGAATAAGCGGTTTTTTGTTGTCTGGTGGTAGAGTAAGTAAAGGTTAGACCGCTTGCCTTGAACGTCGTTTCTGGGCAGGCATTTTAGTGTAGGCGTTTTCCAATTGAGTGATATCATCACCCTGTTCCTATTATTTAACCCCAGTCTTGCTCGCATTTAAGAGTGCCTAGCCCACCTAAACGCGGTATATTTTTCTTACTTTTGAATAATTAGGATGCCCGTCATGTTTTTTGGTAAAAAAGAGAAAAAGCTTTTTACGTTAACGCGGACCGATCCTGATAATCCTTTGGCTTCATACTCGAAACATCCCTTTGAGTTAGAGGGCTGTGAATGGCCGTCGGTGGAGCATTACTATCAGGCGATGAAGTTTGGGGATGCGGAGTACCGTGAACAGATCCGCCTAGCGCCGACCCCAAAGGATGCGGCGAGCTTAGGTAAAAGTAAAAAACATCAAAAGCGCAAAGACTGGGATAAGGTTAAAGTGATCTTTATGACCCGCGGTACTTACATAAAGTGCCGTACCTATCCAGACATTGCTCAAACCTTGTTGGATACCGGTGAGATTGATATAGCGGATGTGAGCCAATATGACTATTTCTGGGGCAGTGGCCGTGATATGCGGGCGACGAATGCCTTTGGTCAGATGTTGATGGATATTAGAGAAAAGCTTCGAGCAGAGCTTAACTAGCTTTTCACCCTATTATTACGAGTGACAACCTAGATGAATCAACAACCTTATTACGTGGGTGCCCACGTGAGCGCGTCGGGCGGTGTACAGAATGCGCCGTTAAATGCTCAAAAACTAGGTGCTAATGCATTTGCTCTGTTTACTAAAAACCAACGTCGTTGGATGGCTAAGGAGCTTGAGCCGAAGACGATTGAAGCGTTTAAACAGCAGTGTAAAGCAGCGGGTTTTAAACCTGAACAGATCCTTCCACATGACTCCTATTTAATCAATTTAGGTCATCCAGAGGCGGAAGCTTTACAAAAGTCCCGTGAGGCTTTTCTGGATGAATTGAAACGTTGTGAACAACTGGGATTGGTTTATCTTAACTTCCATCCCGGTAGCCATCTTCGCACGATCTCTGAAGCTGAGTGTATAGCTAAAATCGCCGATTCAATTAATTGGGCATTGGCACAAAGCCACGGTGTTACGGCGGTTATCGAAAATACCGCAGGGCAGGGCAGTAACTTAGGCTATAGCTTCGAACAATTAGCTGCGATCATTGATCAGGTAGAGGATAAGTCTCGCGTGGGAGTCTGTATTGATACCTGCCATATGTTTGCTGCGGGCTACGATATTCGCTCCTTAGATAGCTGTGCTGATGTTTTTGAGCAGTTTGAAAAGATCGTTGGTTTTCAGTATTTAAAAGGGATGCATCTTAATGATTCGAAGGGGAAATTAGGCTCTCGTCTTGATCGCCATCATAGTCTTGGCCAAGGTGAAATTGGTTTAGATGTGTTTCGTTTTATTATGCAAGATGACCGTTTTCGCGGTATCCCATTAGTGTTAGAAACAATTGATGAAACGATCTGGCAAGATGAAATTCAACTTTTAAGGCAGTTTTCGATAGATACTTAGTGTAAAAGGAATTAAACATTTTCACTCAAATGTAATAAAGAGGGGGTAGCCTAGGCGCTTCATTTTTACTATGTGATTGACCTATGTTATGTGCAACTGATGAAGTCGGCGCAGATATGCGCCAGAAGTTGTTGTTAGAGATTTTGGAGACCGAGTCTTTATATCCACATTTTCAGCCTATAGTCGATTTAAAAAAGGGTGAAGTGATTGGGCATGAGGCTTTAATACGAGGCCCTTCCGGCAGTGCAATGGCTTCTCCTGGTGCTCTTTTCCAAACAGCGATTGAAAATAATTTATTACATACCTTAGAACTCTTGTCCCGTCGTTGCTCTTTAGAGCGTTTTGCCGAGCTAAAACCGGGCGGGAAGTTATTTCTGAATATAAGCGCTTCATTGTTGGGTACGCCAGAACATACGGAAGGTTTTACGTCGGAACTTTTGCAAAAGTTGGGTATATCTATCTCTGATATAGTGATCGAGCTGTCAGAACAACATCCGTTTGATAAACAAGGGCTGACACATAATGCGGTTGAGTACTACCGCAATATGGGGTTTCAAGTGGCTGTGGATGATTTAGGGACCGGCTACTCTGGCTTAAAACTCTGGTCCGAATTAAATCCTGAATATGTGAAGATTGATCGTCATTTTGTGTCCCATATTGATACTGATCCAGTGAAGCGGGAGTTTGTGCGGGCTATTTATAATATAAGTACTGCAACTGGCTGTAAGGTTATTGCCGAAGGGATAGAACGCAAGGAAGAGGTCGCAACCCTTATGGAATTAGGGATTAATATAGGCCAAGGTTTTTATCTGGGTTACCCCAGTCCAGAGCCTCAACCTACATGGAGTGCTGAAGGTATTAGCGATCCGATTTGTTGCGATGCTATGGTTAATATGGCTCAAGACGAAACAGCGATCTCTCTTTTACGTCAAACTCCAGCGGTGGCACCCGAAGATACAGTGCTATTTGTGAGTGAGCAATTTAGATTGCATCCAGAAGTCGGCGCGCTGCCTGTTATAAGGGATGGAACCCCTTTAGGTGTAGTGAAAAAATCCGACCTATTGGAGCTGTTTTCCACCCAGTATGGCCGTGCGTTATATGAGAAAAAGCCGGCCTCACGTATTTTGAGTGAAGATGTTCTGCTTGTTGATAGCCAATTAAGTTTAGTGGAAGTCTCGCGCTTAGTGACAGATCAGGAAAGTAGCGCTTTACAGCAAGATATTATTATTACTGAAAGTGATTGTTACTTAGGTATGGGCAATCTTCGTGATTTATTAAAACGTTTAACCGCTTTGAAGATCCAAAATGCTCAGTATGCGAACCCTTTAACTTTGCTACCTGGGAATGTGCCGATTAATAATGAGGTGGATTCTCTGTTAAAAAGCACCGCAGATTTTCATGTTGCTTATTTTGATCTCAATAACTTTAAACCCTTTAATGATTGCTATGGTTATTCAAAAGGTGATCAAGTGATCCGTTTTCTGGGTGATCTGCTTACCCGTTTTATTAATAGCGATAAGAATTTTATTGGTCATGTAGGTGGCGATGATTTTGTTGTGATTTTCCGCTCACCGGGTTGGCAATTAAGCTGTGAACGTATTATTCGGGAGTTTGATCAAGAGGTAAGAGGGTTTTATCTACCTAAAGATCTTCAGACGGAAGGGATCTGGTCCACTGATCGAAAAGGTGTGCGTTCTTTCTTTCCATTGTTGGGTTTAGCTATCGGAGTGGTGCATCCAGACCCTTACAAATGTGATAGTTATCATGAAGTTGCTGAGTTGGCGGCTATGGCTAAAAAAGAGGCGAAACGGGGAGTGGATAGTACTTTATTTGTTTCCCAACGCCGCTCTACCGGTGGCGATCTTAAAAAGTTACCAGTTGCAGCATGTAGTATCTAGATGCCTGCAATCTCGCGCATAGCGTGGTCGGTTGTAAAATAGATGTTTCCAGATGATAACAGTACCGACAGATACGCTTTCTAAAAATCCAATTAAGGCGATCAGTAGGGCGGGTGTAATCAACTGTTTCCATAACTCTATATCAATATGAATCGCTTGGAAGTGGGAGGCTGTGGAATCGTCCCTACGGTTTGCACCGCTGATGCTTGATCAAGGTGAAAATATCAAACGACAATTGAGCCCATCAGTAACGCAAACATGGGGCCTGCTTTACTGATTGGTTGGGCTAAGTCTTGGGGAATATTAAGTTTGATAAGTTGATCTCGGCATTGAGGTATTCAACTCCTCCTTGGGGAGCGATTTGGCTAACTGAGGTATTTACCATAAGTGAGGCTATAGCGACTGGCCCTACAGCAAGGGAGCGACTATTGCCTAAGAGCGAGTATATAAGCAGCGGTAGAATGCTGGCATTAAGGCCGTATCCAAGCGGAAGCCCAGCCAGAATAGCGTAAGCCATGGATTGGGGGATCAGCAGTATAGAAACGATAATACTGGCTATTAAATCGCTGATAAAGGTTTGGCGTTGATAGTTCTTTAACCAGCCCAAAATAGGGAATAGCTCGGCCCAGAATTGCATCTTATAATCTAAGTGACAACGGTTATAGCAATTATATCAATATAGGTATAAGTATATATCAAGTGGTTATATGGATTGATCTAGCTATGAGGCTAGTGATTGCTATAGTTGATTTTTCTATTAGTCATGACAGGGATTAAGATATGTCTAAACATTCCGTACCGGATGGTTGGCAATCCACCTATAACCAACAAGATTTCCGCATTGATAAGCAAGAATCACTTTACGATGGTTTTTTTAAAATGCTGAAGCTTCATCTAACCCATAAAACATTTGCTGGTGATTCGATTAGTATCCAACGGGAGTTGTTTTATCGTGACGATGCTGTTTGTGTTTTACTTTATGATGCGAATGAACAGGTGGTCGTATTAGTTGAGCAGTTTCGAGTAGGGGTCTTTGATAATCCAGAAGGGCCTTGGCTTTTAGAGCTGGTGGCAGGGATTGTTGAACAGGGTGAAAGCGCCGAAGATGTAGCGCGGCGTGAGTCTGAGGAGGAGGCCGGAGCTCAGTTGGGAGAGGTTGTGAGTATTAGCCGTTTTGTCCCAAGCTCTGGGGGTACGCGTGAGTATATTGATCTGCTTTGTGCTAGTGTGGATTCGAGGGATGTAGAAGGAATCCATGGTCTTCCTCATGAAGGTGAAGATATCAAGGTACATAAGATCCCGGTTGATAAAGCGTTTGAATTAGTGAAGAGTGGTAAGATTAATAACGCACCGGCAATGATCGCGTTACAGTGGTTACAGTTAAATAAAGCTGATGTCGATAAACGCTGGTCTAGCTAAACAAGTGATCTTATAGTCCAGTTGCCGTTGTGAACATTCTAATAAGACAGTTGAGATGTATGAAACGTAAATATATTCCAGATCTAACAAGGCAGATGTCACAATGTGAAGCTAACTATGCGCGCATTATGAAACTTCTGCCTGATCTGGATAGTTGTGATGAGCGGGAGTTCCAGGTCAGCTGGCCGGAGCATTGCGCTTACCTGCGTCTCAGAGTGGATGAGCGTTTTAAATATACGTCTACAGTTCTGGTTAGCCACCGTTATGAAACCAGTTCTCCATGGTTAGAGTCCCCAGGGTTGGTGGTGCGCCTTTATCATGATGCCTCAATGGCAGAAGTAATCTGTATGCAGCGTCGTAAACAGTTAGAGGGCGTTTATCCCTATCCTAATCGTAATATGCACCTGCCCGATGAAAAACTTCAGCTCAATGAATATCTAGGCGAGTGGTTAAACGAGTGCCTAAGCTATGGTCACTCTATGGAGACAGTGTACAGTGGCTAGTGATCGTTCCATTAGGTTACTGCAAGTAACTGATATGCATCTACAACAGGAGCCCTCTTGTTTAATGCGGGGCGCTAATGTAGAAGCTAGGTTTCAACAGGTTATCCATCAAATAGAGCAAGAAAGTGCAGATTTCCTCCTATTAACAGGGGATCTAACTCATCATGCTCCAGCCGCTTATGATCGTTTATCGTCATGTTTACAGGGTTTGCCTTTCCCTGCCCATTGGATTCCCGGTAATCACGATTTATTAGATGAAATGGTCCGTTTTTCTGATCTTGGTTACAACCAGAAAGTGATTGTGCGTGGTGATTGGCGCATTATTCTACTCGATAGTACATCGCAGCCTGATGGCCGAGGCGGGGGTGCACTCAGTCCAGAGGAACTCGATTTCTTAAATACCCAGCTTGCAATACTGACCGAGCAACAGCATGTTTTACTGGTGTTACATCACCATCCTGTAACGGTGCAAAGTGAGTGGATGGATAGAATTGGTTTGGCAAATCACAAGGCGTTCTGGGCTTTGCTTGATACTTATTCACAAGTCAAAGGGGTTGTTTTTGGCCATGTACATCAAGAGTTTCAGCAACATCGGGGCAATGTGAAGTTATTGGCTTGCCCTGCTACTGCGCCACAATTCAAACCATTCTCTGCATCTGCAATTACAGAAGATGACCCCCGTTTTATGGGGCCTGCTTACCGTCGTATCCAGCTTTATGATGATGGTAAGATTCAATCAGAAGTGGTTCGGTTAATATCCTAATTTAGATGGGTATTGCACCAACCTTCCCCCTCCGGTAAGTTCTTGTTCAGAGGACGAAAATGAATAAACCAATCTTTATTTACGTACATGGTTTTAATAGCTCGCCAAAGTCGATGAAAGCGCAGTTGTTTTTGCAGTATATGCAAAATAAGGGCTGTGCTGATCAGGTGCTTGTGCCAACCTTATCGCACTGGCCTGCTGAGGCTATGGAGACGTTGAAATCCCTAGTAGAGCAGCATCAGCAGCGTCTGGTTATATTATTGGGCAGTTCATTGGGCGGATACTACAGCACATGGTTAACTGAGCATTATGCTCATGTTCGTACTGTGCTAATTAACCCCTCCATTAGACCGTTTGAGCTGCTACCCCAGTATTTAGGGGCGAATGAAAACCTTTATAGTGGCGAAAAGTATGAGCTGACAGAGCAGCATTTAGAGCAATTGTTAGCGATTAACTGTGAACAGGTTAAGAAACCTGATTCATATCTATTGCTTGTTCAGACCGGGGATGAAACATTAGATTATCGCGAAGCTGTGGATAAGTTCTCTGAAACACCGCAGTTTGTACAAGCGGGTGGTTGCCACGGTTTTGAACAGTTTGAAAGCATGATCCCTAGTATTTTAGCTTTTGCTAAAGGAAGGATCGAGTTGCCAGACCTTAAGTTAGTATGAATTTAATCATCGTGAGTAAAGCTTAGTTTTGGTTATATGAGCTTTAGAGTGATACATAGCAAGCATAGCAACAGGAAATACGATTGATGTCCAAGCAATATGATGCTGGTTCCATTGAGGTTTTAAGTGGGTTAGATCCGGTAAGACGTCGTCCAGGGATGTATACCGAGACAGATCGTCCTAACCATCTAGCGCAAGAAGTCATCGATAACTCGGTGGATGAGGCGTTGGCTGGCCATGCCAAGCAGATCGATGTCGTTCTCAATAAGGACAACTCGTTAAGTGTGACTGATGATGGTCGTGGTATGCCTGTCGATATTCACCCGGAAGAGGGGGTGAGTGGTGTGGAGCTGATTCTTTGTAAACTCCATGCGGGGGGTAAATTCAACAACGATAACTACAACTATTCCGGTGGTCTTCATGGGGTAGGTGTTTCAGTTGTTAATGCCCTGTCAAAATTGCTAGAAGTGCAGGTGCGTCGTGATGGGCAGGTCTATCGCATTGGTTTTGCTGACGGTGAAAAAGTATCAGATCTTGAGATCATTGATACCTGTGGTAAACGTAATACCGGTACAACCGTTCGTTTTCTAGCGGATCCTCAGTATTTTGATTCACCTAAATATAGCATTACCCGTTTAAAGCATAATTTACGCGCTAAAGCGGTACTTTGTCCCGGCTTAAAAGTAACCTTTACTGATTTGACTGGCGCTAAGCGCGAGAAAGAGGAGTGGTATTACGAAGATGGTTTGATCGATTACCTAAAAGGTACCACGCAAGTTTTTGAATCTTTGCCTGTCGAACCGTTTTCTGGATCGCTACAAGGTGAAGAAGACGCTGTGGAATGGGCTGTGCAGTGGCTACCTGAAGGTGGCGAAATGACCTGCGAAAGCTATGTGAACCTCATACCTACGGCTCAAGGTGGTACTCATGTTAATGGGCTTCGTACCGGCTTGTTGGAGGCGATGCGCGAGTTCTGTGAGTTCCGTAGCTTACTGCCACGGGGCGTTAAGCTCACCGCTGATGATGTCTGGGATAAGTGCTGTTATGTGCTATCTGCGAAAATGCAGGATCCGCAGTTCGCAGGGCAAACAAAAGAGCGTCTTTCTACCCGTCAAATTGCTGCTTTTATCTCGGGCGCGATTAAAGATGCGTTCTCTTTGTGGCTTAATCGCCATGTAGAGGAGGGCGAGCAGCTAGCTGAAGTTATCATCGCCAATGCGCAAAAACGAATGCGCTCTAATAAAAAAGTTATCCGTAAAAAGGTTACCCAAGGACCCGCACTGCCCGGTAAATTAGCGGATTGTTCGGGTGCGGATACTATGCAGTCGGAGCTATTTCTCGTGGAGGGTGATTCTGCGGGCGGTTCTGCAAAGCAAGCCCGTGAACGTGAGTTTCAGGCTATTATGCCCTTGCGTGGTAAGATTCTTAACTCGTGGGAAGTTGATCCCAGCGAAGTCCTTGGTTCCCAAGAAATTCACGACATATCGGTTGCTATTGGTGTTGAGCCCGGCTCGGATAATTTAGAAGGGCTACGCTACGGTAAAGTCTGTATTTTAGCCGATGCCGACTCTGATGGTTTGCATATCGCGACACTTCTCTGTGCGCTTTTTGTTAGGCATTTTAAGCATCTTGTTAGTGAAGGGCATGTCTTTGTGGCCATGCCGCCGCTCTACCGTATTGATGTGGCGAAAGAGGTTTATTACGCGCTAGATGATGCGGAACGTGATGGCATTATGGAGCGTATTCGTGCCGAACGTAAAAACGCTAAAATCGGGGTGCAGCGTTTCAAAGGTCTAGGTGAGATGAACCCCTTACAATTGCGTGAGACCACTATGTCACCAGATACCCGCCGTTTAGTTCAATTGACGGTTGCCCCAGGTGATGGCACCAACGAGATGATGGATATGTTGCTGGCTAAGAAGCGTTCAAGTGATCGTAAAGAGTGGCTGCAGAGTAAAGGTAACTTGGCGGATATTTAAGCCTAAAAATTTAGGTTTAATAGTGACTGTCAGTGGGGTGATTTAAAACAGTGGTGTTTCAGTTTTAAGCCCTCACTCATTAATGAAACAGATATTGATAAGCGGTAACACGTAGATATGACGGTAAAAACAACGTTCGAAGATGGTCATGAGCGCTTAGCACTTAGAGATTTTACGGAGAAAGCGTATTTGGATTACTCCATGTACGTTATCCTTGATCGTGCTTTGCCTCATATTGGTGACGGCATGAAACCGGTACAGCGCCGAATAGTTTATGCAATGTCGGAGCTGGGTTTAAAAGCGACGGCGAAGTATAAAAAATCTGCCCGTACAGTGGGTGACGTGCTTGGTAAATTCCATCCCCATGGTGACTCTGCTTGTTATGAGGCGATGGTTTTGATGGCGCAGCCGTTTAGTTACCGCTATCCCTTAGTTGATGGTCAGGGGAACTGGGGCTCACAGGATGATCCTAAATCATTCGCGGCCATGCGTTATACCGAATCACGTTTGTCTCCTTATTCGGAAGTTCTCTTGGCTGAAGTGGCACAAGGAACAGTGGAGTGGGCGCCTAACTTCGATGGCACAATGCAGGAGCCAATGATTCTACCGGCCCGTCTACCTAATGTGCTGCTTAATGGTACAACAGGTATTGCTGTTGGTATGGCGACCGATATTCTTCCCCATAACTTAAATGAAGTGACCCGTGCGTGTATTCATCTGCTAGATAATCCTCGTGCAGACCTTGATGAGCTTTGTGAGTTTGTTCCCGGCCCTGATATGCCAACGGATGCTGAAATTATCACCTCGCGCCGCGATCTTCGACAGATCTATGAGACTGGCCGTGGTTCTGTACGTATGCGTGCAGTTTATATGAAGGAGCAGGGTGAAATTGTTATTACCGCACTGCCTCATCAGGTATCTGGTGCTAAAGTACTGGAGCAGATCGCGGCTCAGATGCAGCAGAAAAAACTGCCGATGGTGAGTGATCTACGGGATGAGTCAGATCATGAAAACCCGACTCGGTTAGTGATTATTCCTCGTTCTAATCGTGTTGATATAGAACAGCTGATGGCGCATTTATTTGCCTCCACTGATTTAGAACGCACCTATCGCGTTAATATGAATATGATCGGTGTTGATGGTAACCCTCAAGTTAAGAATTTGCGCCAGATTTTGGTCGAGTGGTTGGAATGGCGAACAACAATAGTACGTAAGCGCTTACAATATCGTTTGGAAAAAGTTCTTGATAGGTTGCATATTCTTGAAGGTTTAATGGTCGCTTACCTCAATATCGATGAGGTTATTGCCATTATTCGTCATGAAGATAACCCTAAGGCCGAGCTTGTGAAGCGCTTTGGCTTAACAGAGATTCAAGCCGATGCGATTCTTGACTTAAAACTGCGCCATTTAGCAAAACTAGAAGAGTTTAAAATTCAGTCTGAGCAAAATGAGCTGGATGAAGAGCGTAAGAAGTTAGAAGCGATACTGGGTTCTGACAGTAAAATGCGTAAGTTAATCAAGCAGGAACTAAAAGAAGCGGCTGAGGTTTATGGTGATGATCGTCGCTCGCCAATTGTTGAACGGGAAGAAGCGCAAGCGTTCAGTGAGAAAGATCTATTAACTTCAGATCCTGTTACTGTGGTGATATCTAAACAAGGCTGGGTGCGTGCTGCGAAAGGTCATGATATTGATGGTGCGGGTTTAAATTATAAGTCAGGTGACGCTTTTAAACTTGAATGTAAAGGTCGAACGAATCAGCCAACGATTCTTTTTGATACAACGGGGCGAAGTTTTACGATTGATACACATAACCTACCCTCTGCGCGAGGGCAAGGAGAGCCTATTACTGGCCGTATTACCTTGCCGAAGGGCTCTACGGTTGATGCGGCAATCGCGGGTAAAGACAGCGATAAGGTCTTAATGGCTTCGGATGCAGGTTATGGCTTTATTACTAAGATTAGTGACCTCACCAGTAAAACCAAAAATGGTAAAGCGGCATTGACGCTGCCTAAAAATGCTCAGATCTTAGCACCCGCACTTGTGAGTGATACTTCAAATCTATTGGCTGCAGTAACCAATGAGGGACGTCTCTTGGTCTTCCCTGTGGCAGAGTTACCGGAGTTGGTGAAAGGTAAAGGGAATAAGGTTATCAATATACCTTCTGCTCGTGCAGCAAGTAGAGAGGAGCTGGTGGTAGCTATTGCTATTTTATCGGCAGATGACACCTTATTGGTTCATGCAGGTCGACAGCATCTGAAATTGAAACCTTCAGATATAGAACATTATCGTGGTGAACGTGGTCGACGGGGCAATAAGCTCCCGCGTGGTTATCAACGGGTGGATAGCTTGGATGTGGAGCGTTCACAGACGGAAGCGGTAGAAGGTGAGGAATAGTAACAATTGATGAAGCTGCTTATTTGCTGTTGGTTGGTTCTTGTTGCGAATAGTGCAATGGCCATGAATTTTTATATGGTTATAGTTGACTCGCTAAATGTACGACAAGGTCCAGATTTTACATGGGATGTGATTACCAAAGCAGAAAGAAATCAGCTTGTGCTTGAAACCCAGCGCGACGGTGTGTGGTCAGAAATTTTTTATCTCGATCCTAATAAGCAAAAAGTAAAAGGTTGGGTGCATAACAACTATATTAAGCCTCAAACATTGACCCCTAATGAGGGTGGCAATTCTAAGTTTAATATTAAGGTTTCGGCAGAACAGCCGGTTTGTGATGGTCAGTCTATGATTACAGGGGAATCTCTCTGCTATTTGGATGTAAACTTTAGTGTACGCAGTAGAGCGGCGTCTGAGGGGAGTATTCTCGTTAGTTGTTGGGCTGATTTTGTGGCCTCTGGTCAGGAGCATATACAGCCCGTTCAAGCGAAGGTTAGCCAAAACTATGTTTTGCAAAATGGTAGGGTTGCGGACACTGTGCGTTTAAGAGCAGGGCTTAAGCAGCAATTGGGTTCGAAGGGATTGAATGTGGCTTATTATAATTGCACGGTTAATTAGCCTGTAGGCAAGGGAACCAGTACAGGCTGCTTTAACTGTAGCGCCGGTTAGTAGCACCGGCGCTCGTTGATTAATTAATCAGGTACATTACTGATAGCAGGAACAACTGCTGATGGTAGGTCTGAAAGTGCTGCCAGTGCTGCTTCTTGGATTTGAGCCGCTGGAACATCCTTTCCTGTTACTTTTGAAGGTAGGGCTCTTGTCGCCGTTGCTGATGCGACGACTGTAGGGTTATAGCCTAATGTGAATGCAGCACGAGCGGTTGAATTCACGCACATGTGAGACATAAATCCGACCAATATCAGATTTTTAACCCCAGTCTTTTCAAGTAATTCATTGAGCTCTGTTTGTGCAAATGAATTAGGGTAGTTTTTGGTGATTACTGCTTCACCCTCTATAGGCGCTACGACTTCAGTAATTTGACCAATATGTTCGTTTACATCGTAAGGTGTTCCAGGGCCTGCATCGTGTCTAATGTGGAAGATAGGTCGGCCCGCTTTACGGAAACGCTCTAGAAGCTTTCTACATTCTACTAAGGCTTCTTCTACACCTTCCAGTTTCATTATCCCTTCGCAATAGGTGTTTTGCGCATCAATAATAATCAAAGCGGATTCTTGTACTGAGCTTGCTTCATGTCCTAGACCAGCAAGGTCGCGAATGGTGCTTAAGCTTGTCATATAAAATACCTTATGAATTGTTATGGCTGATTTAGTTTTATGTATGGAATAATCATTGGTTTATCGCTGTCTATTATTCGATGATTTTAAATCATATACTGGGGGCATAATTGGCATAAAAGAGGTTGTATATGACAATAAAGCAGATTGAAATAGGCATAGTGCATTATCCTGGTGCTTTATTGTCGGCGGTTCAAGGTATCGCTGAGCAGTTCTATCTAGCCAATCAGATCTGTCAGCAGCATGACTTGGGTGAAGTGTTTAGTACTTCAATTTGCGTGAGTCAGCAGCTTGATGATGCTGATCATCATGGGGCATTTAAACCGCTTAATATTATTGTTTTACCGCCTTGTTTAGATGACAGTTACTATCTTAAGCCACAGCCATCTTTACTGGCTTGGTTAAAGCAGCAGCATAAAAATGGGGCAATAATTTGTTCGGTGTGTGCAGGGGCTTTTGTCTTAGCTGAAACGGGCTTATTGGATGGCCGTAAAGTGACGACTCATTGGGCTTTAGCGGATGATTTTGCTAAGCGCTTTCCTAACGTTATGCTTGAGACGAACAAGCTACTAATAAACGATACCGATATTATTACAGCGGGTGGTTTGATGAGCTGGATCGATTTGGGACTGGAGTTGGTTGCCCAATTCACAAACTCAAAAGTGATGCGCCAGTTAGGAAAGTTTCTGATCGTTGATACGGGACCGCGAGAGCAAAGTTATTATCAGAGCTTTTCGCCAAAATTAGATCATGGTGATGAGGCTATTATTAAAGCTCAACATCAGTTGCAGCGTAATTTTAAAAATACGATTGTTATTCAGCAGCTTGCGGAGCATTCCCATTTAACTGGGCGGACATTTTTACGGCGTTTTGTCAAAGCTACGGGACTGAAACCTACTCAATATTTGCAGCGTCTTCGTATTCAAAAAGCGTGTGAAATTATTGAGACAAGCACTACCTCTTTTGAGAACGTTGCAGCAGAAGTCGGTTATGAAGATTTAAGCGCTTTTAGGAAAACCTTTACTAAAATTACCGGCCAGACACCTAAAGAGTTTAAGAAGCGCTTTGTAAAATAACGCGTTTTTCAGTAGTTATCAGGGCTTCTTGAAGATTTTTGTTAGCAGGTGGTTTGCTTGTTTTTGCAAGAGCGCCTGATGCTTTGGTGTGACTTTAAGCAGCAGTACTTTATCTTCATCTTCTCGGCGAATATCCGCTTGTTCCAGCAAAGCACGTTTTAGTAAAGGTGCTTCAGTTAGCGCTGTATGGCTAATTAGTTCGTTGCTGTTTGTAGTGCGGGTGAGGAAGTGAGCTTCCTCTTTGACTAAGGAGTGCTTGTCATAATGCCCACGTGATAGGGACATTTGTAAGCTTAGGACAGGCTGAAAGCCTTTAATTCTTGCTTGGTTGAAGCCTTTATATAAGAGACTAAAAAGTATGGCCGCGCATAGTGCGTTTATGCCATGGCTATCGTTACTGTCTCGTAATTCAAAACGTAGCAGTATATCGTTATTTTCTAGTTGTTCGGACTCGCCGTTATAAATTCGCGCGACCTGTTTAGCTAAATGAAGGTAGACATTGAGCAAGGTCGCTTTTTCATCAGGATGCATGTTATCTGAACTGGCCGTATTGCTATCTATGTAAAACAGGTAAATGGCATCTTGTGGTGCTAGAAATAACTCTAATTCGTCTTCAAATGAGTAGAGTCCAAGCTGTACCTCTTTTCGTTCGCGCATTTCATCCGGCATTGTTTCTTTAAAGAGCGGATTTTTAGTTTTTGTCGGGCTTTCGTCAGTATTATCCTGTTTTTCATCTATAAGCTCCTCTTCAATTGAGAACTCATCTGGGCTTGCAGTAGCTTGAGCGTGCTCTAAATCTTGCGGATGATGTTCGAATTTTGGCATCTGCGGAGCATTGCTATGTTCTGGTTTGAGTAGATCAACAAGAGATTCAGTGTGTAGTTGATCATCTTGTGTGGCATCGTTTTGAAAGTCCGTTTCCGTTTCTCGCAGAGGGTAGTCGTTAGCAGTGGTTTGAGGAGTGGTATCTATTTCATCCACTGCTGATCCTGTGTCGCTGTTTGTCGATATGGATGTTTCTGTATTGGAGAGGGAGCTGTCTTCTATCGCACTAATATCGCTATGGCGCCCTTCATTTTGTATAGCTAAAGATTCGGAGAATGTAAGGCCGGATAAACGATCAGGAGCGGGGTCGTCCGGTGTTTGCTCCTCTTGTTCATCGGTTGTTGGGTAGTGTCCAAAGTACCAAATAACGAGTAATGACAAGAGAGCTATTGCACAAGCTAGAAAGAGTAGAGGCCAGAACTGACTGCGTAGAGCTTGTTTGAGTGGCTCGGGGGTTAGCCATAACGTAACTGTGGCAATGATTTTCTCTTGCTGTATAAGCCGCTGTTGTAATTTTATGTCATTTGCTTCGCCAGACCTGGCGATAATTACGCCGGATTGATCCGCTACCTGTAAGCCTTTGATATAGGGAATCTGCTGCAGTTCATTTAAAAGATAATTAAGGCTGACGCGATCATTTGAGAGAAGTAGCGGGCGAATTAAAATATCGCTTTGCTGAGCAAGTGCCTTGCCTAAATGTTGAGTCTCACTCTCAGCTTGCCTCGCAGTGGAAAACTGCATGAAAAGGATACCAAGGCTTAACCCTGAAAATAGAATTAAGCCGACAATAACCAGAAGGTTTTGTCTTGAACGGTTGTTTTTGAATCGGCTTAATGTCACAGGGCAAAATTAGCTCAAAATGGATCGAAAGTCAGATAATAACAGTTCATAACGGCGAGTGTGAATATCAATTGCATTCTGACCATGACCCCGCGTTGTCAGGCAGGTATAATAATGGGCTTAATGATAGGAAGGACGGCGATGAACGTACAAGAATATATGATCGAATTAGGCGAGAACGCACGTGATGCGGCTCGTTTAGTAGCAAAAGCAGATACTAACCTGAAAAATCAGGCTCTGTTGGCCATGGCTGATGCAATCGATAGTAGCCGACCGGAACTACATGCAGCGAACGCTTTAGACCTAGACGGTGGTCGTAAAAACGGTTTAGATTCAGCGATGTTAGACCGTTTGGAGCTAACTGATGCTCGAATCGATACAATGATCGAAGGTCTTCGCCAAGTAGCGACCTTAGCTGATCCTGTTGGCGCGATTAATGATCTTAAATACCTGCCAAGTGGTATTCAGGTGGGTAAGATGCGTGTGCCTCTCGGTGTCATTGGTATTATTTATGAGTCTCGCCCTAATGTAACGGTTGAAGCGGCGAGCCTTTGTCTTAAATCCGGTAATGCGACCATTTTACGTGGTGGCTCGGAAGCGATTCATTCTAATCAGGCGGTTGCTAACTGTATTAAAGCGGGGCTGAAATCTGCGGGCTTACCTGAACATGCGGTACAGGTTGTGGAGACCACAGATCGTGAAGCGGTAGGGCAGATGATTACTATGCCTGAATATATAGATGTTATTGTGCCACGTGGCGGTAAAGGCCTTATCGAACGGGTGAGTCGCGATGCTAAAGTTCCAGTGATCAAGCATCTTGATGGCATCTGCCATGTTTATATTGACGATCAGGCCGATGCGGGTAAAGCGGTTAATATTGCGTTAAATGCGAAAACTCACCGCTATGGCACCTGTAATACGATGGAAACGCTGTTAGTGAATAGCTCAATTGCTGAGGAAGTTCTGTCAGAGCTGTCTGAACGTTATCAGGCTGCGGGTGTCGAATTGAGGGGCTGTGAGCGGACCCGTAAGCTGCTTCCGCATATTAAATTAGCGACAGAAGAGGATTGGAGTACTGAGTACCTTGCTCCTGTTTTGTCGATTAAATTGGTTGATAATATGGATGAAGCTATTCTCCATATTAATCGTTATGGGTCGCATCATACGGATTCAATCGTGACTGAAAACTACACTAAATCACGGGCATTCCTACGTGAAGTGGATTCCAGTTCGGTGATGGTGAATGCATCAACGCGCTTTGCGGATGGGTTTGAATATGGTTTAGGGGCTGAAATCGGTATCTCTACTGATAAGATCCATGCCCGTGGTCCTGTTGGTCTTAATGGTTTGACCTCAGAAAAATATGTTGTTCTGGGTGATGGTCATATCAGGCAGTAATGATCATATGAGCGTTAATGCTTACGTGTTTATGGGTGGGACTTTTGATCCTATCCATAACGGCCACTTAAGAACGGCTTTAGAACTTCAACAATGGATGGGAGTAGAGAAGGTATGTTTAATTCCTTCTAGAGATCCTGTTCATCGTAAAACGCCAGGTAGAACCGCAGAGCAGCGGCTGGAAATGGTTGAGTTAGCAGTCGCTGATGAGCCTGCTTTAGCAGTGGATAAGCGAGAAGTACTATCTACTCAGCCATCTTACTCATTGCACACATTGGAATCTTTGCGTCGTGAACTAGGCGAGAGTGCTTCTATCTGTATGATTATGGGTATGGATGCTTATCAGACATTGCCTCATTGGCATGAATGGCAGCGTTTTACGGATTTTGCACATTTGCTGGTGGTAAAACGGCCCGGCTATAGCTTGCCTCAATGTGAGGTGCTGAATAAATTTACAGAAAAACACCAAACGACAAGTTTACAGCAAGTGTTATCGACCCCTGCTGGTTGTGTGCTTTTTCATGAGCTGACACCTATAGGGGTTTCAGCGACTCAGATTCGCCAAACTATAGCGCAAGGGCACTCCCCGCGTTATCTGTTTCCAGATCAAGTTTGGCAATATATCCAAGACAACCGTCTTTACGGTTTAACTAATTGAAGCGAAATAATGCAAACTGAAAAAGTAATTGAGATTGTTCATAACGCCCTTGAAGATATGAAAGCAAAAGAGATCGTGGATCTTGATGTGCGAGGCCGCTCAACCGTAACTGATTATATGGTTATAGCCAGTGGTACGTCGAAGCGCCATGTGGGAGCTATTGCCGAAGAGGTAGGTATCCAAATTAAAGCTGCAGGTCTTCTACCTTTAGGTTCAGAAGGGCAAGGTGTTAGTGATTGGATACTGGTCGACTTAGGCGACGTGGTTGTACATATCATGATGCCGGATGCGCGTGAGTTTTATGATTTAGAACGCCTCTGGGGCGTTGATAAAGACGCATAAAACTTTTTATGAAAATTCGGATCATAGCTATTGGTGGGAAGATGCCTTCGTGGGTTAATGAAGGCTATCGTGAGTATGAAAAGCGTCTACCGAATGACTTTCAATTAGAGATGATTGAATTGCCTTTAGGTCATCGCGGTAAAAGTAGCGATATAGCTAAAGCAAAAAAGCAGGAGGGTGACCAAATGCTTGCTGCTATCCCTAAAGGGGATCGAGTTATTGCGTTAGAAGTGCTTGGCAAAAACTGGTCAACGGAGCAACTCGCCACTCAAGTGGAAGATTGGCGTATGGACGGGCGTAATATTAGCTTGTTGATTGGTGGCCCCGATGGTTTAGATAGCCGTTGTTCTGCTATGGCGGATCAAAAGTGGTCCCTTTCTGCATTAACTCTACCCCATCCGTTGGTTCGTGTGATGTTGGCTGAGCAACTTTATCGTGCTTGGACTGTCATTCAAGGACACCCCTACCATAAATAATGGTTAATTTACTTATAGAGAAGAAGCGCTGACGTATATGGGAGCAGAACGCTTAAAAGATCATTCAAAAGAGAGTCGTACATTTAAAGTGCGTGCCGTCTTGGCCTTTTTTGTCGTGGTAGTGATGCTGTGTATACTTGTTGGCCGACTCTATTACCTTCAGGTTGTAGAGCATGATCGCTACGCCGCCATGTCGGAAGCTAATCGTGTTCAATTGCAGCCCGTGCCGCCGACACGAGGGCTTATTTACGACCGTAATGGTGTACTGCTCGCAGATAATAGGCCTAGTTACAGCGTAACGATCCTAAAAGAAGAGGTGAACGACCTTGATGCCACGCTGGTGGCCTTACGTTCCCTGATTCCTATTACAGATCGTGAAGTTGAAAGCTTTAAAAAACGCTTGTATCAACGGCGCCGCCCCTTTGAGTCAATACCTGTACGTTTCCGTCTCACGGAAGATGAAATTGCCAAAATCTCGGTAAACTATCATCGTTTGCCGGGTGTGAGGGTCGAGGCTGAATTAATACGTTATTATCCTTACGGGAAGTCGCTGGTTCATGCGATGGGCTATGTGGGGCGAATCAATGAGAAAGAACTCGGCCGTGTTGATTCTACTAATTACGCTGCAACCCATTACATAGGTAAACTGGGTATTGAGAAGTTTTATGAAGACAAACTTCACGGTGAAGTGGGCTTTCAAAAGGTAGAAACTAATGCCCGTGGCCGCGTTATGCGAGTATTAGAGCGGCGTGATCCCCGCCCAGGCAGTGATATCGTTTTGCACTTGGATTTGCGCCTACAACAAATCACAGAAAAACTGATAGAAGGACGGCGTGCATCTATTGTTGCGATCGATCCGAAAACCGGCGGTATATTAGCCTTAGTCTCTACGCCCGCTTATGACCCTAATATGTTTGTTACGGGGATCTCGTCGAAAGACTATAAAGCACTGAGGGAATCCCCTGACCTGCCTCTGTTTAATCGCGCTATTCGTGGACGTTACCCTCCCGGTTCTACAATTAAGCCGATGATTGCTTTGTCTGCCATTGATAGTGGTGTTGTAACACCTAATTACACTATTTTTGATCCGGGTTGGTATTCGTTAACCCACGGCGGTCGTAAATATCGAGATTGGAAAAAAGTGGGCCATGGTCGTGTAAATATGTATGAGGCGATTGCCCAGTCTTGTGATACTTGGTTTTACGATGTATCTCATAAAATGGGGGTCGACCCCATGTCAAAATATTTGGGTATGTTTGGTTTTGGTCAGGTGACAAGTTTGGATTTACCTGAAGCGCTAGGGGCGATTTTACCCTCAAAAGAGTGGAAAAAAAGAGCACGTAAAACGCCATGGTACACAGGTGATTCCCTTAATATGAGTATTGGACAGGGGTTCTTTGTTGCGACACCTTTGCAGTTGGCTACATCGATGGCTGTGATTGCCAATCGAGGTGAGTGGGTTGCGCCTCGTTTGCTTAAGGGAACGAAAAAGATCAATGATGCAGGAGCGGAGGTGTTAGAGTCTGCTGATTTCTCTGATGGCAAACCAACACCCGCTGATGTTGTATTAAATGATGAGCAACATTGGAATGATATTATCAAAGGTATGCGTGATGTAATGCACGCTAAAAATGGTACTGCACGTCGTTCTGGGGCTAATTCTAGCTATGAAATCGCAGGTAAAACGGGTACGGCACAAGTGGTCGGCATTAAACAAGACGCAGTCTATGATGCTGATAAATTAGCAGAAATTCATCGCGATCATGCTTTGTTTACTGCTTTTGCACCAGTTGATGATCCAAAAATCGCGATTGCTGTGATTGTCGAAAATGGCGGGGGAGGTTCCAGTACTGCAGCACCTATAGCACGTAAGGTACTTGATGCATATCTCCTTGGTATAGATCCGTTTGCGGAGGCTGAGGATGATAAATAATCGTGAATTTGAGCGCTATATGCCTGAAGCGCATGATCATTTGCGCCAAAGGCCCAGTCTTTGGAGTTACACGCGCTTAGATGGTTGGCTGTTGTTACTGCTATTTTTGTTGTGTGGATTTGGCTTATTTATTCTATATAGCGCTTCAGGCCAAGATATAGGGTATGTCACGCGCCAAGCGATACGTATGGGTGCGGGTTTTGTTGTGATGGTTTTTTTAGCCCAGTTAACGCCACGTTTTTTTGGTCGCTGGGCTCTTTGGCTCTATGTCATAGGCGTACTATTACTGGTGTGCGTAATGTTGTTTGGGGTTGGCGCTAAAGGTGCCCAACGCTGGATCGCTTTACCTGGGTTCAGGTTTCAGCCTGCTGAAATTATGAAATTGATTTTGCCTTTAACTGTGGCCTATTACTTGGCCCATCGCTCACTTCCGCCTAGCTTTAGGCATATATTTATTTGTTTAGCGCTGATTGCTGTACCGACTGTGTTTATTATGAAACAGCCTGACTTAGGGACATCACTACTGATTGCGGCATCAGGGGTGTTTGTGCTTTTACTATCGGGTATTTTGTGGCGATATATTTTTATAGCTGTAGGTATTGGATCAGCGGCATTGCCTGGGTTGTGGGCTGTGATGAAAGATTATCAGAGGCAACGTGTTCTTACCTTTCTTGATCCGGAGAGCGACCCACTCGGTTCAGGTTGGAATATTATTCAATCAAAAACGGCTATAGGTTCAGGGGGAATAGATGGTAAAGGTTGGCTGAGTGGCACCCAATCCCAGTTAGATTTTTTACCTGAATCCCATACGGATTTTATTATTGCGGTGGTCGCTGAGGAACTTGGCTTCATTGGTGTACTCATACTGTTAACTTTGTATGTGTTGATCATTGCTAGAGGGTTAGTGATAGCCGCTAGGGCGCCGGATAGTTTCGGACGTTTGTTAGCTGGCAGTTTAACCTTAACGTTCTTTGTATATGTTTTTGTAAATATAGGTATGGTGAGCGGTTTGTTGCCGGTTGTGGGCGTACCACTTCCTATGGTTAGCTATGGAGGAACATCTATTGTTACGCTTATGGCTGGATTTGGAATGATCATGTCGGTTTATAGCTATAGGACCATGCTTTTAAAGTAAGGATTAGCAAGCGGTGTAGTTTAGGTTATATAAACCTGTGTTAGATCAAGTAGTTGGATTGTGGTCTATTTATGGATTTTTTATTGGGAGTTTAGAGTGAATCAGTCTTTGTTATTTACGGTTGTTTTGGCGGCCAGTCTGTCTCTTAGTGGTTGTGCAACGTCAGTGGAGCAATCTGCTGCTACTCAAGATGAAAGTTCGCCGAAAAGTGAGGTTGAAAAACAGACTGTAACTCCAGATAAGGACGTTGTCGTAACGCCGGTAACGCCAAGTAAGAAAGTCGTTGCAACCCCAGAAAAACCGGTTAAAGAGTCTGTAGAGAAGATTACTGAGCCTTTGTTGTCGGGTTCTTATGCTGATTACCCTCAGGCTCAAGCATTTATCGATGAGATGAAAACAGAAGGTTTTAGTGAAGCTTATTTAAAAGGTGTTTTGGGCGAAGCGAAAAGGCAGCAATCCATTTTAAAGGCGATCTCTCGTCCGGCAGAAAAAAGCTTAAATTGGGGTGAGTACCGTAAGATCTTCATACAACCAAAACGTATAAAACAGGGCGTTCAGTTTTGGCAAGAAAACCAGGCAGCGTTAGCCTTAGCTGAAAAAACCTATGGAGTTCCCGCTGAGGTTATTGTTTCTATTATTGGTGTAGAAACCCGTTACGGCCGAATTATGGGTAGTTATCGAGTGTTAGATGCGGTGGCGACCCTAGGTTTTGATTATCCAAGACGTAGTGCGTTTTTTCTGGGGCAGTTGAAAGAGTATCTGCGTTTAGTGCGTGAAGAAAAAACTGATGTTACCGCTCATAAAGGTTCTTATGCGGGAGCGATGGGGTATGGGCAGTTTATTCCATCCAGTTACCGTAGCTTTGCTATAGATTTTGATAATGATGGCCATCGTGATATCTGGAAAAATAAAACAGATGCTATAGGTAGTGTGGCTAACTATTTTGCTGA
The DNA here is from genome assembly GCF_001597725.1 of Neptuniibacter marinus. Lineage (GTDB taxonomy): Bacteria > Pseudomonadota > Gammaproteobacteria > Pseudomonadales > Balneatricaceae > Neptuniibacter > Neptuniibacter marinus. Next base: position 26,316 of record NZ_LUTR01000009.1, read on the forward strand.
ACATGGTTGGAAAAAAGGTGAGCCAGTCATTAGTGCTGTTTCTTTTAGCCAAACGGCGGATGAGGCATGGTTTAGTAAAGGCCGGAAAGGATTAATCCCTGAGTTGACGATTGCTGATTGGCAGCAAAGAGGGGTAGAGCCTGAGTTGACGTTGTCGCCTGAAGGTAAAGCTATTCTAATGAGATTAGAGATAGGTGAAGATGCTCAATATTGGTTAGGTTTACATAACTTTTATGTGATCACTCGCTATAATCACAGCAAGCTTTATGCAATGGCTGTTTATCGTTTAAGTGAGCAGATTAAAATGGCTTATGCGCAGTCGCTTTCAGAAAAAACTGTAACGCAAAATAAAAAGTAGAGTGAAGTATGTATAACAAGCTCTTTATTTTCAGTTTTATTGTGTTACTCGCGGGCTGTTCCTCTACGAGTGAAAATAGTGGCCGCTATTCCATGAAGCACGATAAAGCGCCAGATGCACCTGTTGATGTTTCGCATGTGAAGGATGCCGTGCCTCAGGTAGAGCCTAAAAGCAGAGGCGGAAATAAAAGCCCGTATACTGTGTTAGGTAAGCAATATTATGTGATGCCGAACGCTAATGGTTATACCGCTACTGGAACAGCATCTTGGTACGGACGTAAATTTCATGGTCATCAAACCTCTAATGGTGAGGTTTATGATATGTATAAAATGTCTGCTGCACATAAAAGTTTGCCTCTACCAACTTACTTACGGGTAACTAATTTAGCTAATGGTCGCCAAGTTATTGTGAGGGTGAATGATCGAGGCCCGTTTCATGGTAATCGTTTGATCGATCTTTCTTATGCGGCTGCTTCCAAGCTGGATATGCTCAGTAAAGGCACCGCTCATGTGAAAATTGAAGCCCTTGATCCGCGCGCTTGGCAAAACTCAGAGAACCTTATATCTTCGCCGGTTGTGAATCATCAAGTTTCTGTGGCGGGGAGATATTTACAGGTAGGTGCGTATTCAAGCCGCGCATCTGCTGAGTATGTTGAAAGTCAGTTAAGACCTATTTTGACCGATCTCGCGGTGATTATTCGTCCACTGACTAATCAGCAGGGAACTGTTTTACATAGAGTCCAAATAGGCCCGCTGAAAAGTACGACCTCTTTGGCAGATTTAACTCAGAAGGTAGAACAAATGGGCTATGCAACTCCGCACTTGGTAGACTTCCCTTAATAGCTTAAGTAGAGTTACCTACGGCGTTAAGTGGACTTAAAGTAACTATGAAAATTAAGTGTGTTATCGCTACTATATTGCAGTATCAGTAGTGGCCTCACTTAGATTTCTTTAATGATTGTTTTGGATGAACATGTTTAATAAGGTTTGGTTTAAAAAGGTGTTTTTAAATAAAGTTTCAAAAGTATTTAGTCTGCTATTTTTGACTATTGCGGTTGTCAATTTTTCATCTGCCGCAAGTTTGATTCCAGCAGAACCTCAGATCGCAGCGACTGCGTACCTTGTTATCGATGCCGATACAGGCAAAATAATTGCCGCTAAAAATGAAAATGAGCGATTTGCCCCAGCCAGCTTGACGAAAATGATGACCGCTTACATCCTCGAATACGAATTGAGTAAAGGGAATGTAAGTACGGATGATCTAGTATTAATCAGTGAAAAGGCGTGGCGTACCCAAGGCTCGCGTATGTTTATTCGTGAAGGTACGCAAGTCCGTTTAGGTGATCTGATGAAAGGGATCGTTATTCAATCGGGTAACGATGCATCGGTTGCGGTAGCTGAACATATCGCGGGTAGTGAAGCCGCTTTTGCTGATTTGATGAATCAGCATGCAAAACTATTAGGTATGAAGAATACAAACTTCATGAATGCCACCGGCCTTCCTGCTGAGACACACGAGTCCTCAGCTTTTGATTTGGCCTTATTAGCTAAAGCGATAATCCAAGATTTCCCTGAGCATTATGGGATCTATTCGGAAAAATATTTTACATATAACAAAATTCGCCAACCTAACCGTAATAAGCTTTTATGGCGCGATAAAACAGTCGATGGGTTAAAAACTGGCCATACAGATGCTGCTGGTTACTGTCTAGTTGCTTCAGCTAAGCGTGATGGCATGCGTTTGATTTCGGTAGTACTCGGCACTAGTGATGAAGAGGCCCGTGCCCGTGAGAGCCAGAAGCTGCTTTCTTATGCTTTCCGTTATTATAGAACTCATCAGCTTTATGAAAGTAATGTTGTCTTGAATACTGCTAAAGTTTGGTCAGGCACTCAAGATCAATTACGTATCGGAATTTCTGATTCACTATCGGTAACTATCCCACGCGGTCAAGCGGATAAGCTGCAAGCGATAATGGATGTGGATAGGGTTATCACTGCACCTATAATGAAAGGTCAGGAGTTAGGTAAAGTGCGTGTAACCTTAGATGGGGATTTAGTAACGGAAGTGCCTTTAGTTGCAATGGATGCAATTCCTGAAGCGGGCCTATTAAAACGTATTTGGCACGCGATACTTTTATTCTTTACTAGTCTAATTGGGTAACTGTTTTTAGCGCTAGTCCTTTAATAATTGCATGGATGCCCGCATCTATATTAAATACTGAAGAGCTGAATGTAGCTTTGGTTCAGTTTTTAATATTGATGCGGGTGTTTGCGTTTAGGTTATATGAATACAGTTTATCTCAATGGTGAGTTTTTGCCGGCAGAGGAAGCCAAGGTTTCGGTATTCGATCGTGGTTTTCTGTTTGGTGATAGTGTTTATGAGGTGATCCCTTTTTATCAAGGGGTTGGTTTTCGTTTGCAAGCGCATCTTGATCGTTTAAATCACAGTTTAAGAGCGGTGCGCATTAAAAATGAGCAGCACTGGGAAGAAATTTTAGAGTCCCTTGTTGCGCGTAATGGCGGCGGTAATCTATCTGTTTATCTGCAAGTCACGCGCGGTAGTGCAGGTAAACGAAGCCACGCTTACGATGATTCACTAGAGCCAACAGTATTTGCGTGCTGCACACCTATAAAAGATGTCTGGAAAGCGGGTGTTGATAGTGTTGTCCCGCTAAAAGCTATAGTGACGGAAGATTTACGTTGGCATCGCTGTGATATTAAATCGACCTGCTTACTGCCTAATATTTTAGTGTTGCAGCAAGCGAAAGATGAAGGGGCTCAAGAGGCGCTGTTCTCACGTAATGATAAACTGACAGAAGGTTCTGCTTGTAACCTATTTTTGGTTAAACGCGGAGTTATTTATACACCTAAGCGTAGTTCTGAGATCTTAGGGGGTATTACGCGTGAGCTAATTCTTGAATTGGCAGACAAGCATGCTATTCAGTTTCAAGAAGTGGATATTGATTATCAGCAGTTACTGGTTGCTGATGAAGTTTGGGTTTCTAGCTCGACGCGCGGGATTGTGCCAGTGATAGAAGTCGATGGGCATAAGATCGGAAAGGGGCAGTCTGGGCCTGTATGGCACAAAATGTTTGAGCTTTTCGCAGATTTCCAACGTAAGTTAATGACGGGACTGTGATAGTTAGTGATTAGTGGTATGAATAGATGACAGATAAGCAGCAAGAAAGACCTAAAATTGAGTTTCCATGTCCTAACTACCCTATCAAAGTGGTAGGCAGAAATGACGATGACTTTCGTGACGTTGTGATCGAGATTGTTCGGGTACATGTGCCTGATTTTGATTTCACCTCGGTTACGCTTCAGGATAGTCGGAATGGTACCTTTCAGTCGGTACGGTTTACTATCACAGCTCAAGGTGTAGAACAGCTTGCTGCACTACATGAAGCATTAATTGCTTCAGAGCGCGTGAAGATGGTGATTTGATGCTTTCAGATCAGCTAATTGTACGAGATTTAGGTTTACTGCCTTATGAGCCCACTTGGCAGCAGATGCAATCCTTCACTAACGAACGTGGTGAAGATGTAGTTGATGAGATCTGGTCCTTGCAGCACGAACCTGTGTTTACGCAGGGGCAAGCGGGCAAAAAAGAGCATTTGTTAAACACAGGTGATATTCCTGTAGTACAAGTGGATCGAGGTGGGCAGGTGACGTACCACGGTCCTGGGCAGGCTATAATCTACCTAATGCTGAATCTTAAGCGTAAAAAGTTAGGTGTGCGTGAGCTTGTTTCTATAATGGAAGAGGCAGTTGTTGATACGCTTAACGAGTTTAATATCCATGCTTACCCAAAACCTGATGCACCTGGGGTCTATGTTGAGGGTAATAAGATCGCCTCTTTAGGTTTGAGAGTTAGACGGGGCTGTTCTTTCCATGGATTAGCACTAAATCTCGCGATGGACTTAGAACCTTTTTTAAGAATAAACCCATGCGGCTATGCGGGCATGGAGATGACACAGTTAGGTATGTTGGTAGAAGACCTTGATCAGGCTGATGCTACTCAGCATTTACTTAACCATTTGATTAGTAAACTCGGGTATGCAGAAGTGACCCGAAAAACCACTCTGGATTGAGTCTAAATGTCTGAACATAATAAAGCTACGGCGAAAAAACGAGTAGAGCAGGGCGTTAAATTACGTGGTGCTGATAAAGTTGATCGTATTCCAGTAAAGGTGATCCCAACTGAGAAAAGCGACATGCTACGTAAGCCAGAATGGTTGCGTGTCAGGATGGGTTCAAATGCTGAAGTACAACGGATTAAAGATAAGCTGAGAAAGCATAAGTTGGCTTCAGTTTGTGAAGAGGCAAGTTGTCCTAACCTAGGTGAGTGCTTTAGTCACGGTACCGCGACCTTTATGATCATGGGAGATATCTGTACCCGTCGTTGTCCATTTTGCGATGTGGCCCATGGCCGTCCAAATGAGCTTGATAGAAATGAGCCTAAAGAGTTAGCGGATGCTATCGCTGATATGGGGCTTCGTTATGTAGTCGTAACCTCAGTGGATCGTGATGATCTACGTGATGGTGGTGCTCAGCATTTTGCAGATTGCGTACGTGAGACCCGTGGACAAGTACCGAGTATTGAGATGGAGATCTTAGTACCTGATTTTCGTGGCCGTATGGATATAGCGATTGATATTCTTACCGAAACGCCACCCGATGTTCTTAATCATAATATGGAAACGGTGCCGCGCCTTTACAAAGCGGTACGCCCAGGATCTGATTATGAGTGGTCTTTACGTCTGCTGAAAAAATATAAAGCCAAAAATCCAAACGTTCGAACTAAGTCAGGGTTAATGGTGGGTATTGGTGAAACCAATGAAGAGATTATTCAAGTAATGAAAGATCTTCGTGCCCATGATGTAGACATGCTGACTATAGGGCAATATCTACAGCCGAGTGGTAATCATCTTAAGTTGGAGCGTTATGTAACGCCCGCGGAATTTGATGAGTTTGCTCGGATTGCAAAAGAACTCGGTTTTACCCACGCCGCTTGTGGCCCGCTAGTGCGCTCCTCATATCATGCAGACTTACAGGCTAAAGGTGAGAAAGTTAGTTAAAAGCAAGTAAATAGGGCTCTCTTTATCGGTATGCCCTGCATAAAGACCGTCTCCCACATAGGTGCCTTATGTGGGAGGCTTCCTTCCTCTTTTGTTTGAATCTTACATGATTAAGTAATGCTTAGTCTTTCATATCAATGAAATCGTATTATTCTGCGTTGTTGATCGCTTCTATATTGTTTTTTACTCTACTAACAATTAAATTAGAAATATCTAATTTAATTGTTATGGAGCAGTTCAATGAGTACAAAAACAATCACTGTTATGGCTAGTATGGGCTCAGGTTGTGCAATAACTGCGGATATTCGAGAGCATCATGTAGTGATTGATCAGCCAACGGCTAATGGTGGTGGTAATCAAGGGCCAACACCTTTAGAGTATTTTTTGTTCTCATTAGCGGGTTGTATCGGCAGTATTGGGCATATTGCTGCGGGTCAGCAGAAGATTGATCTTAGAGCCATGAATATTAAAGTTGAAGCTGACCTTAATTCAATGGGCTTACTGGGAAAACCTACTGAGGATCGTACTGGATTTCAGCAGATTCGCGTTGAGGCTACCATTGATGCTGATCTAACTGACGCTGAGAAGTTGGTGTTTTTAAATGAGGTTTGTGAGCGTTGCCCATTACATGACAACATAAAACTGGCGACTGATGTTGTGCACTGTCTTGTTTAAGTGCAAGTTTCATCGCTAAGGCCAGAGAGCTGGGTGTTTTCATCTAGCTCTTTATCGAATCGACCTAACTGTTTACAGACAATGTCAGTAAAACCCTCCATTATTCCTATTGTGTGAATTTATCTATTTTAAATAAATAGGGGTCTTTAAGATGTGGCGTAACACAATGTTTACAACGCCTGTTATTAGCTCGTTTTTACGATTTTTTTCTCTAGTTTTGCTTAAGGTATGTGGCTGGAAGGTGGAAGGCTCTTTTCCAAAAGATATGAGGCAGTGCGTATTAATTGCTGCGCCACATACGACTAATTGGGATATGCCGTTTTCATTGATGATCGCTTTTGCATTGAGGATGCCGCTGCATTGGGTTGGTAAATCAAGTATTTTTAAATTTCCATTTGGTTTTTTGATGCGTTGGATGGGAGGAATACCGGTCGACCGTGTGAAAAAAAATAATATGGTTGATGCGACCGTTGATAAATTTAAAACTTATCCCGATCTGAAAATTATGATGGCCCCTGAAGGAACTCGATCTCAAGTAACCCATTGGAAATCAGGTTTTTATCATATAGCGGATGGCGCAGGGGTGCCTATTGTTTTGGGCTTTATAGATTATAAAAATAAACGAGGAGGGATTTTAGGCGTATTTCATACACAGGGTAATTATGAAGATGATTTAAAATTGATCCAAAAATACTATCAGCCTTATATGTGATAAAAACATTATCTATTAAGATGTCTTTCAATAAGGTTTACCGTGTACTCAGATACAGCCTCAGCTTGATTGTCCGATAGCTGGGTGAATGTGATCATGTCGTGTTTAGACGAAGCCTTGTTGAACTTGATCATCAACATGACTTTATAAGGTTTTAAGTTTTTTTCCCCAGCATAGCGTTCCATATTGGCGCCAGGACCTTTCTGCTCGTGACAGTTTTTGCAGTAATAGTTATAGAGTTCCTCTCCCGACTGCATGTTTTCAGGGGTTATTTCCCCATCGCAGCCACTCAGTAAAATGGCCGTTAGGATCAGTGTAGATGCCCGTTGAGATAAGTGCATAGGTAATTATACGCCTTGTGACTTTATAGTTATCATAGTTAATTTTGTCAGGTTGAGCTAATAGATCAAGGATATAAACTGCAAGCGGTGAATGCTATCCGGCTGTTTTACACTAGGTTTTAATATGTGCGGGCATTGAGAAGGGTTAATGGTTGCCCTGCTAACGTAAGCGAGATGGAGGTGAGAAGTAGCCAAGCATCACCCGATGCAAGCCCTTTAACTATTTTATCAACTTCGGCACCTTGCTGTAGAGCTAAGTTTATCTGTTCAGCTGAAATGCGCTGAGCTGTTTTACGGACAAGAGGTTTACGTTTCCCCCATATTCTTTCCCGTTGGCATACGGCATCGAACGATTGACCATTCTGTTGAGCTTGTTGGATAGCAGATAAGCTCCGTAGCTCTTTTGAAAGTGCCCATAGAGCAACCGGTGGCTCTGTACCATCCTGTTTAAGTGCCTGAAGTATCTTACAGCAACGAGCGGCCTGTCCATTTAACGCAGCATCGATCAGACCATAAATATCATATCGTGAACTATCAGATACTGAGTCGATAACATCGTCAGCGGTAACAACTTGATTAGGGAAGAGTAAGCTTAGTTTATTGATCTCTTGTTTTGCTGCAAGCAAATTGCCTTCAATACGATCGCATAAGAGTTGTATTGCTTCTTCATTCAGTTGTAGGTCGATCTGTGCAGCGCGTTGCCTAATCCAATTAGGTAGTTGTTCTGTTTCTACAGGCCAGATCTCTATGATAATTCCGCATTTATCAATGGCTTTGAACCATGCGCTCTTTTTGGCACTGCCATCGAGCTTATTTGCGGTGATTAAAAGGATATTGTCTGGTGCGGGATTATTAAGATAGCTTTGTAGTAGCTCACTGGATTTTTTATTCAGCTTTTGACTACCTAAGCGGAGCTCAATAATTTTCTTTTCAGCGAATAGCGATAAAGCGTTGGCGCATTCGAGAAGGTATTCCCAGTTAAAACTACCATCTACATGGAGTACTTCACGTTCATTAAAGCCTTGTTGCTGTATGCGGCTACGGAGCAAATCTGAGCTTTCTTCTAAAATAAGCGGCTCATCGCCGGTAATAAAATATACCGGCGCTAGGCCTTTTTTTAGCTGAGCTTCTAGCTGCTCCGGACGTAGCTTCATTCTGACTTATTATTACTGGCTAGATAGCGGCGTAATATAGTTTGTGCAATAGAGTCGTATAACTCGCCACGTAGAAGCTCCTCTTGCTCTGAACTTGCTGCCGCAGCGTCTGTGTCATAAGTGTAGATTCGTTCGCGCTGAATTTTGATGCTTTGTGTAAGAGGTTGTCCTTGCTTATCGGTTATAAGCATAGTCACCTCTGCAGAGATCTCATATTCATCTACATCAGCACTGCTGCTTATGGTCGCTGCACGGCGTTTATAGCGAAAGTTTGAAAGACGAATCTGATAGTTCGCATTATCAATCTCACTGATGCCATTAAACTTCATGTTTTGTCGCAAGCTACGGAGTAACTGATTATTAGTGTTACCTGGTATCAGTGTTACGAGTTTCTTATCTTCGGATACGTCTTGTATTCCTCTAAGTTGAAAGCCGCAGGCAGATATAAGGCTGAATAGGGTTAGTATCAACACGAACTGCCCTATTAATGTTTTCCACTGTCTAATCATGTTTACTCCTTAACCAGCGATTTCGCTTTAACCTACAACAATGTTAACTAAGCGGCCAGGTACAACAATTTTTTTACGGATTGTTTTATCCGCCATGTGCTTTTGTACGTTTTCATCGGCTAAGGCGGTATGAAGAATCATATCTTCATCTGCATCAGCAGCAACGTTGATTTTGGCTCTTACCTTACCGTTGACTTGGATAACGAGTTGCACTGTATCTTGGATAAGCGCTGATTCGTCTACTGTTGGCCATGGGGCGGTAAGTACTTCAGAGTGACCTAACTCTTGCCACAGTTGATGACTAATATGAGGCACTATAGGTGATAGCAGTAAGACAGCAGCTTCAAGCGCTTCTTGCATAACTGCGCGGCCTTGTTCGCTAATATCGACGAATTTAGCGACTGTGTTAGACAGCTCCATAACCGCAGCAATTGCAGTGTTGAAGGTTTGGCGACGCTCCATATCATCACTTACTTTTTGAATAGTAGAATGAACTTTACGGCGTAGTTCTTTCTGCACATCAGTCAAACTGTCTTTGTCGATCGCAGCCGATGAGCCACCTACGTTTAGGTGATCATGGACTTGCTTCCAAAGACGCTTAAGGAAACGGTGAGCACCTTCTACACCGGTATCTGACCATTCTAAAGATTGCTCAGGTGGTGCAGCAAACATCATAAATAAACGCACAGTATCTGCGCCGTATTTATCGATCATGATCTGTGGATCGATGCCGTTATTCTTTGATTTTGACATTTTCGACATGCCGTCGTGCTTAAGGCTTTGGCCTGTAGTGCGGTGGGTTGCACTGATTACACGGCTTTTTTCATCAGTCTGAATATCGACTTCGTTGGGCGCGATCCAAACTTGCCCGCCTTTATCGTCTTCGTAGTAGAAGCTATCAGCGAGCACCATGCCTTGGCAAAGAAGACGTTTAAATGGCTCGTCACTGTCTACAAGTCCTTCATCACGCATTAACTTATGGAAGAAGCGTGAGTAGAGAAGGTGAAGAATGGCGTGTTCGATACCGCCGATATATTGATCGACAGGCAGCCAATAATTCGCTTTTTCTGGTTCAAGCATAGCATTGCCACTGCTACGTGAAGCATAGCGCGCGTAATACCATGATGATTCCATAAAGGTATCAAAGGTATCGGTTTCTCGTTCTGCGGGACCGCCACATTTAGGGCAGGTGGTATTAATGAAACTTTCCATTTTTTTGATTGGAGAGCCGCTACCATCAAACTCAACATCAGTAGGAAGAACAACGGGTAGTTGATCTTCCGGTACAGGAAGTGCTCCGCAGCTTGGGCAATTGATTACAGGAATTGGTGCGCCCCAATAACGTTGGCGGGATACGCCCCAGTCACGTAAACGGAAATTAACAGTGACTTTGCCTTTACCTTTAGCTTCTAGATCAGCCGCAATCGCTTTAAAGGCAACATCAAATTCTAAATCATCATAGTTGCCAGAGTTAACTAAGGCGCCTTTTTCTGTATAGGCTTCAAGGCTTAGGTCAACGGCAGAGTCGTCCAGTGGACGGATAACCTGTTTGATCTCTAGACCATATTTGGTTGCGAACTCCCAATCACGCTGGTCGTGGCCAGGTACAGACATCACTGCGCCTGAGCCATAATCCATCAATACAAAGTTAGCCGTCCAAACAGGTACTTCTTTACCGGTAAGAGGGTGTATAGCGTTAATGCCTAGCGCCATACCTTTCTTTTCCATGGTTGCCATATCAGCTTCGGCAACTTTAATGTTTTTGCACTCATCAATAAATGTAGCGAGCTCTGCGTTGTTTGCAGCTGCTTGTTGGGCAAGCGGGTGTTGTGCTGCAACAGCAACGTAGGTAACGCCCATTAGCGTGTCTGGTCGTGTTGTGAATACTTCTAGTGGACCATAATTAGCAACATCAAAGGTAAGTTCAACCCCTTCAGAGCGACCGATCCAGTTTTTCTGCATCGTACGAACTTGCTCTGGCCACTCATCAAGTTTGTCTAAGTCTGACAGTAACTGATCTGCGTAGTCAGTAATTTTAAGGAACCACTGCGGGATTTTTTTGCGTTCGACTAATGCGCCAGAACGCCAGCCGCGACCATCAATAACCTGCTCGTTGGCTAGAACCGTCTGGTCAACCGGGTCCCAGTTTACTTCTGCTTCTTTTTTATAAACTAGGCCTTTATCCATCAACTTAGTAAAGAACCACTGTTCCCAACGGTAGTATTCTGGATGACAAGTAGCGAGTTCGCGGTTCCAGTCATAACCAAAACCCATAAGTTGCAGTTGGTTACGCATGTAATCAATGTTTTCGTAGGTCCATTTAGCCGGTGCTACGTTGTTTTTCATTGCCGCGTTTTCTGCAGGCAAACCAAATGCATCCCAACCCATAGGTTGCAGAACATTCTTACCTTGCATACGCTGGTAACGGGAAACTACATCTCCGATTGTGTAGTTACGAACATGCCCCATATGGAGTCGACCGCTAGGGTACGGAAACATGGATAGGCAGTAGAATTTTTCTTTCTGCAGATCCTCTTCGCACTTAAAGCTATCGTTATCTTTCCAATGTTGCTGGACCTGTGGCTCAATCTTTTGTGGGCGGTATTGTTCGTTCATGTTCGTAAATCGTGATGCCTTTGATAGAAAAACCGGCATCTTTTGATGCCGGTTAATAAAAGTTTGCTTATTGGGGTATAGCATACAATATATACAGGTAAGCAAACAGAGTTTCCGCTCATAACGAGGTGGTTTTATGTCGCAAAATAATGATAAGCAAAATAAATTAGCTTCTGAGGACTACGATAGGGTCTTGTTACGTCTTACTAAAGACCTAGAGAATTCAAAAGCGGGTTCTTGGGATCTTTTGCAAGAGAAAATCCATGATGCTGTAGAGCTTGAATTGGCAGCAGAGGAGATGACTCGCGATGAGCTTGATTTGCTGAAAGCCTATTTAGCTAGAGATCTAAAACAGCTAGGTTATTACGCGAATGAAACAGGTGAAGGTTTAGCTGCATGGCTAGGTTTTGATCTTAATATACTAGAACAGACATTGATTGAGCAGTTGAGATTAATTGCAGATCAAACACGTATAGGGCAAGAGGCGCTTCGAGAGCGTTTAGATCATACTGATCAGCAATATATGGTGGGAGAGTTGGCGACAGTAGGCACCCTTGAATGTCTGAATTGTGGGACTCAATTTAATCTGTATAAAACTGAAAAACTCAAACCTTGTTCTGAGTGTGAGCAAGGTTATTTCAAGCGCGTGTCAGCGCCTTGGCCTCACAACTAAGCTTTAAATGGGCTTATCTAAAATTGGGATAGCGCTTAGCGTTATCTTGATTTTTGCGTTTCCCCATAGATAGAACAGTTAAGCCAAGTGCTAGTAGTAACACTGGCAGTGATCCGTAGCGCTGAAAAGGGGTTTCTCCTTCCATTCCGTATGCTGTCCCTCGTAAAACCGCTGCCTGAAATTGTGGTAGCTGATCTACTATGCCGCCTTCCGCATCAATTAGCGCAGTAATACCGTTATTGGTTCCACGTATGACCCAGCGACCATTTTCTACTGCTCTCACCCGTGCTATTTGTAGATGCTGTGCGGGCGCAATGGATCTCCCAAACCAAGTGTCATTGGAGACGGTTAGTATAATATCTGCGTGTTTTGATGCATCTCGTACCAGTTCTGGATAGGCGATCTCATAACAAATGGCAGCACTGAGTTTTACTTGCTCAACCGTTAATAAAGGCTGCTGCGCATTAGGAAGTGAAAAGCTAGACATGGGAAGATTAAAAAAATCAAAAAGTCCTCGAATATAGTTTTCCATAGGTACGTATTCGCCAAAAGGAACAAGGCGCTGTTTATGGTAAATACCGCTGCCGCTCGTCAGTACGGCTAAGCTGTTGTGGATAAGGTAGCCTTTAGGGTGGTTCTTATCGGGTATAGCGCTAGGCAGGCCACTGATTAATGTAGTGTCTTTTGTATCTAAATCATTGAGTAGCTCAGCCAGAGGTGTTGCTGCATATCTGAACAGCGAAGGGATGGCTGTTTCTGGCCAGAGCACTAGCTGTGCATCTAAATGGTCTCTTGTGAGCGTTTCATATTTAGTGAATATATCTTCACGGTAGTTTGCATCCCACTTCACCGCCTGCGCAATATTAGGCTGAACTATGGCCACGGTAAGAGTTTTTTCGTTAGGTGTTGTCCATTGCAGTGGTAATAGATAGCTACCGATTAGAGGTAGGGGAGCAATTAGCAGCGGGAGCAGTTTTCGTGATCTTAACAGTTCTGCGATAGCTAATGCTGTGATTAATATAGCGGCGCTGGCTAACCATACTCCGCCTAAAGAAAGGGTGTTCTGGTAGGGGGTATCTAAGGATGCGTTACCTAAATATAACCAAGGGAATCCGGTAAATAACCAGCTTCTTAGCCATTCAAAGAGTAGCCATAGGCCAATAAAACTGGCGGATAAGAATTTAGCAGAAAAGAGTTTTTTCCAGAGATAAAGCTGCATGCTAAAAAGCAGCGCGAGAGCTGCGACAAAGAGCGTGGTTAAGCCGATCGCTATAGGTAAAGGGGTTTGGCTATGTTCTGAAATACTGACAAAAACCCATGATACACCACTGCCAAAAAAGCCCAATCCGAAGGACCAGCCAAGCAGTGCACTTTGCTTATTGTTTTTTTTGTAGCTTGAAAGGTAAAGAATCGCCGGTGGAATAAGCGCTAAATAGGGAATGTTGAAGGGGGCTAGGCTAGGGGCAATCAATGCCCCTGCAATTAAACATATAATAAATTGCAGAGGCATAGTGTTTACTCTTCTCTTGAAACCTGTAGTAATCGAATTCGGCGGGTGTCAGCGGATAAAATCTTAAAGTAGAAACCGTCTATTTGGACGGACTCGTCTTTTTTCGGTAGGTGACCAAAATGCTGAGTGACGATGCCGCCTAAGGTGTCGAATTCTTCATCCGAAAAGGATGTAGAGAAGTACTCATTAAAGTCATCAATGGGAGTGAGCGCTTTGACAATGAATGCATTATCGTCGAACGGTTTGATATTACCGTCATCTTCTTCACTATCATGTTCATCTTCAATTTCACCGACGATCTGTTCAAGTACATCTTCGATCGTAATTAACCCTGATACGCCGCCGTATTCATCCATAACTACCGCCATATGATTGCGAGTTACACGGAACTCTTTCAGCAAGACATTTAGGCGTTTTGATTCGGGTATAAAGGTAACATTACGTAGCTTACTTTTTAGATCAAATTGTTCTAGGTTGCCTTTTAGTATCAGTGGTAATAGATCTTTGGCGAGTAAGATACCTTGTACTTCATCCGGTCTTTCACCAATCACGGGAAAACGTGAATGGGCACTGGATATGATGATAGGTAGAAATTCTTTCGGTGTTTGATCCGCTTCAACGACAACCATTTGGGAGCGTGGAATCATAACATCGCGCACTTGCATGTCAGCGACTTGCATCGCGCCTTCCATGATGGTGAGCGCTTCGCTGTCTAATAAGTTGTCATCGGAGGCCTGACGTAAATCGGTTAACAGGTCTTCTCGGCTTTTGGGTTCATCGCTAAACGCTTGGGTGAGTTTGTCGAACCAGCCTTTGTTTTGTCCCGATTGATCTTCGCTCATGATGTGTATATTCGTCCTTAGTTGCTGTTCTCTTGGTACGGGTCAGCAATATTTATGCTGGCAAGAATTTCTTTTTCAAGGTCTTCCATCTCTTTAGCCTCAGCATCATTTATATGATCGAAACCTATAAGATGCAAGCAGCCGTGTACAACCATATGCGCCCAATGATCGTATAGTGCTTTATTCTGAGCATCGGCTTCTGTTTTTACAATATCAGCGCAGATAATTAAGTCACCCAATAAATGCAAAGGGATACCGTCAGGTACATCGAACGGAAAAGAGAGAACATTCGTTGGTTTATCTTGGTTGCGGAACGTACGATTTAGGGTTCGGCTTTCCTCTGGAGATACAATGCGTATGCAAACTTCCCCCTCATCTCGTTGCTTAGATAACGCTGTTTCAACCCATTGGGTAAGTTGAGCTTCAGTTGGCAGGTCGCCTTCAATTTCGTACTGTATATCACAATCAAAGCTCATGGTTTTTGTTCCTGGGTATTATTTTGTTGTTTTTCAAAACGATCGTAAGCACGGACTATATGTTGAACGAGTGGGTGGCGAACAACGTCCTTTGCTGTGAATTGGGTAAAACCAATATCCTTTACGCCATCCAGCACCTGCATGGCATGTATTAGACCTGACCGTGTGCCTTTAGGTAAGTCTACTTGGGTAATGTCACCGGTAATAACCGCTGTTGTACCAAACCCAATTCGAGTGAGGAACATCTTCATCTGTTCTCGGGTAGTGTTTTGGCTCTCATCAAGAATAACAAATGAATTGTTCAGCGTGCGGCCACGCATAAAGGCAAGAGGCGCGACTTCAATCACATTGCGCTCGATTAGCTTGCCGACCCGTTCAAATCCTAACATCTCATAAAGTGCATCGTAGAGAGGGCGTAGGTAAGGGTCGACTTTTTGGCTAAGATCACCCGGAAGAAACCCTAATTTTTCTCCGGCTTCAACCGCGGGACGGACTAAGAGAATACGGTCCACTTCTTCGCGTTCTAGTGCATCAACGGCGCAAGCTACCGCTAAGTAAGTCTTACCCGTACCTGCCGGGCCAATACCAAAATTGATATCATGCTGTAAAATAGAGCGCACATAGTCTTGTTGGTTGTCTCCGCGAGGGCGAATCAGCACTTTTTTAGTACGGATACTGATATCAGTATCGGTTACCGCAGGGGTGCTAGTTGTCTGATTTATACCGCTTTGCTGAATCAAAAGGTGAATTTGATCAGGTGATAAACGTTTATCTTGAGTCGCCTCTTTATAAAGGCTTTCCAACATGTCAGACACTGTTTTGATAATGTCGATATCACCCAGTAGTTGGAAATGATTGCCGTGGTTACGGATCTCAATACCTAAGCGTTTTTCTAAGAGCTTTATGTGTTCATTAAACGGGCCGCAGAGGTTAGCTAAAAAAGCAGCATTTTCTGGTTCAAGTGTCAGTTTTATTGATTGTGCAGTGCTCAACAGCTTAGCCCGCCTTTTGTGGGAAGTTATCGTCTAGTTCTGAGCATAATAGCTCACCAACCAATGAGTTGGCGTATGCTTCTGCGATATTTACATCGGCAAAGTGACCGATTAGATCTGGATTGTCGCAGCGGAAGTTTACTACGCGGTTATTTTCTGTTCTGCCGGACAGTAACCCAGGATCTTTTTTAGAGTAGTCGTTGACGAGAATGCGTTGTGTAGTACCAACCATTTTACGGCTGATCTGCTGGGCGTTTTGAACAATACGTGTTTGTAATATCTTTAGTCGCTGTTTTTTCGTTTCATCATCAATATTATCTGGCAGGTCTGACGCTGGCGTGCCTGGGCGGCGGCTATAGATAAAGCTATAGCTGTTATCAAAGCCTATATCTTCGATCAATTTCATTGTTGCTTCGAAATCGGCATCAGATTCATTTGGGAAGCCAATAATAAAGTCTGATGATATTTCAATATCAGGACGTACTTTGCGGATGCTACGGATTTTAGATTTATATTCTAGGGCGGTGTGGCCTCGTTTCATCGCCATTAAAATCTTATCTGAGCCGCTTTGTACGGGTAGATGAAGAAAACTTACCAGTTCAGGCACCTCGGCATAGGCCTCGACAAGACTATCTGTAAACTCGACGGGGTGGCTGGTAGTGAAACGAATACGATCAATACCATCGATTGCGGCAACACAACGAATTAGCTCCGCTAAATCTGCTGTATCTCCGTCATGGGTTTCGCCGCGATAAGCATTTACGTTTTGGCCAAGTAAATTGACTTCGCGTACACCTTGCTCCGCTAGCTCGACACACTCTGTAATGACATCATCTAGAGGACGACTAACTTCTTCGCCGCGGGTGTATGGGACTACGCAGAACGTACAATATTTTGAACAGCCTTCCATAACGGAAACAAAGGCTTCAGCCCCTTCTACTTTAGGTGCCGGAAGGTGGTCGAATTTTTCGATCTCCGGGAAGGAAACGTCAACAATACCCACGCCACCGGCATCTGATTCATTAATCATTTCCGGTAAGCGGTGTAGGGTTTGCGGGCCAAAAATCATATCTACATAGGGGGCGCGTTTGAGGATGTTATTACCCTCTTGGCTAGCCACACAGCCACCAATACCGATTTTTATATCAGGATTTTTGGCTTTAAGCTTGCGCCAGCGTCCTAATTGATGGAACACTTTCTCTTGTGCTTTTTCACGAATAGAACAGGTGTTAAGCAACAGCACATCTGCCTCATTAGCATTTTCTGTTAACTCGAGTTCGTGACTTTCTCCCAGAAGGTCAGCCATACGCGCAGAGTCGTATTCGTTCATCTGACAACCGTGAGTCTTAATAAATAGCTTCTTCGCCATTGTTCACCTGTATCTTGCGTGTATCGTTGGATCGTCAATAAAGTGACAAGCCTATCAAAGGACCGGGCATTATACTGAAGCGACTAGATAATGAACAGGTTGAAGAGTGGTTGAGGTTAGGCTTTTTTTATCCAGTTGTTTTAGCTTCTGCTATAGCGGAGTTTGTCTTGAAAAAGAGGATCCTGCCCTTACTTAAGGAGGCAGTTAGTTATTTTATAGACTCGATTTTTGATAAAAATATAGCAAAAGGTAGGCTATGGCTAAGAGTGATCGTCTTTATCGTGTTATTTTTGTAAATGAAGATCAGGTGTTTGAGATTTATGCGGAACATGTCTATCAAAGTGATATGTGGGGGTTTTTAGAGGTCGAAGGTTTTGTGTTTGGCAATCGCTCTGAATTAGTCGTTGATCCTAGCGAGGAGAAACTAAAGGCAAAGTTTAGCGGTGTTAAACGCTCTTTCATTCCACTCAATGGAATTATTCGAATCGACGAAGTTGAGCAAGAAGGTGTGGCAAAAATTACTGAAGCTAAAGGCGTTGTGGCAGCATTTCCTATGCCGCAAGCACCGAAAAGGTAAGGATGATTTAATATCCACAACTTAGCACTTCATGGTGATATTTATCGCCTTATTACTAAAGGTTTATATTATGTCTTACGGCGATTCTGATCGTTATCAACTTCCTGATTCACATGACCAGCAGGTCAAATCTTTTATGCGTTGGTTGCTGTTAGGTGTCGCCCTTTTTATAAGTTTAGTCGTGGCTGTTATTTGGTTTGCTGACCGTTTATTGATCCATGTGCCATTAAGTGCTGAAGCGCGTTTTGTTAAACCTTATGAATCCCTATTTGAAAAGTACAATATCCTTGAGCCGGAGCAGCAGCGTGTAGAGCGATATTTACAAAATATTGTGGATGATCTCACCGCCAAAAGTGAGTTTGATGAGCCTGTTCGCATAAAGGTGCATTACCTCGACACGTCAGAGATCAACGCGTTTGCAACCTTAGGGGGTAATATTTTTGTTTTACGTGGATTGGTGGAGGCGATGCCTAATGAGAATGCACTTGCAATGGTGCTGGCCCATGAGATCGCACATGTAAAACATAGAGACCCTATTGTGAGCGTGAGTCGCGGCCTTGCTTTACAGGTGGCTTATAGTTTTTTGCTGGTGATCCTGGTACCGTTTTTAATACAGGTTCGGAGTTGGGAATGCTGGTGTTTAGTCGAGGACAGGAGGAAAGTGCTGATTTAGCCGCGTTAGATACATTGCAGCGCCATTATGGGCATGTGGCGGGTGCGACGACGTTTTTCACTATTATGCAGGAACAATATGCAGCGAAAGATGAAACTGAAAAGCTGCCGACATGGTTGCTGAGTCACCCAAAACTGCAGTACCGGATTGATGCGATCAATGCAAGGATTGATATGAACAATTGGTACAAAGGCCAAGTAGTACCGAAGCAGTAAATTTGTAATTGAAAGGAAGGTGGCGTTACGTGCTGTATAAGACACGTAGCGCCGAGTTGTATTAGGCTGGCTTGATCGTATGACCGTTTTTGTCTTTGAAAGATCCAACAGCGATCATAATGAAGTCTACAAGTGACCAGATGCCTAAACCACCTAATGTCAGCAGCATAAGTATGCCTGTACCAATTTTTCCTACATAAAAGCGATGAACGCCTAATACGCCTAAAAAGAAGCAAAGTAATAGAGTAGGAACAAAGCCTTTTTCGCTAACGATAACTTCAGGTGCTGCATTTACTGTTGTTGGTTCAGTCATTTTTCTTATCCTTAAAATGGGGTTTTTAGCTTTTGGCCGGGGTAGCAAACGTACTTTCCTTGGCCGTCTTTAAATGATCCTGTTAGGAGCATTATGGTAATAATAAATGTGTGGATGCTATCTATAGCAAAGAAAGCGCCAGCCCAGAGCAGTTCACCGTTGGCGTAAAAATAGATGGTCAATGCAAAGAGACTAAAATCGATGATGCCTTCAATATATCGGCCAAGATAGAAGTGATGTATACCCATAACACCAAAAATTGCGGAGAGAGAAACAGCAATAGCGTAACTTTTTGGTGAGGCTTGAGAGGAGGGCTGCATTCGCGTTTCCTTTGATATCCATATACGCGACGTTCGTATAAGTGCTTTCGATGCTATTAAACATCACTGTTGTCGTCAAGTTAAGATGTTGATTTTTTACATTTTATATAACTAAATCAACTTGTTGTAAGGTTCCAGTATCACCGCTCTCTGTTAAAAATAGTCCTGTTGCGCGTACTTTACCTGCTATTTCGTCACTATTAGGCCCTGCATTAAGATCCCAATCAGTATCGGTGTAACCTAAATAGAGTGCGCCTACATCTTTTTCTGCCAAGGTAAACAAACTGCTACTACCATCATCATGTTGAACCCAGATACGTAATTTATCCCAAGCGTCATCATTTTCATCAATAAAACCATTGTGATCATCATCGTAAGCGGCAAGTTCTTTGAAACCGTTGCCACTGGATGCACCAAATAACTCACTGCCATCATCAATTTGGCCATTCTCATTATGATCAAGAGCGATGTAGCCACTCTGTTCAGATAGTTGGTGAATTACTTCTTGATCACCATCCATATCTATATCAAAACTAATTTTATTGGCGGTTAGTTCTGCTGATTGACCCGAAAAGTTGATTACTAATGGATCTTTTAGCGCCGCGCCCATACGTATATGTAGGCTTTCGCTTTCACTGGCTGAGCGGCTTAGGTTGAGTTGTAGGTCTAGATCAATAACCTTACCATCAGCTGTTCTTACTTGCCCTTTAGCTTGGAATTGAAGTTGCTCTTGGTGTTCTGTTGTTTCCGTATAGCGGTAATCTAAACCATATTCTACTGCGCCTACCTCAGTCGCGAGCGATATTGCGGAAGATGTTGAACTATTCTCGGGCTGGTTTCCTGTGCTCCTGCTAGTGGTGTTGGATAGGTCGAGCACGCCGCTATGGAAGGTTTTTCCTGTCAGATGTTCATAAATTTTTTTTAACAGCTCTATCTTCATTTTATCTTCAGGCGTGAGCTCAAAGAGACTCGTGTTATCTCTTCCTGTGATATTAGTTAGTAGCTGGTCTAGGGTGTATTTTCCAACGCTCTCGCGTGCTGCGTCCTGCCTCAGGTCTGAATAGGTGGGTGTTTCTGTGATCTGGTTTGTTATTGTTTCTGTTCTTGTTTGTTCTGTATGCGTACCTGCGATGAGATTGTTTTTACTGAAGTTGTTTCCAGCAAGCACGTAACCTTCAGTGAGTTGTTCGCTGATATGAGTGTATGTTTGGCTGTTACTTTGTGTATCAAATGAGATATCTGAGGCAGAAATACGCATAAAATCACCTTTTGCACTTAGATAAGTTGTTATCGGCAGCGTTCTTTATTTCAGAAGATCTATTTTTCAATCAAGGCGGTTTTGTTATTTAGGGCTAAGGCTTTAATAAAGTTTTTGAGCCTTTGCCTGGGATTTCGCGGGCTAATCTAGGTAGCAGGTAACCTGGGAGTATATTTTGCAGTTTTTCAAATAGTGCAAGCGCTTCCGTATCGCTGATATTGAAATGTGCAGCTCCCTGAACGGGATCTAAGGTAAAAAGGTAATAAGGTAAAATACCATAGTGGAAAAGGGTTTCGCTGAGCTCTTGTAGTGTATCAACGCTGTCATTGACGCCTTTTAATAGTACCGCTTGGTTAAGTACTGTTACTTGAGCATTTTTTAGTGCAGTGACTATCTTAACTGTCTGCTCGTCTAGTTCATTCGGATGGTTTGCGTGTAAAACCATCACAGTATCAAAACGACACTCTTTCAAAATTGTGGTCAGCGATGTTGTTACTCTTTGGGGGATAACAATAGGGAGGCGAGTGTGAATACGCAGCCGTTTTAAGTGCGGGATCTGCTCAAGCTCTTTAATCATGCGGGCTAAGCGCTCATCGCTAGTGGCTAGCGGATCACCACCTGAAAAAATAACTTCACTAATACTCGGATCGGCTGTCAAATAAGTCAGTATCTCTTGCCATTGTTCAGGGCCTAAACGGTTTTCCTGATAAGGAAAGTGCCGACGGAAACAGTAACGGCAGTTGATTGCGCAAGCGCCGCTGAGAATGAGCAGCACGCGGCCTTTATATTTATGAATTAAA
Source organism: Neptuniibacter marinus (assembly GCF_001597725.1). Lineage (GTDB taxonomy): Bacteria > Pseudomonadota > Gammaproteobacteria > Pseudomonadales > Balneatricaceae > Neptuniibacter > Neptuniibacter marinus. Next base: position 47,776 of record NZ_LUTR01000009.1, read on the forward strand.
CCATCACGGTGATTAGCGCTCATCTCCGCTAAGGGATCAATTACGTAACCTGGAATAGCGTCTAATTCGGCATCTAAAGGTAGAATCTGTCGTAGTAATGGATCCTGTGGATCGCCTTTTTTTATCTTAGCCAAGTAAGGTTCGGGTACTTTAAGGGGAAATTCATTCGCACCAGCGATGGCCCCATCAAGGTAACTTTCAGAAAGCCCCAGCCTCTTTAATAATGCTTTAGGGCTGTTAATGGTATGGCTTAATAGGTGCTGCCACGGAGTGTTTTCGCCAATCTGAATCGCAGTTTCACTGATTTTGGTCGTTTTTGGGACAGAATTCATAGTGTTTTTCGGCAGAATGGCAGCTGGAAGTTGCTCGCATTCTCCTTTCTAGTAGAATGTCTGTCAATTTTACTGCTGACAGCGATGTTGTTAGTTGAATAGCAAATTATAAGAGATGCGTAGGACATTATGGCGAATTTTTCTTCTAACCAGTTCAAGAACGGTATGAAAGTAATGATCGATGGTGATCCATGTTCAATGGTTGACGTTGAATTTGTGAAGCCGGGTAAAGGACAAGCATTTACACGTGTTAAGTTGCGTAACTTAATGTCGGGGCGTATTTGGGAGCGTACTTTCAAATCGGGTGAAAGTGTTGAAGCAGCAGATGTTATGGATACGACTATGGAGTATTCATACTATGATGGTGAACTTTGGTACTTTATGGATCCGAATACTTTTGAACAGGTAGGTGCGGATGAAAACGCTGTGTCTGATGCTAAGCCTTGGCTAAAAGAGCAAGATTCTGTAACGGTTACACTCTTTAATGGTAATCCTATAGCCGTAACACCGCCTAATTTTGTTGAATTAGAGGTCGTTGAGACAGATCCGGGCCTTAAAGGTGATACGGCGCAAGGCGGATCTAAACCTGCAACGTTAACCACCGGTGCTGTTGTGCGTGTGCCGTTGTTTATCAATCAAGGCGAAGTGTTGAAGATTGATACACGCACAGGTGAATATGTTTCTCGTGCGTAATTGATTTTATCGTCAATAAAAACGGCAGCTTAGGCTGCCGTTTTTATTGGTGCCAGATTTTATGGTTTATTTTTGTGTAGTGATTAAGTGAGAGAGTATGAGTGAGTGGCGGCCATCAGCAACAATTGAAAACTTGCGTCATCGAGCGCAGCTTTTTAACCATATTCGCGAATTTTTTAAGCAGTTGGATGTGCTAGAAGTTGATACGCCAGTTATGTCGCAGTGTGCCGTAAGTGACCCTTTTATCGATAGCTTTGAACTCAATTATTGCCCTGTTGTTGGTATTACTGAGCAAACTCATTATCTTCAAACATCACCTGAATATGCAATGAAACGTCTATTGGCCGCGGGTAGTGGCGCTATTTATCAAATGAGTAAGGTGTTTCGCAATGGTGAATATGGAAGCCGCCATAACCCTGAGTTTACTATGTTGGAGTGGTATCAGCCTGGCTATGATGATCATCAGTTAATGGATGAAGTAGAAGCATTAGTGTTACCTATTTTGGGCTTGAACAGTATAGAGAGAATTACCTACTCAGATCTTTTTATGCGTTACTTAGGTTTTCGCCCAGAGCAGGTGGGTGTTGATCGTTTGGTGGCTGAAACCAAAAAACATGTGGATATAACACTGCAAGATGATGACCCGGATACGTGGCTAAACCTTTTGATCTCTCATGTAATCGAGCCTCAGCTAAAAACGGTCGCTGCGATTTTCGTCACTGAATACCCCGCCTCTCAAGCTGCGCTTGCTAAGGTAAGGAAAAATAGCGTGGGTGAATGGGTTGCGGCACGGTTTGAGTTGTTTGTGAACGGTGTTGAATTGGCTAATGGCTATCATGAGCTGACCGATCCACAAGAACAACAGAAGCGTTTGCAGATTGATCAAACACACCGAGAGCGCTTGCAGCTTCCGCAGCGCCCCTTAGATTATCGCTTAGTCGAGGCGCTGGAAGCAGGCTTGCCCGATTGTGCTGGAGTTGCCTTAGGTGTTGATCGCTTATTAATGCTTGCATTAAACGCGGATTCTATTGCTGAAGTCATCCCTTTTGATTATTCAAAAGCTTAGTGGTTTCGATGACGAATAAGGGTGACCCACTTAACGGGTGTAACTTTCCCCTATGTTATTCGCTTTAAGCAGGTAGCTCATTAAGTAAGGCCGTTTTAATGCGGTGCACGGCTTCTTCTAATGTGCTTCTTGGGCAGCCAAAATTTAAACGCATATAGCTTTCGTCACCAAAATCACGGCCTGGGGACATGCCAACCCCTGCGTGTTCAAAGAAATGTGCTGGGTTAGTTAGCTTGGCACCGGATACATCGATCCATGCAAGATAGGTTGCTTCGATAGGGAGTAATTTAAGCCCTGGGATCGAGTTGATCTCCTTTTGTAGGTAATCACGGTTTCTGCGTAAGTAGTCGAGCTGTTTTTTGTTCCATTCATCCCCATCTTTATAAGCGGCCATTGTCGCGGTATAGCCAAGTAGATTTACATCAGGGACTATGCCTTTACGTACGTTTATAAACTGCTGGCGTAGTTTTTTATCTTTTATAATGGCAAAAGAGCAGCCAAGCCCTGCGATATTATAGGTTTTACTAGGCGCCATGAGGGTAATGGTACGCTGGGCGATCTCTTCATTTAGTGAGGCGAGAGGGGTATGTTTTAATCCCGTTTCTAAAATAAGGTCGCAATGGATTTCATCGGAGCAGACATAAAGGTCATGTTTAACAATAAGGCTGGCAAGTGCTTCGAGTTCCTCTTGTCTATAAACCGTTCCCCCTGGATTATGAGGGTTACAAAAGAGAAGTAAACGAGTGCGATCAGTTAAGCTCTTTTCTAATGCGTCTAAGTCAAGGATAAAGCGTTGATTCACTTTTTTTAGTGGGACTGTGCATACCTCTCTATTGGATAGTCGCGGCGATGAAATAAACGGCGGGTAAATAGGTTTTGGTGAGATGACGCTGTCACCACTTTTACCAACCGCACGACAGGCAAGGTTTAGTCCACAGACAAGTCCGGGTAACCAGGTGATTGAGTCTGCATCTATTTCCCAATGATATAAGCTTTGCATACGCTGTATGACTAGCTGGTTTAATTCGCTAGGAACGACGGTATAACCAAACACGCCATGATCTATACGTTCCTTCAGTGCGTTGATTACGCATGGGGGGGACATGAAGTCAGTATCGGCAACCCACATCGGTAAAATGTCGCTATCACCGTACTTTTCCCACTTTTGGCTGGCGGTTCCTTTTCGGTTTATTGGGCGATCGAATTCTTTATCCATGATGATCTTCTTTTGTTGTATTAAGAGATAAACATTGGTTGCAAAACATAGCTTCGGCGCTATAGTGGGTGGTCACTGGATAACCACGCATATTCCTACTTTTATAGCTAAGTAATAGGCTATAGAAAGAGTATTACAACGCAGATTACTATTTTCATAAGATAGCCAGTTTTAGCTATTAAAAACTATTTATTGAAACTTAGAGTATAGTTCTCTAGTGCCCTTTTTTGTCCAGTTATTGTAAAGAATTTAGAGAGTAGCGCTCAATCATTGTATTGAACGCTGGTGAGTTGTTTTGGAGCGCCCCTGATGAATAATGATAATCGTGTAATTATATTTGATACAACCTTACGTGATGGTGAGCAAAGCCCTGGCGCATCCATGACTCGCGATGAAAAACTGCGTATTGCCATGCAGTTAGAGAAGATGCGTGTAGATGTTATTGAGGCGGGCTTTGCTATTGCTAGTCAAGGGGATTTTGAATCGGTTAAATCGATTGCTGATGCGGTTACTGAGAGCCGTATCTGTTCGTTGTCGCGTGCTTTAGACGCAGATATTGATCGTGCCGGTGAAGCGCTACAAAATGCGGCGATGGGGCGTATTCATACATTCATCGCAACTTCGCCTATTCATATGAAGTACAAGCTTCAGATGCAGCCTGATCAAGTGGTAGAACAAGCAGTTAAAGCGGTTACTCGTGCACGTAATTTGATTGACGATGTTGAGTTCTCATTAGAAGATGCCAGCCGTTCTGAGCTTGATTTTATGTGTCGAATCATTGAAAAGGTGATTGATGCGGGTGCTCGCACTATTAATATTCCCGATACGGTAGGTTATGCCGTTCCGGGTGAGTTTGCGAATACGATAGGACAGCTTATTCAGCGTATTCCCAATGCCGATAAAGCGGTGTTCTCTGTGCATTGCCACAATGATTTAGGCCTAGCGGTAGCGAACTCTCTTGCTGCGGTGGGAGCTGGTGCACGTCAGGTTGAATGTACGATTAATGGTTTAGGTGAGCGGGCAGGTAATGCTTCGCTTGAAGAGATCGTTATGGCGATTCGGACACGTAAAGATTCTTTGGGTGTTTCGACTAATATAGATACCACTCAGATTGTTCCAGCTTCTCGCTTAGTTTCTAGTGTTACTGGTTTTCCTGTGCAGCCAAATAAGGCAATTGTGGGGGCTAACGCGTTTGCCCATGAATCAGGTATTCATCAGGATGGTGTACTTAAACACCGTGAAACTTATGAGATTATGACAGCCCAAGATGTGGGCTGGAATACTAACCGCATGGTGTTGGGTAAGCACTCTGGGCGTGCTGCATTCCGTAGTCGTTTAGAGGAGTTAGGTACATCGCTGTCCTCTGACCTTGAATTGAATAATGCCTTTTCGCGTTTTAAAGAGCTTGCCGATAAAAAGCATGAGATCTTTGATGAGGATCTGGTTGCTCTAGTGAGTGATACACGTGCAGCAGCAAGCAGCGAGCAATTCAAACTAAGCAGTTTGTCGGTGGTATCACAAACAGGTGAAACGCCAACAGCGACTATAGTGATACAAATAAGTGATCAAGAGAAAACAGCAGAAGCTGAAGGGAGCGGGCCAGTGGATGCGACGTTTAAAGCGATCGAATCTATTGCTAACTCAGGTGCTAGTTTACAGATCTATTCGGTGAATGCGGTTACCGAAGGTACGGACTCTCAAGGTGAAGTCACTGTTCGTCTTGAAAAAGGTGGACGTATCGTTAATGGTTTAGGCGCAGATACTGATATTATTATCGCTTCAGCTAAGGCGTATATTCATGCGCTGAACATGCTTGAAGCAAACGTTCAGAAAGCGCATCCCCAAGTATAACAAACAGTGAAGGTTTAGATCGCCAATATGGAGCAAGAGCAGCTTCGTCATCAATATTTAGAGGCCCTAGGGGTCTCTAGTTGGCTGCCTTGTGCTGTATTACCTAATGCTGCGGCTTCGGCGGAGTGGGTATCTGACTTTAGATATCCAGCGCCGGATATTCCTTTTAAGTCTGATCGGGTCGCAAGTGCTCGTTCGGCTTTGGGGCAGCAGGGGGCGTCTAACGGTAGTTCTTCATCTCAAACTCAAACCCGTGGTTCTAGTCCCGCATCGGTGGCAACTGCTCAGCAGGGGATGTCACAAGCTAGAGCTGCCTTAGGCCTAACGGTTGTTGAGCCTGCTGAGAAAGCAGTAGCTCCTTCTCCTCCTTCTGTTCAGGCACCTTCGCTATCACCATCAACCTCTTCGTTAGCTACTGTTGAGGTGGGAGAGAGTGAGGATGATGCCTCTAGTGTTCAGGTAAATACTGATCTTGAGCCGCCACGATTTAAGTTAGCGTATTTCAGGGTTGGAGAGTTATTAGTGATTGATAGTGTACCTCCCCAAGGAGGGCATTTTGGGGATAATTATCAAGCATTAGCCGTAGCGATTGCGGCTGCTCTTGGTTTTAAAGGTGAACAAGGGCCAGCTTTTATGCTGCCTTGGCCTATGTTTGCAAGTAAAACCTTAGATCAAGGCTATAAACAGGCCGCTATTGCGGTACAGCATAAGTTAAGTAAAGAGTTGCAGGCGCATCCTGTTAAAGCGGTTTTATTGTTTGGAGAGATCGCCGTTCAGATGGTAATGGAGCGTCAAGAGTCACTGGAACAGTTGAAAGGTATCTGTTTTGAGGTACGGGCGGGTATTAAAGCTATAGCGAGTCATAGTTTGACCGAAGCGATGCAGTTACCTGGCATTAAAAAACAGGTTTGGACCGATCTGCAGCCGTTATTAGCAAAGCTTCCATAACATAATGACGATTATTCAACCGCTTACGGCCGCCAATTTATCGGCACTTATCCAATTGGAAAACGAGTGTTTTGTCGGGGGCTGGTCTCAAACGCAACTTATCAGACAGTTGGAACATCCGCGTGGGATCTCTTTGGGGATATTTGCACCCGATCTTGTCGGGTTTGTTTTGTTGAGTACCATACTGGATGAGGCTGAGTTATTGCAGATAGCGGTTGATTCTAATCATCGCGGTCAAGGCTTAGGCCAGCAGTTGTTAGCCGCTTGTGCGCCCTTACTTGAAGAGCAGCAGATAAAGCGTTTGATGTTAGAAGTTAGAGAGTCAAACCTTGCTGCGCGATCGTTGTATAATGATTTTGGATTTGTTGAAGATGGTCGGCGCAAAGGTTACTACGCTTCCTTAGAGTCTCCGACGGTTCGAGAAGATGCGATCCTGCTTAGTTTAATGTTGTAACAATCTTAAGCACACTTATATGAAGATATATTATGAGTTTCACTAATGGATTAATAACGGCTCCTTGGTTATTTTTAGGGGGAGCGATTTATCTTTTGGCTTTAGGGTTTGCTTTACGCAATACCCCTTGGCGTGTCTTCCTAGATAATAAAACCTTACAGCATATGCTGGGTGGAGCAACCGTTTTATTGGTGGTTCTCTGGTCGATGAGAGCTGGGATTTCACCGGGGTTAGGGATTCACTTTTTAGGCGTGACGATGATGACACTGATTTTTGGTTGGGATCTGGCGATCTTATCAGGGACTGTGGCTTTGTTAAGTATGGGGATCATCGGTAGAGAAAGCTGGGATAGTTTGTTTTTAAGTGGCGTGTGTTCCATTCTTTTCCCTGTGGCTATTACCTGTTTCGTTCATAGGTTTGTGGATAAAAAACTAAGTAAGAACTTTTTTGTCTTTCTTTTTCTTTGTGGCTTTTTCGGAGCCGGTTTATCTTCCGCTGGAGCAGGGTTGCTTGCGAGCTCGGTGTTAGTTTTAGATGGTGTGTACAGTCTGGAAAAGGTTTTCTTAGAGTATCTGCGTTATTTGCCGCTTATTATGTTTCCTGAGGGGCTGATGAATGGGATTATTTTGACCGGGATGTTGGTTTTTCATCCTGATTGGGTGAGAGGCTTTGATGCTAAAGCTTATATTGATGATCAATAAGGTTTGCTTAGTGATTAACGTTTAACGGGACGTTTAGCTAATTTCCGTTGTAAGGTTCTACGGTGCATCCCTAGCGCGCGTGCCGTGGCTGATATATTGCCTTCATGTTCGTTAAGTACTTTCTGAATATGTTCCCATTCCAAGCGATTAACTGACATGGGTTGTTCAAGAACTTCACGCTCAGCATCGGCTTCCACTTGATCTAAGGCGGCTAAGATTTGTTCAGCGTCAGCTGGCTTGGGTAAGTACTGTGTTGCTCCCAGTTTAATCGCTTCTACTGCGGTCGCTATGCTGGCGTAGCCAGTTAGCATTAGAATCCGCATCTCTGTATTTTTTTCTTTCAGGTGAGGAATAATACTTAAACCTGAACTGCCCTCCATTTTTAGGTCGACAGTTGCTAAGTCCGGTATCCAGTTCTCAATCAGCAGTGCTGCATCTTCTGCACTTCGTGCGACTTGAACATCAAATCCTCGGCGAGTCATAGCTCGGGATAGAACTCGAGTAAATGCTGGGTCGTCATCGACAATAAGGAAGTGCTTAGTCATGTTTTTTCCTTATTGGGAGAGTCACTTCTGTTAATGTCCCCCCTTCGGAATGGTTATATAAACGAACATCACCATCATAACGGGCTAGCGTTGTAGCGGTTAAGAATAGGCCAATGCCTAAACCTTTACCTTTAGTGGTAATAAACGGTTTGCCTAAATTATCACTTTGCTCAAGGCTAATACCGGGTCCCCAATCATGAATACGGAAGTAGGTTTGTTGTTGATCCCAATCTAATTCTATTTGAAGATTTTTGGGGTTTGCATCCGCTGCGTTATTGAGCAGATTAAGTAAGGATTGTTTGAGTGATGTAGTGCTGCTGATATAAGGTGCGTCACCTAGTCCCATTACTGTATAGATCTTGCTGATCTCAGGGCGTTGCACCATCAATTGTTCTAAAGTGTCCTCAATAAGCTCAGTTGCCGGTAGCCACTGAGTTGTCGAATGTTCCTCTTTAACACTTTGGGTCATCTGTTTTAGACGATCGGCACAGATCTCCGTTTGTTGATAAAGCAATTGGAGATCTTCTTGTAATTCGGGGTTTTGCTTGTGTTCATATTCAAGTTCTTTTAGTAACACTTGCATAGTGCTCAAGGGGGTGCCGAGTTCGTGTGCTGTACCTGCGGCCATGGTTGCTAGTGATAATAGTTGTTGATCTTGGATATGCCTTTCTCTTTCTTGTTCCAGTTTTTCCTGCTGTTGTTGCATGGATTGTCGCATTCTAACAATGAAGTAAGTAATAACTAACACCGTCAGTAAAAAGTTAATCCACATACCTACAATGTGTATATCAAACAGCTCCATAACACGATGCTGGTGGCTGTTACCTAGTTTGAAAATGGGCTCGTAGTAGAATAGTAAGGAGCTGTAAATAACGACGATCATAAGAGCGATAAGCCACACATATCGTTTAGATAGCGTCGCTGAGGCAATTATAAGCGGGACTAGTAATAAAAAGATAAAGGGATTTGTTGCGCCACCGGTATGAAATAGTAGAGCACCATACAATGACATCTCGGCTATAAGCTGAGTAAAAAATTCTGGTTCAGTAACCGGCCAAGGTGAAAAAAGTCGGGCGTAGGTTATTACGTTTAGAAGGGCTAACGTTCCTAAGGTTGAGCTTATTTTCCAAACATTTAAATCTGCGTGTAAGCCATAAATAGCAAAGATAACAGCAAGACACTGACCAAACAGTGTGACTGAACGAATATAAGAAAGCTGTAATAGATTGTCGCGATGATTAGCCATAAAGATATTATACCCCAGAGAGGGTTAAGTAAGGCGAGGCAAAATGTCGCAGTTAAGCGGTTTTTGCTTGGTGAAAGAGATAGAGAGTCGTTTTTCCTGTGGTGATAGACTTCCTTTATTTTTGGCTGGATATTATAATCAAATTATAATACCCAGCCAACGGAAACGAATATGGAATCTAAAACTGCTCGCTTTACTGTTCTGCTTGATCCAAGAAAAAAGAAAGCTTTTGAACAATTATGTGCGTCGCAAGATTTAACCCCTTCCCAAGTTGTTCGTCAACTTATGCGAGGTTACCTTGAGCAGCATGGCGTTGATTATTTGAGCAAAGCTGAGGATGATAGCTAAACCTCAGACTAATCCTTTTTACCATCAGATTGGTTACTCGTATTTTCAAAGTATTGGCGGCTAGCGTCTAAAAAGTTGTTCATGATTAATCGGTCATCCTGCTTAATGTCGTTCATTTTAAGCAGTTTGCTAATCGCCTGAGTAAAACCACTAAAAAAGTACTCTTCACCTACTAAACTGATAATTCCTGCTCTTTTGAGTTTGCGCTCTACGCGTTTGTTCGCGCCTGACATTAAAACAATGACATTACGTTTCTGTAGGGCAGTAATAACCTCTTCGAGTGTTTGTAGGCCAGTTGCATCGATAAAAGGCACCCATTTTAAACGAATAATTAGGTATTGCGGGTCAGTGTGAGTATTGGCTAGAGAGCGCTCAAGTGTTTCAACTGCACCAAAGAAGAAAGGCCCTTCTACAGAGTAAACAAGCACAGAGTCAGGAAGTTTTTGCGTACCTAAGTGGGTCAGTTCTGCATGAATATCACTAGATTCAGAGACAGACACTTCCACACTGGAAGCCATTCGGCGTAAAAAATGTAAGGTGGCAATAATAACGCCAATATTGACTGCAATAACAAGGTCTGCAAAAACGGTAAGGAAAAAGGTAACCAGTAAAATAACAACATCAGCGCGGGGGGCTTTTGTCATGATTTTTGTGAAGTGTCTGACTTCACTCATATTCCAAGCAACCACAAACAAAATAGCTGAGAGAACGCAAAGGGGAATATCACTGGCTAGTGGCGCTAATAAGACCAAAATAATGACCAAAACAGCAGAGTGAACAATACCGGCAATAGGGCTGTTACCACCGTTACGGATATTCGTTGCTGTTCGGGCAATTGCGCCGGTTGCTGCAAACCCACCAAATAAAGGTGTGAGTACGTTAGCTATACCTTGGCCAACAAGTTCCTGATTTGAGTCGTGTCGTGTACCTGACATGCCGTCAGCCACCACCGCAGACAATAAAGACTCGATTGCGCCAAGCATCGCGATTGTGAACGCGGGGCCAATTAATGAGATCACTTGCGGCCACGTAAACGAGGGTACTTCGAACTCAGGTAGTCCTTGTGGTATCCCGCCAAATGCAGTTCCTATAGTACGTACATCTTCGAATTGAAATATTGCTTGGGTAAGGGTGATAACAATCAAAGCAACTAAAGGACCTGGAACTTTTTTTAATCCAGGTATATGTGCTGTGATAATAACCAAAAATAGGGAAAAAATGGCTAAAGCGGTCGTGGCTAAATGGAAATCGGGTAGTAAGTTGAAGAGGCTGATGGCCTTCTCATGAAAGTGTTGCCCGTCGACTTTAGCTAAGCCAAAAAAATCCTGCCATTGACCAACCCAGATGATGACAGCGATGCCTGCGGTAAAGCCCACAATAACAGGGTCAGGGATAAACTTTATAATGCTTCCTAACTTGGCGAACCCTAATGCAATAAGAATAAAGCCAGCCATTAAGGTGGCTATTTGCAGCCCAGATACGCCATATTCGGCGGTGATTCCCGCCAAAATAACGATGAAAGCACCCGTGGGGCCTGCGATCTGTAATCGGCTTCCACCGAAAATAGAAACCGCCAAACCCGCGATTATGGCTGTATAAATACCCTGTTCCGGCTTGACGCCTGAAGCGATCGCGAATGCCATTGCTAGAGGCAGCGCTACGACGCCAACAATGGTTCCAGCAACAATATTTCTTAACCAGTTTTTATGCGAAAATAGTCCCGCTTGAAAGGCATCTCTGATCGCGATCATATGCTGTATACACTCTAGTAAATCTATTATCATGTGATTATAATAAAATTGTAATGACAAAAGAAGTGATTATCCAAATTTCACCCTAAGAGAGGTCGTAATGAGTCTGCCAAATTGCCCAAAATGTGAGTCTGCCTACGTATATCAAGATCAAGAGATGCTGATCTGTCCTGAATGTGCATATGAATGGAATCCAAATGATAGCGGTGAAGAGGAAGAAGTGACTCTTAAAGACGCAAATGGCAATACGTTGTTAGAAGGGGATAAAGTTACTTTAATCAAGGACTTAAAAGTTAAAGGTTCATCACAAGTTCTTAAAATCGGAACGAAAGCATCCATAAAGCGTTTTGTTGATGGCGATCACGATATTGACTGTAAGGTTGATGGTGTGGGCGATATGATGCTGAAATCTAAGTTTGTGAAAAAAGCGTAGTAATGGTTTTTGAGAGTCGTGTTTAGACTGCTTTTAGATTTTCTTTGCATATGATTTTGGAATGAGATTATTTAGCAAAGCGATCTTAGGGGAAAATGACTTAGCAATGGCATTTTTCTGGATGAAGGCTAGCCAGGTTTATATTGGCTAGCCTTTTTGTTAATTGGCGGGATATTTTAGTATTAGATGTTGTTTAGCAACGGTTTTGATGTCTGATTTTTAGGTAAGCCCAGAGAAATAAGCGCTGTTAAAATAATAAAAGCGCTAGATATCCATAAGCATGCAGCCATTCCAAAATCTTGATAAATCCAGCCCGATAGCACTGTGCCTATCAGTCTACCCATCGCATTGGCCATATAATAAAAACCTACATCTAGTGACACTCGGTCGCCACTGGCATAGCTGACAATTAAATAACTGTGTAAGGCAGAGTTGACGGCAAAGAGCGCCCCAAACGCAAGTAACCCGCTAATCAGAACGATCTGTACATTCCAGTCATAGGTTAAGGCAAGGGCGATAATAGCAGGTGTGATGCTTAGCGCTAATGCCCAAGCAATTGCATACCTTCCATCAGGCATAAGGTCTTTGTTTTTTCCTGTGATTTTAGGGGCAAGGCTCTGAACGATGCCATAGCCGATGACCCAAAGCGCTAAAAAACCGCCCACATACCAATGATCCCAAGCAAAGGTATTGGCAAGGAAAACAGGTAAGGCGACAACAAACCATATATCTCGTGCGCCAAAAAGAAACATACGTGCTGCAGATAGGTAATTAACCGCTCTGCTTTTGGAAAATATAGCTGTGAACTTCGGTTTGCTTTTGGCCTTTCCTAAATGCTGTTTAAGGCTGATTAAGCTCAATATCCATACGCCAGTTAATGCAATGGCCATAGTTAATATGGCACCCGCAAAGCCTAAAAGACTTAGCAATGCACCGCCCAGAAAAAAGCCTATACCTTTTAGAGCATTTTTCGAACCGGTTAAAATAGCTACCCATCTATATAACTGGCTTTCAGTGCTTTTTGAATCAGGAACCAATAATTTAATAGCGCTTTTTGCACTCATTTTATTTAGATCTTTAGCTATACCTGACAGTGCTTGTGCTCCCATAACCCAAGGAACTGTCAACAAACTGGTTGGAACCAGGAGCATCGCGAGAGCGACTATCTGTATAAAGAGACCTATATTCATGGTCCTGTTTAGACCTAGCCTCGCGCCCAGCCATCCGCCAATTAAGTTGGTGATTACGCCAAAAACCTCATAAAAGATGAATAGCATTGCGATTTCCAGCGGGCTATAGCCTAGCCCGTAAAAATACAAAATAACCAACATTCTTAAGGCGCCATCGGTCAGGGTAAATGCCCAATAATTACCCGTGACGATTATATATTGGCGAACTTGAGGGGATAGCTGCGCGAGTAATTGCATCTCAGTTACTCTTTGTCTGAGCGGCCAACGAGGCGAACGAGCTCAACAGTACGATTTGCATAGCCCCACTCATTGTCATACCAAGCATAAAGTTTTACCTGAGTTCCATTCACAACCATTGTTGATAGGGCATCGATAATGCTTGAGCGAGGGTCTGTTTTGTAATCAATTGATACTAAGGGGCGCTCTTCATAACCGAGAATCCCTTCTAACTCGTTTTCGGCCGCTTCTTTGAGTAATTGATTAACTTCTGCCTCAGTTGTGGATTTTCCGATTTCAAATACACAATCGGTTAAAGATGCATTAGCTAATGGAATGCGTACCGCATGGCCATTAAGTTTCCCTTTAAGCTCAGGGAATATATGAGTAATCGCCGTTGCAGAACCGGTAGTTGTCGGTATCAGACTCATGCCGCAAGCCCTAGCACGACGTAGATCTTTATGGGGCGCATCTAAGATGGTTTGCGTATTGGTTATATCGTGAATGGTGGTCATGGAGCCGTGTACTATGCCAAGCTTTTCATGGATAACTTTTACCACTGGAGCAAGACAGTTTGTTGTGCAGGAAGCAGCCGTCACAATTGAGTGTATCGTCTTGTCATATAAGTGCTGATTGACGCCCATAACCACATTGAGCACGCCTTCTTCCTTGACCGGCGCGGTCACAACAACACGTTTTACACCTTGTTTTAAGTAGTCTTGTAGAGCGGCTTTCGATTTCATTTTACCGCTAGCTTCAATGACTACATCACAGTTGGACCAGTCTGTATCAGCGATCGCTTTGTTTTGGGTACAATGGATAGGTTTGTCGTTAATAACTATATCTGAACCTTCAGCGCGGGCCTCATGGTGCCAACGGCCGTGCACAGAATCGAAGGTGATCAGGTGAGCGAGTGTTGCAGCATCACCCGCAGGATCATTAAATTGAACAAATTCTACATCATCCCAATCAAATGCAGCACGAAACGATAGCCGTCCCATACGTCCTAAGCCATTGATACCTACTTTAATCGTCATAAAAACCTCAAATCGAATAACGTCTATAAATTAATGCTAAATGTGTCGAAGTTAATGTGCTGCTTTCTTGTATTGATGCACGATGCTTAACGTCGCTGGTTCACCCTTCGCTTAACCATGCTTGGATTTGTTCTGTATGTGGTATCGAGCCGGAGTGGACGAGTTGCTCATCTACAACGACGGCAGGTGTACTCATTACCCCGTAAGCCATGATAACTTGCGGATCTGTCTCTTTTGTTACATTCACAGAAACGCCTTTTTCAAGCGCAAGTTTGTTGATTAGCTCAGCCGTTTTAGTGCATTTTTTGCAGCCGCTACCTAGTACTTTTATCTGTTTCATAGATCACCTTATAAAAAAGAAGAGAATGCATTAAATAGCCATCCAACCACAGTGAATGACACGAGTAGCAAGAAAAAGACGGTAGCGAGTAGTCGCCACTGCATGACCTGTTTAAGTAGAATGAATTCAGGGAAGCTTGCGGCAACAGTACTCATACAAAAGGCCAGTGTTGTTCCTATAGGTAAGCCATTAATAATTAAACTTTCCATTACAGGAATGACCCCCGTTGCATTGGAATACAGCGGGATCCCTAATAAAACCGCTGCGGGAACTGACCACCATTGACCAGCTCCGAGGTATTGTTCTATCCAGCCGTCGGGAACAAAACCATGCAGCGCGGCCCCCAACCCAACACCGATAATGACCCATTTCCAAACGCGGCCAAAAATCTCGAAAGTTTCATCTTTCGCAAATTGATGGCGTTCTAAAAATGGCATAACTACAGGCATAACTACAGGCATAACTACAGGTGTATCTTCATGTTGAAGCTGATCCTTTTGCTGTCCTTGAGCAAGAGCTTTTGCAGCAAAGGACTGTAACCAGCGCTCCGCTTTAATGCTATCAAGGAAAAAACCACCGATTGTGCCTACGCAGATCCCTATGGCGACATAGAGCAGAGTGAACTTCCAACCGAGCAAACTCATCAGTAGTAAGATCGCTACTTCATTAATTAGTGGTGAAGTGAGAAGGAACGACATAGTGATGCCTAAGGGGATACCTGCTGAGGTAAAACCAAGAAATACAGGTATGCTTGAGCAGGAGCAAAAAGGTGTAATCGCGCCAAAACCTGATCCTAGTAGATAGCCTACACCACGGTTTTTTCCCGAAAGGTAATCTCTAACGCGTTCTATATTTAACGACGCGCGCAGGAGCGCAATAAAGTAAATCATGACGATGAGCAGCGCGAAGATCTTGGTTACATCTTCGATAAAAAAGTGTACGGCATCACCTAATTTTGAATCAGGGGAAAAGTTAAGAATTGAGTAGGTTAGCCAGTCGGCGAGCTGGGTGAATATTGCAAACATTAGTTCTCTCCAAACCAATGTCTAGTGCGGTTAGCGAACCAAACTAGACTCAGCATAACGGGAACTTCGACGAGCACGCCGACCACGGTTGCCAGTGCTGCGCCTGAGTGGAGGCCGAATAGTGAGATTGCGACAGCGACGGCTAATTCAAAAAAATTAGATGTGCTAATCATGCAAGCAGGCGCTGCAATGTTATGAGGAAGCTTCATCTTTTTAGCCCATAAATAAGCAAGGGCAAAAATACCATAGGTTTGAATCAGCAAAGGGATCGCGATTAAAGCGATAACCTCCGGCTGAGATAGGATAGTCTCTGCTTGAAAGCCAAACAATAATATAACCGTTGCTAGTAGCCCGATCATTGACCAAGGTTTCAGACTTGCCAGTAAGGTATTAAGTTTGGAATGGTCGTTTTTGTTGTCAATGCTTCTGCGGGTCAATACTCCCGCAACCAGCGGAATCACAACATAGAGAGCTACGGAGAGAAGAAGGGTGTTCCAAGGCACAGCAATATCGGTAACACCTAGAAGAAAACCGGCAATAGGTGCGAATGCGAAAATCATAATTAAGTCGTTAATTGAAACTTGCACTAAAGTGTAATTGGGATCACCTTTAGTGAGTTGGCTCCAAACAAAAACCATAGCGGTGCAGGGCGCAACGCCTAGCAGAATCATGCCTGCGATATATTCAGTTGCTGTTTGTGGATCTACCCAGCTAGCGAAGAGAACTTTAAAAAACAACCAGCCTAGAAAAGCCATGGTAAAGGGTTTTATTAACCAGTTAACCACTAAGGTCAAGACTAACCCTTTAGGTTTCTTGCCCACATCTTTAATAGAGCTAAAATCAATTTGCACCATCATCGGGTAGATCATGATCCAGATAAGTAGTGCGACGATTAAATTAACATGGGCGAACTCTAGGGTAGCGATAAGCTCGAATAAATTAGGTACTAAATTACCTAAAATAACGCCTGCAATAATAGAAACACCGACCCATACAGATAAGTAACGCTCAAAAATTCCCATTATTACACTCCTTCTTTAAAGCTTATTGTGTGCAGAATACATTTAGATACAACATAAACGTGTGCGTTCAGGCCTGTCTCCCATTTTCTGAAGGCGAAGTTTATCGTCTTCAATAAATGCGGGGTTGCTGTTTAGCGTTTCGGTTAATACATTCAGCGCCCAAGGAGGGAGTTCTGGGTTGATACTATAAAACACCCATTGGCCTTGGCGTCGGTCGGTCAGTAATTCGCAGTTTCTCAATTGGGCTAAATGCCGAGAAATTTTTGGTTGGCTTTCATCTAATGCCTGCATCAGCTCACAAACACATAATTCTTGCTCCGCTTTGATGAGTAGCAGGCAGCGGAGACGGGTTTCGTCTGACAGGCATTTATAAAACTGAGTAGGCTGCATGGATATTTTTGTTTCCTGTTGGATTCTCGATTAGTAAAGATATATGGGAATTAGTATATATGAAAATTCATATATATAAAATAAAGAGTGTAATTTTATCTCATGGCCAGTGTTGGAGTAGTAAGCGTTTATAGGGTGATCTCCAGACAGGTCGGTAGACTTGGGTAAAACATCCCTTTTTTATAGTCTATTAAGCCTTGTGTATAAGAGAGTCTATAGCTTTGGGGATATAAAACCGTCAGGTTTAATAGCAAGCACAGAGCATTGGAGTTGAGACTATTTTCAACTAAGAGGCAGATAATGTTTGGAATTACATGGGGATGAGAGGAAAGCTAAAAAAGCGTATCTATAAGCCTTTGCTTGATTTGAATCGCTTTTGTTAGACGCTCAATTTTAGTCCTACAGATGAAATTCGAGCTCCCTCAGTTTCCTTTACAATAATTTGCACAAACCCAAGCTGAATTCGGTCGCCTACAACGGGGGTGCCGTGGAACTGTTTGGTTAAGTATTGCTCAACGCTTTTCTCTGCACTTATTGGGTCGATCTCAAAGCTATACTCTTTCGCTAAATCAGCCATTTTGGCGTTAGGTAATAAAGCAAACTCACCAAAAAAGCGTTTAGCTTTAAGCTGAGGCGATTGTGTGTCTGGCGCAAAAATACGTCCTAAAGCTGATTTTGCCTCACTTGTTGCTAGAATCATTACTTGGTCTTCAGGGATAAGTTTCTGTTCCTCAGTATTACTTATCAACAGCCCTTGTCTGATAACACCCACCATTTGGCAAGTGTTACTTAAGGGTAGATTGGTAGCTGATGTTCCAATAACGCTGCTTCCTGCTGTTATAGGGTAGATTAAGAGGTCTTTATCTAGGTTATGTTTGATTGTGAGGTGTAAGTAATTTGGCTCAGGTGATGTCGGGGGAAGTTCAACCTTGAGCCATCTCGCCATAGGCGCAATAGTCCAGCCTTGAAGTACCAATGATATAAGTACAACGAAGAAAACAAGATCAAAATAGGTTTGTGTATTCTCTAAACCCGCTAAGGATGGGAACAGCGCCAAAATAATGGGAACCGCGCCACGTAACCCGCACCAACCAATAAAGACCTGTTCGCGCCATGGGAAATGAAAAGGTAACAAAGACATAGCGACAGCTATAGGTCTGGCGATAAAAATAAGCACAAAGGCGATCGCTATAGCGGGAATGATCATGGGTATCATATGGCTTGGCGTAATGAGCAAACCTAACATCAAAAACATACCAATTTGACTTAACCATGCTATTCCATCGTGAAAACGGTGAATCTCATTACTATAAATAAGCGGAGTATTGCCAATGATTACGCCGGCGATAAATATCGCGAGGAAGCCACTGCCATTTAGCAGGTTGGTTACACCAAAGATACAGATACCGCCGGCTAACGCGAGAAGCGGATAGAGTGATGATGGAAGTGGCAAACGTTTAAGTAATTGAGCAACTATATGGCCGCCCGCAAAGCCGAAAGCTAGACCAAGGCCCATTTGGCTGAGTAATTCGCTCGCAATTGTCCAGCCTTCGCTACCGCTATCGCTTAGTTGAAGTAGTTGCACTAAGGTGATCGTTAAAAAGATCGCTATTGGGTCATTGGAGCCTGACTCGATCTCTAAGGTCGCGCTTGTGCGTTTTTTTAAGTCTAAACCTGCGCCTCTTATTAAGCCAAAGACTGCAGCAGCGTCAGTCGATCCAACAATGGCACCTATTAATAACCCATCGAGAAGGGGTAAACCCAAAATAATATGCGCGGCATAGCCGGTTATACCCGCTGTAGCTATTACACCCACGGTGGCTAATGAGAGTGCGGGTTTGAGGCTGATACGGAAGCTCTGTGTTTTTGTGGCGAGCCCACCATCAAAGATAATAATGGCAAGCGCGATATTGCCGAAGAGAAAGGCCAGATTAAAATCGTCAAACTTAATACCACCGATTCCATCTTCCCCTGCAAGCATACCTAATACTAAGAAAACCAATAAAACCGGTGCGCCGATACGACGAGTCAATACGCTGGCAACAACACATAGCATTACAAGTAGACCGGATAAGAAAATGTATTGATAGGTTAGGTCGATGGTCATGCACTTTCCTTATGTGTATTGATACTTTGCGCGTAGGCTGACGCTAGCTAGTTCTGGAAGATAGAAGAATGGATTGTCTTAGACCACGTTTGATGTGCTTTTTTGTGTCCTCTATCTTGGGTGCGCCCTGTATCTATAAAAACTTTATGCAAGAGACCTTCAGGGTTCTGTTTTACAGGTGCTTTTTGACGATAAACCTTAGTGTTATTGAATGATAGTTAGTTCCCTTATCTTACTAAATTTTAGTGGATGATTATCAGTTTATTCTCTTGAATCATTTTATAGCATATGTGATATTCCATATATACTGTAAATCGAATATGTTGTTATGGATTATGTGGGTTTTTTAAACGTTTTTCGGATGATATGCGTATAAAGCGTGACTACCGATCAATCGTCCTATAGGACAGACAACTATTGCTAATTGAATATGAACAGGTGATAGCATTGTTCATAAGCAATATTTTATGTGTACAGCGTTCATTTGATTGCAAGATTAAAAGGCATCGAATATGAGTGAATTAAATCTAGAAAAGGGCACCTTACCTAATGTAGATGATGAATTACTGGATATTCCATCATTTGATAAATGCGTAAGTGCACCGAGTGAACACGCCCCGCGTGTATTATTACTTTATGGGTCGTTACGAGAGCGTTCTTTTAGTCGGCTAGTCATCGAAGAGTCTGCACGCTTACTAACGTGTTTTGGTGCAGAGGTTAAGATCTTTAACCCTGAGGGGTTACCTCAGGTGGATACTGAAGATGAGAATCATCCCAAGGTACAAGAATTACGTGAATTAATGATGTGGTCTGAGGGCCAAGTGTGGTGCTCTCCTGAGCGTCATGGTGCGATGACCAGTATATTTAAAAGCCAGTTGGATTGGGTGCCTTTAAATATGGGCGGCGTTAGGCCGACCCAAGGTAAAACACTTGCGGTTATGCAGGTTTGTGGTGGCTCACAATCGTTTAATGTTGTGAATCAACTTCGCGTGCTAGGTCGTTGGATGCGGATGGTGACTATACCTAATCAGTCCTCTGTGCCTAAGGCTTACTTAGAGTTTGATGAAAACGATAGGATGAAACCGTCGCCTTACTACAATCGTATTGTGGATGTTATGGAAGAGCTGATGAAGTTCACCTTATTGCTACGCGATAATAAAGACTATTTTGTAGATCGTTATTCTGAGCGTGTAGAAAGTGCGGAGCAGGTGAGTGAGCGGGTTAATCAGCGCTCACTATAAATGTGAAGCTTAGGGCTGTGCCCCTTGTTTTTGTTCTACCGTTTACGAATGTAGTCGTGTAAATGGATTTTAGTAAATGATGCCTAGAGATAAACGATGGTTGTTATTCACCACAATCCAGACTGCGGCACATCGCGCAATGTGCTTAAAATTATTCAAGATGCGGGCTACTCACCGGTTGTTATTGAATATCTACAAGAAGGCTGGACTAAAGCCCAGTTGCAAGGCTTACTTGCCGCCGCTGATTTAACCCCACGACAGGCCCTTAGAACAACCAAGTCCCCAGCGGAAGCTTTAGGCTTGCTAGATGAAACTGTCTCGAACGAGGCAATTTTTAGTGCAATGCTAGAGCACCCCATTTTAGTTAATAGACCTATAGTCTGTAGCCCAAAAGGGGTTAAGCTATGCCGCCCCAGCGAAGCAGTGCTTGATCTCTTAGATAACTGGCCCACCGGCCCCTACTACAAAGAGGATGGGCAGCAAATTTTAGATACCTTAGGGCACCGGTTTATTTCGAGCAAGTAAAGCCTTTTTTCTGGGGCCGCCGTTCTACGCTTAACCTTCTGCAATCAAGCTGGTGGGGGGATTTCCTACGTTCAGAGACTCAGTGTTTCTATTTCTGCGAGGCAAGTCGGCTTGATTTCACTGCCTTACAGCTGTATTCGAGGATGGATATAGTCTAGAAACGCAGTAATTCGACTGGAAAGGGTGGTGTTACGGTAGTAGACCGCATGTACCAACTCGCGGTTACTTGGGCTGGTGATATGATTATCTAGCACTTTAACCAGCCGTCCGTTGGCCAAGTCTTCACAAATCATAAACTCGGATAGCAGTGCCAAGCCTTGTCCAGCCAAGCAAAGTTGGCGAATGGTCTCACCGCTGCTACTGCTTAGGGTTGGGGACAGTGCAACATGAGGGGTAAGGGGCCAGCGATTCAGGTGGGGTGCATCGGCAAAGCCAATGATTTTGTGCTGTTCTAGCGCTTCGGGGGTTTCCGGTGTGCCTTGTTGAGCAAGATATGAAGGAGAGGCGACGATATGCAAAGGGCTGCGTCCGAGAAAGCGGGCATGCAAGTTTGAATCCTGTAGGGTACCAATGCGAATGGCCAGATCCGTCTTGCGCTCAATCAGATCAATGATATTTTCATTGGCTACAAGTTCTAACTCGATCTTTGGATAGCACTCACAAAAGCCTGCTACCAGTGGGACTAGCTGGTGCAGGATAAAAGGAGTAGCGGCGTCCACTCTGAGCCGACCTGCCGGTATACCTTTTAAGGTTCTGATCTTTTCTTCCGCTTCTGCCAACTGATGCAGTCCGTTTCTGACTTGCTCGGTAAAAATACGGCCTTCTTCGGTGAGCTCTAGCTTGCGCGTAGTGCGATTCAGCAATGTGCAGTCTAAATCCTTTTCTAGTCGGCTGACAGCGCGTGACACCTTGGCAACTTGAATATCTAGGATGCGGGCGGCGGCTGAGAAGCTGCCGCTATCAATCACGGTTAGCAGAATCTCAAGATCTTCAGTACGGGATATTATTGCCATATATGTAAAGGTATTTTGTCACTGATGCTGTTTTTGTAAAAGATAGCAGTAGGCATACTCCGTAGCAACTAAAACATACAAGGAGATTGAAATGCCTATTGCTCTTTTTGCGCTGACTCTCAGCGCATTTGCAATCGGTACCACCGAGTTCGTGATTGTTGGTTTGGTACCTACTATCGCCCAAGACCTGGGCGTTTCCCTACCTTCTGCGGGACTGTTAGTCAGTCTTTATGCATTGGGTGTTGCTATTGGGGCGCCTGTCCTTACAGCCCTGACTGGGCGCTGGCAGCGTAAAAATGTGCTGCTGATGGTAATGTTATTGTTCGTAGTTGGTAACCTGCTGGCTTGGATGGCCCCTACCTACAGCTCACTGATCACTGCGCGTATCTTGACCGGCTTGGCCCATGGGGTGTTTTTCTCAATTGGATCAACCATCGCAACTAGTTTGGTGCCACGTGAAAAAGAGGCCAGTGCTATCGCTATCATGTTTACTGGCTTGACTGTTGCATTGGTCACGGGTGTGCCTTTGGGGACCTGGATTGGTCAGAACTTTGGCTGGCGTGCGACCTTTATGGTTGTGGCTGCTCTAGGGTTAATTGCGCTGATCGGTAGTGCATTGCTTGTGCCAAAGAATCTCAAACAGGCCCCGCCTGCACGTATTGCCCAGCAGCTAAGCGTATTGACTCAACCACGCCTGCTGCTGGTCTATGCCATGACTGCCGTTGGTTACGGTGGCACTTTTACCGCTTTCACTTTCCTTGCTCCGATTTTGGAACAGGTGTCCGGCTTTGAATCGGGTGCTATAGGCCTAATCATGCTGGTCTACGGTGTATCGGTTGCCGTTGGTAATATTTGGGGTGGTCGTATGGCGGATCGTATGGGGCCGATCAAGGCATTACATATAATCTTTACTGCACTAGCACTTGTACTGTTAGCGTTTACCTTTACTGCCGGAAATCAGATTGCTGCTGTTATCACCATTTTAATTTGGGGAGCCTTTGCCTTCGGTAATGTACCTGGCTTGCAAGTGTATGTAGTTCAGTTGGCAGAGAAGTACACACCGCAGGCAGTTGATGTGGCCTCGGGGCTGAATATCGCAGCGTTCAATGTCGGTATTGCATTGGGTTCGATCCTCGGAGGGGTTGTAATAGAAAGAATGACACTGATGGATACCGCTTGGATTGGAGCACTGATCGTTGCATTGGCACTCGTGCTTACTCGACTGTCCGGTTTTCTCGATAAACGTGACCAACTGCAATTCATCTGAAAACACGAGAATACAAGGGCGAAGCCCTTCTATGTAACCTTCGATGCTGTCTATGTTGAGCAGTTGGCTTCGGAGTCCAGCGGATATCTAGTCTGCAGTGTGGGGCGTCTAGAAAAGGCGGCGTAGCGTTTTCTAGTCGCGATTATACCAACATGGCGTAGTACTTAATGCTTTGCATGGCACAGGTTCAGTTGTACAGTGGAAATGTTCTGCTCAGATGGATGAAAAACTACTCAATCAGATTTATCGGGGTGAACTTAAAGGACCTGATATTCATGTAGTTAGATTCGATCAGTTGCAGAGGGTTTACGGGAGTTTAAGAGCAATAAAAAGGCCCTAAAATACACTATTGAGATGGCATAGGAACGCTTTTCCTGTTTTATTTTATAATGGTTCTAAGGTGGATCAGGCGCACGGGGCAACTGGAGTTTGATACAATGCCCATGTGCTTTATTTATCAGCTTTTAACCTCAAGGCTTAATGCAAAAATCTAATAGCGAGGATTAACATGGCAGATCTTTTTACACCGGTTCAGCTCGGTGCCCTAACACTGGCTAATCGTGTCCTTATGGCGCCTTTGACGCGGACTCGCGCTGATGCAGATCATGTTCCCACTGATCTTATGGTCGAACACTATGCCCAGCGTGCTTCAGCGGGCTTGATCATTGCCGAAGCTACCATGGCAATGGAAGGTAACTCGGCATTTTGGCGTGAACCTGGTATCTACTCCGAGGCTCAGGTTTCTGGCTGGAAGAGAGTCACTGACGCCGTACATGCCAAGGGTGGCAAGATTTTCTTGCAGATCTGGCATGGCGGTCGCGCTTGCCATCCCTTGCTGAATGGAGGTCGTGTACCGGTCGCACCGAGTGCTATGGCTATCACCAATGATGAAGTTCACACGCCAGAAGGGAAAAAGGCTTATACTGTTCCCCGTGAACTGGCTGATGAAGAGATTCCGGCCATTATCGAAGGGTTTAAAGTCGCAGCGGAAAATGCCAAGAGAGCTGGCTTCGACGGTGTTGAAGTACACGGCGCGAATGGTTATTTACTGGATGAGTTCCTGCGTGATGGCGCCAACCACCGTAAAGGCCCTTATGGTGGCCCGATCGAAAACCGTGCTCGCTTGTTGCTAGACGTTCTAGACGTTGTAACTCAAGTTTGGGGTAGCGACTACGTTGGTGTGCGTCTGTCGCCGTTGAATAGCTTCAACAGTATGAAAGACAGTGATCCGATTGCGCTGGTTACTTGGTTGGCCAAACGCTTGAACGACTTTGATCTGGCGTATCTGCACCTTATGCGTGCTGATTTCCTTGGTGAGCAGCAGGCTGATGTGGTGACGCCTGTACGTGAACACTACCGCGGCCATTTGATGCTGAATATGGGCTATACCGGTGTCGAAGCCGATACTGTTATCGCTTCAGGTCAAGCCGATAGTATCGCGTTTGGTGTGCCCTTTATCGCCAATCCTGATCTGCCGGAGCGCTTGCGGAATGATGTAGAACTGAATCAGGCAGACCCAGCTACTTTTTATACCCAGGGTCCCGAAGGCTATCTTGACTACCCGACTATCAGTGAATTGGTAAACGCCTAAGGCAGGTCCGGGGGGGGCTCGTCTTGAAGATGCGTAAGAAACAACTTTTCCCCCCTCCAATACTTGGTATTCCGGCTAACGGTAACTACACCCATCATGTGTATAGGTCGACAGGTGATCATTATTTTTTAGTAGAAAGAAATTTTGGGTTTGCCCGCAGTTGTTTATGGGCTAAATAAACCGCGATTACCAATAGATATAACTGAGTATTGGTACAGGCTGAGAGTAAATGCTACCTGATTGGATAAGCATTGATTGTGTATACAGCTCAGATCAGCGAAAATAGCCGCCAACTACGATTAACGCGACGGATTTTTTCGGCGAAGAACTTTCGCTATCATCTCCCACCCTGATGCCGCCCAGCCTTTCAACGCTTAAAACCACCTTTCATTGCACACCACAATCACATCTCTACGTACTGAATTTAAAGGTTTTTTGTCTTTTTCTCGTTTCTTTGCTTTTCAATGATGTTCAAGCGTAACCTCGGAAAGTGTGTACAAACTTGAGTACAAATTCCGTTTTAGAGGCCTTTGGCGAAAATTCCATGACACAAATCTGGCTGTAGGTCTTGTCGTTACTGGGTTTGACGAAGAAAATACCTCCTGTTTTTGGTGCTTTGGTTTTGACATTACAAAAGCGGAATAAATGCGATCATCTCTAGCTTGTTGTTTGCAAGGCTATGAATTTAAAGGGTTCGTCATTATGGATTTTGATGTGTCATCGTTGCGAGTGTACAAATTTTTATCGTTGGGCGTGTTGCTTGCTATTCATGACACAAACCGCCTTGTAGCCCTTGTTATTCATAGGTCTGAGCCAATAAGTACCTTTGCGGATGGGGCTTGATATTTTATCACTTGAGTTAATAGCTGGATTGGCCCTTACAAAGCAAACGCACCAAAGCATCGCGGATGTTACTCGCATATTGAACTAAGTAAGCCTTCTCAGTTTTAGCTGGATGGTTTAACAAATATAAATTATACGGCGATATGCGCCGTAAATTTAAAAAATGGTAAACTTTTGTTTGTTGTGTTAGTTTATCAAAGCTAAGTTTTACGGCGAAATTCGCCGTAAAATCATAAAGTGATAAACTGCAGAAAGGGTTTGGTGTTTAGAAATGGTTAGTCATTCCCAGCGCGAAACGGTGAAAGAGTCATATAAGCAGTCTCTTAAAACTCTTTTACCTTATGGCATGTTAGCTACAAAGAAGTGGCTTGCAGAGCAAGGCTTGAGTGCTCATGCGTTAGATAACGCTGTGAAAACCGATACGTTGTTGCTACTAGCTACAGGTGTTTACAGCCAGTATTCCCGGGCAGTCACTTGGGAAGGCGTAGTAGCTTCAATGCAGCGTATGGATGTGAACAACTCGGATAATCTGCCTTCGGTCATCGTTGGCGGGTTGTCAGCATTGTCATTATCAGGATTGTCGCAGTATCTGTCGTTAGGCAGTACGCCACATATACATTTATATGCAAAAGGCAAGTTGCCATCATGGCTGGGGCGTTTGTCGCTGCCCGTTGAATGTGTTGGGCATAGTACCAATACCTTGTGGCCTGAATGGCTGATAAAAGACAAAAGCTTTATCAGGCAGTATGAGTGGGAGGCTGAACTGCCCCCTGTATATTTTTCATGTCCTGAAAAAGCGTTATTGGAATTACTGGTAGATTTGCCTGACGCGGTTAGCTTTGAACATGCTGATGAGCTAATGCAAGGCTTAGTGAATTTATCACCCAGAAAGCTCGATACACTTTTAAAAGCCTGTAAAAGCGTAAAGGTGAAGCGGTTGTTTTTTTGGCTGGCTAAACGTCAAGCTTACCCTTGGTTTAACAAGCT
Source organism: Neptuniibacter marinus (assembly GCF_001597725.1). Taxonomy (GTDB): domain Bacteria; phylum Pseudomonadota; class Gammaproteobacteria; order Pseudomonadales; family Balneatricaceae; genus Neptuniibacter; species Neptuniibacter marinus. The sequence goes on from NZ_LUTR01000009.1 coordinate 74,154, forward strand.
GAATGTCGAGGATTACGATTTAGGCTCTGGCAAGCGTGTTGTGGCTAAAGGCGGTAAATTGGATACAGATTATTTGATCACTGTGCCGTCACATATGGCAATGGAAAGCGAAAGTTAGTGATGGATAGAAACAGTATTTATTACAAGCAAGTGCAGTTATTGATGCAGGTTTTGCCCTTTGTCGCAAAGAAAGAATGCTTTGCGCTTAAAGGTGGTACGGCGATCAATCTCTTTGTCAGAGAGTTTCCGCGCTTGTCGGTTGATATTGATTTAGTTTATCTGCCGATGAAAGGCCGTGATGACGCATTACAGGAAATATGCGCAGCATTAGATGTGATTAGCGCAGATTTAAAAGCCGCGTTTAAAGATGTAGAGCTAACCGAAGCATACAAGTCAAAACGCGATGCGCTCAGACTAATCGTTGGCGGTAATGGCGTGCAGATTAAAGTAGAGTTATCGCCCGTATTACGTGGCACGGTTTACGAGCCGCAGTTGATGGAAGTATGCGCCGCCGTAGAAGATGAATTTGGTTATGCTGAAGTGCCTGTGGTGGCCTTGGCCGATCTCTATGCTGGCAAAATATGCGCGGCATTAGATAGGCAGCACCCAAGAGACTTATTCGATGTGAAGTGGCTCTTGGAAAATGAAGGCCTGACGGATGAGATACGAAAGGCACTAATAATCTATCTCTCAAGTCACAATCGGCCAATGGCCGAATTGTTAAGGCCGCAATTTAAAGATATATCGGCTATTTATGCAGGTGAATTTGCAAATATGGCCGAGACGGATGTACCGCTTGAAGAGCTGGTGGCCGTGAGAGAGCGTTTGGTAGAGCTTATTCACCAAGGGCTAACCGATAGTGAAAAAGGCTTTTTACTGTCGTTTAAAAACCGTGAGCCGGATTGGGCGTTGCTTGGTCTTGATGATGTAAGTGAACTTCCGGCCATTAGATGGAAACAGATTAATCTGGCCAAAATGCCAGATGACAAACATAAGCTGGCGTTAGACAAGCTAAAAGAAGTACTGAGTGTTTGATTTATAGTACTTAGTTATTTTGCTAGAATAGCGCTCAAATTTTTCAATGCTTTGATGGGAGGTTTTGCTGGCTGTAGGCCGTGGCAATCTGCTTGAACTCTTTATGTTATTGAGTGAAACATCGGGGCTTAGAGTTAACTTTATTTTTTTGTACAAATAGTTGTACAAAACGGGAATTTAGATACATGGCAAACGCCGATTTTCTTAATGAAATCAATAAGCGAAGAACTTTCGCTATTATCTCCCACCCTGATGCCGGTAAAACGACAATTACTGAAAAATTGTTGTTGTTTGGACAGCTTATTCAGCAAGCGGGTAGTGTTAAAGGTAAAAAAGGTGATCGTCACGCGACATCGGATTGGATGTCGATGGAGCAGGAGCGTGGTATCTCTATTACCTCCTCTGTCATGCAGTTTCCTTATAATGATCGCATGGTTAATCTATTGGATACGCCGGGGCATGAGGACTTTTCTGAGGATACTTATCGCACATTAACCGCTGTAGATTCAGCCTTAATGGTGGTAGATGGCGCTAAAGGTGTTGAGGCGCGAACCATTAAGTTGATGGATGTTTGCCGCTTACGTGATACACCAATCTTTTCGTTTGTGAACAAGGTCGACCGTGAAATTCGTGATCCAATCGAGTTATTAGATGAGATTGAGGAGGTGCTTAAAATTGAATCAGCACCGATCACGTGGCCAATCGAGATGGGGTCTCGTTTTAAAGGGATATATAACCTTTATACGGATACCATTCATGTCTTTCAGCCTGGGCAGGGACATACCATTCCTGAAGATGTGCGTATCTCTGGTTTAGAAAGTGATGAAGCGAAGGCGCTATTGGGCGATATTTACGATGATTTTGTGGATGAGATTGAGCTCGTACGTGGTGCAACCCATGAGTATGATCAAGAGGCATTTTTGGCGGGTAAGCTGACGCCTGTTTTTTTTGGTACAGCATTAGCGAACTTTGGTGTACGCGAGATGCTGAATGATTTTGTGAAATGGGCACCTGCACCTATTGCTCGCAATGCGATTACTCGCCCAGTAGAGCCGGCTGAAGAAAAATTCAGTGGCTTTATCTTTAAAATTCAGGCGAATATGGATCCTAAACACCGTGACCGTATTGCCTTTATGCGTATCTGCTCCGGCAAATATACTCAGGGTATGAAGATGCGCCACAGCCGCATTAATAAAGATGTGAAGATCGCGGATGCGGTGACATTTATTGCAGGCGATCGTGAAAATGTTGAAGAGGCGTGGTCGGGCGATATTATTGGTTTGCATAACCATGGGACGATACAGATCGGCGACACGTTTACTGCCGGTGAGGACCTGAAATTTACCGGGATTCCTCACTTTGCCCCAGAGATGTTTCGCCGTGTACGCCCCCTTGATCCGCTGAAAATGAAGCAACTTCAAAAAGGTTTGAAGCAGCTTTCAGAAGAGGGTGCTGTACAGTTGTTCCAGCCGTTTAAAAATAACGATCTTATTCTTGGTGCAGTCGGTCAATTACAGTTTGATGTGGTGGTCTTTCGTTTGAAAGATGAGTACAAAGTGGATTGTAAATACGAACCTATAAGCGTTCAGACGGCGCGTTGGGCTGAGTGTGATGACGAAAAAGTGCTGGCTGAATTTGAGAAGAAAAATCATGATAATTTGGCGCTCGATGGTAGCGGTTTGCTGACCTACCTTGCACCAACAAGGGTTAATCTGAGTTTAGCGGAAGAGCGCTGGCCGGATGTTGCTTTTAGGGCAACACGCGAGCACTGATCGGTTCATTGTTTACAAAGGCTTGGCGTACTCTTGCGTCCAAGCCTTCTCGCCTTTAATCTGCTGTTATGCAACTTTTCGATACCCACTGCCATATAGATTTCTCTCAATTCGATGACTATCGAGATGAGGCACTTACACGCGCTTCTAATGCGGGCGTTGGGCATATTGTCGTCCCCGGTGTTAATGCGGTGGGTTGGGCGGGTATTGAAACTTTGTTTTCAGCCCATTGTGACAATTGGCCAAGTCTTCATATGGCGCTAGGATTACATCCTTGTTTCCTTCATGAACATCAATCTCAAGATCTTGAGCAGTTAGAGCAACTGTTATCGTCTAAGTCGGTATGTGCGGTTGGCGAAATAGGCTTGGATCTATTTATTCCGCAGGCGGATTTGGATGAGCAACTAAGTTTTTTAAAGCCCCAGTTGGCACTAGCTGAAAACTATCAGCTTCCTGTTTTATTACATGTTAGAAAGGCCCACGATCAGATGCTTAAGCAGCTTAGGCTATTTAAGCTTACTCGAGGTGGGATTGTGCATGCGTTTTCCGGGAGTGAGCAGCAGGCTCATCAGTATATTGAACTTGGGTTTAAGTTAGGGCTTGGTGGGACTGTGACTTATGAGCGTGCACAGAAATTAAGACGTACAGTGCAAGCTACAGCGCTAGAACATTTTGTTTTAGAGACTGATGCGCCGGATATGCCGTTGAGTGGCCATCAAGGTAAGCCTAATGAGCCTTGTCGGGTATTGGATGTTGCCAAGGTTGTTGCGGATCTGAAAGGTTGTACGGTGGAGGAAGTAGCTGCAACCACCTCTCAGCAGGCGTTGCAGCTTTTTAATATAGATCAGCCAAGCACTGTCGATTAACTGCCAGAGTCAAATAGATCGTTTAGGATGCTGGAGAGTGTGTTCCAGACTAGGTCAGTCGTGTCGTTTTTAGGTACTTTAAAAAAACGACCCTCATTACCCACGGGCGTTGCTTTATAGCTTCCATCGTTGGGATTCATGATCATCAACATTAAGGATACCGGATAATTAGGGCCTTTGACTTCTTGGTTGTAAGCCTTTTCGATGGGATAGAGTTCGCCACGAGAGGAAACAACCTTAGTCATATCTTTGCAGCGTTTACTGTCCCCTTCACAAAAGAAGCGGTATTTAGTATCGATCAAGTAATAGCTAGTATCTGTTTCAGCTTGGAAATCCGGTGTTATAGCATCCATATTAATACAGCCATTAAGACCGATAATTGCTATTAGAGTGATGAAAACACGCATCGCCAGTTCCTTATAAATTATTAGTTAGCAGATATCGTCAAAAGGGTTATCAATATCCAAGTTAATTGGATTGCTGTAGCCCGGCATAGTGATCTGTTTATCACTAATACTAAGGTCTTCGCCCTGAAGGACATTATGGTCATATAAATAGATTGGCTTAGCGTCTCCATGAAGGGAGGCTTGGTCGTATGCAGTGGCTGCCATACGCGTTTTTTCGAGTTTTGTTTGGTAAGCCAATAATTGAGATTTACTATAGCGCTTGTTAAGTAGGTTGCTCACAACATGAGGGGCAATCACGGGTGCGGATGCGTTATTGCCACCAAAACCTTTCGAGTTCAAGAACACGGTATCCATTCCTTGCTTGCCAACTTCAATATGCTGGTTGCTCAAGAATAGATTGCTTTGATGTACATCGCTGGCGAATTCATCTGTCGTTAAAATTCCGGGGATATAGCCATACTTCCAAGTGCCTAAAGATAAGCTAAGCTGATCTCCTCCTGCGGTGCCTTGAGAGTGTCCAATATAGGATTTAATAGCAGCAACCGGCCAGTTTTGTATGCCAAAGGCTTTTGCTGTTTCGTTAATTACATGAGATTCAGTCACACGATTTTGAGGTGTACTGGTACCGTGAGCTTGGACAAAGCTCCTTTGCTGTAAGGACTCTTCGCCAAGCATTTTTCGAACAAGGGCTGTGGATTTGGCTAAAGTGATGTAATTGCCAATACCTGGTGCGGAGATCGATTTTTTATGTCCATCTGCGCTTACAAATACTTCTGGAACTGCGCCATATATTTCGGCGCCTAACTCTATGGCTAAATCGTCGCTCATTAAAAGAACAAATTGGCTGCTTTCGCCTATAGTGAAACCGCAGTTATTGCCGAATGGTCGGCAGGCTTTACGGTAATCATCAGCCGTGAGTTCTGATAGATTGTCGAGTGCTAATAGGTCTTTGTCTTCCGCTAATGCTCCCATGGCTTTGAAGCCTTCAATGACTTCTGGGGTTACAGGCGCATCGCTTCCGCCTACGAGGACGACTTTACGGCGTCCTGAGCGAATATCATTTACGCCGCTGCGAAGGTTGTAGAGAAACGTTGCGCAAGCACCTAGCGCGCCTCCAGTGGTGCCTACATTACCTAGAATGTAGGCATTCACAAAATCTGCAGGCATTTGGGCGTAGCCTAATGGCATCTGTTTGGATGTTGTGCGTTTCCCTATAGCAGGAAATTTTGTAAGTCCGCCAAAGCCAAAATCATCAAGCTGCCCTATAGAGTTGCTGGCATAAACCGCAATCTGATCCGGTGCTACGCTGTTGGCGATTGTTTCGAAAGGGATGCCTGTCGAAGAGAGTGCATCGGATGCTGCAAAAACAGTCATCTGAAGGTTGCGAGGATGGTTGCGGGACTGGTAAAGCTTGCCAGGTTCGAAGCCTGAAGGTAGCTGACCTGCAGACTGGACGGGCGCGACTTTGTTATCGGGTAAGATAACATCCATTTTTGATGAAACGTGAATATCGAACTGTCCGGGTGCCGTTTCAGTGACCGACCAATTAGCAGGTATCTCTAATGGCATCTGCCTTTTGCGGAGGTGGAATCTGAGTGATCCATCTCCGCAATTTAGAGTGGCAGCTTTGTTAAACATAACGTGGTTTACATCAAAGCTGCTTTTTTCAATTCGACGAATTAAAGTACTATCAAGTAATTGTTTTTGAAGATCTTTGATTAATTCGGTTGCATTGTACTCAATTCCATCCTGATTTTTATATTTTCCATCAGATGAGGTAACAAGACCTGTCAATATAGCTAGGTCAGTGAGTGTCTCTTGGCGCGACTGCTCGTCGAGTTTCTCTATAATCAATCGGCGATATGCATGGTGAAAAGAAGCGCGCCCAGCAGGGTTTATACCACCAAAACCAACAATGACAGGAAGCTGGGACAATTGAATCTCCTAAAAACGAGTACTACGTAAAATTAACTTATGTTCAATACAGTGAGTGGAGTTTATATGAAACTGCATTGTTGGAACAATACGATTATTTTATCGGTGTTTGGCATGACTGACTAGCGGCAAGTAGTATTTATCTGTTTTTTAGTCAGTGTTTATTCAGCCATAGTAGAGTTATTATGGTGCAATAGTCATTTTTTTTTGGAGTTAATTATGAAAAAACTGTTCGCAGTTTGTGTTGCCGGCGTTCTGTTGACTGGGTGTCAAACAATTGATCCATACACAGGAGAGCAGAAAGTAGGAAGCACAACTAAAGGTGCAGGTATAGGTGCCGTTGCAGGTGCTGTGCTAGGTGCAGCTGTTTCTAGTAAATCTGATCGTGGTAAAGGCGCTTTAACAGGGGCTTTGGTGGGTGGTGCTGTTGGTGGTGGTATTGGTTACTACATGGATCAACAGGAAGCGCTTCTGCGTCAAGAGCTACAAGGTACAGGCGTTCAAGTTGAGCGTATTGGTGATTCAATTCGTTTGATTATGCCGGGTAATATCACATTTGCGCTTAATTCAGACCAGATAGCGAACAACTTTTATCCTGTATTGGATTCAGTAGTAAAAGTCTTGGTGAAATTTGATAAAACCGAGATGAATGTGGATGGCTTTACTGATAGCACAGGATCGTTTGAGTATAACCAGCAGTTGTCAGAACGACGTGCGGCGCGTGTGGCTGACTACTTAGCGAGCTCGGGTATTTCTCGTCTTAGAGTTAATGCACGTGGCTTTGGGGAGCGTTACCCCGTAGCAGATAACACTACTGAAATAGGTCGTTCTCAAAATCGCCGTGTAGAGATTAATATTAGCGGCACACGTACAAACTAGTTTGTATATATATTCCCCCGTTTTGCTGGCGGGGGAGTCGTCTTTTAGCTATATGGAATTAGCGTGCAATAGCTAAATCCCCTGCCCGAATATTGTATGTTTCAGCGGATGCGTTGATATGGCCAGATGCAAATCCCATCTGTACATCATCAATAATTAAGGTTTGTTGTGTGTTGGTTAATTGGGTGTTGCTGTTCATTTGTGGGGTGAAAATGGTGGAGCTGCGATAGATAGTGAGCTTGTCCCCACGCTTTAAACCATGCTGCTTACCTGCATTGATCCAGATAGTGCGATCTTCAACTTGAGTTATACGAGTACTAAAAGGTTCGCAGCGTAGCTCTGCGGATATTTCCGCCGCAATCTTATCTTCGAGTGCTCTTACTTTCTGTCCGTAGTCCTGCTTAATAAACCCTGGTGTAGCGAATCCCGTTGTTATTGTGTGATCAAGACTCCATAAACCTGCGGTTTGGTAGTGTTTTTGTGAAACAAGTTGGCCCGAGAAACCATCGTGTATAAATAGGTCAATTTCAAAGTTTCGGAGGTGTCTTTTACTTTTGAAATCGAGCCTGTTGTAGAGATCCATAAAGTAGTTGTTTTCGGCGTGAGTGCGAGGATCAACCATAGAGATATCACGGATAACACCTGAAATTACATAGTTAACATCGAGCTGACCAATCGTGCTTAGCATACTCGTTAGCTTGCCGCTATCTAACTGTGATGAGCTAGCTTGGCTAGGGTTAGGGTAGAGGTTAATTAACCCAGCATTGTAAGTGATCGTTTGTGCTGTGCTGTTAAAGCGTTGGCTTAATTGTGCAGGTAGTTCACTACTAACGTTATGGAGTCCGCCCAGATTAGCTTGGCTTAATTGTTGAAGCGGAAACGCGGCAAAGGCTATGGTTTTTTTATAATTGTTGCTACTTCCGTTGCTACAACCTTCATCAATATCTACATTCGCTTTGATTCGAATGTGTAGTGTTGAACCAATGATTTTCTCGTCCAGTATTTCGATATTTGAAACTTGGCCCAAAGAGCTAATCTGCATATTGTCGATCTCAAGAATGCCATCTCTTACGACTTGGCTGCTAGACACATAAACAGCTGCCTGCATTGATGCTTGCTGAGAAGCGTCCCTGATGGCAGCCTCTCTAGCAGCGGTAATGTTTTTGTTGGCAATAATAGCTTGCCCCTCAGCTTCAATGACAACCGCTTGAGCTATAGAAGTTAAAGATAGAAATAAGCTAACAATAAGAAAATTCAGCGTTTTATTAAACATATCTGCCTAATGACCGATTACTAAAAGAGGTCGAGTAAATAATTAATCGTTTTCAGAACAGTATTTTATTGTGTGCCTGTTGTAAACGGTTTAAGTCGACTCCCTATGCTTGGTGGATTATGTTAGATTGTCGGGCTTAACCTTTTGAGTTTGGAATATCAGGATGAAAAAGATTTTACTGCTGTTAATGGTTTGCTTTTTAAGCGGATGCTTTCAGCAGGTTAATACCCAAGATAAGCAGCCTGAAAAGGTGCATATTGAAAGTATGAGTCCTGAGGTTGTTGAGCAGTTGCATCAGCTTGAGAAAGCGCATATTGCAGAGAAAGAGGCGCTGTTGGAAAAAGAGCGGTCGATGTTACAGCGCCAAGTTGTACAGATTGACACTTTGCCGAATGGGTTGGACCCCATTAGCGAGGCGGTATCTCAAATGGCGGTGCAGATGAATGTTGGCTTGCAGGAAAACCGAGTAAAACGCTTCCCCGTTGCGGTTATTCCATTTACTAACTTGCATAATGCTAGGAAAGTTGGTCGTTTTGGCGAACGATTAGAGCAAGGGTTTATCTATCAATTACAGCAGCACGGTTATAATCTTGTTGATTATCGTGCGGCTGGGCTTACAACTTCGACAAAACAGCCGTTATCGAAACAAAATCTGTCTGGTCTGCGTACGCGTTTTAAGGTTTACTTCTTAGTGACAGGGACTTATGCCCAACACTCAGATGGCTTAGTAATTAATGCACGAGTCATTGATACAACGACGCGGCAAGTATTGGCAACAGGTCAAACCCATATACCTAACGAACGTTTAGAAGGTGCTATTCCAGGGTATGATCCATTGGAGGCTCTAAATCAAGGGCTTATTATTGAAAATCGCGGCGGTCCTGTTGGTAGGTAATAATGAAAAAAATAATAAGTAAATCTATAAAGCTGACTGCTTTTGCGCTGTTTTTCCCTATGTTTCTAGTTATTCAAGGCTGTGAAACGGTTGTGGAATCTACTGTTGAAGTGGTGGATGCGTTACCTGATATTAATTTTCCGCCGCGAGTGGAGGAGCCGCAAGCGCCAAATTGGGTGCGTGCAACAGGCTATGCACCCATCAGTTTACAGCCGGGTCAAACGCAGCAACATAAAGTGTTGATGGCTATGCGGGCATCTAAATTGCGTGCATACCAAGAGTTGGCGGGTGTTGTTCACGGGCAATATATGTTTGGCACGACAACGGTTAAAGATATGGTTTTACAGAGCGATCAATTTAAAACGGCGGTATCGGGTATAGTGCGGGGGGCGAGAGTGGTGAAGACCTTCCCTGTGCAGGAAGATACATACGCCACTACTCTTGAGGTGGATATGAATCAAGTGCAGCGTGCTTGGGTGAGTAACTAAGACTCTACTAGATCGGTTGATCAGTAGAGTGTGTAGTTATTTGTTTTGCGTCGCTTCAAAAGCTGCCATCTGTTCTGGGGTTGCTTTCGCTTGATGTTTTTCTTTCCAGCTATCGTAAGGTTCTCCGTAAACTAACTCTCTCGCTGCTTCGTAATCGATCTCTTCGCCTCGCTCTTTTGCTTCCGCTGTATACCATTTGCTTAGGCAATTACGGCAAAATCCGGCAAGAATCATCAAGTCGATGTTTTGTACATCTTTTCTTTCGTCTAAGTGGGCCAATAGGCGACGAAAGACGGCAGCTTCTATCTCGTTTTGTTTATTCTGATCCATATTTCTCTCACCCTTATTATTCATGCTGGATAGTTTCATCTAATTGATGACATATATCTTCTTGCAGCTTTTGGCACACATTGGGATCCGAAAGCGGGGTTCCTTCTTCATCAGTGATAAAAAAGAAATCCTCTACTTTTTCGCCGACACTTGTAATTCGGGCCTTTCGAACCGAGAGATTATGTTCGGCGAAAATGCCACCTATACGTGCTAAAAGGCCAGGCCTGTCGGGCGTGATAACTTCTAAAACAGTCTGCTGGGAAATTGAGTCGTTACTTAAATATACTTGTGTAGGTGTGGCAAAGAGTTTCATTTGGCGAGGTACACGCCGTTGGATAATCTCTGGGTAATCATCCGGGTCATCGAGCTCCTCAATAAGACGTTCTTTGATTCTGGAGAGATGATCAGGGTTTTCTGATAGAGGGGTGTTGTCGTCCGATAAGACTGTGTAGGTATTTAGCACCTCTCCACCGTCAGTCACTATGATTCTAGCGTCTTGAATGTTTAGGTGAAGCTGATCCATTGTTGCAACAGTGGCCGCAAAGAGATTCTTGAAATCTTCGCTGTAGATAAAGATCTCAGTTGCTCCCTCAAATGCACGGTGTGATGTTTGTCTTATTAGAACGAGAGGTTCGTGGGGCCTATCATGTTCAATAATTGCCTTTGTGTGCTCGGCAATGCTCTGTGATGTTTCCCGGAGAAAATAATCATCTCCAATAGATTCCCATAGCTCTTTAAATGCGTCTGCCTCCACTCCTTGGCGTTTGAGAATAACCAGTGCTTCGTTTTGTATCTGTTCAATACGGTCTTCTTTGTTTATTGGGTTTTCTAAGCCGCGTCTTAATGCGCGTTTAGTATCTGTGTAAAGCTTGCGCATTAAGGTTGCGCGCCAGCTATTCCAAAGCGTCTGGTTTGTGGCGTTAATATCGGCAATAGTTAATACATAAAGGTAATCTAAGTGGACAACGTCACAGACTTGTTTAGCGAACCGATGGATGACTTCTGGATCTGATATGTCTTTTCGTTGTGCTGTCATTGACATTAGCAGGTGGTTTCTGACTAACCAAGCAACAAGGTGGCTGTCCCATTTTCCTAAATGGTGCTTTTCGCAAAAAGACAGTGCATCTTCTGCTCCTAAGTCGGAATGGTCACCACCTCGGCCTTTTGCTATGTCGTGGAAAAGTGCTGCAATATAGAGAAGTTCAACCTTGGGAAGGTGGTTGACTATTCGATGAGCTATAGGGAACTCCTCTCGTGCATCGTTGTGCCTAAATTGTCTACAGTTTTGGATGACCTTCATGGTATGTGCATCCACGGTATAAATATGAAATAGGTCGTGCTGCATCTGACCTATGATTTTACCGAATGCAGGTAAGTATCGTCCTAATATCCCATAACGGGTCATGAGTTTGAGCTGAGTAGAGACGCGTTCAGGAGAGCGCATCAATTCCATAAATAGACTGGTGTTGCGTATATCGTTTCTGAAGTCGCCATCTACTCGATGGCGATTGGCGCGTATAAGTCGGATTGTAGATGCCCTAACGCCTGCTATGTTTTCGTTTTGCGCGAGTAATACAAACAATTCCATTAATGCAAAAGGGTGGTGTTCGAAAACTTTGTCGTAGGTAACTTCTATGAAATCGTTGTGTATTTGGAAGCGATTGTTTAGTGGTTTGATAACCTGTTCTTCGTTAGCACGCAGGATCGCTTCATCGAAATGTTGTAGAAGTAAGCCGTTAAAAACCGACATTGCCATTGCTATGCGGTAGTACTTACTCATAAATTGTTCAACAGCTAGTTTCCCATCTTTATCTTGGTAGCCAAAGAAGTCAGCTAGCTCGCGTTGGTGATCAAATAAAAGACGGTCTTCACGCCGTTTGCACAGCATATGGAGGGCGTATCTGACTGACCATAGATAGAGTTCACCTTTGTTTAAAATATCGAGTTCTGATTCGGTTAGAAAGCCATCTTCTACTAAGTCACGAATATATGTAGAGCCAAAATGCCGTTTAGCAACCCACCCGATGGTTTGTAGGTCGCGTAAGCCGCCTGGAGAGTTTTTGAGGTTAGGTTCTAAGTTATATTCTGTGTTGTTTGTTTTCGAATGACGGTCTTTCTGTTCTTTTGATTTGGCAAGGAAAAACTCTTTATCGGTCCAAGCGCCTTCAGAGGTGACTTTGTCGTACATCTCTGAGTGTAAACCGTCATTGCCGATCAGTGTTCTAGACTCAATGAGGTTGGTTGCGATGGTGATGTCATTTTGAGCTTCGTTGTAGCATTCGCTCAGTGTTCGGACGCTAGAACCTATATCTAAGTTTATATCCCAGAGAAACGTTAAAAAGCCACTGATTGAGTCGTGATGTTCTTCTGGGTTTAGTTTGTCGCTTAACAGTATAAGTAGATCGATATCGGAATGAGGGTGGAGTTCTCCGCGACCATAACCTCCAACAGCAATCAGTGCGATCTGGTTTTCAGGCCATTCGAACTGCTCCCAGGCTGTTTGTAGAATGCGATCAATCTCCCAGGCGCGCCCATAGACAAGTTTTCTAATGTCTTCGCCAGCTTTGAAGCGCTCGTCAAGGTTTTGATTAATCTCTTTTAGTGCGTCTTTATAAACAGGAATTTGGGATGTTGCTGAAGCGAGTTTGTTTTTGAAATCGCTGAGATTAATAATCTCTGTTTCGGCAAGCTGCTGTTGTAAAGTAATTGGCATTACATACGACCTTTTATTGAATGCGGCACTAATTTTATAGGTATAGATTAAATTGTATCATCAGGTCTGAGTGTTAAGACTTCATAACCATCTGCCGTCACCAATATGGTGTGCTCCCATTGTGCGGAAAGGCGACGATCAGATGTTTCCACTGTCCAACCATCTTTCTTTGAAAGCTTAACTTGGCGTTTGCCCGCGTTGATCATTGGTTCAATAGTGAAGATCATCCCTTCTTCTAAAATATCGCCGGTGTCAGGTTTACCATAATGCAATACCTGAGGTTCTTCGTGGAACTCAGCGCCTATGCCGTGTCCGCAGTATTCGCGTACAACAGTATAGTGGTTTTGCTCAGCATAGGTTTGTATGGTGTGACCAATATCACCTAAGCGAGCACCTGGTTTGACCAATCTAATCCCTCTATACATGCATTCTAATGTTACATCGACCAGTCTACGTGCATGTGGAAGCTCTTTGCCAACAAAAAACATTTTGCTTGTATCGCCATGATAGCCGTCCTTAATAACTGTAATATCAATATTGATAATATCGTTGTTTTTAAGGGGTTTGTTGTTGGGGATGCCGTGGCAGACGACATGGTTTACAGATGTGCAGATTGATTTTGGGAAGCCATGATAATTGAGTGGTGCGGGAATGGCTTGCTGTTCGTTGACAATATAGTCGTGACAGATTTGATTGAGTTCTTCGGTGGTGACGCCGACTTTAACAAAAGGTTCTATCATGACTAAAACATCGGCAGCTAAGCGGCCTGCGATGCGCATTTTTTCGATCTCTTCTGGGGTTTTAATCTTGATGCTCATAGCTGCCGAAGTATCCTTTTAATTCTTGTGAGTACTGTATGTAAAAAATATCTGGATGGGGATTGTATCAATCAACGGAGGTTAAAAGAAATAAGCTTTATCTCTATAGGTAGTTATGGTATAAATCCGCGCTCAATTTGCATAAGCAAAAATATCACACACGTGCCGACACAATATTCAGGGTGCCTTCGGGTTGAATATTGGGGTTCGTGGAGGTCTAACCCAAAACATTTAGGAAAAAATAATGGCTAAAACTACTATGCGTGACCTGCTTAAAGCAGGCGTTCACTTCGGTCACCAGACTCGTTACTGGAATCCGAAAATGTCAAAATTCATTTTTGGCGCTCGTAACAAAATCCATATCATCAACCTTGAGCACACACTTCCTGCTCTTAATGGTGCATTGGATAGCATCCAGAATATGGCATCTAACAAAAATAAAGTTCTTTTTGTTGGTACTAAACGTGCAGCAAGCAAAATCATTAAAGAAGAAGCTAGCCGTGCATCTATGCCATACGTTAACCACCGTTGGTTAGGTGGTATGCTGACTAACTACAAGACTATTCGTCAGTCTATCCGTCGTCTTCGTGACCTAGAATCACAGAGCCAAGACGGTACGTTTGAAAAGCTAACTAAAAAAGAAGCTTTGATGCGTCAGCGTGAAATGGAAAAGCTAGAGCGTTCTATCGGTGGTATTAAAGAGATGGGCGGTTTGCCTGATGCTCTTTTTGTAATCGATGTTGATCATGAGCGTATCGCTGTAAATGAAGCAAACAAGCTAGGTATCCCTGTTATCGGTGTTGTTGATACTAACAGTAACCCTGATGGTATTGACGTTATTATTCCTGGTAACGATGATGCGTTGCGCGCTATTCAGATTTACGTTAAGTCTGCTGCTGATGCATGCCTTGAAGGTTCAGGTGCTGGCGCTGGCGACAAAAACGAATTCGTAGAAGTTGAAGAGACGCCAGCTGCGGCTGAGTAATCTGACTGTAAACACAGTTAATTATTCTCTTTGATGACTTAAAGAGGGGGCTTGGCCCCCTTTTTTGGATTTTTTGATTAATCCACGGCTATTTAATTAGGGGTATCGATAATGGCGAAGATTTCCGCTGCAATGGTTAAAGATCTGCGTGACCGTACTGGTCTAGGCATGATGGAATGTAAAAAAGCGCTTCAGGGCACTGATGGCGATGTAGATAAAGCGATCGAAGAACTACGTAAAGCGTCTGGCATGAAAGCAGCTAAAAAAGCGGGCCGTACGGCAGCTGAAGGTGTTGTTTTAGTTAAAGTTGCAGATGACAATAATTATGCAGTTGCGGTAGAAGTTAACTCTGAAACTGACTTTGCTGCGCGTGATGAAGGTTTTCTAGCGTTTTCAAATGTTGTGCTTGATAAAGCGTTTGCTTCTAAAGAAACTAATGTTGAAGCGTTGATGGCTGGTGAGTTGACGGATGCACGTGATGCGTTGGTTCAGAAAATTGGTGAGAACATCGGTGTACGTCGTGTCTTCTTAGTTGAAGGTGGTGTTGTTGCTGCTTATGTACATAGTAATAATAAGATTGCTGCAGTTGTTCAGCTTGAAGGCGGTAACGCTGAAACGGCTAAAGATATTGCTATGCATGTTACTGCGGTTAATCCTCAGGTTGTAAGTAAAGAAGATATGCCTGAAGATGTGGTAGCTAAAGAGAAAGAGATCATTCTTGCTCAGCCAGATATGGCGAGTAAGCCAGCAGAAATTGCTGAGAAAATGGTTTTAGGTCGTATTAATAAATTCTTGGCTGAGAATAGCTTGGTAGAGCAAGCATTCGTTAAAAATCCTGAACTTAAAGTAGGTCAGGTTGCTAAAGATGCCGGTGCGACTGTTAAATCTTTTACTCGCGTAGAAGTGGGTGAAGGTATTGAAGTTGAAGATGTGGATTTTGCTGCTGAAGTTGCTGCTCAATTGAACGGCTAACTTGCTGTAAAACCTTCCGATTGCGCATGTTCTGCATGCGCAATCCTCCCTTTTCCTGATACACTATCCTGATCTCAATTTCTGCGGAGATAGACGGATGCCATCTACCGAAAAACGGTCCAAATATAAACGTATTCTGCTCAAGTTGAGCGGCGAAGCCCTAATGGGCGAAGAAAGCTTTGGTATTGATTCCAATGTCCTCAATCGAATGGCGCTTGAAATCGGCCAGTTGGTTGGAATAGGTGTGCAAGTGGGTATGGTGATTGGTGGCGGGAATTTATTCCGCGGTGCCGCACTTAATGCTGCTGGCTTAGATCGAGTTACCGGTGATCACATGGGAATGTTAGCTACGGTTATGAATGCATTAGCTATGCGCGATGCTTTAGAACGTAGCAATATTAATACACGTGTTATGTCTGCAATTCCTATGAGTGGTGTCGTTGATCATTATGATCGTCGTAATGCGATACGTTACTTGAATCAGGGTGATGTAGTTATTTTTGCCGCTGGCACAGGTAACCCATTTTTCACTACAGATTCTGCCGCTTGTTTGCGTGGTATAGAAATTGATGCAGATGTTGTTTTAAAAGCGACAAAAGTTGATGGTGTATATACTGCCGATCCAGTTAAAGATCCAACGGCGCGCCGATACCTTCATCTAAATTATGATGAAGTTCTGGAGCAACAGTTGGGTGTGATGGATCTGACGGCGATATGTTTAACGCGCGATCATGATATGCCTGTTCGTGTATTTAATATGAATAAATCAGGTGCTTTGGCCAACCTAGTTGTAGGTGGTAATGAAGGCACATTGATTGATTGCAGTGAAACGGTTGGAGAAAAATATGCTGAATGAAATTACTCAGGATGCTTCCGAACGCATGCAGAAGAGCTTAGATGCTCTAGTAAATAATTTTAAAAAGATTCGTACCGGCCGCGCGCATCCAAGTATTTTGGAAGGTGTGCAGGTTTCTTATTACGGATCTGATGTGCCTTTAAGTCAGGTTGCTAATATCTCTGTTGAAGATGGCAGAACATTGTCTATTGTGCCTTGGGAAAAACCTATGGTACCTGTGATTGAAAAAGCAATTATGACATCAAACTTAGGGCTCAATCCTGCAACGGCTGGTGAAAATATCCGTGTTCCTATGCCGCCTTTGACAGAGGAAACACGCAAAGGTTACATAAAGCAGGCTCGTTCAGAAGCTGAGAATGCGCGTGTCTCTGTACGTAATATTCGCCGTGATGCTAATGGTGACTTGAAGGATCTTCTGAAAGAGAAGGAGATTACTGAGGATGATCAGCGCCGTGGTGAAGATCAGATTCAGAAGATTACGGATAAGTATGTTGCTGAAGTGGATGCGCTTTTGGAGCAGAAAGAAAAAGATCTAATGGAAATTTGATCGTAGCAGCGGTGCTGTAAAGTGCCGCTGAACTTATGTCATGAAATCTACTAATAGCCCGTCTAGTCTAGCTGCGAAAACGCCGCGACATATTGCCATTATAATGGATGGTAATAATCGCTGGGCGAAAGAACGGCGCCTACCAGGTCTTGCCGGGCATAAAGCTGGTGTTGACTGCGTCCGTTCCACTATCGAAGGCTGTATTGAGTCTGGAGTGGAAGTGTTGACGCTTTTTGCGTTTAGTTCTGAAAATTGGAAACGACCTCCCCTTGAAGTTAAAGGGCTAATGGAGTTGTTTAAATTAGCTCTAGATCGCGAAGCTAGACGATTACTGAAAAACAATATTCGTTTACGAGTGATAGGGGATAAGTCTGCTTTTAGTGCTTCTCTACAGAAAAAAATTGAGAAAGTTGAAGTGTTGACTGAAAAATGTACAGGCCTTCAGCTAAATATTGCAGCAAACTACGGTGGTCGCTGGGATATAGTCAATGCCGCTCAACAAGTCGCTGAGCAGTGTGTGCAAAATAAAATATCGCCTGCTGATATTACTGAAGAGTTATTGTCCGCAGCGGTAACGCTTGATGAATTACCTGAGCCTGACCTTTGTATTCGCACAGGTGGTGAAAAGCGCATAAGTAATTTTCTTATTTGGCAATTCGCATATACCGAACTTTATTTCTCTGATGCTTATTGGCCTGATTTCGATAAATCTCACCTATTGGCTGCTATTGATGATTTTGGTCGTCGGCAGCGTCGTTTTGGGCGTACCAGTGAGCAAGTAGAGGCTGAGATGAATGCTTAAACAGCGCATAATTACGGCGATGGTTCTTGCGCCTCTGGCGTTGTTTGGTGTTTTTGGTCTTCCTTTCTCTTTCTTTGTCTTTTTAATGGATGCGGTTATATTGTTGGCTGCATGGGAATGGGCTAATCTTGCTGGTTTTAAGAAGGGTTGGGTGAAAGTAGCCTATGTGTGCCTTGTGGCTGTCGTTGTAGGTTTGTGCCACTATCAATATCAGACTATAGATGCCTTTTATGTTTTTTTTCTTGCTATTGTCTTTTGGTTTATTGCGCTCTTTTGGGTGTATAGATTTCCCCGTGTATCTAGTTGGGGCTCAGTCTTAGCTCGAGGTCTGATTGGTTTTATTGTCCTTCTGCCTTGTTGGTTTGCGTTTGTTGAAATGAAGTCCGTAGAGCAGGGTGATCAGTTGATTTTTTTACTGTTATTGCTTGTCTGGGGAGCGGATGTCGGTGCTTATTTTGCGGGCAAGCGTTTTGGTCGCACAAAATTAGCGCCCAGTGTGAGCCCTGGAAAGACACGTGAGGGTTTGTATGGAGGTTTAGTTGCATGTTTTGCTGTTGCGGTTATTTATAGTTTTATTGCTGGGGCGGCATCAGTCAGTATCTTTCCTTTAGTTATTATGGCGCTGCTGACGGGGTTGATTTCAGTCTTAGGTGATCTTTTTGAAAGTATGCTAAAGCGTCATCGAGGCATTAAAGATAGTAGTCAATTGTTGCCTGGGCATGGGGGGGTGTTGGACCGTATCGATAGCATTACCGCCGCTTCGCCACTGTTTATATTAGGAATGCAGTATTGGGTGCTTGTGTAATATGGAATTTCTGCATACTGTTTTTATCACCATTCTCACCTTAGGTATTTTAGTTACTATTCATGAATGGGGACATTTTTATGTTGCGCGTAGGTGCGGCATTAAGGTCTTAAAGTTTTCGATCGGTTTTGGTAAGGCTTTATATACTTGGCGTGATAGGCAGGGCACTGAATTTGCTATTGCTGCTATCCCGTTGGGTGGTTATGTGAAAATGCTAGATGAGGGAGAGGCTGAGGTTGCTCCTGAACAGTTAGATCAAGCGTTTAATCGTAAACCGGTCTTGCAGCGGATGGCTGTTGTGGCTGCGGGTCCTGCAGTTAATCTTATCTTTGCTGTTCTGGCTTATTGGTTTATGTATCAATCGGGTGTTTCTACCGTCGTACCTGTGGTGGGTACGCTGATTGAAGGCTCTATTGCGGATACAGCTAATATACCTGCGAATAGCGAAATTTTATCTGTTGATGGTGATGAAACCCTATCTTGGGATGAAGTAAATTTAAAGCTGGCTTCTCGTGTTGGTGAAAGTGGCTCTTTGGTGCTTACTGTAAGGCCCGTTGATAAAGTGAATGTCGTACCTGAAGAGTATGTTATAGATCTGAAACAGTGGCATATTGACCTTGAAAATGAGTCGCCATTAACTGCGTTAGGTTTGGTCCCTTGGCGACCAGAGGTGCCGGCAATTATTGGTCGTTTAGTTGAGGATGGGCGAGCTAAAGCTGCAGGGCTTCAACTAGGAGACAAGGTAGTAAGTGTAAATGCAGATGTAGTTGATGATTGGTATGCTTTAGTTGATGTGGTGAGAGCGAGCCCTAATACGCAGTTAACGCTTCAAGTGCAGCGTGGTGTGGAATTGCGCGAACTGGTTTTATCTCCTGCGCTTAAAGTAGATCAAGCGGGTGGTTCTTATGGTTATATAGGAGCGGCTGCACAGCCTGTAGATTGGCCGCAAGAGTATAAGCGTGAGCTGCATTATGGTTTTTTTGATGCTCTGATTAAGGCATTTAACAAAACTTTACAGATGATTTCTTTGACCCTTGATTCTATCTGGAAGATGATTGAAGGGGTAATATCTGTAAAAAACTTGAGTGGTCCTATAACCATTGCTAAAGTGGCCAGTGCTTCTGCAGCCTCTGGCTTAGAATCCTATGTGAGTTTTTTAGCTTACCTGAGTATTAGCTTAGGTATATTGAATTTATTGCCGATTCCTGTTTTGGATGGCGGGCACCTTCTTTACTACACAGTTGAGTTGTTGAGAGGGAAGCCAGTCAGTGAACGAGTTCAATTTTTAGGATTGAAGATAGGGATGGCAATGCTGTTAACGCTTATGTTAGTAGCTCTGTTTAACGACTTTATGCGGTTGTGATATTAAGTTACAGTCGGTTTTATTTTTATAATGGATAAGAAGTACTTCATGAAACGCGCCATTGGACTTCTGGTTACGCTTTTTCTTTGGGCCTCATTGGCTCAAGCAAACACATCATCTTTCGTGGTTGAAGATATTCGCTTGGAGGGATTACAGCGAGTATCACCAGGTATAGTTTTTAGGAACTTTCCGATTACAGCAGGGGATCAGGTTGATTCTTTGGTTTTAGCGGACGCTTCACGGAAACTGTTTGAGTCTGGTTATTTTGATGATATTGAATTGTTACGTGATGACTCTGTCCTGATTTTACAGCTTCAGGAGAGACCCTCAGTCAGTTTGATTCGATTAGATGGTAACAAAGTTCTTGAATCTGATGCGTTGTTAGATGGTCTTAAGCAGACTGGATTGCAAGAGGGTGATGTTTTTAAACGTTCCACCTTGGAGCAGATTAAGCAGGATATTGTTCGAGTATACTCATCACAAGGGCGTTATGGTGCAAACGTTGAAACTGATGTTGAAACGTTACCGGGTAATCGTGTTGCTCTAAACATAAATATTAAAGAGGGACAGGTTGCGACGATTCAGCATATAAATATTGTGGGTAACAGTGTTTATACTGATGAAGAGTTAACGGACCTATTTTCCTTGAAACTCCCTAATTTTTGGTCTTTCTTTAAAAAGGACGATCGTTATGCGAGACAAAAACTGTCTGCTGATATCGAACGTCTTCGCTCTTATTATCTCGATAGCGGTTATGTGAACTTTTCTATTGATTCGACACAAGTTTCAATTACACCTGATAAAAAGCATGTCTATATAACCGTTAATGTCACTGAAGGCGAAAAATACACCGTTCGTGATGTAGATATTGCGGGTGAGATGGTTGTGCCGGAAGTTGAATTGAAGAAAGTGATTCGTGTTGAGAAAGGTCAGACTTTTTCTAGACGTTTAATTACTGAGTCACAAGAAGCATTGAGTAATAAAATTGGCGATGTAGGTTACATGTTTGCCAACGTATCTCCTGCACCTGAGTTACATGATGATAATACTGTTACCGTGAAGTTTTTCCTTGATCCGGGTAAGCGTACCTATGTGCGTAGGATTGCTATCAGAGGTAACACGCGTACGGCAGATGATGTTATTCGTCAGCACTTAAAACAGATGGAAGCGGCGGTAGCATCGAACGAGTTGATTGAACAATCTAAGCTGCGATTAGAAAAAACAGGATATTTTAAGGCTGTTAGTGTCGAAACTATCCCTGTTCCAGGGAGTACAGACCTTGTCGATGTGCAGTATTCAGTTGAAGAGCAACAATCAGGTTCCTTCTCTGCAAGTTTAGGTTTCTCTCAAACCTCAGGTATCATTCTGGGCTTCCAGCTGCAGCAAGATAACTTCTTAGGTACAGGTAAGAAAGTCGGTATAGGTATCTCTAATAGTGATACTTTAACGGAATATTCATATAGTTTTGTTGATCCGTACTATACGGTAGATGGCGTAAGCCGAGGCTTTAACCTTTACTACCGTGAACGAGACTTTGACGAAGATAATACGAGTGCATTCTCTACCGATGAGATTGGCGGTGGTGTTAACTTTGGTTATCCGATTGATGATTATCAGCGTTTGAATTTTGGCCTAAATGTTGAGCAGGTCACTATCAATACAAATTCTTCTGAAACGCCAGATGAGATTAATCAGTATCTTCTGGATGAAGGAAATGATTATTTTAATATGAACTTCACGGGTTCGTGGAGTAGTAACCATCTTAATAGGGGTTATTTCCCAACTAAAGGTTATTCCCAAAGTGCATCTCTTGAAGTCAGTATCCCTGGAAGCGATTTAAGCTATTACAAGGCGTTGTATAATGCTAAATGGTATCGCCCTCTAACTGAAGATCGTAATTGGGTGCTCTCAATGAAGGGGCGTCTCGGTTACGGTGGTGAATTGGGCGATAATGAATATCCGTTTTACAAGCACTTTTATGCAGGTGGTTTAAAGACAGTTAGGGGTTACGAGCAAAATACCTTAGGTCCACGTGATACAAACGATGACCCGTTTGGTGGTGATGTGCTCATTACAGGTGGGGTTGAGCTTATTTTCCCAATGCCGTTTGTAAAAGATAAGTCATCATGGCGTACGCTGTTCTTTGTGGATGCAGGTAATGTTTTTGATACAAGTTGTTCATCAGTTGCATTATCAGGTAATTGTGAAGATGGGGTGAAGTTGGATGAACTTCGTTATTCAGCAGGTATAGGTCTTAGTTGGCTAACTCCTATTGGTCCGCTATCTGTTGCTCTAGCGACACAGTTAAATGATAAGGCTGGGGATGATACTGAAGTGTTCCAGTTTGCATTAGGTCAAACTTTCTAAGGGATAAGATATGAATTATAAATCGTTGTTAGGCTTTATTTTGGTTGCAGGCATGAGCTTTTCTGTGCATGCAGAGAAAATAGCAGTATTAGGCGTACAGCAGGCGCTGTTAGCTTCTTCAGCGGCTGCGGATTTCCGAGGAAAGCTGAAAAGTGAATTTTCTAAAGAAGAAAAGTCGCTGTTAGATTTAGAAAAGCAAGTTAAGGCTGCTCGAGATAAAGTTACAAAGAATAAAGACCTTGCTTCTGCGGAAGAACTGAAAAAAATGAAAATACAGTTTCAAAAAGTATTTGCTCAGTATCAGCGTAATGGTCAAGCCTTACAGCAAAAGCGGATGGAGCGTGAACAAGCGTTTATTCAGGAGATGCGTCCTAAACTTGATAAAGTGATTCGTGAGCTAATTGAAAAAGAAGGCTATGATGTGGTTTTAGCAAAACAGGCAACGCTTTTTGCAAAGAAAGAGGTTGATATAACGCCGCGTGTTGTTGAACTTTTAAATAAGCAATAGGCTTATATGGGTTCATGAAAAATCATCATTACACGCTTAGTGATATTGCGACGTTTCTTTCGGCAGAGTTTGTTGGTAATGCTGATTATAAATTGAGCTCAGTATCTACATTGCAATCGGCGTCGTCGACTCAACTCTCTTTTATAGCAAATAATCGCTATCAGAAGTATTTGCGTACGACCCAGGCTGGCGCAGTTATTCTGTCGCCAGCAGATCTTGAAAGCTATTCAGGCAATGCTATTTTAGTTGATGACCCTTATTTGGCTTACGCTAAAATAAGTCACCTGTTTTCTTCAGCTCAAAAATTATCACAAGAGATATCACCTTCTGCATATGTTCATCCTACGGCTGTTGTGAGTAAAACTGCCTCTGTGGCTGCCGGAGCTCATATAGGCCCCAGCTGTACAATTGGTGATAATGCTACTGTCGGTGTTAATTCAGTTGTAGGTGCAGGATCAAGTGTTGCAGATAATACTGTGATCAATGCTAATGTGACGATCTACCATAATGTGAAAATTGGCGCTAACTGCCTAATTCATAGCGGTGTAGTTTTGGGGGCGGATGGATTCGGGTTTGCTAAAGATGGTGATAACTGGGTGAAAATCGCTCAGTTAGGTGGTGTCAGCATAGGTGATAATGTTGAAATCGGTGCGGGTACAACCATTGATCGTGGTGCTTTAGATGATACTGTTATCGAAGATGGTGTGATTTTAGATAATCAGATTCAAATCGCTCATAATGTTACAATTGGCAAAAATAGTGCGTTAGCCGCTTGTACTGCAGTGGCTGGTAGCACTAAAATTGGCGCCCAGTGCACAATTGCTGGAGCTTGTGGAATTACAGGTCATTTGACGATTGCTGATGGCTCACACATTACTGCAATGTCGCTTATTACAAAATCCATATTGAAGCCGGGTGTATATTCATCAGGTACGGGAATGTTACCGAATAAAATGTGGAAAAAAAATGTTGTTCGTTTTCGACAGCTGGATCAAATGGCGCGTCGAATTAAGTCTATTGAAGACGAGATTATTGAGATTAAGGGTTCGTAAGAAATGATGGATGTGAATGAAATTCGGGAATATCTTCCGCATCGGTATCCTTTCCTTTTGGTGGATAGGGTGTTGGAGCTAGAAAAAGGAACGTCCATTGTTGCGATTAAAAACGTTACAGTTAATGAACCCTTTTTTAATGGACATTTCCCCGACTATCCTGTGATGCCTGGTGTTTTAATTGTTGAAGCTATGGCGCAGGCTGCAGGTATTCTCGGTTTTAAAACAATGGATAAAACGCCACAAGATGGATCTATCTACTATTTTGTGGGTGCGGATAAACTACGCTTCAAACGTCCTGTAGTTCCAGGTGATCAGTTAAAGTTAGAGGCGACTGTTGTATCTGAACGTCGAGGTATTTGGAAATTTGATGTGCGTTCATCTGTCGACGGTGATACGGTAAGTACTGCAACTATTTTGTGTGCTGATAGAAAGGTTTAAGTCTTGATCGATTCTCGTGCTGTTATAGATCCCTCTGCAAAGCTGGCCAGTGATGTTGCTGTAGGGCCGTGGTCTCTTATTGGACCTGATGTCGAAATCGGTGCGGGTACAGTTGTTGGGCCTCACGTTGTTATAAAAGGCCCAACGACAATTGGCAAAAACAATAAGATTTTCCAATTTGCTTCGGTGGGTGAAGATTGCCAAGATAAAAAGTATGCAGGTGAGCCAACCAAATTGGTTATCGGTGATAATAATATCATTCGAGAAGGTGTAACTATTCACCGAGGTACAGTGCAAGATGCGGGGGTTACTCAAGTAGGTAGTGATAACCTTTTTATGGCCTATGCGCATGTGGCACACGATTGCATTGTTGGTGACCATGTCATTATGGCCAATAATACGGCCATTGCTGGGCATGTTCATGTCGGTGATTGGGCTGTTCTTGGTGGGTTTACTGCCGTGCACCAGTTTTGCCATATTGGTGCGCATGTCATGTGCGGGACCAGCACTGTAGTGCTCAAAGATATCCCTGATTACATTATGGCCAATGGTAATACAGCAGCCCCTCATGGTATTAATGTTGAAGGTTTGAGGCGAAGAGGTTTTTCAGCTGATGCTATTGCCAATTTACGCCGCGCCTACAAGATTATTTACCGCAAAAAATTGACTATTGCTCAAGCGCTAGTTGAGCTACGGGAGCTTGCGGAAAGCTGTCCCGAAGTCCTATCTCTGATTCACTCTATTGAATTATCAAGCCGCGGCATTATTCGCTAGGAGAAACTATGCCGAATCCTCTGCGAATAGGCATTGTTGCGGGAGAAGCCTCAGGTGATATTTTAGGCGCGGGCCTTATCCGATCACTTAAAACCAAGTTTCCAGATCTTATCGTTGAAGGTATAGGTGGTGAGCTTATGCAGGCTGAGGGCTGTATATCTCGTTACCCGATGGAACGTTTATCTGTGATGGGGCTAGTTGAAGTTCTTGGTCGATTGTTTGAGCTGCTTAAAGCCCGTAGAAAGCTTATCCAATATTTTATCGATAATCCCCCAGATGTTTTTATTGGTATTGATGCGCCGGACTTTACCCTTCATATGGAAGGTCGTTTGAAAGCGGCAGGAATTCCAACGGTTCATTATGTAAGTCCCTCTGTTTGGGCGTGGAAACGTAAGCGTATTTTTAAAATAAAGCAAACTACAGATTTAGTACTAGCTTTGTTTCCCTTTGAGCCCGCTTGTTATCAAGAAACAGGTCAGAGAATTGAGTTTGTTGGTCACCCATTAGCAGATCAGATTGTAAATGATCCGTCTCTTCAGGATCCTCGGGCTTTATTTAGTATTAGCGAGTCTCAGCGAGTTGTCGCGCTGTTACCGGGTAGTAGGGGGAGTGAGATAAAATATCTGGCTGAACCTTTTTTACAGACAGCAAGATGGTTAGCGGAAAAAGAGCCAGATTTGCTTTTTCTTTTGCCGGCGGCGAATGAGCAGCGATTCAATGAGCTTGAAGCTTTACTTAATGAGAGCTTTTCTGGGCTTAATGTTAGATTAGTACTGCAGCAATCTAGGCAAGTTATGGCTACTGCTGATGCAATCTTGATCGCTTCAGGTACAGCAACACTCGAAGCGACTATTTTGAAAAAACCGATGGTTGTGGCCTATAAAATGGCATCATTAACTTATGCTATTTATTCCCGAATGATTAAATCTCGTCATATATCATTACCTAATTTGCTGGCTGATGAAGCGTTGGTCCCAGAAATTTTACAGGATGATGTGACCCCCAGAATTTTAGGCGAGGCGCTATTAAAAGCTCTGAATGATCACTCTTATATTGATTATGTGCAGAAGCGTTTTGAAGATGTTTATACTCAGTTGCATCAAGATGCTGATGAGCGAGCCGCATCTGCGATCGTTAAATTGCTTGAGGATAAAGGAGTGCTGTAATGGATGGTTTTGATTTTGGGAAAGGGAAGCGGGTAGCCGGTGTTGATGAGGTTGGTCGAGAAAGTTTACATTGTGTGGTGAGTGTCTAATTTCTATGTTAAAGATGTTTCTTTTTAATAGTTCTTGTCAGTATATGGCTAAAGAAATTCATGGTATTGGGAATATATGGATATTGTTGCGGGAGTAGATGAGACTGGTAGAGGTTCAGCATGTTTTGAGCTTTTAGCGGCAAGTTGTATCTTGGATCCAAATAAGCCCATACAAGGGCTAACAGATTCTAAAAAGCTAAGCGCTAAACGTAGAGAGCAATTGGCAGAAGAGATCAAAGATAAGTCCATAGCTTTCTGCATTGCAGAAGCAAGTGTTATAGAGATTGAAAACTTGAATGTGCTTCATGCGACTATGTTAGCAATGCAGAGGTCTGTAGAAGGCCTCAACGTCATTCCTAATTTGGTGCTGGTTGATGGTAATCGGCTCCCTGAACTATCTATTCCGGCTGAAGCTATTATCAAAGGCGATTTAAAGATACCTGCTATTTCTGCAGCATCTATTTTAGCAAAAGTAGAAAGGGACAGAAGACTTAAGCTTTACGATGCTAAGTACCCAGAGTATGGTTTCGCTGCACATAAAGGTTATCTGACTAAGAAGCACATGGATGCTCTTAAAAAGTATGGTCCATGCCCTCAACATAGAAAGTCCTATAAACCTATACGCCAACTTTTAGAGGAAAAGAATATTGGCTAAAAAAAAGGGTCTTTTCAAAGGAGGGGGGAGGTCAGTCTTAGACAAGATGTTGAGACCACCTTTTACACCAGATCAAACAACGATTGATACTTCCCTTTCGGCACTAGAGAAGCGTGCTGAAGCTAGAAATACCCTTCCTTTACTTTCTTTAACTTTGTCGCTTAAAGCTAAAGCAAGGAAAGACAAATCAGTAGTTTCTTTTAAAGAAAATTATGCGGATCTTAGTGCTAAGTACCCTGGGCAGGATTTGCTAATTAAACAACTATGTTTAGGTTATGAACTTCATTATGCGGGGAGAATAATAAATACAAGTGAGTGCGATAGAATTAGAGATTCTATATATTATTTTGTTGAGTTTTTAAATGACACTTCTTTTTCTTTAAATAAAAAAGTAACAGCAGTTAGTGAAATAGATATTTTTACATGTAAGGCTTATGTTAATTGGATAAATTTAGGATTTGATACAACGTCTCCTAGAAAAAGTTATAGCTCAATAAAAAGAAGCGTTTTGGCGTTAAAGAAAAATACGGTACGAATGAAAAAATTGGCCAAGTTTTTTCTTGGCCTCCTGGTCCGGCCAAAAATGAAAATCCAACAGAAGGAATTGGGTTAAAAGGATATAAAGAACTTTCTAATGTATGTAAAGCTGAAATAAAAGAAGTTATGGCTTTGCATTCATTGTATAAAAATATCCATTTACATGAAGAACCTTTTAAAGGTGAAGTATGGAATTTAAATAACATAATGTATTTACTTCGAGATTCAGAGCTTGGAGAAAAAAGAACTGATGAGGAACTTATACGAAAAGGCTTAGCTTATAAGACTAAAAATAGGGATGGCTTTCTTAAAGCAGAAGGAATGTCAGTTGATGATGTAGTTGAATTATGGAAATTAAAAGGTCCAGAACTAGCGAAGAAAGGTGTGGTTCCTGATCGAAATGCAAAAAAGAACGTAATATGGAATTTGGAAAATTTGATGACGTGGGTTGAATACCTGCTTAGAAATAGTAAATATAGAGATTCTAATATCAAGATAAATATGCGTAAAAGGATATCTCGTTCAAAGCCGAAAAAGTGGATCGAAGAAAATGAATTAACTGTTGATACCGTTTTAAACATTTATAATGAAAGTGGTCAAGAGTTGGTGAAAAAAGGAAGATCACCTTATAAAGATAAAATCCCAAAAATAGATGGTATATGGGGTGGGCCTAAAGAGAAAAGTAAATTCTTTAAAAAGTTACTAGTAACACTTAAATGTGAATTTAAAGAATTTCCTTTTTATATGAGTTTGGAGGATGGTGGTAAGTTTTTTAAACTGAGACAGAATTTATCTCTGATAGATAAGATCGAAGATGAAAAGAAAGAGATATATGAATTAGCAAGAAAGTGTGTAGAGATCGCTAGGTGGCCTTTTTTTGGGGAGATGTCATTTAGACAGTCTGTTTACGGTGCAATGCACTTTGTTGCTGAAACTATCTATCCATTTTATCTGCTTGTTATGCTTAATACTGGCTGGAATTCTGAATCGATTTTGGCAATAACTGATGATGTCGATAAGCATGTTGAACCAGACCTTATTGACCCAGATAACTATGTGGTAATTATTTCTACAAAAAAAAGAGGTCAGAGTAGTAAGAAGGACGGTGCTAAGAATATATATCATAGGTGCAATAAACATGAAAAATTTGGGACATATAGATTACTTAAGTATGTTGAATCAATTGTCATTAAGTATCGCGAGAGCCCTCATTATATAAAGGGGAGACTTTGGCAGTATGCTATACCAAATGGTAGTCATCGTAAAAACTTAATAAATTTGATGGGGTCTGCTAGCTCTGATATATATTATATGTCGTTGAGATTTATTGAAAGAAATGATTTTAAATTTATTACCGAGAAAACTCTTGACCATAAAAAAGTAAGGTCAGGCTACTCTAGCGCTCGCGAAGCATTGGGATTGACTGAATTCGAAATAAGAGAGGATCTTGACCATGAAGGTTACGAGACGACTTCAGTAAGTTATGCTTCAGATAGAAGTAGCAATAAAATTAAGGATATCAAAATAGCTGAAATTCAGAAGCAATTCGTAGAGGAAGTAAATGATATAAAGATTAAGAAAGTTACATC
Organism: Neptuniibacter marinus; assembly: GCF_001597725.1. Lineage (GTDB taxonomy): Bacteria > Pseudomonadota > Gammaproteobacteria > Pseudomonadales > Balneatricaceae > Neptuniibacter > Neptuniibacter marinus. Next base: position 103,073 of record NZ_LUTR01000009.1, read on the forward strand.
AATGACCTTGTCATCAATGCGTAAAGCCATCAATGATTCTAAAGATGAATTGGACCGGATAAATATAATTAACTCTTCTGTTAAGAAAACTGGCCTTCCTTCACAAACTATCATTCATCTTCTTGATGTTGACTCACAAAAATATATTTCCGCTTGTGAAAATTCTATGGCCCCTACTTGGCCTAATCATGAACGGTTTGTGAAGAAAGGCCAGAAGTGCAGATTTTTTAATAAATGTTGTTTGTGTGATAAATCTGTTTTATTTCCAGAAGCACTACCATATGTTGCTAAGAGGGTTCTTGTTTTAGAAGAATTGAAGGACCAATTGTCGGGTGTTGACTGGATTGTGAATTATGGTGATGAATTTGATGCTTGGAGTCAAATTCTTGATGTGTGGAGTAATAAATCAGAGGTAGAAGAAGCCAAAAAATTGGCTTCATCCGGCTCGGTGTTTTTGCCGCATTTATTACGTGGTGTATGAAATGAGTAATTCAATATATTATGACGCAGTTACTCGATTACAGGAAAAATATAAGACAGAAGATCATCAAACTGAGTTACCTGAGTTACCTGAGTTACCTGAGTTACCTGAGTATTCCAAGTTTCAAGCAGGGGATAGTATTAAATGTTCCTATGCTGGTACATCTGTTCATTCATTTTTAGAGTTAGACGAAGTGGCTTGGTCTTCGCTTCAAGTAAGTAGTATTAGTAATTTTGATGATCTTATATGGGATTGGAGTAAAGATTGCAGCCCTATAAATAAGCATGTCGCACGGTTTCATTGGGAACGTAAAATATCTGAGAATAGCAATCTATCAGACTCTGAATATGCGCCCTTGCTTAGGGTTTTAAAAATTCTTTTGTTCTATCAACTTCCTAATAATGCACTAGTTAAGAATATAAATTCATATTCTACAAGTTTGAGTTCAGGTAAAGCCCTTTTTGAGTTGGCAAAAATATTAATTAAATGTGGAGTATTTGTTGATCAAGAGGGGAATGGGAGTTATATAAATTCGTTTAGCTTAAGTAAAATTTTATTTTATAAGTGTTTGTATGAAATAGATTCTCCTGCCAAGCAATATTCAATTGCTAGTCAAGTTTATCATTGGCAGGAATTGAGTCAGGCAAAATTAATTCCTGATGATTTTACATTGAATAATATTTTAATTTCTTATGATGAGTTAAAAGTATTCCGTATGGCTTTTGACAGTAATAAAGGCCAGTGGCAACCTATACCCATTGATACTTTGTCTGAGATGATTACATTTAGTTGTGATTATATTTATAAATATTCAGAACGAATATTGGATGCTTATGATGTTTTCTTTCCATTGCTTAGTTCTGAAAAATCTACCTGCGATGATGATTTTGATTGGGATGATGCAATAGATTTTCTTCTTGAGGATGATTCAAGTTTATGGGGTGTTAAAGCTTTTAATGATGAATCTAAATCGTCAGGCTATTTTTCTTCTAGAAAAATTGTCAGGGAATGTAAAAAGAGAGGAGTTAAAACTTTATGTAAAGATAATGATTCGATAGAAGATGTTTTTCAAGAGATAAATAGTCTTGGTGTTGATGTTAATTCATTTTCTAATTCAGCGATTTATAATATCGCAAATATAAGGTATCGCGTTACTCATGCCTTATATCTTTTAAGAAGTTCTTGTACAGCTATTGTGTTGGCAACTACAGGGATGCGTAGGAGTGAATTCTCCTTTTTAGAGACGCAAAATTTTTGGTTAGATACGCAAAACAGAGATACTTACCGCTTGAAATTGAGAGTATTTAAAACCTCTGATTCACCTAAAGGTGATTGGGTTATAATTCCTATTCCGAAAGTTACTTATACGGCCTTGTGTATTTTAGATCGCCTTACTAAAGCTGCCAGAGTATATTCTGGTTCACCATATATTACACTAAACTATGCATCTCATTTTGGAACCGAGATTAACCCTAGTACGATCAATTCCTATTTAGAAAGTTTTTGTGAGGAATTAGGTGTTGATCATGTTCATCCTCATCAATTTAGAAAAACATTGGCTATGTTTGCCATATATAAAGATCATAGAAATATAGGTGTTATTAAACGTTTGTTTTCTCACAAAAGCCTCGCTATGACTTTGGCCTATATAGTTAAACTTCCCGGGATGTCGGATGAAATCAAAGCAGTTATTGTTGATAACAATAAATTACTGCTTTCTGAATTACTAGAAGCTATCGATACGAATGTGGTCGGCGGTGGAGCAGGGCTTAGAATTAAAAAATCAATAAAATCTAATCCCAAATTCATGAATCAATTGTATGATGACGGTTGGGAAACATTAGATCAATACATAGATGTGTTGCTAGATGAAGGGCTATCTCTACTTCATCGCGCCCCTTTGGATGTGATATGCACACGTGCTTATAGTGATATATCTTTAATTGGAATAGATACATGTACTTGCAATGTGGTTGATTGTTCATCTGCTGTATTTACTAGGAAGTCTATTAGTAAACTTCATGATGACATTCGTTTTCATTTGGATTTAGTATCGTCACGGAAGGACATCAGCGTTACTCAGACTGAATTCTCACAGAAGCAACTTAGAAACTGCTTAGATAGACTAGTTGAACTCGAAGGGCTCAAAAAAGTAGGTCAACAATATAATGCGCTTCTCCATCCGATAGGATTATCTATTCAGTATGAATCATGAGGATAAGGTTAAGTCGGTTTACCAAGCACTAGCTGAATTTTGGATTTCAGGTGTTAAAGAACCTAATATCAAGTTGTTAGCCCAAGAAGCAGGTGTTGCTCGGTCTACTTTGTATACGGCCCATCCCGACTGGTATGAAATTAGGTCTATTCTACGAACAGGCTCTTCTAACGAAAGGTTAAAGCGCGTATTACATGAGCTTAAGTCTGGAAAAGTTGAGGTCGATAGGCTGCAGGTCCGCTATCGTAAAATTGTATCGGATATAAAATCTTGCAAGGCCGATATAGATGGAATTAGGAATATTGGAGACATGGTTTACCAACAATTGATAGATCAAGTACATAAGTACGCGCTTCTTGCTAAAAATTCTCCTAATCAGAGAGATTAAATCAGCAAGTTACTATCTGAATTGTCTTCTTTCACACGTACTGTTGAACACCTCACATCTGAAAACAAGCTTTTAAAAGCGCAGCAGGATTTACCCGAGAGCATTGGGATCCTCCCTCATAGGAAGGTTATCAATGTTATTATGAAATCAGATCTCCATTGTGATTTGTTCACCCGTTCCTTAGATAGAGTTAATGATATTGACGACTTGTTTATTGGTAAACATGATTCTCAAGTACCTAGGGTTGTGTACGTATTATGTGGCAACTTCTTATCAGGAAAGTCTTCATGGATTAAAATACACCAGCCCAGTGTATCTGGTGTAAACCTTTATTTGGACGGTCTAAATCATACGAAAGCCATCCGAACGGTTATTATTAAAAGGATTAAGAAGCTTTCGCCAGGCTGTCGTATCGTTTGTGTCAGGCTATTAACACCAATGGATATTTGTTTGGAACGCTTTAAAAAAGTTAAGGCAGGTGGTAAAGCCTTTGATCTATCGGAGTCCTGGATTTATAAAGTTGAGGACGCTTTTGAAGAAGTTGATGTACATGAAGGTTTCTCGTCTATTGAGTGTGTCGTTTATTCATTATGAAATCTGGCGATCAAACATTTTTAACCTTTCAGCAGTTTGTTTCTTTGCGTGACAAACAAGGGGACTGGTTAAGTTTTGTAGACAGAAGCAGTAGTAGGCTTAATCGGACTAAAATTGCTAGGGAATGTGGTTTTGGAAGAGGTGTTTTTTTTCAGAATGAAAAGATTAAGGCCCTCTTAGCTTCCACAGAAGCACGGCTTAAAGAAAATGAAATCCTTTATTCGATTTCTAAGGACATGATTAGCCCGGTTCTCATTCCTAGTAATCAAAGTGAAATTGATCTGTTACGTGCAACTGAGCATGAATTGATGCTTCTTTGTCAGAGTATCTCAGATACACGGGATTGGCTAACAGAGTTCGTATCAAAAATTAATGAACTAGATTGAAGTTATTGCCAATGATTTTGCAGACAAGTGATGGGCTGCTGGACGTATCCGGTTATGAGAAAAAGGGTGTCCCAGTTTACTTTACAGATGATCATTTACTCTTGGAAGGCCCAACCTACTGGATCGCGGAGGTATCTAAAATTCGTTCGAAAAGTATTCGAACACTATCAGACTACTCCACCATATTAGCGCGTTATCTGCAGTGGCTTGATGATCAAGGGTATGGAAGCCTAAATTGGCAGAACATAGACAGAAATATTATAGACTCTTATACCTGTCATTTATTAATTTCGCGGAATAGTTTGGGAAAGCCGCGAGACAGTACCATCGAAAGTTACATGGCTAAGATTGCTAGCTTCTATAAATGGGCTACCAAAAATGGTTATAAGCACTATTGGGATATGGAGCGTGAGATAAAAACATGCTTTGTTGACAGTGCTATGATGGTTTTGGATACAGTAGATGTTGAAATAAATTGAATTAGCTCAGACTAGATCTGACACATCATCTTGAAAAAGAGAGAGTTACCCGTTTTGATAAAGGTGTCGAATCTTAAATCAAAACAAAAGGTAACTCTCATGATCCATACTAACAATCCAATCATTAAACACAAAGCTGGCTTGCTGAATTTGGCAGAAGAGCTTGGGAATGTGTCCAAAGCATGCAAAGTCATGGGCGTATCACGAGATACGTTTTATCGTTATCAGGAACTTGTTGAAGAAGGTGGTATCGATAGCCTGATCAACAAAAGCCGTAGAGCACCGAATCCCAAGAACAGAGTGGATGAAGCAACAGAACAAGCTGTCGTTGCTTATGCCATTGAACAACCCGCTGCACCGTACCAGTAATGAACTACGTAAGTCGGGTGTCTTTGTATCAGGTAGTGGCGTCCGTTCAATTTGGGTTCGAC
>NZ_LUTR01000089.1 GCF_001597725.1 Neptuniibacter marinus
CGTTTTATCCGTAACCCAGATCAAGTATCTGACCCGCTACGCGATAAAATTCAACACGCATTGGACGACTTAGGCTACATCCCTAATCGCGCGCCAGACATTCTCTCTAAATCCAAAAGCCACGCCGTTGGTGTATTGCTACCATCACTAACAAACCAAGTCTTTGCAGAAGTCATTCGTGGTATCGAAACTGTCCTAGAGCCCGAAGGCTACCAAACCATGCTCGCTCACTTTGGCTACAGCCAAGAATTAGAAGAGC
>NZ_LUTR01000090.1 GCF_001597725.1 Neptuniibacter marinus
GTAATCAAGTCGACGCGATCATCACGGCGAAAGCAGCTCAGATGGTATTTGAAGAGTACCCGGAGACCGTATTTGGTGATGAAAGGTACGAGCCAAAGCAACGCCGCATGACCATCCCTCGTACTACTTTGGATGAACAAGGTGCGGGTGTGCTAGACATTCCTGATCGCTGGCAAGGGGCGTCAGTCCCTCTTGATTTAACGGTCTCGGCAAGTGTTTATGAAAGTGGTGGTCGGCCTATTACTCGTCACCAAAAAG
>NZ_LUTR01000091.1 GCF_001597725.1 Neptuniibacter marinus
CCTGATACTGAGACGGCTTATGTCTCACTTACAGGTCCAAGTTCTGTTATCGAAGGCAATACAACCACTCCATACACAATCAGTGTTGACCAGCCTGCAGCGGATGTGACTTCTGCAATCACGGTGACCTTCACCTACAGCGGTGTTGCTGCTGATGGCACAGACTTCACCGGTGTTGCCAGTGTTGATATCCCAGCGGGCAGCAACTCAAATACCTTCACTATCGACACCTTAGATGATGTGTTAGCGGAAGGTGC
>NZ_LUTR01000092.1 GCF_001597725.1 Neptuniibacter marinus
CCTGATACTGAGACGGCTTATGTCTCACTTACAGGTCCAAGTTCTGTTATCGAAGGCAATACAACCACTCCATACACAATCAGTGTTGACCAGCCTGCAGCGGATGTGACTTCTGCAATCACGGTGACCTTCACCTACAGCGGTGTTGCTGCTGATGGCACAGACTTCACCGGTGTTGCGAGTGTTGATATCCCAGCGGGCAGCAACTCAAATACCTTCACCATCGACACCTTAGATGATGTGTTAGCGGAAGGTGC
>NZ_LUTR01000093.1 GCF_001597725.1 Neptuniibacter marinus
AAAATTGACAGCCCAGTTCACGAAACTGATTTAGCTACGGCGACGTTTCAATACCAGTGAAACCACACCAAAGAACTAAACAAACACACCACTTCAGTAAGCTGACTTTGGTTGAATCAACCACTTTTCGAACAGTGCCACTGGCGAGATAGCTTGCGCATTGGGACTATCAAGTGTGAAGCTAGAGCCCCGCATTCATGAGCACTTAAGCCCTTAGTTTCTTTAAATACTAGCTAACGCCCTGTTAAGTGGCTG
>NZ_LUTR01000094.1 GCF_001597725.1 Neptuniibacter marinus
GCGAAAGCTCGCAGTGCGAGCGTCATGGCGGCACAACTCGACTCAACCTTGAATAGAAGCCAATTTGCTCCTGATATGTTGCCTGCGGATATCACCGGTAGTGAGCTCTATGACAGCCATACACAATCGCTCACCTTCAAAAAGGGGCCGGTTTTCTCTCATCTCGTTCTTGCCGATGAGATCAATCGTGCACCAGCAAAAGTCCAATCGGCCTTGCTTGAGGCCATGGCAGAATCACAGGTCTCTGTGGCAGG
>NZ_LUTR01000095.1 GCF_001597725.1 Neptuniibacter marinus
AAGTGACAAACTTGTAATTTTATCGTTGAATGAAAGTATATCAGTATCAATCACTTTGTAGCCTGATATATAAAGTTCATTAAGGTTTGGGTAGACATCTAACAACAATTTTAAATCAATTTTATTTTCATGATAATTTCTAATTTTAGATAGATCATCATATATATAAGGTTCTAGGTTAACAGATTTTCGAGTATTACCTTTTAATTCGAGACTTTTCAAATTTTCATTAACTTGTGTAAAAGACAATT
>NZ_LUTR01000096.1 GCF_001597725.1 Neptuniibacter marinus
TTTTTAGAGAATTGCTCTTTAACAATATAAACCTATCAATCTGTGTGTGCACTCGTTGATGATAATCCAATTAGAAACTTCGGTTACAAATTAGGTTTCAATGAACTGAGTGACCAATTTGATAACTTCGGTTATCGAGCAAAGTCAATTCATTATCGTTCTGTTGGAACGATAATAGCTTTAAAATTACACAGTAGTTTTGAAGTCAGTATGCATTGAGCCGAACAAAATCTTAAATTGAAGAGTTTGA
>NZ_LUTR01000097.1 GCF_001597725.1 Neptuniibacter marinus
TGGTCGTACCGACACCGGACGGTGAAGTAAATGATATCGTGTTAACCGCTGCGCATGTGGCAGGGGTTGATCGTGTGATTACTGTGGGCGGTGCGCAAGCTGTTGCCGCATTGGCTTACGGCACGGAAACGGTACCAAAAGTTGATAAGATTGTAGGTCCTGGCAATATTTATGTGGCAACTGCTAAACGCATGGTTTTTGGTGCTGTTGGTATTGATATGATTGCCGGTCCATCTGAAATTCTTGTGG
>NZ_LUTR01000098.1 GCF_001597725.1 Neptuniibacter marinus
CGCTTAAATCAATTTCTCCGACTTCCAGCATTTGTTGAAGTTTCCATGTGCCACCCTCAATGACTTGCAGAGTCAGGTTCGGGTGCTGATGTCGAAATGCCATTAATATTGGAGGGAAGTAGTACGAGCCAAGCATGCTAGGGATGCCGACGCGTACTTCCCCTTTTTCAAGACCACTAAGCTCTTGCATAGCGAGTACTGTTTCGTCTGCTTGCTGAATGAGTTTTTTAGCATGATTTAGCAGTACG